>NZ_QWZQ01000018.1 GCF_003885105.1 Lactiplantibacillus garii
ACTTCTCTTTAATCGTATAGCGAGAACCTTTTTTGCCCATAGAAAAACTCCTCCTTAGGTAGGCAAGCTTTGATTATTTGCTTGTCTACCCAAAGAGGAGTATATCCTTTCTAACTTGTTCATCAGTTTTTTGTGTTTATTTTTTTAAACATTACGCCTACTCGATTATACCGACTTCACGCCCAGATTTCGAGGGGGGCACCCCATTTTTCGAAATTAAACTGCGCCACCCAGTAACGTCCCCATCACGTAAGTCACCGTTCCCGTTAAAATACCAATCATGATATTCCGCAAAATAACCTTGTAAACCGGGATGGCACCCCGTTGCGCACTCACCGTCGCGTTAAGCGTTAGGGCGATTGCCATGGCAACCAACGTATTGGTTAACCGCCAAGCTGGTGAGGACAAACTGATTGCCAGTAGCGGGATCAAGGCCCCCAAAATGAAGGAAATAAAGGACATGGCCGCCGCGTGCAGTGGACTTAAAAGGTCAATTTCTTCAATTTTAGTTTGGTACTCCGCGGATTGACGCGCTTCCGCGGTTACCTGGGCGTTCAGCCGGCTAAGTTGGACGTCCTTTTGGGCACTGACCGACACGTATTCACCGCCGGCCATGGAACAAGCACCGGCCAACATTCCCGAAATACCGCTAATAAACAACGTCTGATTACTTAAATTGGCCCCCACCGCACCCAGGACAATTCCGGAAACGGAAATAATGCCGTCGTTGGCGCCTAAAATTCCCGCGCGCAGAACGTTTAACCGGTCCCAAAAGTGGAAATAGCGGGTCTGAAATCGTTTAATAATCGTTAACATGGTGACTCGATCCTCTCTAAACCATTCTGATAAAAAACTGGGCCGGAGCCGTTGCTCCAACCCAGTTTTTTTGATGGTGTTTTTGCTTTTTAAAATCACTGTTCAATTCTCATGGTAGTTATCAATTAATTACTAGTGCAGCACTAATGAAAGCGCCACCGTACTGATTAATTTAATTATAACCGTTCTGCCGTTCTAACGCACTAACTTATCCCAAATAACGACTTTACCACTCGCTAAGGATTTGGGTACGTCAATGATCCGTTGGTTAGAACTGCCCCGAAATTGAAGTTTTAAATCCATTTTGTCTTGTAAGAAACGGCCGTCGACTAGGATGTCGATCAACGACAACATCTTTAGTTTATCCGCGGAATCCTTTTGCAGCTCGTCCCACGTATACCCCGACCACGACCAAATATCCTTAGTATGGCCAAACTCTTGGCGTACCCGTTCACAAATTCGAATTCCCACCTGGGTGTTCAAAAACGGTTCCCCACCAAGTAGCGTCAAGCCTTGAACGTAATTCTGACTCAAATCTTCAATGATCTGATCTTCGAGGTCCTGAGTATACGGTTGGCCGTAGTGGAAGTTCTGCGCCGCCACGTTATAACAGCCCGGACAGTGGAACGGACAGCCGCTCAGGTAAAGACTGCAGCGTACCCCCTCACCATCGACAAAGTTAAACGCCTTATAATCAGCAACGTACTGCTCACTTAACTCCTCTGCCAGCCATTCTTTGGGCATCGGATTGTTTGGTCCTTTCGTAGCGCGCGGCATTCTTAATCATCTCCGAAGACATATTTTTAGCACGGGACGCGATTTCCACGTGACGCCCGTGTACCATTGGTCGTTGTTGCGGGTTACCAAGGTAACCACACGTCCGCTTAACGACGTCGCAATATTTCGGGTCGTGGTTGCCGCATTCGGGGCACACGAACCCGCGGGCGGTCGCTTTGAACTCACCCTTAAACCCACACTTAAAGCACTGGTCGATCGCCGTGTTGGTCCCGAGGTAACCGACGTGATCGTAGGCCCAGTCCCAGACGGCTTCGAGGGCCTTCGGGTTCTGGGTCAAGTTCGGGTATTCACAGTAGTGGATGAAGCCACCCGAAGCGTACTGTGGGAACCGTTCTTCCAGCGTTAACTTGTCAAACGGGGTTGGGTGCTTCCGCACGTCGTAGTGGAAACTATTGGTGTAGTATTCCTTATCCGTAATGTCGGCAACCTTCCCAAATTTGGCAATGTCGTCACGGCAGAACGTATCGGTCAAAGATTCGGCCGGGGTTGAATATAAACTGTAGTGGTAACCACTTTCCTTAGCCCACTTGGCGCACTTGTCCCGTAAGGCTTTCACAACGTCCTCGGCAAAGGTCAGGGCGTGTTCGTCCGTTTCCCAGTTAGGGCCGAAGAACGTTGTGCAAACTTCGTAGATACCGATGTACCCGAGCGAGACCGTTGCCCGTTCATTTTTAAACAGGTCGTCAACGTTGCCGCCAGCCGGCAGGCGTTTGCCAAAGGCACCGTACATGTAAAGTAACGGCGCGTTTTCGGGCTTGGCCTGCTTAGTCCGCTCGATCCGGTATTCCAAGGCCTGGTGACAAGTGGCCATCCGTTCCTCAAAGATTTCCCAGAACAGCTTCTGGTCCCCGTGAGCGGATAAGGCGATCCGTGGTAAGTTAACGGTTACCACACCCAGGTTCATTCGGCCGGAGTTAACTTCCTTGCCATTTTCGTCTTTCCAACCTTGCAGGAAGGAACGGCAGCCCATTGGCGTCTTGAAGCTTCCCGTCAGTTCCTTGATTTTATCGTACATTAAAAGATCGGGGTACATCCGCTTGGTGGAACACTCAATGGCCAATTCCTTAATGTCGTAATTGGGATCATCGGGATTTAAGTTTAAGCCGCGTTTAATGGTAAAAATCAGCTTTGGGAAAATGGCCGTACGCCGTTCTTTACCAAGGCCCTTGATTCGAATCTTCAAAATGGCGCGCTGAATCTCACGTTCGATCCAACTCGTTCCCAGACCAAAGTTAACGGTCGTAAACGGCGTTTGCCCCTGTGACGAGTACAACGTGTTGATTTCGTATTCTAAGGCCTGCATGGCGTCGTAAATATCTTTTTTCGTCTTCGTTTTGGCGTAGGCTTCCCGTTGATCAGCCGCGACCCACTTTTCGGCGTCCTTCATGTGCTTTTGGAAGTTGATCTCCGCGTACGGCGCTAACAATTGGTCGACCCGGTTCGCTGAACAGCCCCCGTACTGCAATGAGGCCACGTTTGCGATAATCTGTGCCATTTGGGCAGTTGCCGTTTGAATGGACCGGGGGGACGCCACCTCGGCATTACCGATCTTATAACCGTTTTTGAACATACCGTCAAAGTCAATCAAGCAGCAGTTCGTTTCGGGGGTCACCGGTGAATAGTCCAGATCGTGCCAGTGGAGGTCACCGCGTAAGTGGGCCTTGGCCACAATATCTGGGAGCATTTTAAGCCCCAGCGCCCGACTAGCCGCCCCGGCTTCCAAGTCCCGTTGGGTGTTAAAAACGGTACTATCTTTATTGGCGTTTTCGTGGACCACGTCGGCGTCCCGGTTAAACAACTTTTCAATGCGGCCCTTAACATTGGTCGCCGCCGAGAAGCGTTCCTGTTCCGCGATAAAGTAGTCCTGGTACTTTTTAGCGGCGGTCGTTAACCCTAAGTCGTTAAAAATCGCAATCAGGGCCGGCCGTAATTCGCGCGTCTCCACCACATCAGCGTTTTGATAATGCGCGACCAGGGCTTCCTTCACGTCTTGCTGGTCCTGAACGTCATCTAATAATCGGGCTAAAACAAAGTTTAGTTTATAAGGATGAAATTTGGTTTGGGTTCCGCCCCGTTTAACGACGGGTAGGGCCCTTAATTGATCTAAAATATCGCTTGTCGGCGTTGTTAACATGCGTATCCCCACTTTTCAAATTTATGTATATTTAAGATAAGTTACCGCTACAATCAATTGTGTTGTTGGTTTTAGTAAGCACTATATATAGTAGCTCATTTTGTTAAAATTGCCCATTGGTCTTTTAGCGCCCTAATTTCAATTGTGTTGGGCAAACGTCCTTACTACCAACGTTATGGCATTGTTCGAATATTGGTAAATTATTTTTTAATACATTTTCAATATAAAAATAGAATTTTTAATCAATCTTGTTAACCATCTAGTTAGGGGCCCCACCACAAGTTTTCAACTTTTTTCAGTCCATTTTGGGGCAAAGTTTAATCGTGTGAAATTAATCGTTAAGCAACTCGCTAGTTATTCAACTAACTAATCTCCGTAAAAAAAGCGGGTCCTTCAGTTTAACTTAACCGGCTTATTCGCTATAATGAAAGTTATGTCTTTATTCGGGAATTAAGACGTTGGAGGAGGTTGTTTATGCAAAAATTATGGGGATTCGGGGCGGTCATTGGCTTGACCGGACTGCTAGTCGGCTGTCAACCAGCTACCAACCGTGCCACCCGCACGGTTCAATCGACTAACTCAACAATTACGGCGGTGCAACGGGTCAGCACCACGGATTTTGCCGGTCGCTGGGTCAGCCCAACTCCGGCAACCAGTTTATATTTGAACGCGCACCATCAAATGGCGTTATTTCGACAAAACCAGCACACGATTCGGGGCCGCTTCGCCATCAAAATGATCAACAATCAGGCCACCGTGACCGTCGTTGACCACCATCCCATCAAACTCGACTTGGATGGCGCCAACACGATGACCATGCGCCAAAACAACACGACGATTAAATTAACCAAGGATCCTAACTGGTCAGCGCAACGCAGTGACATTCCAGCCACTAACGCCGTTGCTCTAAAAAAATCAAGTCTCACCCCGGCATTTAAACCGAGTTACTAAGGAAATCTTGCACCAATAATTTGCGCTGATATTCTCTAAGTTAGTGGTTATCCTCGCCTCCCGCTCGGCGCTGATTGAGCTGGAGCGTGGTGGGCACGAGTTGAAGCCCACCGAAACCCGCGCCGGTCTCCAACCTCGGCCTTTGACATAACGGTCGAAAAAACCGACCGTAAGTCAAATTTCACCACTGAGCTCATCAGCGCTGTCGCTTCCGGCTTCAATTGGTCGTTGGCGCCACGTTGGTCACACGATTTTGGCGTTTTAACGGCAGTTCTATTCTTGACAACAACTTCTGAAATTTAGATTACGGAAGTTCCGTATCCAGCGAACAATATTACTTTGATAATTGGTCATTCAGTTTCATAACATCAATTTTTAAATTGGTGACTAATTAATAACAAGATATACCCTTTTTGCACGGCGCCAACGACTAGTTTAGCCGGGAGGGAATGGTGCGATGGGCTCAGCGGTGAAATTTCACTTGGTCGGGGTATTTTCCCGGCCTAGTGAAAGACTAGTCTTGAAGACAAACGGGCTGTGTTTGGCTTCAAGCTGTGTCCACCGCGATCCAGCCCAATCGCGGCCGACCGGACGGCGGAAATTATCAGCTAAACTAGAAAACATCAGCGCGATCCCCTAAAACAGCTAATAGGCAGCTCTAAGCAAAAACCAAGCCATGATTCCCAGTTAGGGGTCATGGCTTGGTTTTGGTTAAACGGAATAAATTATCGGTGATTACGATTCAGTTGGGGCCGAAGCCGGCGCTTTTTTGGTCACCATTTTGTCAGAAAAGCCTAGGAAGTAGACGGCAACGGTTGAAATGAGCAGCGTACCGTAATGGGAGATCAGGTAACTGTAAAAGTTGGACCCGATACCAACGTCCGGGGTAATGAAGGCCGGAAAACCAATTAGGGACCCGGATAACGCGTAATTGTTGACCCGCAGTAGGCCCGCTACGAGTCCCCCGAGCGCACCGGCGATGCTCCCCACAATGAAGACCCGTTTGTACTTTAAGTTGACCCCGTAAATGGCGGGTTCGGTCACCCCACAAAACGCGGAAACGGCTGCGGCTAAGGACAGTTCCTTCAACTTTTTGTTGCGTGTTTTTAAGAAAACCGCTAAGACCGCCCCACCCTGAGCGACCATCGTCACCGAAATGAGGGCGTTAAGGTAGCTGTGGCCGTTGGTGGCCAGGTCGTTGATGACGATGGGGATCAAACTCCAGTGTAGCCCAAAGATCACCATGGTCTGGTATAAGCCACCGATAACTAACCCGGAAAGTGCCGGACTAAAGTTATAAGTCGTAATAATAGCGTTCGCTAAGCCCTGACTAATTACGGTAATCAGGGGGCCCACCACGATCAAGACAACTAAGCCCAGGATCAGCGCTTCTAAAATGGGAACAAACACGCTGCGTAACGCGAGTGGAACTACCTTTTTGAGCCATTTTTCAACGTGGCTTCCAAGCCAGGCCGCTACGATAATGGGGAAAACCGACGCCGAATACGCCACAAGGTGGGTCGGTAATCCCAGGACCGTAATTTGTGCGGTGGCCGCTTTCCCCGCCGCCTGAATCAGGTTCGGGTAAACGAGGATGCCCCCAACAACCGCCAGTACGATTGGATTAGATCCCAGCTTCTTAGCCGCCGTAAAGCCTAAAATGATTGGCAAGAAGTAAAAGGTGGCGTCCCCCACCGCGTTTAACACCATGTAGGTTCCGCTGGTGGTACTCAACACCTTAAAACCAGTCAGCGCGGCCAGAATCCCCTTTAAGATCCCGGAACCCGCTAAGATCCCGATAACCGGTACCATTGACGCGGTCATCACACCAATCAGGCTACTAAACCCCTGTTTGACCTTGCCCCACGGCGTCGTGGGTTGGTCTTTTGCGGGGAGCGGTTGCGTCGTGGCCGCCCCGTCACCGGCGTACTGCGGACCTAGTTGGCCAATCACCGCGTCGTACACGTCGCTAACGGCCGGACCAATAACGACCTGGTACTGACCAGCCGCTTTAGTGACGTCGATTACACCGTCTAAGTTTTCAATTTTAGCCGTCTGCGCTTTGGCTTCATCCTTAAGGTAAAACCGTAACCGGGTAATGCAGTGGATCAGGTTATTCACGTTGACCGCACCACCAACGCCCTGAATAATATCGTGCGCTAATTGATCATACTGCCCGTCGCCAACCGCACTGGCTTCACTTGCCGGTGTGGCAGCGACGGCGATAGCGTCGTCCGTACTGACCACGTCGTCGGCCGAGCTAAGCGCAACTTCCGGGTTGGTTGCCACTGCGACCACGTCGTTAGCATTGACCGTGACCCCCGTAGCCTTCAGGAAAATTTGCAAGTGCAGGGCCTGCGTGTTGGTAATGACGGTAATGACCGTGGTTGCTTTTCCCGCCTTTTTCACGGCGGCTAGGTCCATTGTGACGATTGGCTGTCCCGCGATCACTTGGTCGTTCGCCTTCACCGCTAATTCGTACGGCGCGCCGGCGAGTTCCACCGTGTCGATACCCAAATGCAGTAAGACGTCCAAACCGCTGGCCGTGTGAATCCCCACGGCGTGCTTAGTCTCAGCAACCATGGTAATTTGACCACTCACCGGTGCGTGGATCGCACCGTCCGTCGGGTCAATGGCAAACCCCACCCCCATCAGTCCCTTTGAAAATACTGGGTCATCGATCGTTGTCAGTGCGTTCAACTGCCCCGCCACCGGCGCGCAGAGCGTTGCGTTTACTGCCCCTTTCGTCATCTTAGTCACCTTCCGTTACTTAATTAGTTCTTATTAATTAGCTTCCCATTTTGCACAATCCGTGGCGTAAAAACCAGCGCTGCGACTCAATTGTCAATTTAACTTAAGCTAACAAACGTCCCCACTAACTGAAAAAGAATCCACTTCGATTCTAACGAACCTTACGGACTTTAGATAACATTTTGAAACTTTTGGTATGCCACTTTACGAACCGGACTTGCGTATATCGGCCGGCGACTTCTATAATAAGGGCATTCACATAACCAGATACGGAGGAAAAAAATGATTAAACCAGTTGTCCACGATCCCGCCGCTTTACAGACTCCCGCCCAACCGGCTAGTCGCAGCGACCGTGCCGTCATTACCAACTTACTGGACACCCTCGCCGCCAACCAGGCAAACTGCGTGGGGATGGCCGCCAACATGATTGGGGTCAATAAACGGATCATCGTGGTTCAAATGGGGCCGCTCGCCATCCCGATGATCAACCCCCAAATCATAAAAAAATCGGGGCCTTACCAAACGAGCGAAGGCTGTCTGTCTTTAACCGGTGAGCGACCAACGACCCGCTATAAACAAATTACGGTCAAGTTTGACAATCAGAATTTTGCTCCCCAGCAACAAACGTTTAACGACTTCATCGCCCAAATCATTCAACACGAAGTTGATCACTGTGACGGAATCTTAATATAATTTTCCCCAGATTGGACTGATTTTTATGACTACCCCAGATAAGAAGCAACCGGAAACGGTAGCTAACTTGGCTACCCAGCGCCGCCACGTCGCGCACCACGCCTTAGGAACCGACATTGACCTAACCCTCTTCGGCAGCGACCGCTCGGACTATTTGACACAAGCCTGCGCCTTAATCGACCAGTACGAAGACCGCTTAACGGTCAACCGTGCCCGATCCGAAGTGATGGCCGTTAACCAGGCTGCCGGTCAGCACCCGGTACAAGTTAGCGCGGCCACCTACACCCTGATCAAGCGGGCGGTTCAACTGAGTCAGCAGCATTTTGGCTTTAACGCCCTAATCGGTCCGCTAGTTCAGCTTTGGCGCATTGGTTTTTCCAACGCCCACGTTCCCAGCGATCCGGAAATTCAGCAACGCCTGGCCTTAGTAGATCCGCAGCGGGTCGTCTGCAACGACCGCGACTTTAGTGTTTTTCTGGAAGTAGCGGGCATGCAACTCGACCTCGGCGGCATTGCTAAGGGTTACATTGCCGACCGTATTCAGGATTACTGGGAAGCGTTCGGTCAGCGTGCCGGTATGATCAACCTCGGGGGCAACTTACTGATGGTTGGCGATTCTCCGCTTCACACCGACGGTAAGTGGCGGGTCGGTATCCAAGACCCGCTTACACCACGGGGCAACGCAATTGCCAGTGTCACCATCGGCCCCTGTTCCGCGGTTACTAGTGGTATCTACGAACGCCACCTGGAATTTAACGGTAAATCTTACCACCACATTTTGGATTCTAAAACTGGTTATCCCCGTCAAAACGACCTGGAAAGTGTCACCATTTTTTCCAAGGCTTCCATTGATGGTGAGATTGAAACGACCCGGCTCTTTTTTGCCGGGGGACCCCTTTCCGATTGGGGGAAGGATCGCCCCGATTTATACGGTGCCATCTTTGTAAACAAGCAACGGCAGCTGACCGTAGTGGGCTTACCACCTACCAGCGTTAAACTGCTGAATCCCAGCTTTACCATTCTATAGCGCAAAAAAGACGTTGAACTGTGCAAGGTTCAACGTCTTTTTAAATGAAAGTAAAGTTGGTAGTGGTTCATACGCAGCGGTCACTGCGGCTGTGCAGGGCCTTGACGACCGTTGCGGACATTCTATTTTTAAAGTGAAGGGTTACTGCTTTTTACGCATCCAAACTAGCCCGGCGGTCAGGCCCGCTAACACCAGCCCCAAACGTTGTAACCACGAACCGGTGTGTTCGTCAGTTTGGGGTAGTTCCGGCGTCACGTCCGCAGGCGTCGTAGCTGGTTTTGACGCTGGCGCGGCGGGTGCTTCAACTACCGTCACGTCCTGAGCCGGTTTCGTCATCGGCTGGTCCTGTACGGGGAGTGTCGGAACCTGAACGTCCGGTCGGTGACTTGGCCGACTAGTTGGTTTGGTGGTCGGTTGAGTCCCCGGTCGTTGCGTAGTCGTTGCTCCGGGAGCTGGTTGGGCACCCGTTTGCGGCTTGGTTGGGGCCGGCTGAGGTTGCGGCTTCGACGTTGGCTTTTCTCCGTTTGAACCGGGCGCCGGGGTCGGGTTCGGTTGACCCGGTTGCGGCGTACTAGGACCTGGTTGACTTGGTCCCGGCTTAGGGTCCGTCGGGTTCGGTTTCCCTGGCTCAGATGGACCCGGTTGACTCGGTTCGCTCGGATCCGGCTTACCTGGTTCACTTGGACCTGGTTGACCCGGTTGACTTGGTTCACTCGGTTCACTCGGATCAGGTTCACCAGGTTCGCTTGGACCTGGCTTGCCTGGGCCTGGTTGACCTGGTTGGCCTGGTTCACTTGGTTCTGGCTTGCCCGGTTCACTCGGATCCGGCTTGCCTGGTTCGCTGGGACCGTTCGGATCAGGATCCGGTTCGCCCGGCGTCGCTAGGTCCTCGTCCTTTTCGTAAACGAAGGTCACTTCCAGTTCACCATCAGTAAACTGACCAGTTTCCTGGCCCTGGGTCGACGCGAAGTGCCAACCCTTGATGGGTTTCGGTTCAACGGCGTAGTCCGTTCCGACTTTACCCGTAACCGTTTCACTGACTTCCAGTTCGTTACCGTCCGTGTCAACGTAGTGCGTGGTGACCTTACCGACTTTTTTCTTATAGTTCAGCGTAATTTCAGTATCTTCCGTCCCAAATTGGCCGGTCAGTTGGCCGTTTTCAACGGTCAACGTTTGATCACCTTGTTGGGCGGAAACGAAGTCGTAACCCGGCATGGTGGGGATAGTAATGGTCCAATCGCTACCTTCCGTTCCCTTCGCCCCGGTATCCGGGAAGTTTTCTAAATCCTGACCATCTTCATCCTTGGCGTGAACGGTCACTTTTTGCTTGGTCGTTTCCATAACAAACGTGACGGAATTTAACTGGTCACTGGCCGTCCAGTTCACGTCGCCCTTAACTTCCTTAACACTCAGCCCCTTTTGTTTTAAAGCAGCTAATGCGGCGGCTACCTGAGCGTTTTGTGTCAGGTCCTGCGTATTACCCAGTTTGTCATGTAAGTTCAGCTGTTGGGAAATCTGGTTACCGGCCTCGTCCACAAAGTTAACGACCGCGTTGCCGTAGCTATCGTCTAAAATGTACGGTACCACGATCTTACCGTCAAACGGGTAACCCGTGACGGAGCCTAACAGTCCCGGCGTATCCCATTCCATGACCATCATGCCCTTGGCGCCCAGGTTGGTCCATTCGATCGTGTAGTCGTCAATGTTATGACCCTCGGCGGTTGCCTTTTCACTTGGTTTAACGCCCACCCGCTTGCCGTCTAATCCGACAATGTAAGACGTCGTAACGTACTTGCCCGTCACGGGATCTAAGTGCAAGTAGACTCCCGGCATGTACACGATTTGATTACCGATTGGCGACGGTGTTTGTGCGTGTTGGATAACGTCCGGCACCGGGCTAACGTCGGTAATGTAATTTCCGGAAATACTGAATAGCCAGAGCTTATTCATGTCCTTGATCAAACTAACGTCGGTCACGGACGTGAATTGTAAGGTGAATTCGGTTAATTGATTCATACCCTTCAGCGCGCTGATGTCCCACAGTTTACTCCGAAGTTCCTTCATCGGGTAACCAGCGTCTAAAAACGCGTCTAGGGAAATCGTCATACTAAAACGACCAATGTTTTTAGCGTATTGTAAGCCTTCCAAGCTTTCAATGGCCAGACTGGCCTTTAAATAGTCCAAGTCTTCGATTTGATAACTGGTATTGACGAAGAAGTCTTCCATGTCCGCCATCATCTGCTTCGTAATTTGACTTGCTTCGGTAATTTTATAACCCGCTTTTTGTAAGTTATATAAAACGATGTACTGCATGTTTTTGTCGGGCATCCAAACGTTGATGTCTTCGTCTTCGGCCACAATTTCGCGGGCCCGTTCGTTAATCACCGGCTGCGCTGGCGTTTGCGGAAAACTGACTGGCGCAGTTTCTGGCAAAACAATGGTTGTGTCTGGCATGGTTGCCATTTGGTCCGTGGCCGCTAAGGATGCTGCGGATTCCACTTCAGCATCGGCACTTGCTGCTGGGGATGCACTGACTGGTGTTTGCGAACCATCAACCGCCGCCTGACTGAATGCTGATTGGTCATTAGCACTCGCCTGATTATCAGCTGCACTCGTTGGCTGTTCCGCGGTCACGGTTTGATCCGCTGGCGCTTTGACCCCGGCTGCGTCGCTGGCCGGTTGACTAGTTTGGCTGGCTTCACTCGTCGTATTAGTTGTATCAGCGGGCTTCTGCGCTTCAGAACTTGGCGCGGTTGACGCTTCCGCCTGGTGCGTATCGTCAGTACTTGCGGAACTAGTGTCGTGCGCGTGGTCCGCATCCGCCACATTGGTTGCGGCCTGTGAATCATTTTTCACCGGACTAATTGCGTCACTCGACGAATCGGAACCGGTTTCATTATTGGTTGAATTTATTTCAGTCGTTGGCGTGGCACTCGTAGCCGTTGCCGATTCTAAACTGGGTACATCAGTCTGAGTGGTTACGCTACTTTCCGTTGCGGGGGTCGCGGCGTGAACCTCAAGCTGATTATAGAATCCAAGCGTAGAAATGGTAATGCCAGCGGCAATCCATATTTTTCCACGCTTGTACATTTTGTAATGAACTTTTTCAGAATTCATAAAGGGGTGACTCCTTTCGGTATAACATGCACTAAAATATTTTTGACTCCTCGGAGTATACGGGAATTTAATTAATTCGTAAAGCATTAAAATTAACTAAAAAACCACTCAAAACGGTTTTTCTCCGTTATTTGAGTGGCTCACTTTTTATTCTTAAGGGCTATAAATCCCGTTCTAACCGGTCTATAATGCTGCGAACATCATCGGTTGTCTTGGTTTGCATTAATTCGTTACGTATTTCGGCGGCGTGGCGCATCCCCCGGACGTAAATTTTAAAGAATCGCTGTAACGGCGCAAAGTGGCCCTGCAAACCCAAGCCGACAAATTGGTCGTACAGATCGACTTGATACCGCAACAATTCCAGTAATTCCCGGGTTGAATGGGGCCGCGGTTGTTTTTCAAAAGCAAACGGGTTTTGGAAAATTCCCCGGCCAATCATGATGCCGTCAACCCCGGGATGCTGTTTAGCTAACTGAACACCCGCCTGATAATCCAAAATATCACCGTTGATTTGGAGCAACGTGTCCGGAGCTAAAGTATCGCGCATTTGCACGAGGTTATCGATCAACTCGTAATGGGCGGGCACCCGACTCATTTCCATTTTTGTTCGGACGTGGACGGTCAGCACCGGGACGTGTTGCTTCAGCAAAAATGGAATCCAGGTCTCATATTCACTAACTTCGTCAAATCCCAACCGGGTTTTAACACTGACCGGGAGTCCCGCCTGCCGGGCCCCTTCAATAACTTCTTGGGCCCGGTCAAAGTGGCGAATCAGGTCGCTCCCACTATGATTTTTAATGACGGCCATGTCTGGACAGCCCATATTGATGTCAATGGCTTGATAACCCTGACTAGCCACTTCTTTAGCCGCTTTCACGAAGTCTTCTCCGGAGTTGCCCCACAACTGGACGATGGGCCGGGGTTGTTCACTCGGATCAACATAGAGCCGCCCCTTAGTCGTAAACTTGGCCTTCGGGTGGGTAATACTCAGTGCGTTTGTAAATTCAGTATAAAAGACGTCCGGTGCCGCGGCCCGCATCACGACCCGCCGAAAAACGGAACCGGTCACGGCCTCCATTGGCGCCAAACTAAAAAACGGTCGCTGTTCTTGGCGTGCTTGTTCCGCAATTCGTTGCCAATAAGCCGACTGCGTCATAATTATCCATTCCCTTCAAAGTTGTTCTCGATTAATACAATAAAACCATCATAGCCATGTTGGGGCCGTTTGTGCAAATAATTAGTTTAATGACAAAAAATAACGGGGCGTGATGCCGCCCCGTTACCGTATCAATTGCAAAACCATTATATTAATTAAATAAAACCAAGGCCCACATTAATAGCAAAACCATTAGTAGGACGTTTAAAAATTCCATCCGTAAATCGGTTAACTTCAGTGAGCTGAATGAAATGCCGGCGCCGGCATCCATATATCTAAAGAAGACCCCACTAAGTAAAATACCAACCGTTAAGACAACTAAAAACAAAACTCCCGTCATCATCATCACAAACTCAACTCCTCATCCGGTATAATTTCGACCCATTTCTGAGCCACACTTATTGTGGACCAGCCCCCCAATCCAGGCAAGCTTTTTCGACCGAAAAGCCGGGCTTCTTAGCGTTTTTTTATTAACAAAATAATGCTCAAATTGGGCACAAATTTCTCACCGTGTTAGAATAGAATTTAATTTCAAACGAACGGACGAAGGGGTAACCAACATGACCATTAACGACCTCCAAGCGTTTATCATGGTGTACGAATTACGGCACATTTCAAACGCTGCCGTTGAACTGCACCTTTCCCAATCCGAATTGTCTAAGCGCATGCGGGCACTGGAAACGGAACTAAACGTTAAACTACTGGACACTTATAATAAACGCCGCTTAAAAATCACACCGGCGGGCGAAACGTTCTACCACCACGCCCAAACCATCATTACCGATTATGAAGCCATGCTTCACGACTTGGCTCCCAACCGACCAACCACTTTTAAGAAGTTGACGGTGGGATCCATTCCGGTCTCCGGGCAGTATAACATCGCCAAAAAGATTGCTGAATTTGACGCCGCCCACCCCGAGGTCGCCTTTAAATTAATTGAAGCGGAGGGCGACCAGGTCATTGACCAATTACTGGCAGGTCAGCTACAGGCCGCCATTATTCGCGATACCCAGACCCACCAGTTACAGCCAACCGAATTTCTGAAACAACCCCTGCTCAGTGACGAATTAATGATTATTTTACCGGTAGACCACCCCTTAGCGAACCAATTGACGATTCGCATTCAGGACCTCGCCCAGCAGAAAATCGCCACTTTACCACCGGGTTCCGGGGTTTACGAACCCATCAACGGCTTATTTGCTCGTCAGGGATTAACCCCACAATTTTTCTTTGAAAGTACCCACATTGAAACGTTACTCGGTATGCTGGGCCAAACGAACGTCACCTTTCTGTTCAAACAATCGGTCCTGCCCTTTATGAACGACCAGTTCGTGATGCGGTCGTTAGCAATTCCGTTTATCAGCCAACTCAACTTTGTTTATCCGCAACGCAGCGGTAACCAGTTACTGACCGACCTAATCGACTTTTTAACGGTCCGTGCCCAAGTGAACAACTAAAAGTCGTTTAGTTGGTGAACACTAACGTGAAACCCGTTTCGACACCATTGTCACGAAAACGTCAATCGCGTAAATTACTCAGTTTACTTTGAGTAATTTACGCGATTTGCAGTTTTATTCCAATGTTTTCAAGTGTTTTTAACTTATGCCAATCCCACAAGGTGGAACCAGAACATTTCAACGATGGCGACGATGAAAACGACCACCGTCAGCGGAATTCCCAACCGCATGACGTCTTTTTGCGTGTAACCCCCACCAGTATCGGGATCACTGCCGACAAGGATGGCCAGGTTATGGAACGGTAAAATGTAGTGCAAGTTAGTCACGGAGAAAACGAGTAACGACACGGCTAGCGGGCTGATCCCCATGTGGGCGGTGGCCGCCACGAACGCCGGAATCGTAATTCCCATCACGGCAATCACCGAACCCATGAACATGTGGATAATCATGGCAAACAGGGTGATCACGATGGCTAACAGGTAGATATTAGTTGGTAAGTTGCTAGGAATCAAGGTCTTCGCGATCCAGTCATTCATCCCGGTAACGCCACCAACGTTCCCAATGGCAATCGCGGAAGTCAGGAAGACCAACACGTTGACCGGCACCCCTTCCCACGATTTAGCGGTTAAAATGCCCCCAACAACGGGGAGACTCATCATCAGGGCCACGATCAACGTTAACCAACCGACATCTAGGCCGGTAATCCCACTCGTTAACCAGAGCGCAATGGCCACGACCAACCAAACGATCGTCCGCACTTCCTTGCCCGTCATTCCACCCAGTTGGGCCTGTTTGGCCTTTAATGCAGCCACGTCAATTTCAACCGGTTTGCTAGGTTTGAACAGGAACAAGAAGAGCAACATCGTTAATACGGCGGCAAAAATCATCGGAACACCCATGTCGACAAAGTACGACACGAAGTTGACACTTTGTCCGGAAGCTTGCACGGCTAAGGGGTTCAGCGACGTATCACCGGTGTAAAACACCCCGGATAACGGGCAGGACGCCGCAAAGACGGCTAGTCCCAGCTTGGCTAAGTCCCGTTTTTCCATGTGCGCCGTTTCGGCGACCACGGTAATGACCGCCATGATCATGAAGGCCCGGGGCCACGGATGTGGAATCAGGAGGGCCAAAATAAAGGTCAGGACAAAAATCGAAATGACGATACCCTTCCAACTCCGTACGAACTTAATAATGAAGGCGTACGCGATACGCTGTCCTAGGCCGGATTCATTGACGGCACCGGCAATCAGGTACGCCCCAATGACCAGCCACATGATCGAACCGGTCCACGCCGACGAGAACACCTGCGTCGGTGTCGCGACGTTCATTAAAATTAGTAACATTAAGTAGATCCCACCGACGAAAGCTGGTTGGGCGATTTGGGTCGCCCACCAAACTACCGTCATTAAACTTAAGGCGAGGTCCATTTTTCCTTTGGCGGAAAGGCCTGGAATCGGGAGTAGGGCAATGATGGCAAATACGATAATCCCGCTAAAAAAGCCAATCGTCTTTTTATTCATTTGAAAAATGCTCCTTCCATTTTTACACAGAAAACCCGTCAGTCCAGCAAGTGAATATCAAGTTGGCCTGACGGGTTTCCGTTAGTTCACTATAAATCAGTCGACTTTCACGTTACTTATGTGCAGTTATCTGGCGGTATAACGCCCACTCGGTACCGCAAAAGGCCGGAATTATTCTAGATACTTCTTCCAGTCCGGAACCTTCATGAACTGGGCCCGTTCAAACTGATCCTTCATATCAAACGGAACCGTCCCGTCAATCACGAGTTTGGAACTCATTCCCCGGAACCGAATCGACTTCGGGTCGTATTCGGGCCGTTCGGACGGATCCAACGGGTGGTTGCGCATCCCGGATAAGACCATTAAGTCCTTGTCCGCTTGGAAACGGGTATTGATCGTCCAAATGACGTCGTTCATGTCAAAGATGTCCACGTCTTCGTCCACGAGGATCACGGTCTTTAATTCCTTAAAGGCGGAGAAGGCCAGTAACGCGGCTTGGCGTTGGATGCCTTCGTCGGCTTCGTTATCCTTGTGAATTTGCATGATGGTCATCAATTTCCCGCCACCAGCCGGTGGATTATAAACGTTCAACACCTTACCCGGAATGGCGCGGTTAACAAGTTGCAAGATGCTGGCTTCGGTTGGAATACCGGCCATGCTAACGTGTTCTTCGGAGGGTCCAATCACACTTTGCATGATGGCGTTCTTCCGGTGGGTTACGGCCGTCACTTTAATGACTTGTAAGGCCGGGTTAGCGTCCCCATCGTAACCAGGAAATTCTGGCATGGCTTTACCCGTGTGGGTGTTGATGTCTTCTTGAATGCGTTCGTTAGGCATGATGTAGCCTTCCAACGTGTATTCAGAACGGGCGATTGCCTTTTCATCCACGGTCAGCCCGTCAACCAACTGAACGGCCTGATTGCGGATGGCACCGGCAACCCCCAGTTCGTTATAACCAAACGGCGTGGTCGGTGGTTCAAAGGTCGCCCCAATGGTAACCGCGGGGTCCAAACCAATGTTGATCGTAATCGGCATTGGTTTATTCGCCTTTTCATACTCTTCCGCAAACGCGCCGATGTGCCGACCACCAGGCATGATGTAAATACCTAACTTATCCTTATCTTCCAAAACCATCCGGTGAATCGTAACGTCGCTCTTGGATTTATCCATACTGGACCCAAAGACGACCCCCACGGTAATGTAAGGACCGGCGTCAACCGGCGTATTGGTTGGTGCGGCCACTAACTTACGAATATCAAAGTCTTTATCAGTCGCTTTGTACACCACTTCGTGCGCCGGCGCGTCTTTTTCCGCTACCGTCACCGGTGCAACTGGGTTTGAAACGGAATCGTTTAAAAACTGACCTAACGTTTGGAAGTCGTGGTGAAACATTTTGCCGACCCGTCGCCGACTAGCCATCAACCCAATTAAGACCCGGGTATCCGGAAAACCTTTCACGTTATTAAACATCATTGCTGGACCTTCCTGAGTTGGCCGTTCAACGGTACCACCGGCACCAATGTAGCGGTAAACTCCCGCCAGTTCAGCTTCAGGATCAACTTGGACGTCGGTTTCGTGGTAACTCTTCGGATCATCTTTGATCTCATCGAGCACCCGCCGTAAGTCCCATGGTTGTTCTGCCATAGCGTTCATCTCCTTATCAATTTACAAGTTCATCATACGGCCAGCCGAAAGCGGGTTCAATTCGAAAACGGCCGCTTTATTATTCACCAACGGAATAATAGGCCAGTTATCCACTACTCACCGATAAAAGTGGATAACTACTGCGTTATCTTCCTACCTATCCCCCTGTGGATAACTAAAAAGACGTTGTTCCGGATTTATCCACACCGGTAACAACGTCCTCACTTTATTTTTTAATTAGCCGGCGTACTTGCCGGGCCCCCTGATACAACCCAACCATGACGGTAATCAAGCTTCCCGCCGTAACCGCGGTTTGAATTAATGGTTTAACGCGCATCGCACACCCCTCCTAACGAAAATCAGACGGATCAGTCACCGTCTCAGCACCAGCAGAACGCCGCCCTAACGCCAGCAGTTGACCCACCAGCAAGTTTTGGGTGGCCGTTAAATGTAGTCGGTTGGAAAATACCGTGTAAGTAATGTAATTCGCCAAGTGACTAATTAAGGGTCCCGCCTGTGCCTGATCAGCCAATTGATGCTCCGCTAACAATAAGGCCCGGCGAATCTCCGGGTAGCCGCGCGCTTCAGTGCTCGCTAAATCCGTAATCAACGATCGAATAATCCCCCGTACTTCACAATTCATTTCCCTCACCCCTAGTTTCAGTATACGGCTTTTCAAAGCCAAATTGAATGCCCGTTTCACAAGCCGACAATTAAGTGTAGACTATTAATCTAGGGGGGAATATAATATGTCAAAAACAACGGATCAACAACAAGCAGCGGTCCTATTACAAGCCATTAGTACGGCCTACCAGGACCCCCAGGTTCAGGGGGACCCGGATTTAAGCGCGCTACTGGTCAAAAATTCCAAGCGGTTAAGTAACGGCGGCGACTACCACAAGGCGGCCGCGGACTTAAACCAAGGGTTACGCTACTGGGGGATGGCCCACTTATACGGTCCTAAAGCTTTAAACGCCCTGTATCAGGCTACCATTGACGGGACCCGCGGACGGGCGTACCAGCGCCAGCCCACCGGGTTTGATAACTAAATAATGCGCTTGAAATCAGCATCTGAAGTTAAACCTTAAAGAGAGCGGGTAACGTAATCGTGATTGCGTTACCCGCTCTCTTTAATTATTAGGTAATGGTGCCAAAGCGCGCCCAAAGTCAGCTGAGCTCACACTCTAATTCACCTTAACACCGTGTTGGTAAACGCCCTTGTCCGTTTGTTGGACCGCCTTAACGTCCGCCGTGGGGTCGGCGTCTAGAACTAAGAAATCCGCGAACTTCCCGGTTTCCAGTGAACCGTAATCCTGATCAATATGTAATAACTTTGCACTGTTCCGTGACGCTGCAAATAGCGCTTGGTAATTAGTCGCACCAACCTGTGTCAGCAACTGAAGTTCAACCGGAGTATCCTTAAAACCGTTAAACGGCGTGCCGGCATCGGTCCCAAACGAGATTTTGACACCACCCCGGATGGCCGCTGCGATCCGCTTAAAGTAAATCTTCAAGGAGGCCGCACCCTTGTCGATCATGTATTGTGGTAACTTTCCCTTACCATAAGTTGGAATCGTGTAACCCGCAATTAACGTTGGCGTTAAATAGATGCCCTTTTCAGCCATTAATTGGATGTCTTCGTCACGAATAAACGACCCGTGTTCAACCGAATCCACCCCGCCCAGGATGGCTAGGTGAATACCGTCGGCCCCCTCCGCGTGGGCCGCCACCGTCATGTGCTTGGAATGGGCTTCGGCGACCGCCGTTTTGATTTCATCGAGGCTCAACTCGGTATCGTCAACTTGGTCGGTCGCCGACATAACGCCCCCCGTTGCCATTAACTTAATATTTTTCGCGCCGTATTTAAAAGCGTGCCGCACCGCCTTACGCATTTCATCGGGGGAATCGGTCAAATGACCCCAAGTAGTATTACCGCTCCAACCCTCGGTAAAGTCGCCGTGGCCGCCCGTGATCGACATGGGCCGGCCAGACGCAATGATTTGGGGACTTGGAAACTTAGCCCCCTCGGCCCGCAGCCGGGCCAACTTAATGTCCACGTCAAACGCGCAACCACAGTCCCGGATACTCGTCACACCGGCGTGGAGCAATTCCTTTAAATTATTTAACGCCGTGTAGGTGACTTCCGCTTCGGACAAATAGGTCAGCTTATTGGTTTGCGGGTTCATCATCATGTGCGTGTGGGCATTGATCAAACCGGGCATCACGTACTTGCCGCTCAAATCCACGGTGTGATCCGCATCCCCGGTATCCGCGACCAAGCGACCGGTCGCATTATCAACGACAAAGCTGGCGTTCGGTTGTAACTTTGCTTCGTGACCATCAAACAAACTAAAATTTTGGTACTTGGTTTTACTCATCTTACCAATTCCTTTCTGTGAATAAAACCATCCTAGTTCGTCGATTGCTTGGTTTCAACGCTCACTAGTTGATAAGCACACTGTCAAATTTAACTCGTCGTCACCATCACCGAACCCGTTCAAACTAAAACTGGCGGTGATTTCCAATTCAGGAATCATCGCCAGTTTTCCGTTAACGTTCACCATCTAAACGTTGCGGGCCCACACTTTAATTTAAACAATTTCCAACTGGAGCTGTTGGGATTCTACCCACTTGGCTGCCAGTAATACCCTGTACAAAACAATCGAGATCACGGCCGGAATGACCACCCCGGTGACCACGTAAACCATGAACGTGTTCATATTGGTCGAAGCCAGCGTAATCGGGGCAATTAACGAATTCAACCCTAACCCGGCTAACTTATAACTCGTTGAGAAGTGGAATACCAGGGTCGCAATCGGTGCCGCGACGATGGCCGCCACCATTGGCGGAATCGCTAAGCGCGGATTAACTAACAGGTTCGGGAACTGAACCTTGGGTGTGATGATTCCCTGCGCAATGTTTGCTCCCAAGTTGTTTTGGCGAAACGACATGATCGTAAAACCGACAAACTGGGCGGTTGTTCCAATCAGTGCCGCACCGGAAGAAACCGGATCAAGCATGACCGCAACCGCCAAGGCGGCCGACGATGCCGGGGTCATCAGGAATAGTGCCCAGGCTAAGGAAACCGCCATCGACCCGATCAACGGGTTGACCTTCATCGAAGTGGCAATGAACTGACTGAGCCAAACCAGTGCCGGCGTGGTGACGGCGGCTAATCCGAGTCCCACGACCGAACCGACAAAGGTCGCGGCTAACGGGACCAGCATCATGTCCAACGGGGTTTTACCCGTCAGGTAGTTCCCAACTAGGACGGCCACTAACCCGGCGGCGACCGCTGAAATCGGTTGGCCGGTCGTAAAGATGGAACTTTGCGCCGCTTGGGCCAGCGTATGGCCCGTGGCGGTCACCCCGTTAGTTGCCGACTGCGAAAAGAAGACCGCGTTAGCGCCAATCGTTGAGGAGATCATGGCACTAAAAGTCACCAGCGTGTTACTGTTCAGCATCGTCGCAATGGCGACCCCGAACGCCGGTCCCAGTAAAACTTGGGCAATTGCCCCGACCTGGTATAGCGCTTGCCAGTGTAAAAAATTGGCGAACGATTGCAATAATAGCCCAATTCCTAAACAAACTAGAATGGCGTTAGAAACCCCCGCGGATACCTTGTAAACGTAATCCATGGTCGTCATCTTATGTGTCGCATCTGCTGCGTTAGTTGTTTCCATATGTAAGCCTCCGTTTTAATTAATAAAAATTAGATGAGAAATATGTGAGAATGGTTCTTATTTTGCCATTAGTCATGAAAACTGTCAATTGAATTTTCATAATTGGTTTAATTACTTTAAATTTTAAAGTTGCCGCGGCCACGGTGGGACTCACCCCAAGGTCAAACTAACGAAACTTAAGTCCCGGCCCCGTTAGACACAAAAATCACGTGGTGTTTCGTTCCACCACGTGATTTTAACTTTAACGATTTAAATTTGATTACGCCCAGTGACGAATCAGGGCGCCGCCACCGAGGGTCAAAACGGCTAACAAAATTCCCACGGAACGAAGGGCGTGACCGTCCACTTGCGACTCGTTCGTTTGGGGTAATTCTGCACGGTTCTGGCTCGCAGGAGTTGCAGCGTTTGACTGTAGCACGGTCGTTTTGGCACTGGACTTCTTCGTGTCCGGTGTTGAAGTTGCCCGTACGGGGGCCGCTGAAGCCTGACTAGTTGCGCTTTGTGAATTGGAACTGGTAAAGACGCTGGAGGCCGTGCTCGTAAACTTCGACGAACTGTTGGCGTCCGGAGCCTTAGTCCCCGCTTCGTAGTTTTCATCAAACCCGGCGTCTACGTCAACCGTCCCGGTATCTTCGTCCACGTCCGGATTAGGATCAGTGTTGTCATCCGGATCATCGGGTTTGGTAACGTTACCCGTTGTATCAGTCCCACCGTTTGGCTGTGAGCTGCTGTTCGAGTTTTCACTGGATTGACCAGTATCGCTTGAAGAACTAGTGGCCTGGTTATCCGAACTGGTCGAACTCGAGCTGGTGGAACTGTCCACGCTGGACGAATCTGATGAACTCGAAATTGCCGAACTGGAGCTCGATGAATCTGATGAACTCGAAATTACTGAACTGGAGCTCGATGAACTTGATGAGCTCGAAATTACCGAACTGGAGCTCGATGAACTTGATGAACTCGAAATTACCGAACTGGAGCTCGATGAACTTGATGAACTCGAACTAGAAATGGCGTTACCATTTCCCGAGCCCGAATTGTTACTCTTATCGTAGACCTTACCGTTAGCCGCTTCTTGGTTACGTTCACCACTAGTGCCGCCACCCCATTCCATGATGGCCTTGTTCTTGAAATGGTAGTCCGTATTCATTAATTCTGGTTCCGTTACCTTAGTGTAGTAGTCAATCACAATTAGGTTACTTACAGTGTCGTTGAAGTCGAGGTTAAACCCGTTATCGGTGTACTTAACGTTGTAAGCATCTTCACTAAGTTGGTCGCGCCGTTTATACGACGTTGATGTTGACCACTCACCGTTATAAACCTGAATCCCCTCGATCATTTCCTGTTTGTCACCAATCGTATCGGCAATCGACAAATTATGTAACTCAAGCTGTTGCCGGTTCACTAAAATCGTCCACTTAATGCGACCGTTCTCGTGGTCCATCGTTCCCTTCTTTGAAAGGTTGGCTTCATCCTTCACGATGTTAATGTCGGAAGTACTCTGTTGGCCGTTTTCCAAATTAAAAATAACTTTCTTTTCGCCAGTATCCTCACCACGATACTTAGTTGACAAGTTTAAGCGAATTTCGGTATTGGTCTTACCTTCAATGTGCTCATTCATGGTTAAGACGACCTTGCCATCCGTTGTGACTTTCCCGGTACCGATGACTTCACCAGTGTCTTCGTCCGTTACGTCAAAAACGTCGCCAACGGCTTTAGCCCGTAAGTTTTCCGGTAAATCAACGGTGACCGTGTCACCCGCGTGCAACGCCGTATTGCCAAACGCCAAGTTATATTCAATTTGAATCGTATCGGCGTGCTTAAAATCGGGCCCGTTAAAAACGGAAGCGGCCGTGGTGTAATCCTTCGCATCGTAGTTAGTGGCTGCCTTAGCCGGTATTGCTTGACTAAATAGTAATAATAAAGCAAAACTAACTAACCCCAATAACCAGTAGAAGCTACGTTTACCTAATTTCAATCTAAAACTCCTCCTTAGTGTCCATCTAAAGAAGAGTATACGCTTGCCATTGGCGTTTTCAACATACTTTGTGAAATACTGGATAATTAGGTTTAACAAAATTTATTTTGCGGTTGGTAAACAGCGCGCGTCGATCCAACTAAAGAGCGCGCCTAAGTCGTAGTCCCCACTGTGGGGCACGTCCCATGGAAACGCTAAGTCCACGTCAGCCCCTCGCTGTCTTAGCACGGTTGCCAAGATCAACGGGATGGCAAAACTGGTATCCCGGTCGGCAGCGCCATGGCGGATCCGCCAGTGTTTTGCGACCGTGGTCTGACCGGACAATAACTGGCTAACGGGATCCACGGCCGCGACGAGCTGGGGAGCGGCCAAGGGACCACTAACGACCGCTTGTTTTTGTGAAAAAACCGTAAAATGCTTGGCATTGACGTTAGCATCCCCAAACAAATTGTTTTCCGGACTACTCAAGTCCAGCGCGTCAAAGGCCGGGACCGACTTCATCCGCGTAATGCTGTTCAAATAGGACGTTAGATCCACCGCCGTCACCCGGTTGTCCCGAACCGTTAAACCCGCGTACTTATGCACGTCGGTACCGTGATCCAGTGCCACTTGTGCGGACTCCTGAATCAACGCCGCCACGGCGTCCCGGAACGGTCCGTTACCGGCCGCATCCAGAGTTAACGCCGTCCCCGCCGCGGTAGTCAAGTGCAGGTCGTTCAAATAGCTGATGAACTGTGTCTTTAACATCCTTGACAGCATGCGTTCCGTACTCGTCAACCGGCCCGCAACCGGTGTAAACCGCGGGCGGCCATTTTTCACCGGCGTGGACTTAAATCGGTGCCAGTCATCAATACCGTTAAACTGCCACTCGTAAGCCATATCCGCGTGTTGCAAGTTGTGGATTGGACAGTAGGCGGACACCGCAAACACGTCATCACGAACCGGAGCGGCTCCCAGTGCCGTTAGCGCGGCGTCAAAGTACGCGACATTGCCCGCGGCGCCGCTCAACGCCGCCGTGGCGCCACCCGCACTGGTACCATTGGTCACGATCCGTTCAACGTCCCCCGGAATACGCCCGGCGTTATAGCGGACGTAACGAATCGCCGCTTTCATATCCACGATAAAGGCCGGGGCATGCCCAACTGCGTGCCCGTTAGCATCAACGGTCGTGCGCCCCCGTAACCCGGCCGCAACGACGACGTACCCCCGTTTTAAGGCGTAAGCAATCGTTTTAGCGTTAGAAGGCCAAGTCTGATTTTGCGGGTCATCGGCCGGCCCTGGCAAATAGCCCCCAACCGTGTTCGGCATAAAAATGGGCGCGGTGGTCCGGTCGTACCCGTTGACCGGCTTATTTTGCAAGTACGCCGCGGGTACGAAAACGTTCAGTCGTTGAATCGCGGCAACTGGTCGCCGAACGTACGTTAGACCGTGAACGGCGTAGTACGCTAAGGGACGGCCATCAAGCCTCAACGTTTGCCGCTTAAATTGGGCGGGTTCAAATTTTAAAGATTGCATTTAATCACCCTACTTTCTTGTTACGTTAAGCCTACGTGGATTGATTGTCATTATCAACTCAAATTTGGCCCATCGTTATGCCAAAAGCGAATAACGGTAACCACCAAAAAAGTCGTTGCGAAAATGCCGACGCGCAACGACTTTTGAACTCCCCTACCACGCTTACACTTTATTCCCGAAACTGGCCGCTTGGGCCGCCATGAATTGCAGAACCGTTACGCCGACAATTAAAACGGCCCCGGTAATCCCAAACGCATTAAAGTTAACGTTTAAGAAAATAACACTCAGCACCGTGGCCGACAACGGCTCAATGGTTCCCAAAACACTCGCCGTTGTCGGCAGGATAAACTCCAGACTTTGCAGGAAAAAGAGGTAGGCCAGCATCGTGCCAAAGATGACCACGAACCCAACTTCCAACCACGCTCCGACCGACAAACGTGGGACGTGGCGCCACGCCGCCGTTCCAACGAATACGAACAGCCCACCAATGAGCATTGACCAACCAACGATGGGCGTCGCGCCGTAGTCCTTGATGAGTTTAGTTGGCATGAGGGTATAAATGGTCGCCCCCACCGCCGCTAGCAGACCCCAAATAACTGCGGTTAGCGGTAACGCTAATGAATCGAGGCTGCCCTCCGTGACGATCAACACGGTCCCCACGATGGCGGATACCACTGAAATCACGTCGACTTTGCTCGGAAAACGCCACGTTCGAAAGGTAATGAACAAAATGATCAGCACTGGTGAGAGTGCTTGTAAAATGGCCGCGGTCGCCGCGTTTCCACGGCTGATCGCCATAAAATACGTCAGCTGGGTCCCCACCATCCCCAGCAGACTAAACGCGACGAGTTTTCCCGCCGCGGCTGGTCGTTTAAACACCGCCGTCACCGGCATTTTTCGAACCGCTCCGTAAATAAGGAGCAGTAGTCCCGAAACGACCATCCGAATTGAAACCAACCATAGTGGGGAAATGTTGGTTGAATCAAATAAATGTTGGGCCACCGTCCCGGAGCTCCCCCAGAAAAACGGTCCGGCACTTGCGAGGACGAACCCCAACGTTTTCTTTTCCATAACGCCACCCCTCCATCGTACTTTTATCCCAGTCTAACAACTATTTTTATACATTAAAAGGGGCGCTTTAACATTCACACCCGCAATTGACAGGGTCGCGCGACTAGGCTAATCTTATAGCGTGCAAGGAGGAGACCATTTGAAACATCAAAAATTAATTTATTGGTTATTGGGGATCTTTGCCGTTGTCTTTATTGGCGGCGCTCTGATCATCCCCACACCAACCTTAAAAAAACAAGTCATTAATATCGGTAATATTATTACGGGGAACCACACCAAGACCACCGGGGCGACCCACAGCGTGGCCCACACCGATTTAGGGGAAAAGTACCAACTATCTAAAAGCGAAATCAAAACACTCAGTCAGCTAAAGGTCACCGGAATCGGTGATTCGATCATGGTCCGTACAACGCCGGACTTAAAAGAAATTTTTAAGAGTTTTAACGTTGACGCCAAGGTTGGCCGTCAAGTTTCCGCCGCGCCGGCCGTCATTAGCCAGTTAAAGGCCAACAACGCCATCCAAAAAAACGTGCTGGTCAACTTGGGAACCAACGGCCCCACCGACGAGGCTAGCATTGACGGCATCATTGAACAAATCGGCAGCAAACACCAAATTTACTGGGTCAACACCCGGGTCCCCGATAAGAAGTGGCAGGACAGTAATAATAAACTCATTGCTGCGGCCGCTAAAAAATACAGTAACGTTCACTTGATCGACTGGTTATACGTCAGCCAAAGTAACGATAACTGGTTCGTCAGCGACAACCTGCATCCCAACACTCTGGGTGAACGTGAATACACCGCGACGGTCGGCCAAACGATGGCCAAGACCGCAACACCGTAACGTAAAAAAAAGGGTGCTTAAACTACAAGAGGCTGTGACAAAAGTCACAGCCTCTGTTTTATCTCCGAATAATTATTGCCGAAACGGGCTTCAAAAGTCAGCGGGTTCCGCTTAACGGCTAACCAACGTTTGGCACACTCTGTTATTTTTTAATGCATTGCGGTGATGGCGCGGTTACCCCACGCCTCTAATTCTTGTAAGCTGCGTTGTAATTCTAAGCCAGTCGTTGTCAGTTGGTAACGATAGTGTTCACGCTCCGTTACCAATCCCAATTGATTCATTTTCGCCAGCACCGTAAGCAGCTTTAACGTACCCAGCCCCCGTACGCGGCGTCGAAGCAGCATAAAATCAGCCGGCTGATCCGTTAAATTACTCAGTACCAGCGCGTACCACCGATCATTAAGCAGTGCTAACCCAACCTTCGTTCCAATGTTTAAATCCCGCATGACCATGTTTCTGACCCCTTCAAGTTTAATTATTCATTTATTTTAAGGGAGCCCCGGGATGAATGCGAATAATCGGTTTGTGAAGCACTACTCTTTAAATTGAATCTTCACGTAGTCCCGGTATAGCGGAACGTTGGCCATCAATTCTTGGTGGGTTCCGGAACCACTGACCCGGCCCTTTTCAATGAAGTAGATCTGATCAGCATCCACGATGGTACTTAACCGGTGGGCAATGACCAGGGTCGTCCGGCCCTTCATCAATTCACCCAGTGCCTTTTGGACCATCGCTTCGGATTCCGAATCCAAACTAGCCGTCGCTTCGTCCAGCATCAAAATCTTAGGGTCCCGGAGAAAGGCCCGGGCGATTGCCAAGCGTTGGCGCTGCCCACCGCTGACTTTAACGCCGCGTTCACCAACCTGGGTATCGAGCCCGGCTGGCATGGCGTGGACAAAGTCCGCCGCGGAAGCCAGTTCGAGCACGTGCCATAGTTGGTCATCCGTATAAGTTTGGTCGGAACCGTACGTTAAGTTGTCGCGAATGGTCCCGGCCATGATGGCCGAATCCTGGCTGACGTACCCAATTTGGGACCGCCAGGCGTTCAAACTAATGTCGTTAACGTTTTGCTGCCCAATCGTAATTTGACCACCCTGTGGCTGATAATAACGTTCCAGTAAGCCAAAAATCGTCGACTTACCACCGCCGGACGGACCGGCGAAGGCCACCACCGTATTCGGTGCCGCTTTAAAGCTCACGTCGCTTAAAATGACCTGACCCTCATCGTCGTACGCAAAGTTTACGTGGTGCATGGCTAACGTTTGGTCGGCAACCGACTGGTCGTTGCCGGTCGTTAACGCTTCTTCCGGTTCGTTTAACAGATCACGAATCCGTTCAGTAGAACCGTTGGCCTTCGACAACGTCGTAAAGAACTGCCCTAACGTCCCCACCGGACCAATGATTTGAAAGAGGTACATTAAAAATGAAACTAACGTCCCCATCGTCATCGTGCCACTGGCGACCCGCGCCGCCGCGTAAACGAGGACGCCGACAAAGAGTGCCATCATGCTGGCAGTCATGACCGGACCGGCAACCGAATCGTACAGGGCTTCCTTTAGCCCAATGCGATACAGCTTAGTAATTTGGTGAGTCCCGTTGGTCGTTTCGTACGGTTCAGCGTTGGAAGATTTCACTAACCGGATTTCGCCGAGCGTCTCGTCGGCGGTCCCGTTAAAACTGGCTAAGGCGTCCTGGCGTTGCCGGCCAATTTTGCTGCTTTGGCGCATAATCGGCAGCATGACTAATAAGACGACGGGAATCGCTAAGACCATGATGGCGGTCATTTTCCAGTCCATCAAGACCATAATGACTAGGGCGCCGATGAGCTGCATGAGTGCGGTCACCATCTGCGGAAAAGCGTTCGCCAACAAGTCTTTGATCTGCGTCGAATCGTTGACTAACCGGGACGTCATTTCACCGGTTTTTACGTCGTCAAAGTAACCAACGGGTAGGCGTAACAAGCGGTGCCAGAGCGTTGTGCGTAAGTTTGCAACGACGTTTTCACCGAAAATTCCCAGTAACGTCCCCGAAATGGCACTAATAACGGCACTAATCAGAAATAACCCAATCACCCCTACCAGTAACGACTGGTTGACGCCGTGACTAAACCCGTTGATCAGCGTCTGGGCAAACTTGGGAACCATTAACTGGGCGCCAGTAGCGAGTAATCCCAGGGTGAGGCCAATCCACAGTTGCCAGTACTTGGGTGCCGTCTGCCGAATTAAATGTAAGAAGCCTTTTAAATCAAATTTGCCGCGCGCCGCGGCGGTTGATGGTGCTGCCATTCTACGTTCCATTTTCTCCTATGCCTCGAAATTTCTTAATAATTAGAACCAACCACGGCCGTGACCCCACCCTGGACGTTGCGGCCAACCGTGTTCGTGACCAAAGTGCATTAAATCCTGAACGTCCAAATCGGCAGCGTTGGCACTTAGTTTATCCAGCAACCGTTGAAGTTCCGCCTGTTCATCGTCTGTTAGGCAACCAAACAGCTGGTCCGCTAAGTCGCTCATTCCCTGATCACGGTGACTAGCCAGCTTTTGGCCCTGCTCACTGAGTCGTACAATGACGACCCGCTTGTCGTGACGACTGGGTTCACGAACGATCAAGTCCGCGTCTTCCAAGCGACTCAACGTCGCACTGACCGAACTTGGCCGAATGTCTAAAATTTCCGCAATTTCCGCGTTGGTCAGACCAGCTGGTGACTCGGCCAGTAATTGCAGTAACCGCATCTGGCCGCGGCCTCCCCGTTCCGCACCGGGTCTTCCAAACTGCTGCTGATGAGCAATTGCCATAAAAAACGCCCGGTTCTGGAACAAGCGCCCAAAACTATTAAACAAATCCCGATTATTCGTTGTCATAAAAAGGACCTCCCGTATTTGAATGTTCATTATGTTAGCACGATAGTTAGTTTTATACAACAAAAACTAACTATATTTCTAACTAATAGCCAAAAACAAACGTGTTAAGCCCGCCATGACGGGCTTAACACGCCGTTAAAATTTATTTAGTTTAATAAGAATTCGGACGGAATCGCCACGTTCGTCGCCGTTTCACCAATGGCAAGTTGGAATGCCCGCACCCCAACCAGGTCAAAGTGATGATCAATGGTCGGCAACTTCAGGGCTTCGCCAGACGGCTGGTGTTCCTGCCCAATCAAGTACGGTAACGGGCGTTGGGCGGCCAAATAAGCGCGCCGAAAGCCCAGGGCAATGTCGTCCCCGTTGGTCATGACGGCGGTTACTTCGGGAAAGCGGGCAACAAAGTAGCCCCCCGCCGTTTGACCGTCCGTTAACGTGTTAACTCCCGTGTAGCAGTACTTAGCGGGTAACGGGGCTTGAAACACGTCCTCGTACGCCGCCACCGTTGCCTGGGTCGTCGCACTGGCGGCAAGGTCCCGACTGTTCAGTACCCCAATGTGGGTGTGTCCCAACTTTTTTAGGTGTGCAAAGGCCGTCCGGTACGTCGCCACCCGCTCCGCGTAAGTCGCCGGTAATCCCGAATCATGGGGATTCTCACAGATCACGATGCGTCCGTAACGTTGGTACTTGGCCAACGTGGCTAGTGGTAACCCGTGGGACGTAAAAATCAGCGCGTCGTACGCGTGCTGCCGGAGCGTTTCTAAATACTTTTGTTCGAGTTGCGCGTCCCACTTTGACGGTAATAACACCACGTGATAGTTAGCAGCAAAGGCCGCCCGCATAATCCCCTGCACCAACTGGGTGAAATACGGGTGGTCAGCGTGCGGTAACACCACGCCCACGTTAAAAGTCTTACCGCGGCTTAGATCCCGGGCCACCGCGTTAGGCGCGTAATCTAGTTTTTTTACGACCTGTTCAATGGCTTGCCGGGTCTCGGCTGAAACGTAGTTGTGGTGATTCAGGACCCGCGACACCGTTGAAACCGAGTACCCCGACAACCGGGCAATGTCGTGAATATTCGTCATCGCGACTCACCGCCTAAAAAGTGCTGCACCGCGTACGCCACGCCGTCTTCCGCGTTCGTTTTAGTCACGAAGCGGCCCGCGGCTTGAATGTCCGGCGTCGCGTTACCCATGACGATTGGTGTGCCGACCGCCTTTAACATTGGCAAATCGTTTTCACCGTCACCAAAAGCCGCCGTGTCCGCGGCTTTTAAGTGGCAAGTATCCATGATATAGGCAATGCCCCGTGATTTTTGCGCCGCTTGACTCGTAATTTCTAAGTACGTTTTTCCGGACAACTTAACACTGATGTCGGGATCGGCCCGCCGTTTTAACGTACTAGCCAACCGCTGCATCAGCGCGTTATCCAAGGTCATGATCATAATTTTAAAAATCTGGTGGTCACCCGTTGCGAGTAAGTCGGCGTAGTTGGTCACGGTCGGCGTTTGCCCCGTCAATTGGGATTCGGCCCGCACCCCCCGGTCCATTTTTTGGACGTACCAGTGGTCACGCGTGTAACAACTTAAACTGACCGCCGGAAACTCGGTTTGAATCAGTTTTAAAAGCGTGGCAGCCCGTTGCCGCGTCAGTGGGGCCGTTTGCAGGGGGATAATTTGACCCTCCCGATAATCAAAAATCAAGCCACCGTTAAATGCAATCTGGGGGCCCGTTAAATCTAAGGCCCGCACCGCGCCTAGCATTTCAATCGGGGCCCGTGCGGAAACTAAGGTAATTGGCAAGCCGGCTTGCCGTAACGCGTCCACGTTAGCCTGGCTAACCGTACCGGCCGGGTTTAAGAGGGTGCCGTCTAAATCTGAAAAGAGGTATTTAATCATGTTGTTTACTCCCGCTCTGTTTGATACTTCCATTCTACCCTTGCCAACCGGTGGTAGGTCAAATGAAGCACTACCCAAAAAGCCCGCGAAAAACTTCACGGGCCAAAAGGGTTAGGCGGGAGTACCCTAAAAATCAGACGGCACGGTGTAACCGGTTGTTGCTGATTCGGGTTGCTTTTTGTCGCGATATTCACAAGGCTACGTCCGGAAAATCCACCAGCCACAATTGGTTTATTCCCCATAAAAAAGCTTTCATAGTCAACAAGCAAACGTTACGACCGGCAATCCGTTTTAAGCGGGTACCACGCTCTGGATTTATTATAACCGATATTGTGTTATTTTTCACATTATATATGGAAGAAAAACCAAATAAATTAACGAACCGCACCGCTAATTTTAATTGCACACCGCGCTTTAGACCTGCGCAATCACAAAGTAGTTGCCCTCGGGGTCGGGAAAGTTAAACGTCAGCTGACCGTGCTGATCAACGACCTTCCCCGCGCCCGGGATCCGGCGGTGCAACTCGTCAAAATGGTCACTAAAAAACATCAATGATGGCAGGTTGGTCGCCACTTCCGGGGAGTACTGCTTAATAAATGCTTTTGAAAAAAAGGCCAATTCCACGCCCCTCATGACTTGTAAAACAACGTTTGACGAGCCGTCCGGCATGGCGTTGACCGCCACGATCCGCGCATCCAAATAATCTTGCCAAAACGTGACTACCGCCTCCACGTCGTTAACGTACACCATGCACCGTACCTTATCCATCGCATCTCCGCTCCTCGGCTAATTTAACCCTATTTTACACGCCGACGGACGGGATTGTCGCGCGAAACAACGCGCCAATTGTCAGGTAGAACCAATATTTTTTTAAATTATTTTTGCAGCCGTGATCCGCTTAGACCGCCAACTCACCCCATCAATTACGGACCTAGCTAGACGGGATTTCCTCCCGGTCCGATTCGACATAGACCGAACCATTTTTACCCGTCAATTTATTTTTACAAATGGGCTATACCAATTTCAGGCGATTGAAAAAGCGCTTTCACCACGGTACACTAAGTCCTGCAATTATTTCTGCATAAAAATTCTAGGGGGATTTTTTACATGAAAAATTATCTACAGCGCATGGGTCGTTCCTTACAACTACCCGTTGCCGTTTTACCCGCAGCCGCCTTACTGGTTGGTATCGGGAACTGGTGGGCTTCTTACAGCAGCGACATTGTCGCACACTTCCTGCAGGCTGGCGGGAACGCTGTTTTAGGCCAATTACCACTGTTGTTTGCCGTTGGTTTGGCACTCGGGATGTCGAAGGACAAGGACGGGGCCGCTGCGTTAGCTGGTTTGGTTGCGTTTGAATTACCAACCAACGTTTTGAAGCCGGAATCCGTTGCAACTTTACTGAACATTAAGTTAGCAACCGTTAACCCGGCCTTTGCCCAAATTGGAAACGTCTTCATCGGGATCTTATCTGGTTTGATTGCGGCTGCACTTTACAACCGCTTCCACGAAACTAAGTTACCGATGGCGTTATCCTTCTTTAGTGGGAAACGCTTAGTACCAATTTTGGCCGCTTTGACCATGTTACTGATCAGTGTGCTCTTACTAATCGTTTGGCCACCCGTATACAGTGCCCTGGTTGCCTTTGGGAAATTCATCGTTGGCTTAGGTGCCGTGGGTGCCGGCCTTTACGGGTTCTTCAACCGGTTACTGATTCCAACCGGGTTACACCAAGCCCTGAACTCCGTATTCTGGTTTGACGTTGCCGGCATCAACGATATCGGTAACTTCTTAGCAAGTAAGGGGACTAAGGGAATCACCGGGATGTATCAAGCCGGGTTCTTCCCAGTAATGATGTTTGGTTTACCAGCCGGGGCCTACGCAATTTACCGTAACGCCCTGCCAGAACGCAAAGTGGAAACCGCCTCACTCATGATGGCCGGCGCCTTCGCTTCATTCTTTACCGGGGTTACGGAACCCCTGGAATTCTCATTCATGTTCGTTGCATGGCCACTGTACGTTTTACACGCCATCTTCACCGGGATTTCCTTAGCGTTCGCCGCCTTCATGCACTGGACCGCTGGGTTTGCCTTTAGCGCCGGGTTAGTTGACTTTATCATGAGTTTAAAGAACCCGATTGCCAACCAACCGTTGATGTTAGTCGTTCAAGGACTCGTTATGGCCGTGATCTACTACTTTGGTTTCAACTTTGCCATCAAGAAGTTCCATTTGATGACACCGGGTCGCGAACCCGTAACGGCCGAAGACGAAGCCGACGACTTAGCCTTAGCTTCTAATTCAGACGATGACAAGTACACCATTCAGGCAAAAAAGATTTACGCAGCCTTAGGTGGTTCTGATAACTTGGAAGTTATCGACAACTGTACCACCCGCTTACGGTTACAATTAAAAGATACTGGTACAATTAACGACGCCGCCATCAAACGCAGTGGCGCCGCCGGAATCAATAAGATCGATGATCACAACTTACAAATCATTATCGGGACCGAAGTTCAATTCGTGGCCGACGCTTTAAGTCAATTGAAGTCTACGAACGCCCCAATCACCTCCGTTGGTGAAGCTGGTGCCGAACCAGCGGCCACCGTTTCAACAAGTGGTTTAGAAAGCGGCGTGGCTGCCGACTTCTACAGCGTGGCTAACGGGACCTACGTCGACATCGAAAACGTTGACGACCCCACCTTTGCCCAAAAGATGCTGGGTGACGGGTTTGCCATCGACCCAACCGACGGCACGATCACTGCCCCGGTTGACGGAACCGTGACGACCGTCTTCCCTACTAAGCACGCCATTGGTTTCAAGACCGCGGCCGGCTTAGAAGTCTTACTGCACATGGGAATTGACACGGTTGAACTCAAGGGGGCCCCGTTCGACGTTCAAGTAACCGCCGACCAAACCGTTAAACACGGCGACGTGGTTGCGAAGGTCGACCTCGACGCCATTAAGGCCGCTGGCAAGTCCACCACGATGATGGTTATCATCACCAACATGGATGCCGTTGGTTTAATGAAGTTCAAGGTCATGAACAACGAAGTCAGTGACGACACGAAGATCATGAGTGCCACGACTAAATAATTACGAACATAAATAGCGAAACGGCGGTACCGAATGGGCGGTGCCGCCGTTTTATATTGGGCACTCCCCCTAAAAACCACCAGTACGACCGATTCACTGGCAACAATAAAGGCTGGAAAATTTAAGCCGCATAATTAATGCTTATCGATTCAAACGTTGGCGACTCTATGTATTTAGGTGTCGTTAAGCCCACCGATCCATCTGTGAACATTGGGAAGCCCTTCCTGAAGGATACATCTTGGTTCTACTATTTTGAAGGTGGTTCCACCGTTTACACCTATAATAATGGTTCTTGGAATTCAACAACTTTCTCTTCAAACTAAATTTCATTTAAAAGTATCGACGACTGTTCGGTACTTTTTTCTCGTTCATTTTTAAGAGCATCTCATTTATAAGTCTACTTTACGAATTAGATAAGGTTAGTCTTTTTCACGAAATATGATTGTCACCATAAAGTGTTAAGCCTATAATCAAACTATGTCAAAATATATTAACACAGTTCATTAGCTCGCCATCACCCCATTATTAGCAACAAGGATTGATTACCATGACTTTAACGGAATTAGAAAATTTACTAATCGGATTAACGATTCTGATTGCCATTACGTTCGTTTTAACCATCATTATTTACTTTTGGTATTCACGGAAGAGTTCCAACAATTACTTAGAAAATCACGAAATCAAGTTACACTATTTTATCCAAAAACAGGTGGACTACCGGGGCAACACCAGCGGTTACGAATGTCTCTTACGGCAACAAAACGCCGACGGCAGCTGGTCGTTACCCCCTAAGTTGGATTCGCTCCCGTTACAGCGGGTCATTTTTTTACTCGAAGACACCTTCCACTCGTTACCGGAAGAACCAATCACACTGTCGATCAACCTAGAGTACGAACAGATCATCAGTCCCGAGTTTCACTACTTTGTGCGCTGGGCGATTTCTAAAATCGAACCGATGCACTTAGCCATTGAATACACACCCCAGTATCAGCCTAAGCGGATCAACAAACGGCTGTTCCGCCGCCGCATCGAAGAAGCACGGCAGTACGGCATGACGTTTGGTATCGATAACGTGGGCGCCAGCCTGGATAATCTAAAAAGCATTGAATGGCTCTTAAAAGACATCGACGTCCTTAAATGTTCCATGCGCAGTTTTCGGAAGGAAGATCCCTCCGTTTGGCTGGATCTAAACTTACAATTTTGGAACCGCCTCTCACGCAAGCACCACATCGACCTCGTGCTCATGGGCATTGAAAACGAACAGGACGAGCAGTTGGCAGAACAGTTGCAGATTGCGATTCGCCAAGGCTACTTGTTCGGCCACCCCGTTAACCCGGACCAAACCCAACCGAAAGGAAAACCGACCAATGAAAAAGCCAACGCCTAAAACGGAAACGGCGCAACAACGCCAACAACTTTATACCGACGCCTACTTTGAACGCGGCCACTGGTTACTTAAAATTTGGCAAACGCTGGTGGGCCTGCTGGGATGGGTGGCCGTCATCGTGCCGATTCTCATCACGGTGCTCTCCTATTGGTCCAGCTACGACGCCCGGATTCCCCGGTTTTGGTCGTATCAGGAAGGAATTTTTGAAATTAAATTTATCGGTATCCTACTGTTATTTGCCTTTGCGCTAGCTTCACTGTTTGCCGTCACGATGACCATTATTCAAAATCGCAAACGCAACCGGGTCGTTGAACAGTGGCCGACCTTTAACCCCATCGATCAAAAGCGGCGGCAAAAACTCCTCGCGCACTTTATGGACGCGCGCTTTGGCACCCCCGCGTTCCGCGAGAACACCCGCTATTACCGCGTTAAGCCGGAACAGAACTTAGACACGGATGAGATCCAGCACCTTTACGATGACCATGACCTGAACGAATTAGACCAATGAGGACGACCCATGCATAACATTTTTATTGACCACCTGCTGGAAGCAACGGCGGGGCAAACCGTTTTAAACATTATTTTGTTAGTTTTATGTCTTTACCCGATCACCGGCTCCTTCTTCTGGTTTGCGGGCTCACTCTCCTACCGCTTCCTTAAAACAAATAAACGGGACGATAATTGGGAACCCATCGCACCTAAGGACCAACCCCTGATTACCATCATGATTCCCGCCCATAACGAGGAAGTCATGATTGAGGAAACCATTACCTACTTGTTTGAAGAATTAAATTATCAAAACTTTGAAGTCCTAGTCATGAACGACGGCTCCACGGACCACACCGCGGCCATCATTGAGCGTTTACAAACCAAGTACCCGCGGTTACGCACCGTTGAGATTGAAAAGAACAAGGGCAAGGCGCACGCGTTTAACATCGGCATGTACTTCGCCAAGGGGGACTACATTCTCAGTAACGACGCCGATACCATTCCGGAAAAGGACGCGCTGATGAAGTACATGAACTTTTTCATTCACGACCGCGATATGAATACGTCGGCGGTGACCGCCAACATGGACGTCCAAAACCGGACCAAGTTGTTGGGCAAATCACAAACGGTGGAATTTTCTAGCATCGTCGGGGTCATCAAACGCAGCCAAACGTCCGTTAACGACTCGATGTACGCTTACAGTGGCGCCAACACCCTGTATAAAAAACAGTTTTTGATCGACGTGGGCGGCTTTCGACAGAACCGGGCCACCGAGGACATTAGCATCGCCTGGGATCACCAAATGGTTGGCGCGGTGCCACGGTTTGCCCCCAACATCGTTTTCCACATGAACGTTCCCACCACCATCCGCGACCTCTACCGGCAGCGCAAACGCTGGGCGCAGGGCGGGACCGAAGTGTGGTTGACCAACATCAAGAAGTTCCTGTTTCACCCCATCAAACGACGTTACCAACTCTCAATGTTCGTTGATTCCACGTTATCGATCGTCTGGTCCTTTTTCTTTGTGATCACGTCGATCATCTTTATCGCATTCATGCTGGCCTTTCTCTTAGCCGGTAACTATGAGCGGGTCTACCACGGCTTAGTCATTTCGTTTATCTTCGTGACGTTCGAATTACTGGCCGGGTTCATGCAGCTATTAGCGGCACTATTGCTGGACCACCACGGTGCTAAACTAAAGTACTGGTTCTTCGCTCCGCTGTACATGTTGTTCTACTGGATGATCAACCCCATCACCGTTGTGACAACGTTTATCCCGGCACTCAAAACCATCCTGGGCTTTGGTTCCGGAACGTGGGTCAGTCCTAAGCGCCAAAGCTTACAAAAAAATAAAAAATAGCGCGTGGGACAAAAGTCGTTTAGTTTGTGAGCATTAACGTGAAACTGGTGATTATTCCTGGGTTTGGAATGGTCATCGGTTTCGGGTTAAGCGGAATAAACTGACTTTTGTCCCACGTTTCGACACTATTGCCACGGAAACGCCATCCGCTCACGCCAATAAAGCGCAAAATCACTCACAATCAACTGAGTAATTTTGCGCTTTATTGCGTGATAAGGGTACCGAAATGGGACTAAAAGTCAGGCTAGTCCACCCTTGGGTTATTCACCAAATAGTCCCATTAAATCGGCCGCTTCTAACCGGTCCTTGGCCGCGCCACGGACGTCCAACTTGATCTGGCCGTCTTGGACCATCACTAACCGGTTGCCGTACGTTAACGCGTCACTGATTTTGTGAGTGATCATCATGGTCGTTAAGTGTTGGCGCGTCACGATCCGCTGGGTCAGTGCCATCACTTGCCGACTCGTCTGGGGGTCCAACGCGGCGGTGTGTTCGTCCAGCAGCAGTAACTGCGGGTGACTCAGCGTCGCCATCAAGAGTGATAATGCCTGGCGCTGACCACCGGATAAATACTTCACCTGGGTGTTTAAGCGGTGTTCTAAGCCCATATTTAAACTGGCCAACAGTTCTTGATAACGCGCCGTTTGCCCAGCGCGCCGGTATCGGCGCAAACTCAGACTCCCCGTATGTTTTTCTGCTAAGGTCAGGTTCTGCGCCACACTGAGCTCACCAGCCGTCCCCATCTTGGGGTCCTGGAAAACCCGGGCGATCCAGCGGGAACGGTACGCTACCGACCGGTTGGTGACCCGGTGCCCGGCAACCGTTAATTCACCCGCGTCCGGCGATAAGGTCCCGGCAATCGTGTTAAGTAACGTGGATTTACCAGCCCCGTTATTGCCAATCACAGAAACAAAGTCCCCGGGTTCAATCGTTAAGTTCACGTTTTTGAGCACGTGACGTTCGTTGCTGGTCCCCGGAAAGAAGACCTTCTGTAGTTGTTGTACGTTTAGAACGGCGGTAGTTTCCATTTTGATCGACTCCAATCTGTTTGAGGTACCGGCTTAGTTGACGCTTGGTCCGGTATTTATTTTGTAATAGCGGTAGGCAAATCACGACAACCAAGATCGCGGCGGACAGGATCTTTAAGTCGTTGACCGGAAAACCTAAGCCCATTGCCAGGGTCAGCAGGTACCGGTAGATCACGGCTCCGACGACCATCCCGCTTAACCGGACCCACATCGTCCGTCCGTGCAGGAAGATCTCACCCACTAGCACGGAGGCCAGGCCAATCACGATGGTCCCAATTCCCATCCCAATGTCGGCGTAGCCGTTACTCTGGGCAATCAGGGCACCGGATAACGCAATCAGGCCGTTGGATAACATGTAGCCAATGATCACCATCCGGTCGGTATAAATGCCGTTAGCGGCACTCATCGCGGCGTTGTTCCCGGTCGCCATTAGGGACAGCCCCAACCGCGTTTGGAACAACCAGACTAACGCTAACACCACGGCCGCCGTGATTCCCGCCCCGATAACGATGGTTTGAACGTCCAACGACCAACCGGCGGGTAAATAATTAGTTAAGACTTTTTGGTCTAATAACGGAATATTGGCTTTGCCCATAACGTGCATGTTCACGGAGTACAAGCCGGTCATGGTTAAAATTCCGGCAAGTAGCGACGGCATTTTTAACTTGGTATCGAGTATCCCGGTCACCCAGCCCGCGGCGCAGCCCCCTAAAAATCCGAGTAAGCTCGCTACGATCGCGGACTGGCCGTTGAGCATCGCGCTGATCGTCAAGGCGGCGCCCAGGGGAAAACTACCTTCCGTCGTCAAATCGGGAATGTTCAAAATTCTAAAGGTCAAAAACACCCCGATAACGAGTGGGGCCCAGAGCAGTCCCTGTCCAATACTGGTAATTAACATACGTTGTAACTCCCCTCTACGATTGTTTGATTTGGTTGGCTTTCAGGCCAATCGCGCTGGCATTCGTTTTGTTAACATACAAGTGCAGCTTATCCGCCGTTTGCACCTTCATGGTTTGGGGCCGCTGCTTTTTGATTAATACGTTGTACGCCATCTTCCCGGTCTGTTCCCCGAGTTCGTAATAGTTTAAACCGTAAGTGGCGGTCCCACCGTCTTCGGCCATTTCGATTGAACCAGTCACAACGGGTAATTTAGCCGCCTTAGCTTTTTGCCCAATTGTCTTCATCGCACTGGCCATCAAGTTATCCGTTGGCAGGTACAGGCCGGAAACTTTTCCTTCTAAACCGGCCAACACGCTGGCGATATCGTTGGTGCTGGTGGCGCTCACCACTTTTAACTTTAAGTTATGTTGTTGGGCGTACTTTTTAGCAATTTTAACTTGTAATACGGAATTTTCTTCGGACGAATTATACATGATTCCGAGTGGTTTATTGGTTTTGGTCATGCTTTTAAGCAGCTTAAGTTGTTTGGCTACTGGCACCAGGTCACTCGTTCCGCTCACGTTGGTCGCGGGCTTGGTATCACTTTTAACTAAGCCGGCCGCTTTCAAATCGGTGACCGCCGTAACGAGGGTTGGGACGGTCTTAGTTTTCTTAGCGAGGGCCTGGGCGGCCGGGGTGGCGATGCCGACTAATAAATCATTTTTTTGCTGAACAAGTTGTTGGCTCATGGTGTTCAGATTGGCCTGATCACCCTGCGCGTTTAAGTAGTGGTACTTCACCGTGGTTTTATTACCGTGGGCTTTCAGTTCCTTGGCTAACCCCGCCTTGAACCCTTTACGGGCCTGGTCCAGCGAGCCGTGTTGCACTACCTGTAAAATACCGACCGAGACGGTTTTGGAATCGTTGGCGCTTCCCGAATTTCCGCAAGCGGTTAATAATAATCCGAGTCCTAAAACTAAGCTTCCTAAAATGGCTTTTTTCATAAGTAATTACCCCTCAAAGTTGTTTAATGGTTTGCATCCACTCCCCGACCAACGTCTTGATCAGAATTCGTGGAAAATAAAAAATACCAGTTAGATTCAGGATAGAATCTAACTGGTATTTTATCGGGCCCGATAGTTTTCCAGATAGATTGTACCCGTATCTACCTGGCATTTAAGTCATGTGAAATAACTTTAGCTCCCGATAGATACAAACGCGTTGTGCGTGCGTTTGTATCCACCGTGCGAATACAAACGCTATCTAAAGAAAAAGCTAAAGGCAAATTGGTTATTTAAATGAAGTTGTGTAACTGATGACATAGGTTGTCGTCCTTTCATTTTGCAATTTGTAGTTATAGTTAAACATTAAAAAGTTCTCATGTCAACTGTTGTTCTCACATTGCTTTCTTACTTTGTCACGGAGCATCCGTAATGACCCACTGGATTGCCATTTTATGTTTGCCAACTTGAACATCGGGATGTAGCTCCATAAAAATTCCCGTATCTCGCTGAGCATCACGGTGCCGGTACCAATCTTCACCAAACGTGGTGGTAGTTTTCGTACCCGTCGCGGCCGGTGGCAGATCTAACTTAGTCGTTGCTTTTTCGGTTAAGTACGTAACGTTACCATCGGACTTACGGTAGAAGAGTCGAATACCACGTTCCACACTCGCACCGACATTGACGGACCAGTTCTGATCACTAGCAGCATGTCGGACAACCATGCGTGGCCAGGCTTGCGGCACAATTTTTTGGACGTTGCGCGGAACCGGATTAGTGCCAAAGTCAAACACCGTGGCACCCTGTGGCTGTTCCCAACTTGGCGGACTCATAAACGTAATGGTCGTACTAGGCGTCATATAGCCATCATTATGAATCGCATATAGTGTGAGATTAACAGGTCTTTGATAACGTGAAAAATAATCTAAACGTTGCGCCAAATCATTTGGGCTCATATCAGTGACCCACATAAATTCTTCTTGCTTCACCGGCTGATCCACACTCTCAATTGTTATATGTGCCCATTCCTCTATTTTTCCAAGTGCAATATAAAAATTTTGAAGTTCTCCCTCAGATGCGTTTTCGTTGTGTTTCACCTGCAAGGCCTCAACCATGGCCTTAATTTCATTATTACTGGGATCTAACACGGGATGTGCCACGTGTAACTTAAACGGATCTTCAACAGATACATCAGTGTACCCAACCACCCCGTTCGAATCTCTTTCTTTAACCGTTACCGTGTCTTGACCAACCAAAGCACCCGGTTCAAAAGTTAATTTAAACTTTTTACTTCCCAATTTAGTATCAGGTGTCGAACTGACTGAACTTGTTACCGTACTATTTTTCTGACTTCGTTCACCAGTAATTTGATGTGCATCAGCGTACAGCCTATCGACCGTCGGATGCCAGACGTGTTGGACTGCGCCGGGATCAAATTCCGCGAGCGCCTGCACATGAATTGGTTTCTTATTCCAATTGTTATAAACTGCTAAAGCAATATATAGCGGCTTTTTTAATTGTTCCTGAGTTAGTTTAACATCATTAATAAAGCTCACACGTCCTGAAAACGAGGCCGTATATCGGTAAGAAAGCGTCATAAATGGCCGGCTTTGTTTAAGTTGGAATCGGTCTCTTGTTGTAGCTAATATGTCTCCCTGATTATTAGTAAGTACTACCGTTCCCCATTCAGGTGTAATAAAAACAGGAATCTTATTTTGCCATCCCCGAGTCATAATTAATTGGTTTTTTAAAATCACTTTAATTGTTGTCGTATTTACAGATAAATTTGGTGCTCCCAAGTTTGCACCATCAGCTGTGATATCAACAACATAGGGAATGCTCTTTGTACTGGTCAGAGAAATATTGCCAGTAGCCCGCAATTGCTTATTAACACGGTTTTCTCCCTTAAAAATCGACACGTCACCATTAGTTTCTGCGTGAGCAGTGGCCATTGACACTATCAATAAGCATATGAAGCTGAATAAACCGATTAGTCTTTTCCACCAATTAACATTCCAAACGTACCTCTGAGACTCACTCATTTTTTTCACCTACTTGCATCGTCCGGCGTTCTTTTCGACGGTGCCACCATAACCACACGCCCCAAATAATTACTACTAGTAGTAACGTTGCTAGCGAACTCAGCAACATGAACAACCACGTCTTATCGGGCTTAATATCGACCGACTTTTGGTTAAATTTGTGCGCATCGTCATCCGTGATCGTAAAGTCGCGCTCAAAATGCCAGTGATGATCATGGTTCGTCGCATCCAATTTTAGGTGGTAACGCCCTGCTCGCAAGGGTTGGCTTCTCAATAAGAGCGAGTCTTGATAACCTGAATTTGGCGCCATATACACCCTTTTCTGGCTTGCACTTTTTACTATGGTACCCGTATCACGATTACTAATAACCGTTTTTAACTTTAAAGCCGGAATCAACACTGCTGTTACATTCCGTAAATTGACGATAATCCCCTGGTGGTAGTGAAACAATCCGGCGTGAACCGTTCCCAACTTCATTTGGGGAGCGGGGTTCTCTCCTAGTTGGCACATAATTGCAATGTTGTAGGAGTACTCGTTTTTGATATTGGTTGCCCCCTTGACCTCACCGGTGACCTTATCGTTAATTCGTTTGAAGTACCATCCGCCCAGCAACGTCCCGTGGAAATCACTACCGGGCATGGTAAGGGTAGCACTCACCACTCGCTCTCCATGCGCGGGGACCGTTACTTTGTGTTCTCCATCAATGTGGGTCAGCTGATCCAACCGGTACTTCAGTGATGGATCATATTTTTTAGCTGGTGTGATATATTCCAATTCACCACTAGGGTTGGTATAAGCCGTATGCACGGCATGTTCAACCGTTATTTCATGATCCGTCGTGTTATAAATCGTTGTTTGGAGTGTTTCTCTTTGTCCAGGTGCCATCTTCAAATCAAAAAAAGACACGTGGTGATTAATTTGATTACTAGCTTGCTTGGCAGCCACGCTAAAACCGATTTCACTTTGAACTGACGGTCCCGCAGCTTGCACCGTATCCGCCCACCAAAGACTAGTTCCGACCAACGCTACTATAGTCAACCAGAGTTTACGCATTACCATTCCTTCAACTCCTAAGTTTGTATGTACAAAAAGGTGGGCTAACCACCGTTAGTCGCACCAATCACTTATCCGCTACTTCCCATCAGTATTTGAAGGGCCAGTACTCAATGTCCAGTTAAGCGTTGTTTTATAGTCACCGGTTTTAACATTACTTACAGGCACCGATAACTTAATTTCGCTTGGATTCATTTGAAAAGTTGTCATCCCCGCACCAGTATCCGATATGGATGTCTTTAAAATGTTGGCGCCCCTGTCACCCAATTGGATGGTTCGCTCAGGTTGAATGATTCCACCCTTGGTCTCATCGTTACGTTTGATGGTCCCATCGGGAAGTTCAATTTTTGCACCTTCCATGACCCTTTTATTAGGATTATTATCATCCAACGTTAACGGATCACCGGTTACGGTTAGGTTCCAACCATCGCCGGTTCCTCGTTCATCCCCCACTTCAACAACAAATTGACTATGCCACAATATTGAACTTTTAGGATCTAAATTGATGGCTACTTCACTCACCATACTATTGTCCGAACTATTGCTCTTACTAGTTGGACTCGTTGTTAAATCATCAAATTTGATTGTATGGGTAACATATACTAATGACAAATTTTTTCCTGGTTTTACCCCATTATCTGGAGCATCGTTTACAGTTTTATTGGGATGGTCCGGATCAACAGGAGACATCATATCAGAATCTGGTGTCACACTAACCGTCACATCAGTTTTCCCAACCTCACCGTCAGTTGTCGTAACGGTTTCTGCGCGGACAACTTTTGGCAAATTGACTAACAATAAAGCGCTCATTAATATTGACCCACATATTTGTCTTTTCATCATTAACCTCCATTAATAGTTAGATTATAACTATAATTTACCACGTTAATCTTCATATTCAAGCGACTAGACTTTTCCAGTGTTGTACAACAATGACAAAAGCCATTAACAGTAAGGCTTTTATGCATATATCTGTTTTAATAAAAAAATGATTAAACTCATTTCATATAATTAACTACTAAAGTGAAAATACAGTCGTAATTACTCAGTTTGTATGTACTTTAAATTCGGCCATTGTCTCTCAATTAGTAACAAAATTGAGTGAACTTCCAATGGAAATCATAACTACCCGTAAAACAGGTAGTTTACTCTAGGGCTATAAGCCCTATGTACCAGTATGCGTCTCAAGGCACCGGCTTTTTTTACCAAAAACAAACTACTCTTGTCACTTTTTTGACCGCTTTAAGCATTGTTGTTATTACTTGCCTTGACCCTTAAAAGAGTCTTCATATTCTCGAACACTTAATCCATCTTAAGCTTGAGCATTATTCTCTTGATTACGAATATATTTTTTAATCGCGGCTTCGTTAAGCCCTACAGTACTGACATAATAACCAACCGCCAAAAATAACGATTGCCAAATTTATATCCAAAATTTGCATACTAATCAAACATCATCAAGGCCGTTTTACCTTTTAAATAACCTATAAAACTGGCTACACTTAATTTCGGTGGAATACCTACCAACAAATGCACATGATCTGGCATCATATGTCCTTCTAGAATTTTTACACCTTTGTGAATATTTTCTTGTAGATCATGCCGGTATTGATTATAAGTTCTTGTCCTCCTATACTGTGGAACGGATACGATATGGTACTTGCATAGTCATTTAATATGTGCGGAGCTGTTTAGTTTATTTGCCATTTCTGACGTTCCCTTTCGATTTTGAATGCTGGGATCTGACACCTGCATTCTAAATCTGATGGGAGCGTTTGGATTTAACCATTTTGCCAACCGCCCACATAGCGGATGTTTTTTTATTTTGCACGCCTTAGCGCACTCAACCGGACCTAAAGGCAAAATAAAAGTATCCTACAGGAGCTTGCTCCTATTAAGATACTTTTTTCGTACTTTCCTGGTTCAAAATCAAGGTTAAAAAAATTCAAATTGCAAATTAGTTCTCATCAACACTGGTGAAAAAGGAGCCAAAAATATTAATACTAAGCGAGGTGAGCTAATTTAAACTCTCGACTTTTAATTAGCTCACCTCAAGCACAAAACCCATTCCAACCTCTGTGATTAGGGCTCCGGTACATCACTTAATGTCCAGTTAATCGTCCCAGAATATTGAGTATCTGATGTAGCATAAACCCCAGGTTGTGTGTCTAAAAAAATTCCTGCCTTACTTTTATCTGTTGGATCAGTAGTCCACCCATCAGTTACAGTAGTACCAGAATTTGAATCACGTTCACCCTGATCAATCAACGTACTTTTGGTTAAATTACTAGATTGCCCACTTGCTGAGCGATAGACCAGATTACCAGGTAACGTATGTGATCCACTCACTAAATTAGTAGCAGTAGCATATAAATACCATTTCGACCCAGTCGACCTAGTATCACTAATCGCAACATTCCAAGCTGTCGTTGGCCCGTAAATAGCCTCGGCTGTTGGAACTGGATGCGTCCCGAAACTAATGCTATCTGAAACTGCAGAAAACTTTACTGTCCCGGGCTTAACCAACGTAATTGTCTTAGTTTCTGATTTACTACTTCCATCAGTAGCATAAAAATCGATTGTCATACTACCGTTATCAGCAACCTTTTTTAAGGCCGCGGCTAACCCTGTACTGTCTGTTTTTATGGTTATCCCATCACTATTTCCAAAAACATTTTTACCAGAGAGAACCGCTTGATCCTTCACCCAAGAAATAAAATCTGTGTCAGACATACTCTCTAACTTTGATTCGTCACTACTTGATAAATCAATACTAGTTTTTTCGGCCTCAATTGTAATTGGATTTGTTACTGCACTCGTTACTGTACCAGAATCTCCCATGTCATCACTCTCAATAAGGGTAATACTAGTCTTTCCACTCAGTGCTCCTTTACTTAGTTCCATCTTAAATTTACCATCGGCACCGACTGTCACAGGATCACCACTGTAGCCATCATAAGTAATATCACTACCGGCTGTTCCAGTTCCCTCTATCACTTCCGTAGCCTGAGTTATCGGATCAGTCGTAATTTTGGGAGTTAACGTATTCTTCTTAAACTGTGCAAACGCATACTTATTGAGTCCCGCACCATCTTCATTAGTCTTAAAGACTACAGCTGCATACAACGGCATCTGGTCCTTTAAGTTTGCAAGATTAACAGTAAAACTTTGAGTTTTATTATTTGTCCCAAATATTCCTCCACCAACCGTAATACTTGAACCATTAACGGTAGTCCAACCTAACGTATTTGTAGCAACTGTATTACCATTCCTATCTAAAACATCAAAATGGTAACTGTTGATTGTTTCGCCACCCTTTGTAGTCATATTTCCGTTAAAGGTCAATGTTATATTTTGAGTGTCTTTACTAATTCGGCCATTTATCAATCCATCAGCTTGAGCATTAACGAAAGTCGGATAATTCGATAACGCTGTATTTCCAGAATCATCTGCAGTATAGACTCGACCACCATATGATGAAACGTTACTAGTTACAGTCGAAAGCGCCAACGCCTGTACTCTGCTGTAATTTAGGGTAATTCCAACTGACATTAATATGAATAATATAAATATTACTACACGCTTAATTCGCATTGTATTCACCCCGATCTTCTAACCGTAAATTTCGCCAGATTAGATAACTAAGAATCAGGATAAGCAATACCATTCCCCCACAAATTCGAATATACCACGCATATGCCTCAGCCGTCTGCGGTAATCTTCCTGACCGTAGCGTTTTCAATAATGTCCCTGATAGCGAGTCTGGGCTTACCGTCACTTTAGGCGTTGCAGATTGTTTTGCCGTCGAACCATTAGGAATATTGTGATTTGATTTTAAAGTTGCCGCATCGACTACGACTGTTTTACTCGGTGTAAAACCAACCCCAGTTTGCGTTTCAGATTGAGCTAACGCAGTCACAGGTAACATCCAGGCTAAGACTAGCATCAAAGCCCCGACTAGTCCTAATTTAATTTTTTTCAATTTAATCACCCCTAGATTAAATTACTTAGTCTTTCCGTTGCCGCCGTTTTTTAATAAAGAAAATCAGCCAAAGAATCAACAAGACAATAACCAACATTCCTAAGGCACCAAGACCAATCAACCACCAAATGCTGATTCCATTATTATCAACCGATTCCTTATTATACTTTTGAGCTGAAGTCGCTGTGATTGTAAAGTCTTTGTCAAAAGTCCATTGATGTTCCGTATTCTTTACCACCATGTGCAAATGATATTTACCAGCTTGTAATTTAGTATCTCCTAACAACATTGGGTAGTTGTAACTGGTATTTGGTGCCATCTGAATTCCTTTACGAGTAGCTTTTTTAACTACTTTATCGCTATCCTTGCTTGTAATTGTCGATTTGGTCGTTAAATTTGGAATCATAACAGCCGTTGGATTCCGCAATTCTGCAATAATTCCTCGGTGATAGTTACTCATTCCTGCCTTGACACTTCCAAGCTTCATATTTGGTTGCGGTATTTTACCAGACGTGTATTTTAAGCCAATAACATAGGAATACTGACTCTTCATGTTCATAGCACCTTTAACTGAACCGGTAACCTTATCATCAACTCGTTTAAAATACCATCCGCCCAAAATAACACCATTAACCTGCTCACTGGGCATTGAAATCTTGGCACTGATTGTCTTAGAACCATTGGCTGGAACGGTAACCGTTTTAGCACCAGTAAGCTTAGTAATATCACTTATTTTATATTTTAACGAGGGATCATAATTAGTTGTTGGCGAAACATACTCAATAGTACCATTTGTATTGGTATAAGCAGTATTAATACGAGTTTGAACTTTAATATCTTTGTTGCTACTGTTATAAATTACAGTTTGTAGCGTTTCCGTTTGCCCCTTTTTCATCTTCAAATCAAAAAATGAATTTTTTTTATTAATCTGATTCTTAGGAATTTTAGCCGCAACACTAAATCCAACGTTACTTTGAGTTGTTTGTGAACTTTTAGCGGCTTTGACAGGTAAACTAGCACTCATTCCTAATCCAAATAGTAGCCCCGTCACTACCCACTTCTTTAGCCATTTCTGCATATGAGTAACGACTCCCTTCAAATGATATGTAAAGAAGATGCCCATCACCAAGGCAATGGCCATCTTCAATTTAATTATACTACTATGGCTAACTATTCAGCAGGAGTATCGCTAAGGCTCCAGTTTAACGTACCAGAGTATGTTTTAGCAGAAGCAGTGTTAGCAGCAACATTTAAGGTAATTGCAGCTGGATCTAATGCGTCAACGGTCACCCCGGCACCAGTATCTTTAGCGGCGTTCAAAACAACATTTGAAGTTGTTCCAGTTGCACTACCACTACCAGCATCGATCGTTACATCGTTAGAAGTAACGGCACTAGTTTTGTCCGTGCCAGATCCACTAACGTCACCCTTTGGTAAAGTAATGGTTGCTCCCTTCAAATTTGCAATATCCCCCGTACTAGTAACACTTAAAGCCCAGCCAGCATTCGTCCCGCGACCATCAGAAACTTCAAGGATAACCTTTGATCCGGAGTTTTTGCCATCACTGCCTAACTTGAACGTACCGTTAGTAGTCGCGCTATCCTTACCGACCGTACCTTTAGCATCGCTCGCACCATCAATTGCACCATTTGCGTTGTACTTATGATCACTAATTAAATCAATTTCGTGAGTCCCGAAATCAATTGTGGTTGGCGCATAAGCTAAGGCCAATCCTGCACCAGGTTTCCCACCGTTTTCATCTGGTTCCGGATCCAAAGGTTGATTAGGATCAGTTGGATCAACTGGTTTAGTTGTGTCCGTGTTAGCTGTAAAAGTTACACCCGTACTAGTTGAACCAGCATCCGTATCCGCCGCATTCGCAACAACTGGTGCAACTGCCCCTAACAATAAAGCACTCGTCATTAATATACTACTTACCATTTTTTTCATAATAGAAGTACATCCCCTTTATTCACTTTGTCGACACTCAATCGTTTTGACTATGACTATAATTTAACACATTAATCTTTAATAGCAAGCGTTTATTACTTAGGTATACTAATGACAAGTTAAACAAAGTGCATAGCATCAACAATTACAGGCTTAAAAAATATTTTTAAATTTATTTAACAAATATTCATATTTTCGTCATAAATAGCTTTTTATGTAAAATCAGCCTTAGTTAAAATCCAACCACTAATCCTAGAATCGTTGATAAAGAGGGGGTTCAGAATATATACCAATCTGACAGACACAGTTTATCCGAACTGAATAAGTGTATATTTTTAATGATATTTGTATGTAAAATCTTCATATTATGTTTCGTTATAAAAATATAAATATAATAATAATTACTTTTAAATTATGCTAATTCAGTCACCCTTCCCGCTTTTCCAAATAACACTCCTTTAATATTAAAATTACGTCAATGTTTACATCTGGAAAACATTGGTTACTGATATTACGTTTACTTATAATCCCATCTTTAAACGCTCCGCCCCGGACACGGAGGCCTCAAGTCCTCATTTTGCCCCCTAACTTTACTAATTTGGTTATTAATCCATATACATTCAATAATCATCACCGATTTGCTTTAAAAATGAAAATTCAGTTATCACTTTCATACTAAGTATTTTCGTGTTCAATCCTGGTATAACAACGTTTATACAGTTTAGATTATTAAGATGTCAAGTTTAGGGACAGCTAAAAAACATTTTACTTTTCATAATCTTATGTTACATTGTTATAGGCTTAAGAGTTAAGAAAGGTGGAGTTTAAGTTGAACTCAAGCAAAAATGGGGAAACGACGCAACGTAAGCATAAGCTAATCGAATATGCGAACGGGCCGTCGTTAGAAGAGATTAACGGTACGGTTGAAGTTCCTAAGGGACAGGGCTTCATGAAAACTTTGTTTGCCTATTCCGGTCCCGGTGCGTTAGTCGCCGTCGGGTACATGGATCCGGGGAACTGGTCAACGTCGATCACCGGAGGGCAAAACTTCCAGTACTTACTAATGTCTGTTATCTTAATGTCAAGTTTGATCGCGATGTTGCTTCAATACATGGCAGCTAAACTTGGCATCGTGAGTCAGATGGATTTAGCGCAAGCCATTCGGGCCCGGACTAGTAAGGGACTCGGCATTGTTTTATGGATCTTAACGGAGTTAGCTATCATGGCAACCGACATCGCCGAAGTTATTGGGGCGGCGATTGCGTTGTACCTGTTGTTCCACATTCCGTTAGTCATTGCGGTGTTTATTACCGTCTTTGACGTGTTGGTATTGTTATTATTAACTAAAATTGGTTTTCGCAAAATCGAAGCCATCGTGGTTTGTTTAATTTTAGTCATTCTATTCGTCTTCGTGTACCAAGTAGCGCTTTCCAATCCCGACTGGGGTGGCGTCGTGCGCGGCCTCGTTCCAAGTGCTGCCACCTTCTCAACGGACCACCCGGTTGGCGGCATGACCGCCCTCTCCGGTTCACTGGGAATTATCGGGGCGACCGTGATGCCGCATAACCTGTACCTTCATTCGGCTATTTCGCAAACACGTAAAATTGACCACAACGACGAAGAAGACGTCGCCCGTACGGTGAAATTCACCGCTTGGGATTCAAACATTCAGTTGACGTTCGCTTTCTTTGTCAACGCGTTGCTGCTCATCATGGGCGTGGCCGTCTTTAAAACCGGCGCCGTCAAGGACCCGTCCTTCTTCGGGCTGTTTCAAGCCTTATCCGATACGTCAACATTAAGTAACCCGCTGTTGATCGAAGTCGCTAAGTCCGGAATCTTATCGATCCTGTTTGCCGTGGCGTTACTCGCTTCCGGTCAAAACTCGACCATCACCGGGACTTTAACTGGTCAAGTGATCATGGAAGGGTTCGTCCACATGCGGATGCCGCTCTGGATTCGGCGGTTGATCACCCGGTTGATCTCCGTGATTCCAGTACTACTGTGCGTGTTATTCACCAGTGGCAAAACGACCATTCAGGAACACGCCGCGTTAAACGATCTAATGAACAATTCCCAAGTGTTCTTGGCGTTCGCCCTTCCATTCTCAATGTTGCCATTACTAATGATGACTAACAGTGAAGTTGAAATGGGGAAACGTTTCAAGAACAGCCTCTGGGTCAACGTTTTAGGCTGGGTCTCCGTCATTGGTTTGACCTATCTAAACATGATTGGGTTACCCGACCAGATCCAAGCCTTCTTCGGGGACAACCCGACGGCCGGTCAGGTGCAACTCGCTAACCTGATCGCCTACGTGCTAATTGCCGGGGTCCTCTCGTTACTTGCTTGGACTACCTACGACCTTTACCGTGGTAACAAACGTTACGCCGCTAAGGTTCAAGCACACTTAGAAGCAACTGAAGATTAACACTGAAAAAAACGGCATCCCATTACGGAGTGCCGTTTTTTGTCATAATTTCGCATAATTACTTCTATATAGTAGGATTAAATTGCCTGAATCTCAAATCCGGCCGCCGTTAATACTTGATTAACCGTGTTGACCTGATCACTAGCTACGTGGATTTCAATCACTTTGGTCGTCTGGTGGTTTACGACCATCAACGTTTGAATACTGAGATCGTGGGCCGCCAAGACTTGCCCAATCTTAAAGATCACCCCCACGTGGTCGTGGTGAACGACGACCCGCGTTACCACGCCGGGTTCACCGTAGTCGCTGATGTTTAAAAATGCGTCGAGGATGTCATTATTGGTAATAATCCCCACGACCTGCTCCCCGTCCATGACCGGGAGCACGCCGATTTGATGCTTGCGCATCGCGTAGATGGCGTCTTCCAGCTGGGCGTTAGCCGCCACCGTCTGCACGTTGGTCTCCATGATCTGATCAACGGTCGTCTTCGTTAACAAATAGTTCGTTTCGTATACCGATAAACTCGTCGCCGGCGACGGTAACGCCCGCTCAACAATGCCGTGGGTAATCAGCCCAACCATCCGGTTATTATCCATCACCGGTAAACGGTGAATATCGTTTGTTCGCATTAACTCGACCGCCACGCTGACGGTCGTTTCCGGACGAACCACGACAAGCTGGTCCGTCATGTAATCTGCCACACTCATCCTTTAACCCCCTAAATAAGCCTTTTGAACGTCCGGATTGGCCAGTAATTCTGCCCCGGTCCCGCTCAACTTGACCTGACCGCTCGCCAAAACGTAGCCCCGGTCAGCAATCTTTAACGCCTGCTTGGCATTTTGTTCAATCAACAAAACGGTGGTGCCCGCCTGGTTGATTGCTTGAATAATGTCAAAAATCTCGTTGATAAAAATTGGCGCCAGGCCCATCGACGGCTCGTCTAATAACATTAACTTGGGGTGCGCCATTAGTGCCCGCCCCATTGCCAGCATCTGCTGTTCACCACCGGACAAAGTCGCCGCGTCCTGGTGGCGTCGCTTTTTTAGAATTGGAAAGTAGTTGTAAACCGTTTGGTAAGTTTGGGCTAACTGTGCGCGGTCCCGTCGTAAAAAGGCCCCCATTTGTAAGTTTTCCTGCACCGAGAGTCCCGGGAAAATGTGGCGGCCCTCCGGTACCTGGGAAATGCCGGCCCGGACGATCTTGGGCGCCGCCGTTTTCTGAATCGGGTGGTCTAAGTAGGTAATGCTGCCACTAGTTGACCGCATCAATCCGGAAATGGCGTGAAGCAGCGTTGACTTGCCCGCCCCGTTGGCGCCAATCAGGGTCACGATCTCCCCCTGCTCAACGTCAAAACTGACTTTTTTCACGGCCTGAATGGCCCCATAGTTAACTACTAAGTCCTTCACTTTCAACAAAACTACTCACCTCCGAGGTAGGCCTTAATGACGGCCGGATTTTTCTGAATTTCTTGGGGCGTGCCGGTGGCTAACAAGGCCCCGTGTTCCAATACGTATAACCGTTCAACCACGTTCATTACCAATGACATATCGTGTTCGATCAGCACGATCGTAATGTGAAATTCGCGTTGGATCTTGCGGATCAAACGGGTCAAATCGGCGGTTTCTTCGGGGTTCATCCCGGCCGCTGGTTCGTCTAAAAATAAGAGTTTCGGCTTCGTCGCCAGCGCCCGAACAATCTCGAGGCGGCGTTGAATCCCGTACGGCAAACTCTTAGCCGGTAAATCGGCGACGGCCGTTAAATCGAAGATGGCGAGGAGTTCTTGGGCTGCCTTGGTCATGGCCGCTTCCGTCTGGTAATACTTGGGCAACCGCAAAATACTCGTTAAGAAACCTTCGTGGTAGTGGTTCGTCATCGCAATACGGACGTTGTCCAAAACGCTGAGTTCCTTAAACAGGCGAATATTTTGAAAAGTGCGCGAAATCCCAATTTTGGCGATTTGGGCCGGTTGTTTGCCGTTTAACGGTTGCACCCCGTGGTCGGTGTAAAAACTAATCGTCCCGGAACTGACCGGCGTTTCACCCGTCAGTAAGTTAAATAACGTCGTTTTACCCGCGCCGTTGGGACCAATTAAACCAATCAGCTCGTTTTGGTCGAAGTGGACCGAAACGTTGGCCACGGCGGTCAAACCGCCAAAATTTTTCACTAGCGCTTGTGCTTCCAGCAACGGACTGTTACTCATGTTCGGCCACCCCCTTTACTTTACGGTTAAAGAGCCGTTTAAATGAAAATTCCCACGAGCCGAGTAAGCCGGCCGGTTTAAAAATCATAATCAGAATGAGGGCCAGGGAGTAAATAATCATCCGCACGGTCCCAAAGTTTTGCAAGATCGTATCCAACGCGCCTAAGACAAGGGCGGCCACGAAGGTCCCGGTAACACTGCCGACCCCACCCAGCACGACGATGATCAAAATGGCAATCGACGCCATGATGTTAAAGTCACCGGGAGCGATTGTTTGAATGTAAGCGGCGTGTAGGGAGCCCCCAATTGCGGCGGTGGCGGCGCCAAAAATGAAGGCCGCGAGTTTCCACCGGGTGGTGTTGATACCCATCGCCCCGGCGGCAATCTCGTCTTCGCGGACCGCCATCACGGCCCGACCGCCACGACTATGAATGAAGTTGACCGTGACGATCGTCGTCAAGCACATTAGCACGTAGACCGTGACCCACGACGCCAGCGCCGGAATGTTAAACAGGCCGGCCGCCCCGTTCGTAATTTTTAAATTATTGATCAGGATCCGAATAATTTCGGCGGCACCCATCGTGGCAATCGCCAAGTAATCACCGCGTAAGCGCAACGTGGGGATTCCCACGATGACGGCGGCGATCACGGCAATCACCATCCCGACCACCATCGAGAGGTAAAAGCCGGCGGGGGTGGCCATCGTTTGGGTCATGATCCCGGTCGCGTAGGCGCCGATGGCCATGAAGCCGGCGTGCCCGAGTGAAAACTGCCCGGCAAAGCCAATGATCAAATTTAAACCAACTGCCAAAATGACATTAATGCCAATCGTCACCAACATGTTTTCGATGAAAGTGTTGATCAACCCGGCAAACTCACAGGCATCGATCACCACGAAGCCGAGTACCATGACGCCCAACCAGGCGAGGTTACTTTTTAAATTTGCTTTCATTTTAATAACCTCCTAGACCTTTTCCTTAACGTTTTTACCAAAGATTCCGGCTGGTAATACTAGCAGAATCACGATCAACACGAAGTAAACGACCGCATCCTTGTACGCCGACAACCCGACGGCCTGCACGGCGGTTTCGAGGATCCCAATAATGAAGCCGCCAACCGAAGCACCGGGAACCGACCCAATCCCCCCGATAACGGCGGCCACGAAGGCCTTGATCCCGGGTGTCATCCCCATCAACGGGTCGATCGAGTTGTAGTACAACCCGATCAATACGCCGGCCGCGCCGGCCATGGCGGACCCGAGGGCGAAGGTGAATGAAATGGTATGGTTCAAGTTGATTCCAACTAATTGCGCGGCTTCCGGATCCACGGAAACGGCCCGCATCGCCTTGCCCATCTTCGTTTTTTTAATAATAACTTCCAGTAAGACCATCAATAGGCACGCGGTCCCCAAAATTAGAATCTGAACGTTGGAGATTCGCAGCCCGAGCCAGTGGTACGTCACAACTTGTATGGCCTGTGGAAAGCTGCGGGCGTTGGCCCCCACCAAGTACGACATCCCGTTTTCCAGTAAAAACGAGACCCCGATGGCGGTGATCAGCGCGGTGATCCGGGCCGAATGCCGTAACGGCCGGTACGCAAAGTACTCAATGACGACCCCGATCACGGCACAGACCAGCATGGCGGAAAGTAACGCTAAGATAAAGTTAAAATGAAAGTAATTGATACTGTAATAGCCCCAGAAGGCCCCGAGCATGTAAATATCGCCGTGCGCGAAGTTGATCAGCTTGATAATGCCGTAGACCATGGTGTATCCCAGTGCAAGCAACGCGTAGATGCTGCCCAGGGAAAGGCCGTTTATTAATTGTTGTCCAAATGTCTGCATAGGTGCCCTCCAATAATTAACCTGACTCAACCTAGTTAACGTTATAAGTGTTTGAAACGCTCCCGTTAGTCAATTGTTCGATTGAAATCGTCTTTTCAGCGTTATGCTTTTTGTCGATCGTGATCGTCCCAGTCGTCCCTTGGAAATTCTTCAAGCTAGCCAGCCCGTCCGCAATTTTAACCGAATTAGCCGAGCCTTCCTTTTCGATGGCGGTCTTGATCATGTAGACCGAATCATAGGCCAAAGCGGAGAAGGTTGGTGCGGTCGTGCCGTACTTCGCCTTAAAGGCCGTCATGAATTTGGAAGCAACTTGGTTGCTAGCGGCGGCCTTCGTGGAAAACGGTGTCGTGTAATAAACCTTGTTGGCGTTGGCTTTACCCGCAATTTGGGCCAACTTAGCATCCGCCATCCCGTCACTCCCAACGATTGGGACCTTGATCCCGGCTTGGCGGGCCTGCTTGACGATCAACCCAATTTCGGAGTAGTAACCCGGCGCGTAAATGGCGTCGATTTTTTTATGCTTCAACGCGGTCAAAATGGCGTTAAAGTCCTTATCACCCTCTTGGAACGTTTGGCTGCTAACGACCGTCCCGGTGTAGGCTTTTTTAAACGCCTTGGTTAAGCCCGTCCCGTAATCACTGGAGTTATCGGTCAAGATTGCCACCCGCTTGGCCTTTAACGTCTTGGTGGTGAACTTCGCAGCGGATGATCCTTGGAAATTATTCTGGTAGCACGCGCGGAAAACGTACTTTTGGACCGCGCCGCTCTTTTGCAGCGTGTAGTCCGGATCGGTGGCCGACGGGCTAACGGACGGTACGGCGGCCTTAGTCATGTTTGGAATGGCGGCCGTCCCGGCGTTAGTTGTTGCGGGACCAACCACGGCGACCACCTTATCGTTATTGACAAGTTGGGCGGCGACCGACGCGGCGGTCGTGTTAGCCGTCTTATTATCGCGAATCACCAACTGAACCTTCTTTTTCGTTTTACCGACCTTGATACCACCATTTTTGTTAATTTGATTAACGGCTAATTGAATCCCCTGTTTCTGCTGTTCCCCGTAACCAGCCGCCGAACCAGAGAGTTCCATGTTGACCCCGATTTTGATCGTCTTGCCGGGATTATTCCCCTGATTAGAACTGGATTTAGCGGACGTGCACCCCGCAAGTGTGAGGGCCATCGCACCCAAAGCCGCAACCTTCATCGTTTGTTTTTCCCAATTTTTAAACATATGTATTTCCCACTTTCTTTTTTATTAATTCAACAACCAGCCGTACCGCTACGATCCTCCTTTAAGTCACAAAAAGGCCTCATCCACCGTAGTGAATGAGGCCTTTCAACGGAACTGAGCCTCATTACCACAATGGGAAAGAAGGGCTCAGTTCGCTTGAATTTTGAGCATTTAACTCAAGGTCAAGTGACCGGGTCCTTCTTGATTAATAATAAGGCTAAGTTTTGAACGGCGACGACTGCCAATTTGATTAGGTTAAATTGAATTTTCATAATAAACAGTCCTCGCTTTCAAAAGTTATTTTGTGTTCTTGATGTACCTTAGGTTAATTAAAATTAAATGATAAGTCAAGCGTTATTTTTAAT
>NZ_QWZQ01000019.1 GCF_003885105.1 Lactiplantibacillus garii
TTTATAAATAAATCACTTTATTTTAATACAGATTCACAACACGTATAGTTGTTATTTACGATTTACCTACCGTTTCCAATAGCTATTCACAGCACAAGTGCCTTACCTTTGTACGCATCCCAAATCCATGCATACCAAGGAATTACGGTACTTTTAGCTTCACTTATGATACGGCGACCCAATATTTATCATAAACGCTCGGTACACCTGCTCCGACAGCACCAGCCGCATTAACTGGTGGGGTAGCGTGAACTTTCCAAACGAGATCTGGGTATCGGCCCGGTTTAACACTTCTGGCGCTAATCCCAACGAACCGCCAATTACAAAATCAATGTCGCTGTGGCCGTAAGTCGTCAGCTTATCAATTTCAGCGGCGAATTCCTCACTCGTTCGCTCCTTACCCTTGATAGCGAGCGCGTAAACGTAATCGCGGTCCTTAATCTTTTCAAGGATTCGACCGCCTTCCTTTTCCATCACGTTAGCCATCTCTGCGTTACTTAACGACTCCGGAGCCTTTTCATCCGGGACTTCGACAATTTGGAATTTTGCAAATTTACTCATCCGTTTCGCATATTCCGCAATCCCCTGTTTAAAATACTTTTCCTTTAATTTACCAACACAGATAATTTTGATGTTCATGATTTCCCACCTTTACACAAGTTATCAACATAGTTATCCACAGGTGCATAACTCACTTCTCAACATATTGTGTTGAACGAACGTTCGCCACAATATTTATTTACACCCCATTTGTCAAGTCCGACCCGACTTATCCACAGTTTTCCACCGCAACATTCGTTCGCCGGGTTCGGTTACAAACCCCATTATATCAGGTATCTTGCAAACAAAAAATATTTTTTTGAATTTGAATCCACAGGCTTGGTTTCTGCTTGTGGATAACTTTTGAACAAGCTTAATTCCTACCGTTGCGCCTGTTAATAAACGGTCTAGATATTGATCCGTTTTTATCCCCGAAGTTATCCACACTTTTCCACAATCTTAAAACTTGCAAAAAATGGTCGGTTGTATTCTGATTAATTTCGTTCGGATTTTAAATTGGCCGTAGCGGTTTCATCGTTGATTTTAACGCTGAATGAAAATTCGTTCTTCGGTTTTTCACGTTTTGACCCCTTTTAGGCCCAATTCCTCCGCCGGATAAGCTTACCAATTACTGATAATCCCGATTTAGCCACGCTCATTGCCCGTACCAGTATAAAAAAAGTGCGTTTGAATGCTCATCACATTCAAACGCACTTATGAAAACTTCATTTTTAGTTGCTCTGTTTATTTAACGTTTTGGTAGTTTCGGTCAACTTCATGTTGGTCGACTTCAGCTTCCCGTTATGGTAATACTTCACACTGACCGTATCGTTAACGGAGTGCTCGTACAAGGCCGTCCGCAAGGTTGCTAAGCTGGTAATCTTCTTACCACCCAATTCGGTAATGACGTCGTACTTGCTAATGCCCGCGGTCTTGGCTGGTGAACCGGAGTAGGTCTTCATTACGACGACCCCTTTCGTCACGCTCGTTGGCAATTTCAAGACGGACTTGCGGTCACTCTGCGAGATGTTGGACAGGTTATAAGTGGCGACCCCTAAGGCTGGCCGTACCACTTCACCGTTCTTCACGAGTTCGTTGATGATCTTCACGACTTCGTTACTTGGAATGGCAAAGCCCATCCCTTCAACACTCGTCCCGGAACTATCGGAAGACAACTTCATCGAGTTGATCCCGATTACTTGGCCGGCTAAGTTAAATAACGGCCCACCGGAGTTCCCGGGGTTGATGGCGGCGTCAGTTTGAATAACTGAAGCGTAACCGGTTTGCTGACCCGACGTATTGGTCGTGGCCACGGTCCGCTTCTTCGCGGAAATGATTCCTTCCGTTAAGGTCGTCGCGTAGTTGGAACCTAACGGGGACCCAATGGCTAGGGCCGTTTCCCCAACCTCGATGCTGCCAGAATCACCGAAACTAGCGGTCTTGGTAACCTTGGCCGAGTTGATCTTTAAAACGGCTAAGTCGGTAACGGAATCGGTCCCGACAAGCTTGGCCGTTAACTTGGTCCCGTCGCTCATGATGACCCGGACCGCGTTTGAACCGCTGACCACGTGGTTGTTAGTGACGATGTAAGCGGCGTTCCCGCTCTTCTTATAGATCAGACCGGAACCTTCACTATATTCCTGTAACTTACTGTTAGAACTAGAGCTGGAACTGGAATCGCTGCTATCCGACGAACCGTCGTCACCGCCTAAAATCCCACTCCAACCGCTAGACGTACTCTGTTTTTGTAAATTAATTACCGATACCACGGCAGCCTTATTATTTTTGTAAACCTTAGTGGCTTGGGAGCTAACGTTAACCTTAACGTTAGCCGTGGAAGTCGAACCCGACTTGTTGGAGCCGGTTGGTACACTGGTAGTTGACGTGGTGACGTTATTATTTTGGAAATAATTAATGCCACCATAGGCCGCACCCCCACCGATTAAACCGGCGACCAGCGCGGTAACTGCAACTTTGATCAATGATTTATTGGCCATAATGACGCGTCGAAACGCGATCCCTCCCTACTAGTACTGATTTTTAAGTTCTATTTTAGCTAACAATTATGATTTTTCTATGACTGAAAATTAGTGGAAATATTAAATCAGCTTAGAGGGTCACCAATTTTGTCGCTTGTTCGGGTTCCGTATCGTAAAGCTGAAAATCATGTTCGACCCCGAAGTCGTGTTCTTTCATCATCGACGCCACCGTTAAATGGGCCAGCGACTTCATATTATTGTCCTGACTCCGATGCCCCAGGTAGATCCGCTTAGTGTGCCGGCCGATCACGTCCATTAAGGCGTTGGCACCGTCCTCGTTGGACAAGTGCCCCTCGTCACCAATGATCCGTTGCTTCAGCGGCCACGGGTAGCGGCCCATCCGCAACATTTCCAAGTCGTGGTTACATTCAAACAAGTAACCGTCGGCGTCGCGAATCACGCCTTCCACGTGTTCAGAAACGTAACCAGTGTCTGTAATGATCACGAATGACTTCCCGGCGTGGTGTAATTCGTAAAATTGAGGTTCGGCTGCGTCGTGGGAAACGCTAAAGGATTCCACGTCAAGGTCTCCCAACCCGAGCGTCGTGTTAGGATCAAAAACGTGACATAGTTCGGGCGGTACTTTCCCAATTTTATGGGCCATCGCGTCCCAAGTCCCCTGGTTAGCGTAAACGTCTAAGCCGTACTTACGTGCTAGGATTCCCGCTGAATGGCAGTGGTCGGTATGTTCGTGGGTGACGAATAGGCTGTCGACCTCGTTAATGTCACGGCCAATCGATGCCATCAAATTGGTAATTTTTTTACCGCTGAGACCAGCGTCGACCAGTACCTTATGTTCGGGCGTTTCAATGTAGGTTACGTTGCCGGTACTGCCGGACGCTAAAACGCTCACTTTCATTTCATCTGTTGCTAACTTTAATACCATTATTAGGTTCTTCCCATCTCTGAAATCCGCTACTATCTTAATATGATACACGCTTTTAACAGGCTTGAAAAGTAAGCACTCCGCTTACCGGCGTTTTTCAAAATTGGTCTAAAAAAGGTTCGGTTGCTTTCACAATCGAACCTTATTCAATCCATTAGCGTTATTCACCGTTCCAAACCATACCAGCCGCCGTATCCAGCGTAGCCGTTTCGTTTTCCGTAGAACTCGTCGTGCTCCCACTCTTCATCGACGCCCCGGTAAAGGCGTTGATGCGGTGCAGACTCACGTTGGAACTATTTTTACTCCGGACCGCGAAGATCCAGGTCGGCACGTACACGCTGCTGTCCTTTAATTTCAGCAGCCGCGAATATCCCAGCCGGCCCCACACGATCCGTGAGTTATTCGAAACTTGATTATACTGATACAACGCCACGAGGGCCTTTTTTTCACTGATCGTCACGGCCTTTTCCCGCAACGTTTTAACGTTATTGACGTAACTCTGCGTATAACCGGTCAACTGATTATTTTTATTGACTAGCAGGTGGACCTGACCCGTCCCCGTCAAAATCTCGCCATCCGCGACTTTCTGAACAAACACGTAGTCGCCGCTGGACGACAAGGCCGCGTCGTACACGTACTCGTCACCGTGGATCACATTGGACGGTTGTTTCATAAACGTCGTTAACTCGGCTTTCAGGTTCGTCGTATCCATGTCGCGGGCCGTCCGTAACGTACTCGTCAACTTACCGGTACTTTGGATTCGAGTCGTCTGTTCAGTTAACTGACTCAAATGTTGCTTTAACCCACTTTCGTTGTTACCGGCAATGTAATACCCGGTGCTTTCCTTCGTGTCGGGATTTTTAAAACTAATGTTATCCGCACGCATTTCACTAATAATGGTTGTCGCCGTATCGCTGGACGATTTGGTCGAAGTGGTCGAACTCGTTTGCACAAACATGAATGCTAAGAAAACGTCCAGCACCACAAATGCAATTAAGAAAATCCACTCAATTTTCCGAAAATTCATGCGTCCGCCCCCTTAAGATCCGCTCAGCATCGACGTGTACGTTCGCCAATTACCATTGTAGTAAACGTAATACGTCGGCGTCAGGTCGATCACTAGTTTGGATGACTTGTTTTGTGACCACTGGTAGCCCAGTTCAATACTACCGATCTTACTATTCTTATAGCCCGCCGCGATCAGCTTCTTCAAAACGCTGGTGGAGCTTGGCAACGTCACGGACTGCTTGTTACCCGTTGTCGGTACCGGAACTTGCAGGCTGTACAACGAGAAGTAGTAGCGGTCCAACCCGTTCGCCGTTAACTGAATGCGGACGTCGCCGTTTTCCGTCTGGTTAAAGATCGGGAAACCTTCAACGTAACTGCGGTAAATCACACTGCTACTAGTTGAATCGTAACCGTAGTAGCGGATGTTATCCATCGGCACACCTAACGAGACTAGGTACTTATAACTCTTCTGCAACTGGCTCGTAAACGACATCTTCCGGGTATCACCGGAATCACTATAATCTTCAAAATACACCGTTCCCAGTTTCGGGTTAACGGTCATCCGTTTAAAACTCCCGGTCGTATATTCCTGCTTGCCACTCCGATTATGCACGGAAACCGTTGAATTACCGTCCGCGTCTAATAACCGGTTCGCAATTTCACTGGCGGCGGACTTGCTCATCAAATAGCTGTACTGCTGCATTTTAACCGGTTCAGCGTAATCTAAGTAGGTCGCGTTTGCTTCGTAGGTCATCTTAACGGTAATCGCCTTGACCTTATCAGCCGCCAACACTTGACTGAGTGACTTTAGTGATTTTTTCTGTAAACGAACGCTGTAAATTTCATGGTGGTTATCATTTAACAAATACAAGTGGTCGGTATCGTGGATTGGAATCACGATGCGGCTAAATTCTGACGACCGAAAATTCCGCAGGTTCTGATTAAAGACGGTGTTAAACATACTAACCGTCACACTGTCCGGAAAGTTCAAGACGTACGAATCCTCCCCGTTCAGCAGTGCCGTGTAGCTCTTGGCCGAGGTCACCCGAACCTTCGAAATACTGCGGGCGTCCCACTTACTGATCTGCTCTTTAAACTGGCTGACTAAACTGACATTCTTATTGATCAACAGGGCCTGTTTACCCTTAGAATCGGTTTGGATCAGCTGGGTCGGCAAATAAATATCGTCAACCGTCCGCGTCGCTAACGTTGAGTTCGACGACGTGGTACTGACCTTACTTTCCCGTTCGTAACGCGACGGGTTCATCCAGATATAGACCGACAAACCAACACTCAGGAGCACCAGGATGGTGAGTATGGTCGGTAAAAGTAAACGTCTAACCTTGTGCGTCGTCATCCCAAAGATCCTCCTCTTCATAAGGTTCGTAGGGCAGCGAAATGTAGAACGTCGAGCCCTTGCCTTCTTCACTATCGACCCAGATTCGACCGCCTAGCATTTGAACAACTTCCTTAGAAATTGCCAAACCAAGACCAGTCCCGCCCTGAGCCCGCGAACGAGCCTTATCGACCCGGAAGAAACGGTCAAAGACGTGGTTTAGATCGGCCCGCGGAATCCCTAAGCCCTGGTCACTAATACTAATAATGACCTGGTTATGAGTCTCTAATAGTCGACAGGTAACGACCCCGCCATCCGGTGAGTACTTAATGGCGTTATTCATAATATTATCCAACACTTGGGTAAACTTATCGGTATCGATTTCTACCCAGAGGTCCCGCTTAGTAAATTCACGTTTAATGGTGTAATACTTAGCCGGATTATCATCCTTTTTCAGGATCATATCAAAGCGGTTTAAGACGTAGTTAAATAGCTCGTTAATGTTGACGAGTTCCATATCGACCCGGGTCGTTCCGGAATCCATTCGTGATAGGCTCAACAGCTCGTTGATCATCCGAATCATCCGGTCGGTTTCTTCTTGGGTCACCTTTAAAAAGCCCGGTGCCACTTCGGGATCCTTCCACGCACCATCACTTAAGGCTTCAATGTAACTCCGTAAACTCGTTAACGGCGTCCGTAACTCGTGCGACACGTTAGAAACGAACTGTTTACGGTCATTATCGATCTTTTGTTGTTCAGTAACGTCGTGCAGCACACAGACCAGACCACTAATAAACCCGGACTCCCGTTGAATTAGCGAGAAGTAGGCGTTGAGGATCAAATCACGGTCGTTTGACGAAAAGTCCAGCATCAATTCATCCTGGTTCTCAATCAAATCCCGCAACGAATAGTCGTCACGGATCTTCAGAACGTCTAAAATCGAGTTCCCGATGGCCTTTTCGGCACTGACGTCCACAAAATCAGAGGCCGTTTCGTTAATAATCGTAATGTTGCCCCGGCGATCGGTCGCAATCACTCCGTCACTCATATGGGACAAAACACTATCTAGACGGCGGCGTTCCGCTTCGGTTGATTCCTGGGACTCTTCGACCCGGATCGACAAGTTATTAATGGCCTTGGCCAACTGTCCCAACTCATCGTCACTGTAGACTCGCACCTGCCCAGCATAGTCGCCGCGCGCGATTCGTTGCGTTTGTTGTTTCATTTCTTCGATTGGACGGGTAATTGCCCGGGCAATAATAATGGCAATGCCTAGCCCGAGCACCATCGCCACTAGTGACGCGGCCACAAAGATCCCCATGATGGTGTTAATGGTGCTGTAAACCGACTTCATGTTCGCCCGAACGTACAGGACCCCCACTAACTGACTATTGTTACCCGTCGAGCTGGACGTATACAACGGTACGATTGAAATGTAATAACGGCCGTTATTTTGGGTGTCATAAGTGTTTTTAGTGTAGGAACGATTATTATAAATGGCGTTTTTAACGTTGCGGTCGGTTGTTTTTTGACCCACAACACTCTGGTCATTAACGTCGTTCGTTCCCCGAATGGTCCCCTTACTATCAACGACTCGAATTTCATCAATATTCGTGTAGTTATAGTTCGAGAGGATCGTCTTGATTTGTGCATTCGCCTTCGTGGTGTTACTGGAGGATAACTGTTCCGCTAACGAATTATCAACGTACGTTGGAATCTGGACTGTTGATTTGAATTGACGGATATTGGTCGATTCCAACTGCCGGACAAAAATTGCCCCGACGATTTCCAACGTGATCAGTAGCAGCAGCGCAAAGACTAACGCAATCTTAAAATTAATCGACTTAAAAAAGTTTTTCCGTTTAAATCTCAACACGGCTTAACAACCTCTACTCATTTTCAGGATTGCGCAGGTAGTAACCGACCCCCCGGCGCGTAACTAGCCATTTCGGGTGACTCGGGTTGTCTTCAACCTTTTCCCGCAACCGCCGGACCGTTACGTCAACCGTGCGCACGTCACCAAAGTAGTCGTAACCCCAAACCGTTTGTAGCAAGTGTTCCCGCGTCATGACTTGGCCAATGTGTTGTGCCAGGTAGTGTAATAATTCAAACTCCCGGTGCGTTAGTTCAATATTTTCACCGCGTTTTGAAACCATGTAGGCTTCCGGGTGGATGACCAAATCACCGATCTCAATGTCGGAATTTTCTTCCACTTCAGCCGGTTGGGCCGCCGGTGCCCCTTGCCGCCGCAAGTTGGCCTTGACCCGGGCAACTAATTCACGATTAGAAAACGGCTTCGTAACGTAATCATCGGCACCAAGTTCCAGTCCGAGGACCTTATCCAGCTCTGAATCCTTAGCCGTAACCATGATAATGGGCATATCGTAGTTTTTACGTACTTGCCGAGCAACTTCCAGACCGTCCATCTTAGGTAACATTAAGTCCAACAAGATCAAGTCGGGGTGCACTTCGTCAACTTTTTGCAACGCTTCTTCACCGTCGGCTGCGACGTGAACTTCGTAACCTTCTTTGGTTAAGTTAAATTTCATAATGTCGGAAATTGGTTTTTCATCATCAACTACTAAGATTTTTTTCATAACGATTCTTCCTCCTTAGGGGAAAACAGGTTCATTTTAAGTTTATTTGGGTGGTTCTTCGATAAATTACGGAAATTCATAAAATCTTTTCCGCGTCAGGTGGGCTGTTATAATTTTCAGCACTGTTTTTAGTATATCACAAATAACGTGAGCTTTCTTTGAAGGTAATCCGCGTGGCCGTAGTATTTCCCGGGAAATTTTATGTTCGTTTAAGTAACCGCTGCCACCATCTTTTTGATAAAAAAGCGGCCTTTTTGAAAAAAAATTCAAAAATAGTATTGTCAGAACTCAAAATCCATGATATTATATTTTTCGTTGAGTTGTTACGAACTAACAACGACATGGGCAGTTAGCTCAGCTGGCAGAGCAACGGACTCTTAATCCGTGGGTCCAGGGTTCGATCCCCTGACTGCCCATAACAAACCATTAATCAGTTTTCACGCCGTGATTATCCACCGTGAAAGCTGATTTTTTTATACACTTTTTTACATCTATATACACATCGGGACCGAATCCTTTCCGTCTAAAAATCATAACGTATGACATTCACCCCCAATTCGCGCATACTACTGCTAAGGGGGTGTTCACCCATGCAACACACGACGCGTCAGACCGCGCTACACTTAATCCAGACGGCCCCGGTCTTTACCCTCGCAACGGTCGACCCCAACGGTTTTCCAACCATGGTGGCATTAAGTCCGTTACCTACCCGTCGGCGTTTAGAAGAACTATTCTTCTATACCAGCCGTCAAACCACGACGGCCCAAAACCTTCAGACTAGTAAACGTGCCAGTCTGTTTTGTTACAACTTACACGATTATTCCTCGGTCATGTTGCGCGGACGACTCAGCTTAGCGGGGACCGACGCTTTTGACCAGGATTGGCACTTGGAACTAAACGCGTTTCAGCGCCGACTCGCTTATAAGGACCCGGTCATCCTGCGCTTTCAAACGAATGCCGTTAAAGTGCGTCAAATGATGACGATGGACCACTTAGAATTATTAGACCAGCCACTAGATTAACGTACTGATCAACTGGACCGCTGCGGCACCCGCCAAGCGGTCCAGTTTTGTTCGTTCACTTTTAAAAACGTTCCCGGCTTTTGCCAGTCAGCGCGCGGGTTCACGCCGCATTGTTTGCAGGCTTTCTGAAAAGAGACTAGGCTAATATTAGGACGATTATTTTCTTTCCTATGTATGTTGCTATTTTTTAGTAACCAATTAAGGAGTGTGAACTAATGCAACTGATTAGATTACGAATTGAAAATGACGCGATGGATATTTCCTACCATCCCGCTCCCGACCAACCGGCAACGGCCCACTATTTAATTGCCTATAATCCGGAACAGAGCATCGGTGAAAACCTCGAAAACATCAAGGTCCGGCTAGCCGGACTGAAATTTGACGCCGCGGTGCTTGATAACGGTCTGGATTACCCGTTTTCCGATACGATCGTTGGGGTTAACTACGACCGCATCGACGTTGGTTTAGCGTTAACAAACCTGTTAAACATTCCGGTCGTCAGTCAGACCACCGTACGTCGACTCGGGCTTGTCAAAGCCGTTCAAGAGAAGGCCCACTACCTTCGCTGGCACCTGGACTACTACGGCCAGTACCACGGCGTTCGCAACAACGGCCAGGAAGCCATGTTGACCGTCGGTAACGGCTACTTTGGTTTACGCGGGGCCTTTTTGGAAAGTCACGCCGATAAAGATAATTACCCCGGAACCTACGTTGCGGGGGTTTTTGACCAGCAAACGACCAAGGTCCACGACCACGACGTCACCAACGAAGACTTGGTCAACCTCCCCAACGCCCAATTTATGACTTTTGGGGTTGATCACCAGACGCCCTTTACCATCAACCATCACGACTTGCAAGACGTTTACCGCAGTCTGGACCTCAAGACCGGTATCCTAACGACGACCAAAATCATCCAACTCGCTTCCGGTCACCAGCTCCGCGTTAAATCCCAAAAGCTTGCCAACATGCACGACTGGCACCGTTACAGCATTCGCTATCAGGTAACGCCCATCAACTTTTCGGGTTCGTTACAAATCTATTCCGAAATTGATGGAAGCGTTGTCAACAGTAATGTAAGTCGGTATAATGTTTTTGACCAGCAACACCTCCACACGCTCGGCATTGAGTCCCACGCCGACACCGTGTTCCTGTCCGGACAAACACGGACTTCCCACGTTAACTACACGTTGGGCGCCAAGCTAAGTAGTCCGGACATTAAGTCTTTAGGGGCCTTTGACAGTCAGCAGCAGCCTCAAGGCGTCCGGCAGACCGTTTCGTTAGCCGTTCAAGCTGGTCAAACCTATACGTTTGATAAGAATGTCGTCATTGCCACCAGCAACGCTCAGGATGATCCCCAACTGAAAAAAGTGCGTGCTGAGTTAAACCAGTCCAGTTTTGACAACACGGTCAAAGCCAGCACGGCATACTGGGCGCAAACCTGGCAGGCTGCGGACATCCGTGTCCAGGGCGACATTACGAGTCAACGCATGTTGCGGGTCAACGTTTACCACAGTTTCGTATCCGCAGCCGCCGTTGAGAGCGGACAGTTAGACGCTTCCGTTGGGGCCCGGGGCTTACATGGCGAAGCCTACCGGGGCCACGTTTTCTGGGACGAAATGTTCATTTTACCGTTCTACACCTTGCACCGCCCAGAACTCGCTAAGCAACTACTGTTATACCGCTACCGCCGACTTCCCGCTGCCCGTCAAAACGCAACGGACGCGGGCTTTAACGGTGCGATGTACCCGTGGCAATCCGCGCATAAGGGGGACGAACAGTCCCAATTTACGCACTTGAATCCCATCACTAAAACGTGGGATCCCGACAACAGCCGGTTACAGCGTCACGTTTCGTTAGACATCGCTTATAACGTCTGGTTTTACTACCACGCTACCCGTGATCAGGATTTTCTGAACCGTTACGGGATGGAAATGCTGCTTTCGATTGCTGCGTTTTGGATCAGTAAGGCCAAGTATGATCAGCAAACGGGGCGTTACAGTATCAGTGGTGTCATGGGACCCGATGAATTCCATGAAAACTACCCCAACAGTACCGACCCCGGCCTAACCAACAACGCCTACACCAATATCATGGTCACGTGGCTCTTTAGCACCATTAAAGCGCTGCGGGCGACCCTCAGCGACCACGCTTATCAACAAGCGGCGCAGGCCGCTAACTTTAGCGCGGTGCAGGCTGACCAAATGGAGACCATTAGTCATAAATTAACGTTAGAGATCAACCACAGCGGCGTGATCGCCCAGTTTGCGGGTTACTTTAACTTACCGACGCTGGACTTTCGCAAGTACCGGCAAAAGTATGGCAACATTGCCCGAATGGACCGAATCTTAAAAGCCGAGGGCAAAACCCCCGACGCTTACCAAGTTGCCAAACAGGCCGACGCCCTAATGGCCTTTTATAACTTTGACGTGCCGACCGTTCAAAACCTGATCAAAACCATGGGGTACCAGCTCCCGAAAGAGTATCTGACCCATAATATTCAGTACTACTTGGCGCGGACGACCCACGGTTCAACGCTGTCACGCATCGTGTACGCCGTTTTAGATCAACTGGATGAAAACTACGACGACGCTTGGCAACTCTTCTCAGAGGCGCTGGTTTCCGACTATTACGACATTCAGGGCGGCACGACCGCCGAAGGAATCCACCTCGGCGTCATGGGTGCCACACTGACCTTAGCGACCCGCAATTTTGGCGGTGTTAGTCCGTTAGGCAATCACCTAACCGTTAACCCGCAACTACCCGATCAGTGGTCAAACTTGCACTTCAAGCACCTATTTCAGGGCGTACACTACGACTTTGACGTGACCCAACAAGCGGTCCGCGTTGTTGCCGACCAGTCGCAGGAGATTCAAGTTGCTGGTAAAACTTATCAATTAAAACCGAATAAACCACTAACCGTGGCCTACGTGAATAACTAGGAGGAACCACCATGACAAAATTTGCAGCGATTAAAGGATTTGTATTCGACTTAGACGGGGTCATTACCGATACCTCGGTCTTTCATAGTCAAGCTTGGCACCAAGTGGCCGACAAGGTCGGCGTTAAGTGGGATGACACGCTGGCCGACGCTTTAAAGGGCATCAGTCGCATGGATTCCCTTAACCTGATCTTAGCTAAGGATCACAAGGAAAATGATTTTACCGAAGAAGAAAAGGTCGCCCTCGCTACCGAAAAAAACGATAACTACTTAAAACTCGTTAACCAGATGACGCCGGCAAATATTTTACCCGGCATTCAAGCCTTTCTGGAAGACTTAAAAGCTCAGGGTTACTTGCTCTCGCTGGCTTCAGCGTCCAAAAATTCACCGTTAGTTTTGAAAAAATTAGGTTTGAGTGATTACTTCACGAAGTCGGTCGACCCAGCTAGTTTAAAGCACGGTAAACCGGATCCTGAAATCTTCCGCCGGGGCGCAGAAATCCTGAATCTGGATCCTGCCGCTTGCATTGGTGTAGAAGACGCCGCGGCCGGGGTCCAATCCATCAACGGTGCCGGTGAAACGTCCATTGGTATCGGTGACCCCCAAGTGTTAGCCGCCGCTGACATTAACTTTACCGATACGGCTCAGCTGACCTTAGCCAACATTAAGGCCGCTTTAGACTAACCAGTTCGCTGATATCAGCACCAAAAACAGCGTGTGCCAAAAGTCGGTTAGCCGTTAAGCGGAACCAGCTGACTTTGGGCACACGTTTCGACAATAATTGTGCGGAGATAAAACAGAGGCTGTGACTTTTGTCACAGCCTCTGTTTTTTGAATCAGTTAAATCAAATCAAAGTGTTTTAACCCCTGAGTGATCCCACCGTGCATGTTGTCAGCCGTCACGTAGGCCGCCATCTTCTTCACAACGGGATTACCGTTACCCATGGCAATCGGCGTTTGAACGGACGCAAACATTTCGACGTCGTTTAACTCGTCGCCAAAACCGTACGTGGGGACGTTGGTTAAATGGGCTTTCGTCAAGATATCGTGAATCCCGACCGCCTTTGAAACTCCCCAGGCCATCGTGTCGAAGGCCCGCGGATTATTCCGAACAAAACTGAGGTGACCACGGTAACGGTTTAAATACTGCGTTCCCGCCATCGGTTCAAACGTGAGTAAGAAGTTAATGGCGTGCCGGCGGTAAAAATCCGGCTGGACTTGGGCGGTTTGTTTTAAAACACGGTAATTTTTAACCGTTAAAGCATCGCGGTGACTTAACGCAAAACCGGCGTTATTATAGTAAGCCAAAGCGGTCTGCTGGCGGTTAGCAAAGTGGGTCATGTCAGTCAAAATGGCCTTATCAATGGCGTGTACGGATAAGAAATGGCCCTGATAAGCCACGTAACTCCCATTTGCACTCACGATTGAATCGATCCCGGTCGTTTGCATAATATCAGCCACTTCAAAGACGTTGCGCCCGGTCGCAATAACGGGTAAAACGTGGTTGGCTTTCAATTGCTGAATGGCGGCCACACTACTAGGTGCAACCGTCTTATCATCCCGCATCAGCGTTCCGTCTAAATCAAAAAATACGACTGCTTGGTACAAATAAAGACCTCCTAATTAGTATGATTCCAATCAAACGGTTGGTTACCCTTATATTATAACGCCGACTGACCCGTAACGGGGCGGACCCTCCCCGAAGGTCCCTGAAGCCACCAAAAAAAGCCATGACCAATCAAGGAAAGTCATGACTTTTTCTACGTCTCTTAAGGATCGACGGGGATACTTCCTAATGACATAATCGCGGGGTGCTGATTAAGAAGTACACCTATAATATACAAAGCTAGCCCTTTCATCACTATCAATTTCGTGTAAATTTTTCAACAAATTTGCAAGTTAACTAGTCAAACCGGTCTTTTTATGAAAAACGTTCGCTGGCCTTTCAATCCGATGAGGCGTCAAAAAAGAATCACCCGCACCGCGTGCACGTGATCCTTGATTGCTTGACACCACTCTATTTCCAATAAGCGTACCGGTACAGTGCGTCCCGGAGAATCGTGAAGTGTACCCCACCGACCTTATTACTGATCAAGTGCGCGGCAGCCGTTTGATACAACGGGGTGACCCCCTGTTTAGCCGCGACCATCTTAGCGGCTTGTTGCATCGTCTGGTAGCGGTCCACTTTGCTCTGATTCCCCGCCGTAATGGTTTTGATCAACTGTTCGTACTGCGAATCGTTAAACTTACCGAAGTCTACCGAATTAGTGATCGACGCCTTATTCAGAAAATCAACCGGGTCCTGGAAATCACTCGACCATGACAGGGTGGCAAAATCAAAGTCGCCCTTGCTCAAAGTTGAAATTTCATTCGTTAGCGGTACCGACTTTACGTTGACCGTCACACCCTTTAGATTCTTTTCAATGGCAGCCTGGATGTATTCCGCTACCGACTTATTAATATCATTGTCATTCGTTAATAGTTGCAACGTTAGTTTTTGTTTCCCTAAGCTGGCCTGGGCTTTTTTCCAATACTGCTTGGCTTTCGTCGGATTGTACGGATACAAATTACCGGTGTCCGCGTTAAAGTCCTTACCAGTTGTCGGGTTCTTCGTATTCCCCGTTGGAACTAGCGACGTCGCCGCTACCGAACCGTCCTTTAGCACGTTCTTAACGAGGGACTGCCGGTTCATGGCGTAACTGACCGCCTGTCGTAACGCGGTATTTTTTAAGGCCGTCCGTTTTTGATTCCACAGCATGAAGTACAGCTGGTTTAACTTTGTGATCTTCAACTGCTTCTTTAAGGCTCCCTGTTGCGCGTTAGCCACCTGGGTCCCGGTAATCTGGGTCACTTGAACCGCGTTACTTTCAAACAAGTTCTGCGCGGTCGTATTGGTCTTGACCGTTTGGACTTTCACGTTCTTAATGTGCACGGTCTTTTTATCATAGTAGTACGGATTTCGACTGTATTTCCAAGTATCGTTAGTTCCGTTCCAGCCCTTCAAAACGTACGGGCCGTTCGAAAGGGTCGTTTTAGCCGACGTTCCGTATTTATTACCGTACTTTTCCGTAAATTGCTGATTTAATGGGTAAATTTCGGTTGCCAACCGGTAGTTAAAATACGGCACTTTTTGCGCCAACGTAATTTGAAGCTTGTACTTACCGATTGCCTTAGCTCCCAACGTTGACACCGCCTTTTTACCGGCCGTGATCGCCGTGGCATTTTTAATCTCCGCGACGTGCCCCACTTCCTGCGACTTAGTCTTGGGGTTGACTTGGCGCTGCAACGAATAAACAAAATCCGCCGCCGTTACGGGCTTGCCATTGGCCCACTTCGCATTGTGCCGGAGGTTGAAAGTGTAAGTCTTCCCCCCGTTAGTCGGCTGCACGACCTTCGTAGCAATCGCCGGAACAATTTTACCCTGACCGTTAGTCGTGTACAGGCCCTCCATAAACTGTGCAATGGCCGCCTGACTAGCAATGTCGTCCGCCTTATTCGGGTCCGCCGTTGCAATCGATTGCGTGGCGGTCACCGTTAGCGTCTTGTTTGCGTTACTTTTAGAGCTTGATTTGGCGCCACAACTGGCTAATACCAGTGTCAGTGCCACAATCCCCGTTGAACTTAACCATTTATTGATTTTCATTTTGCCACTCCTAGCTAAAAATTAATGTGTCGGTCGTCACTTTCAGCGACAACAACACATTTTTGGAAGGCCCCCGTTATCCATGATTGAGCGCAAATACGCGGATTGTTGTTTTCGTTGCTTGTTCATAGCTCAACGCCTCCCTAATTTTTAACCAGGGCCACCACTCAAAAATTAGAAAATAATGGCTTTTTGGTTAATCTTAGGTTAGTCCAGTGGTTTACAGTTGTCAATCTTTATTTAGCTTTACGCCTAAAAAAATAAGCGTGGCCCAAGCTTTGTTTAGCTTTAGCGCAAAAAAGCCCATAAATCACCCAACTTATTTGGCGTAATTTATGAGCTTTAAAGTTTTTTTCACGTGCGTTAAGACGCTTTAAACATTACTGGCGGACTTGCCCGTTACCGTCGATCACGTACTTGTACGACGTTAACTCGGCTAGTCCCATTGGTCCACGGGCGTGTAATTTCTGCGTTGAAATTCCAATTTCGGCACCGAAACCAAACTCGAATCCGTCGGTAAAGCGGGTCGAAGCGTTGATATAAACGCAGGCGGCGTTGATCCGTTGTTGGAAAACTTTTCCCGCCTGGTAATTATCAGTCACGATGGCTTCTGAATGCTGTGTATTGTAGTGGTTAATGTGGGCAATGGCCGCCGCTTCGGAGTCCACCACCTTAATGGCGATGATCAGGTCATTGTACTCGGTTCCCCAATCGGCTTCCGTTGCGGGAATAACGTCACTAACGATGGCCCGGGTAGCTGCATCCCCCCGCACTTCAACCCCGTTATCCCGTAACGCCTTCACGATGGTTGGTAAGTAAGCCGCCGCCACGTCTTTATGGATCAAAACTTTTTCGGTCGCGTTGCAGACGGATGGCCGCTGGACCTTACCGTTAATAATAATATCGGTGGCCATTTTTAACTGGGCATCCTTGTCCACGTAAACGTGGCAATTACCGGCGCCGGTTTCAATAACCGGGACGGTCGCCTTTGTTAAAACGGTTTGAATCAGGCGGGCACTTCCACGGGGAATCAACACGTCCACGTAGTCGGTCAGTTGCATAAACTTGCCGGCCGTTTCGTGGGACGTATCCTGAATCAGCTGAATAGCATTTTCGTCCACGTTTTCCGCTTTTAAAGCACTACGGAGCACTTTAACTAGGGCTTGGTTGGAATGCAACGCTTCCTTCCCACCCCGCAAAATTACCGCGTTACCGGTCTTAAAACAGAGGGCGGAGGCGTCAACGGTCACGTTCGGGCGCGCTTCAAAGATCATGCCGATGACCCCCAGTGGGACCCGTTCCTTTGCAATCGTTAACCCGGCTTCGTTGCGCCAAGCGCGGTCGACGTTACCGATTGGATCCGGCAGTGCCGCCACCTGCTTTAACCCGGTCGCCATTGCGGTGATCCGGTCAGCAGTCAGTTTCAAGCGGTCAATAAACTTGGCCAACACTTGCGGGTTCTCTAGGTCCCGCGCGTTAGCAGCTAAAATTGCGTCCTGCTGGTCCGTTAACGCCCGGGCCATGGCAAGTAACACGTCGTTTTTTTTCGTCGTTGAAAGCAGTCCCAGCGTGTAACTTGCTTGCTGAGCCTGTTGACCAAGCTGATTTAAATCAGCGGTTGCCATTTCCATGATTGATTCCTCCTAAATTAGTTTAACCAAACAGCGTCCCGACCGGTTCACCAGCTAAGATTTGAAAAATAATAGCCGGGTCTTTCCCGTTCGCTAGGATCATTTGGCCGTCAGCTTTGAGCATCCGTTCCGCCGCTTTGAGTTTCGTGACCATGCCGCCCGTTCCAAAGCGGCTGCCGCTTCCTCCAGCCAATTCGTACGTCCGGTGATCGACCTGCTCAACGTGGGCCAGTAGCTGTGCCTTAGCGTCCGCGTTGGGATTACCGTTATAAAAGCCGTCGATATCCGATAACATGATCAGTAGGTCGGCCCCAATATTGGTTGCCACGATGGCGGACAACTGGTCGTTATCACCAAATTTTGTTTCGTGGTCCAGTTCGTCGACCGCCACCGTATCATTTTCATTAACGATGGGAACCACGTTTTGGGCTAACAGCGCGTCAAAGGTGTTTAGCACGTTCCGGTGACTCTTCGGGTAAACGAAGATGTCGCGGGTTAACAACACCTGCCCGATTTTTTGTTCATAAATTGCAAACCGTTCCTTATAGATCGAGATCAATTCGGTTTGTCCAATTGCCGCAATCGCCTGCTGTTCTGGAATCGCTTTGGGGCGCTGCTTGAGTCCCATGTAGTTTAACCCGACCCCGATGGCCCCGGAGGAAACCAGTACCACTTCACGGCCCCGGTGGCGCATCGCACTAATAACAAACGCTAATTGATCAATTGCGCGCAGGTTGATCGACCCATCCGGGTAAACCAGGGTACTCGTTCCAACCTTGATCACGACCCGCTTTGCGCGTAATTTTCGCATGACTTTCACTACTGCCACCAACTTCTTAATTATTTTGTTTCACGTGAAACATTATCCGTTTTAAGATCTAATTTCATATAATTAGTGGCCGCGCGCCGATTTGCGTGCACGACCCCCATATTGATTGCTAACACTATTAATAAAACCACAAATGCTAATAAAAACAAAGCCTTGTACGACCAATTGTCAATAATGACCCCGCCGAACAACGGTCCAAGTGAGCGGCCAAGCGCACTAAAGGCTTGAACTAACCCCTGGTAACGGCCCTTCGCCGCGATCGGAGACAACTGGCTGACCAGCGTCGGCATCGCTGGTGACCAGGTAGCTTCCCCAATTGTCAGTAAAACCATTGCAAAAATAAAGTGGGCGTAGTCGTGCGCGCTAACTAGGGAAAGAAACGATAGCCCCACAAACAGCATGCCGAAGAAAAACTGGTAGTACAAATTTTTGATGCGGTCGCCCAGTAAGCTTAAAATACTTTGAATCAGCACTAACAAGCCGGCATTGATCGTCCATAAAAAGCTGTAGTTGCGTAACGGCATTCCCAAGTTAGTCATGTAAACCGACAAGTTGCTGACCCATTGTTCGTACAGTAGCCAAATGATGAACAGGCTAATAAAGAAAGTCCACACCATCCGAAAATTCGCCTTCGGTAGTTGAATATCACTAGCCTGCCGGGGGTCAACACCGGTAACGTTGGAAGAGTCCACGTTATATTCAAAGAGCGCAATCACCAGAAAAATAACGAATAGTCCGGTCGTCATGGAGAACAACAACCGCATTCCCATGCTATAAACAATTCCCACAAACATGGTCCCGAAAACCACACCTAAATTAGCTGCTAAGTACATTAACGTAAACGTTCGCCGTACCTTATCACGCGGAACGCTGGCTGCTAAGGCGTTAAACATGGTATTGAGCCAGCCGGCGGCAAACCCGGTCACCACTAATAAGATTGGGTACCAGGGCCAGCTATGTAGAAAAATCAGCATAAAATTGGCACTCCCGTTTAACACGATCCCCATTAACAACAGGTAGTACGGATTACTGCGGTCAAAAATGCGGCCCCCAAGCGTACTAGCCAAAACGTTTGCGACCGAGTTAAGCAGGAGGACGATCCCCGTTTCCGTCAACGACTTTCCCAAAACGTTGTGCATGTAAATGGTCGTCAACGGCCAAATAAAACTCATCCCGATGTTGTTCATAAACTGCCCGGCAATTAGCCAGGGTGTTGCGATTACTTGTTTACGTGCCATGGCACCACCACCCCGTGATCATTTTAATCTACTTTTCATCATAGCAAAGTTTGTGAAAAATAACAGGCCACCGTTTCTTAGTTCCCTCCACAACGTGACCACTAAATTTCCCTTGCTTACGAAAAAACGACCGTCCAGAAAACCCTGAACGGTCGTTTTGATCACCCCGATACCTCTTAACCCGGCTGTTGCGGGTCCTGGGCGTAGGAAACCGACGAGAACTTATTGAACGGTTTAACGAACAGTAATTTAACGGTTCCCCGGGCCCCGGCACGGTTCTTTTCAATAATTACTTCAACTTCACCAACGTCTTCGGAAGCGTCCTCGTCACGCGGGTCACCCCCGTTGAAGTCACCGCCACCGCCGCCGAAATTACCACCGTCATCGTCATCATCTTCCGAACGGTAATAATCTTCCCGGTAAAGGAAGGCCACGATGTCGGCATCTTGTTCAATCGATCCGGATTCACGAATATCAGACAGCACCGGTCGCTTATCTTGGCGTTGTTCCACGCCCCGGGAAAGTTGGGACAATGCGATAACCGGAATGCCTAATTCCTTGGCTAGCTTTTTCATTTGCCGTGAAATTTCGGAAACTTCCTGTTGCCGACTCTCCGTGTTGCCGCCTTCGATCAGTTGCAAATAATCGACCACGATCAAACCCAGGTTGCCCTGTTCCTTCGCCAACCGCCGACTCTTAGCTCGAATTTCGGACATTTTGATTCCGGGGGTGTCGTCGATGAAAATGCTGGCCTTGGATAAACTCCCCATGGCCACCACCAAGTGTTCCCACTCTTCTTCGTTCAACTGCCCGGTCCGTAAATGACCAGCGTCGATACTCCCTTCCGCACACAGCATCCGGTTAACTAACGACTCGGCCCCCATTTCCAAACTAAAAATGGCGACGGTTGTGTCCGTCTTCGTGGCCACATTTTGCGCAATGTTTAACGCAAAGGCGGTTTTCCCAACGGCCGGCCGCGCGGCTAAAATGATCAAGTTGTCCGGTTGCAGCCCGGCGGTCATTTTATCCAGTTCCGTAAAACCGGTCGGCAAACCGGTAATGTCATCGTCATTTTGGTATAACCGGTCGATTTCTTCAATTGAAGCGTTTAAAACGTCGTTGATCGACTTAAAACCACTCTGGTTACGCTGCTCCGAAACGTTCATGATGTCACGTTCGGCGTCGTCTAACAACGTTGTCACGTCATCATTTTCGGTATACGCCTTTTGCGTAATTTCGGTCGCCGTTTTGATCAACCGCCGTACCGTCGCTTTTTGCGCCACGATTTTGGCGTAGTAGCCAGCGTTAGCCGCCGTCGGAACGGAACCGGCTAACTCCGCAATGTAACTCATTCCACCAACATCGTCCAACTGATTTTGGGCCGTTAACAAGTCGCTGACGGTCACCGCGTCAATCGCTTCGTCGCGGTCATTTAACGTGACCATGCTGGCAAAGATGATTTGATGTGCGCGCCGGTAAAAGTCCTGCGCTTCGACGAACTCCATGGCTTCAACGAGCGCGTCGCTGTTCAGGAAAATCGCCCCAAGGACCGCTTTTTCAGCTTCAATATTTTGTGGTGGGGTTTGATCCAGCACATCGTTGTTCATTTATGGTCCCCTTTTTTACTTTTCGATAACGTGAACGCGAATCTTAGCCGTTACTTCTGGGTGCAATTTAACCGGGACGTTCGTAAAACCAAGGACCCGAATTGGATCGGGTAATTCGATCTTACGTTTGTCCAATTTAACATTGTATTGGTCAGCTAACGCCGTGGCAATTTGCTTGCTAGGAATTGAACCGAATAACCGGCCGTCCGTTCCGGCCTTGGCCTTTAATTCCACGACCGTTTCGTCGGCTTCGAGCGCCGTCTTAGTCGTTTTGGCTTCGGCTAATTCTTCGGCCGCCTTAGCCGCTTCGTTCTTTTGTTCCGCCTTTAAAGTGGCAATGGCACTCTTGGTGGCTTCCTTAGCTAACCCCTTTTTGATCAAGAAGTTTTGCGCGTAACCATCGGGCACGTTTTTAATTTGGCCCCGTTTACCCTTACCACGAACATCGTTTAAGAAAATAACTTGCATCTTGCTCACTCCTAATTAGATTCTGGTGTTGTTTCATCCGTTGCCGTTAACAAATCCACTAGTGATTGTTTAACTTCATCAACCGATTGTCCTTCAATCTGGGTCGCGGCGTTGGACAAATGTCCGCCACCACCTAGTTTTTCCATGTAAACCTGCACGTTGATCTCACCCAGTGAACGGGCGGAGATCCCGACCCGACCGTCTTCACGGCGCGTGATCACAAAGGACGCGTCCACGCCGGACATAGATAGCAGCGAATCGGCCGCCTGGGCCGCCGTGACCGGATCATAGACTTGGTCATCTTCACCAACACACAGTGCCATATCCTGGTTCACAAATTCAACCGATTCAATCAGGTGGTTGCGTTGTAAGTAACTATCAACGTTTTCCTTCATGAACTGTTGGACTAGTAACGCATCGGCCCCGGCTGACCGGAGATAACTGGCCGCGTCAAACGTCCGTGAACCGGAACGCAGTGAGAACGACTTGGTATCGATCACGATCCCGGTCAGCATGGCCGTGGCTTCGATCTTATTGATTGGTTCCGCATCATGGGACTGGTACTCAAACATTTCGGTAATCAGTTCACAGGTTGAAGAAGCATACGGTTCAATATAAACCAAAACGGGGTTTTCTGGAAATTCTTCGCCCCGGCGGTGATGGTCAATAATCATAACCCGGTTTTCAAGCCGTTCGTAGAGCGCCTGCGACATGGAAATACTTGGTTTAGAATGGTCCGCCATAATCAGCAAACTTTGATCAGTGGCCTTTTCTAAGGCTTCTGCGGGTGAAATAATGGAAGATTCGATCTTTTCATCGGTTTTTAGCTGATCCAGTAACCGTTGAATATCGGAATGGACGTTTTGTTCGTCCAAAACGATCCAGCACTGCTTGCCGTTCATTTCGGCAATTCGCCGGAGTCCTAAACAAGCCCCGACCGCGTCCATGTCTGGTTGGTGATGACCTTGAACAAAAATCTGATCCGATTGGTTCATTAATTCTTGTAACGTCTGACTGATCATCCGGGCCCGGACCCGGGTCCGTTTTTCCATCGGATTGGTCTTGCCACCGTAGAAACGGGCCGGTTCGTCTTCGGCCTTAACGACGACCTGATCCCCACCCCGTCCGAGGGCGAGATCCATGTTGCTTTGCGCCAAGTCGGCCAAGTTATTCATGTTCCGTTCACCATAAGCAATCCCGATACTTAACGTTAACGGGAAGTTTTGCTTGGACGTCGACTCCCGGATGCGGTCTAAGATGCGGAACTTATTCTCCTCGACTCGCCGTAAGCTATTCGCGTAGCCCAGCAAGAAAAAGTGGTCGTCGTCTAACCGTTTTAAGTACATCCCAAACATTTGCGTCCACTTCGATAATTCGTTAGTGACGTAGTTGTTTAAGTTGGAAATGTCCGTATCGGTCATCGACTGGGTGATTTCATCGTAGTTATCCAAAAAGATTTGACCAATCACTAACTTTTCATCTTCGAATTGGTCCGATAACTCCGCGTACTTAGTGACGTCCATCATGTAAACCGTATTCGTACTTTGCTGGACCCGTAAGTCAAACTGGTAATCATTCCAGCGAATCGTCGCCGGCGCTTCCAGGTTTGCGTTGATGGTTGCGGCTAGCTCCGCGTCGACGTCTTCGAGTTTATAACCCAGGACGTCCTGTTCGCCAAAGTAACGTTGTAAGTACGGATTGACCCACTCAATAGTGTCGTCGGCGTTAAAAATCATGACCCCGATCGGCATTTGAATCAGGGCTTCCTGTTCGCCCCGTTTAATGCGGTACGATAAATCAGAAATGTACTCGTTAGCGCTCGAACTCAACTCGATCAACGTATTGTACGACATGAACCCCGCCATGATAATTAGAATCAGGATAATTGTCCCGAAAATCCAGTTCATTAAAAAACCGGTGACTAGGGTCACTAGCGATAAGCCCAGGATGACTAACGCTAACAGCCGTAACTGTTGATTTTGTAAGAAAAATGGAATTTTTTCGCGCGAAAAAAATTTTTTCATTTTGAAAATCCCTCAATAATTCTTCAGTAATAACTATATTTTATCACAATCCCACCGGCGCTTCAGTCATTACTAGTCGAACTAAATTTACTAAGCTGGCGCCGTGTACCATCCCGCTCAGACTGTTAGTTAGACCCGCACGGTCGGCCTCGTCTGGTTGGGTCATCAAACCGTAAAGCTAACGGTCCGTTGCGTTAATTTTTATTTGGTAAAACGTGCTCAGGCCGAACTGCTTCTTCCGGTTAGCTACGCAGTCAGCATTATGCCAAACCCGCTTGTTTACTTTGCCGAAACGTGCTCGGGACGACTGCCGGTTCCGGTTAGTTACGTCACGGATAATCTGCACAACCCGCACATCACCCGTGACTAGACTAATCCTCACCGCCAACCCGTCGTCCCTCACACTCTTCACCATTCCACAAAAAAACCACAGCGCCTAAGGCTGTGGTTTTTTGAAAAACTGAATTATTCTTCGGATACGAATGGTAATAAGCCCATGATCCGTGCACGCTTGATGGCGATAGTTAAAGAACGTTGGTTCTTAGCACTAGTCCCCGTTACACGACGTGGCAAAATCTTCCCACGTTCTGAAATGAAACGACGTAATAAGTCAGTATCCTTATAATCGATGTATTCGATATGGTTTGCGGCGATGAAGTCGACTTTACGACGACGACGGCCACCTCTTCTTTGTTGTGCCATTGGTATTTCCCTCCTCGATATCTGTAGCTAGGCTACTAGAATGGTAAATCATCATCCGAGATATCAATTTGATCCCCATTATTGGCAAACGGATCGGCTTGGTTATTGTTATTAGCATTGCTTGAAGGCGCAGTGCTAGTCGCATTCCCAGTGTTGCCGTTACCAAAAGGATTATTGTTGTTATTATTGGATGGTGATTGTTGAGGAGCAGCATTTTGGCCTTGATTACTGTACCCATTATTATTGGAATTGTTATTGTAACCACCATTACCGTTATTACCGTAATTGTTGTTACCATTTCCACCGTTGGCAGCCTGATGACGTTCAGATTCTGCGCGTGATTCTAATAATGAGAAGTTATCAACGACGACTTCTGTGACGTAAACCCGTTGTCCTTGTTGGTTTTCGTAGTTCCGGGTTTGAATCCGGCCATCGATCCCAACAAGTGAACCTTTATGGGTAAAGTTAGCGAAATTTTCAGCAGCTTTACGCCAAATGACGCAGCTAATGAAATCAGCTTCACGTTCTCCATTTTGGTTCGTGAAACTACGGTTTACGGCAAGGGTGAACGTCGCAACGGCGGCACCACCATTCGTGTAACGTAATTCCGGATCTCTTGTTAGTCGGCCAACAAGAACTGTACGGTTAATCATGCAGAAGCGCTCCTCTCTAGTTTAGTTTCGTTATATTAGTCTTCGCGACGAACGATCATGTGACGTAAAATGTCATCGTTGATCTTTGAAAGACGGTCGAATTCGTTTAAGGCAACGTCATCAGTCGTCGTTAAGTTAACGATGTGATAAGTACCTTCATTGAAACCACCGATTTCGTATGCGAAACGGCGTTTTGACCAGTCTTTTGAATCAATTACTTGCGCACCGTTATCGGTTAAGATTTTGTCGAAACGATCAACTAAAGCTGTTTTAGCAGCATCGTCGATGTCGGGACGCACGATGTAAGTAATTTCATATTTCTTTGATTCACTCATGAAATTTGCACCTCCTTATGGACTTCAGGCCCTTCTTTTTGAAGAGCAAGGAAAGTAACCTAAGTGATACTTAGATACTCACGAATTACAAGTATAGCATCTAAGGTCAATTGTTGCAAGGGTGGCTCGGCCGACAGAACTGAAAGATTTTGGAATCCGTTACACTAATCAATTACGCAAATTAAAACCAGCTCCCATTTATTTCCTGGGAAATATTTAAACCGCCGTCACTACTTCAACGAAGACAAATGACGGCTTAACCTTATTTTTTTAGGAAGCGTCCCCTGTTTCTGTCCTGACCAACTTACTAATCAAAAACAGTGCAACTCTGCTTGGATCAACGTCCAAGTGAGTTGCACTGTTTTTAATTAATGTTAATCATTTTGATCAGTCGTATCGTGATCGTCAGCAACGGTCGTCGTTGCATCGGTTGTCGGGGCGTCAGTCGTTACGTCGGTCTGATCATCATCAGCCGCCTGCTCGTCTTTCTCCTCAACTTCCGGATCAACTTTGGCCATCGTCGCCACTTTACCACCGTCGTCTAAACGAATCAGCCGTACCCCTAAGGTGGCCCGACCCGTTTGTGAAACGGTCGTAATGTTGAAACGAATCATGACACCCTGGTCGGTCATGACCATGATATCCTCTTCACCGTTAACGGTGGTCAAGCCGGCTAAGTGGCCGTTCTTTTCGGTCACGTTGGCCGTCTTGATTCCCTTACCGCCACGGCCCTTGATTGGGTACTCTGCGGCGGGCGTCTGTTTACCATAACCCCTTTCGGTAATGATAAAGACGTTGCTGTCCGGTTTCAAGATATCAAAGCCAATCACGAAGTCATCGTCTCTTAAGCGAATCCCCCGGACCCCGGTTGCGGTCCGACCCATTGACCGAACGGCCGCTTCATCGAAGCTAACGGCGTAACCGTCGTGGGTCCCAATGATCACGTTTTGGTGACCATCGGTAATGGTGACCCCAATTAGTTCGTCATCGTCCTTTAAGGTGATCGCCTTTAGCCCGTTACTACGGATGTTCGCAAACTCCTGAACTGGTGTCCGCTTAACGACCCCTTTAACGGTCGTAAAGAACAAGAACTTATCGGAATCATTAGCGTTGCCCTTAACGTTCACGACGGCTTGAATCTTTTCGCCGGAGTTAACGCCTAACAGGTTAATAACCGGAATTCCTTTGGCTGTTCGCCCGTATTCGGGAATTTCGTACGCCTTCATCCGGTAAACCTTCCCGGCGTTGGTGAAGAACAACAGCACGTCGTGGGTCGACGTTGTTAACAGGTGTTCGATGAAATCGTCATCGTGGACGTCCATCCCTTGAATTCCGCGACCACCCCGGTGCTGCGACTTAAATTCCGTCGTTGGTAACCGTTTGATGTAACCGTTGTGGGTTAACGTTACCGCCACTTCTTCTTCTTCGATCAAGTCTTCGTCTTCCAGACTTAAGACTTCACCGACCATTAATTCGGTCCGGCGCGGATCACCAAATTTCCGTTGAATTTCAAGTAATTCTTCGTAAATGATCTGGTTGATGCGTTCCTTGCTGGCCAAAATGGCTTTATAGTCCGCAATGGCTTTCAATAAGTCCTGGTATTCACTCTCGATCTTTTCACGTTCCAAACCAGTTAACCGGACTAGCCGCATATCCAAAATGGCTTGGGCCTGTTTATCAGATAACCCGTAGTTATCCATTAACTGGTTCTTAGCAATTTCACTCGTTTGTGAATTACGAATAATTGCGATGATCTCGTCAATGTGATCCAGCGCAATTCGTAACCCTTCCAGGATGTGCGCGCGGGCCTGGGCCTTTTTCAGATCAAACTCGGTCCGGCGACGAATAACGTCTTCCTGGTGTTCCAAGTAGTAGATCAGAATCTGCTTTAAGCTCAGGACCTTGGGAGCCCCTTTAACGATGGCTAACATGTTAAAACCAAAGTTGGTTTGCATTAAGGTCATTTTGTAAAGGTTATTCAGAATAACGGACGCGCTGGCATCCCGGCGGACGTCGATCACGACCCGCATCCCTTCACGGTCACTTTCATCGTTGATGTCGGTGATTCCTTCAATTTCCTTATCACGGGCCAGTGAAGCAATTCGTTCGATCAGCTTAGCTTTGTTGACCATGTACGGTAACTCGTTCACAATGATCCGTTGCTTGCCGTTCTTTTCTTCCTTGATGTCCACCTTGGCGCGCACGATAATGTTCCCACGACCGGTTTCGTAAGCTTTCCGAATCCCGGATTTACCCATGACGATCCCGCCAGTTGGGAAATCAGGTCCCGGCAAAACTTCCATCAAGTCAGCCGTCGTGGCATCCGGGTTATCCATCAGTAAGTGAATCGCCGAGATAACTTCGGACAAGTTATGCGGCGGGATGTTGGTCGTCATCCCGACCGCGATCCCCGTGGCCCCGTTAACTAGTAAGTTCGGGAAACGGGCCGGCAAAACTTCCGGTTCCCGTTCCGTATCATCGTAGTTCGGTTGCCAGTTGACGGTGTCCTTGTTGATATCGCGCAACATTTCGACCGCAATTTTACTCATCCGGGCTTCGGTATACCGCATGGCCGCGGCGCCGTCTCCGTCGACCGAGCCAAAGTTCCCGTGACCGTCCACTAACATGTAGCGGTAACTAAAGTCCTGTGCCATCCGGACCATCGATTCATAAATCGCGGAGTCCCCGTGGGGGTGATACTTCCCCATGACGTCCCCGACGATCCGGGCCGATTTTTTATACGGCTTTTCCGGCGTCACACCCAGCTCGCTCATCCCGTAAAGGATCCGGCGGTGCACTGGTTTTAACCCGTCCCGCACATCCGGTAACGCCCGCGCCACGATGACACTCATCGCGTAGCTTAAAAATGACGTCCGCATGGTTTTGGAAAGGTTGACGTCCGTTATTCGATTGTTTGATAAATCTGAATCAGCCAAAAGATTTCCTCCTTCTTGACTGCCGTTGTTGTTTCCGTAAGTTTCGAGCAACCCGGGCGTAAAAACGCCCTACTTTGTTGACCTGGTTGCCGAAACGTGTTCGAGTCGACTGAAGTCTGCGCTTGCTACGCCAGACGGCCATTGCACAACCATCAGTAGTCGAAACGTGCTCGGGCCAGGCTAATCCTCAGACCTAACCCGCCTGGACCTCACACTCTACACGTCCAAGTCCTTAACGAACGTTGCGTTATCCTCGATAAATTCACGCCGGGGCTTTACTTGGTCCCCCATTAACATGGAGAAGACCCCGTCAGCGTCCGCCGCGTCTTCATCGCGAACCCGCAACAACCGGCGTTTGTCCGGGTCCATGGTCGTTTCCCATAACTGTTCCGCGTCCATTTCACCTAACCCTTTATACCGTTGAACCACTGGTTTCGGTGATGGCGCCAATTGGCCCATCACTTCGTTTAGTTCTTCGTCGGAATCAATGTACTTCACAAATTTGCCTTGTCGGACTTGGTACAACGGCGGTTGGGCGATGTACACGAAGCCGGCGTCAACTAACGGCCGCATGTAGCGGTAGAACAGCGTCAGCAACAGGGTCCGAATGTGGGCCCCGTCGACATCGGCATCGGTCATGATAATGAGCTTGTGGTAGTTGGCCTTGCTCAAATCAAAGTCACCACCAAAGCCGGTACCCATCGCCGTAAAGAGTGACCGAATTTCTTCGTTAGCCAGGATCTTATCGATGCTGGCCTTTTCAACGTTCAAAATTTTCCCCCGGATCGGTAGGATCGCCTGCGTTAACCGCGAACGGCCCTGCTTAGCTGAACCACCGGCGGAATCCCCTTCGACGATGAATAATTCACTGATTTCCGGGTCCTTACTAGTATTATCAGCTAACTTACCTGGTAAATTGCTGATTTCCAGTCCGCTCTTCTTCCGGGTCACTTCCCGGGCCCGCTTAGCGGCTACCCGGGCTTTGGACGCAAGCATCCCCTTATCAACGACTTTGCGGGCAATGCTTGGGTTTTCCATCAAGTATTTTGTAAAGTGCTCGGAGAACAACCGGTCCACGGCCGCCCGGGCGTCCGAGTTTCCCAACTTGGTCTTGGTTTGACCTTCAAATTGCGGGTTCGGGTGCTTAACGCTGACGACGGCGGTCATCCCTTCACGGACGTCTTCACCGGAAAGGTTCGCTTCGTTTTCTTTTAATAAATTATTTTTACGCGCGTAGTCGTTGATGACCCGGGTCAAAGCCCGTTTAAAGCCTTCCTCGTGGGTCCCACCTTCGTACGTATGAATGTTGTTCGTAAAGGTCATTAAGTTACTGTGGTAGTCGTCGGTGTATTGCAGTGCGACTTCCACGGTAATGCCGTTTTGGGCCCCTTCCACGTAAATCGGGTCCGGGAACAACACGGTTTTATTTTTATCCAGGAACTCAACGTAGTGCCGGATCCCGCCTTCATACAGAAAGTCGTCTTCGGTTGGTTCTTCCGGCCGGTTATCCCGAATCGTGATCCGTAAGCCCTTGTTTAAGAAGGCTAATTCCCGAATCCGGGTCGTTAAGACGTTGATGTCGTAAACGGTGGTTTCACGGAAAATGTCGGGATCCGGAACAAAGTGCACGGCCGTCCCGTGCGCGTCGGCAGGGGCGTCCCCGATGATCTTCATCGGGGTTTTAACCTTACCGCGGGCAAAGTCCATGTAATAAACGTGCCCGTTCCGGGTAACCTTAACGTCTAGTTCGGAAGACAGGGCGTTTACGACCGAAGCCCCGACCCCGTGCAGACCACCGGAAACTTTGTACCCGCCACCGCCGAACTTCCCACCGGCGTGAAGGATCGTATAGACCGTTTCCAAAGCGGGTTTCCCGGTCTTCTTTTGAATGTCGACCGGAATCCCCCGACCATTATCGGTAACGGTGATACTGTTATCTTTTTCGACGGTCACGTGAATGACGTTAGCAAATCCCGCTAAGGCTTCATCGATCCCGTTATCCACAATTTCCCATACCAGGTGATGGAGACCTTGGCTGCTAGTCGTACCGATATACATCCCGGGACGTTTCCGGACAGCTTCTAGGCCTTCCAAAACTTGAATCTGACTGGCGTCGTATTCACGCGCTTGTTCAAGCTTGGTTTCTTTTTCATTTTCGGTCAATGCGGTTCCTCCTCATGTAAAATACCGTGGCGCACTTCAAATACCTTCGGCGCGTTGATTAATTTGCGGGCCACCCCGTCCAAACTCGGCGTGGTTAAAAAGGTCTGCACCTTATCTTGAATCGCCGTTAATAAATGCGTTTGGCGCGCGGCGTCTAATTCTGATAATACGTCGTCTAATAGCAAAACTGGGTACTCGCCGGTCTCAGCCTTCATCAAGTCGATCTCGGCTAATTTAACGGAAAGCGCGGTTGTCCGCTGCTGGCCCTGTGATCCAAACGTCTGGACATTCTTGTCGTTCACGCTGAATTGCAAGTCGTCGCGGTGGGGACCCAGTAACGTGGTCCCCTGAAAAATCTCCTTGGCTTCCTGTTGAGCGTACAGTTTCTGTAAAGTCTGGTAAATGTGGTCAACCGACGTTTGGTCTTCCGTCGGGACCTGGGTAACGTAGTGAAAGGTTAGCTGTTCTTGTTGCTGCGTGATTTCGCTGTGAACGCCCTGCGCCCACTTTTCGAGCTGCTGGAGAAGTTCTAAACGTTTGTGAATGATCTCCGCGCCAAACGCGGCTAGTTGGTCGGATAACACGCCCAGTAACACTTTGTCCTTAGCCTGGTGCCGGTTCAACTGGCGTAAGTATTGATTACGCTGCTTTAAAATCGTCCGGTACTGACTGAGGTTATAGAGGTACTTGGGACTCATCTGCCCAAACTCCATGTCCATGAAGCGCCGGCGAACGGCCGGTGCGCCCTTCACAATCGATAAGTCTTCCGGTGCAAAGACGATCACGTTCAAATTACCAATGTATTGCGATAGCTTGGCCTGCTCCAAGTGGTTGACCTTCGCCCGCTTGCCGCGGCGGCCGAGCTCTAACTCCAGCGGCACACTACCAGTCGCCTTATGTAACCGACCTTTTAGTAATGCTGTCTGGGTTTGCCAACGAATTAGTTCCTTATCGTTAGCCGTGCGGTGACTCCGCGTCAGGGCCAGCACGTAAATGGCTTCTAACAAGTTCGTCTTACCCTGCGCGTTTTCGCCTAGGAGTACGTTGACACCCCGGCTAAAACTAACTTCAAGGTCCGCGTAATTGCGAAAATCATGCAGAATCAAATTTTCTAAGTACATCTAATCAGTCGTTTCTTGATTTGAGCGAATAAAAAATGACCCGTTGTCCGCAACTTCAATCGTATCGCCCGGATAAAGTTTACGACCCCGCCGATCATCTGGTTCACCGTTAACGAGAACGGTCGTTTCTTTTAAAAACCACTTCGCCTGACCACCCGATCCGATGATGGCCGTTTCTTTTAAGAGCTGTCCTAGTGTAATGTAGGGCGTTCTGATCTCTACTGGCTGTTTCACAATGTCACCTGCCTTACCTTCGTTTACAAGCTATAAAACGTCGTAGTGAAATGCCCTCAGGACACTTCTCAACAGGTTATATTATACTTGTTTTTTAATGAAATTTCAATTTATAACCGTGTTCAGAGCCATTTTAAGCCGATTTAAGCTAATTTAATGTCGGGGTACTAACCCCGGGGTAAATTTGCTAAAATTCCCTAAATTTGCGATTTTCAATAAAATACCCCGTTTTTTTACCGTCAAATTTGATAAAAAGGTTCTTTCGCGTTAACTAACACTGTGATACCTATCATAAAGCACGCTATCTGGAGGGCTCGCTGACATACTAACTTCGCAATGCATACTCCCGAGAGCTTTATGCATATAGTTAAACTTCAAAAGTTACAGCAACGTATAAACGTGATAACACCAACCGTTAACTGTCCTTCAACCCGCAAAAAGAGGCGGCCATTTCAATGCGAAATGACCGCCTCTTTTGCTTAATTTGGATATTTATTCAGTACCTAGAACGTCCGTACCGGCGTGATCAACTGAATGAAGTTTTCGCCTTCTTCAGTTGGAACCAAGGTAAATGGTCGTAACGCCATCGTAAAGGAAATCTTAATCATGGCTTGACCAAAGGAACGGAGCGCTTCCTTCATGTAATCAGGGTTAAAGGAAATTTCCAGTTCGTCGCCGGTCAGCTCGGCCGGTTGTAACTGTTCCGTAACTTCACCAACGTCCGGTGAATTCCCGAAAATCGTGATGGTTTTGTCACTCGGATTTACGGAGAAACGCACCACGTTGTTGCGGCTTTCGTGGGAAAGTAAGGATGCCCGTTCAATTGCAGCGGACAAAGCCGGCGCTTCAATTTCAACCGTCGTGTTGGATTCCTTAGGAATTAGCCGCGACGTATCGGGATAGTTTCCTTCCAACAACCGCGAGTAAAACGACGTGTTGCCTAATACAAATAACACTTGGTTTTCCGATAACCGCATTTGCACGTCGGGGTTGTCATCGCCGATCATCCGGGAAAGTTCGGTTAAGCTTTTACCGGGGATGATGACGTCGTAGTCGGCGTTATTGGCTTCCGGTAACTTGATCTTCCGTTGACTTAACCGGTGTGAATCGGTCGCAACCGCTAAGAATTCCCCGTTCGCTAGGATGAAGTGCACCCCGGTCAAAATCGGGCGACTTTCTTGATTAGAAACCGCAATAACCGTTTGGCCAATCAATTCTTTAAAGACGTCACCAGCCAACGTAATGGTATTCGTGGTATCAATTTCGGGTAAGTGCGGGTAGTTTTCAGGGTCTAAACCGTTAATGGTAAAGGAGGCTGCACCGGAAGTGATTTGGGTTTGAAAACCATCCTTAACCGCTACCGTCATGGTATCTTCGGGTAATTTCTTAACGATTTCGCTGAAGAACCGTGCGGGTAAAACGACTGAACCGGCTTCTTCTACGACTAACGTATTGTTGTCATCGTTAGCGGGAATCGTCGTTTCAATCGAAATATCAGCGTCACTCCCCGTTAAGGTAATGGCGTCAGTGGCAACGTCTAATTTTAACCCCGTTAAGATGGGAATCGTGGTCTTTGAAGAAATCGCCCGTTGGACGTTGTTTAATTCTTTGATGAATGCTGATCGATTGATCGTGAATTTCATAAGTTGATCCTCTCTTCTAGCTGCGCAAGCCTAGATATAGATTAGTAAATAAAAGTTCGTAGTAATAGTAGGGCGGTGGGTACTGTGGAAAAGTTTGAAAAAGCTAAGTATTCCGGAGTTTTCCACATGTGCATAAGTTGTGGAAAACTTTTAGAGTTATGCTTTTTTATCCACACTACGCTTTGAGCTGACCTTTAAGATCACCAATGGCTTTTTGGAGTTCACTGTCGGTTTTAAGGGCCGCTTCAATTTTATCATACGCGTGAATGACGGTGGTGTGATCCTTACCGCCAAACTCGTTACCAATGCGTGGCAACGAACTATCCGTGAGTTCGCGGGATAGGTACATTGCGATTTGCCGCGGTGTAACGATCTGCTTATTACGCTTTTTCCCCTTAAGGTCGGCCATGGTAACGTGATAATACTTGGCGACCTTTTCCTGAATAACGGGTATCGAGACTTCTGATAGTTTATTGCTTAAGTGCAAACTCTTCAACGCATCCGCCACTAAACTGGTGGTGATTGGCGAATTGTTGAGACGCGAATAAGCCTGAACCCGGGCCAGTGCGCCTTCGAGTTCCCGCACGTTGGAATCGATTTGGCCGGCGATGTAACTGAGCGTGTCGTCGGGAATCTCGATGCCTTCTAAATCAGCCTTGTTTCGTAAAATGGCGATCCGGGTTTCAAGGTCTGGCGGGGTAATATCAACGGATAACCCCCACTTAAAACGCGAGACTAACCGGTCTTGAAGTTGCGGAATTTCGTTTGGCAAGCGGTCGGATGTCAGGACAATTTGTTTATCATCTTCATATAAAGCGTTGAACGTGTGGAAGAACTCTTCCTGGGTTGCTTCCTTATTGGCAAAGAACTGAATATCATCGACGAGTAGTAAGTCAACGTTTCGGTACTCTTCACGAAACGCTTCTTGTTTCTTGGTTTGAATCGCATTGATCAGCTCATTAGTAAAGGACTCACTCGTGACGTACTTGACGTTGCGCGTGGGGTCCGTTTCTAATAATTTATTACCGATAGCGTGCATTAGGTGGGTTTTACCCAGACCAACGCCCCCGTAGAAAAACAACGGATTATACATGGTGCCGGGTTCTTCCGACACGACTAACGCGGCGGCGTGGGCCATTTGGTTCCCCTTACCGATCACGAAAGTATCAAATGTATATTTCGGGTTGAGTTTCGTTTCCCGCATAAATGTGGGGGTAGTTGCGGTAGCTGGTTTGCCAGCCGCAACGTTACCGGTAGTAGCTTGCGCGTCTTTCGTAAGCTGCTGACGTTCTTCTTCCGTTATCATCACCGGGCGGATCTGCTCGTTAGTTGCCTGCATTGCAAGGTCTGTAAATTTGGCAGCTAAGTTTTTCTCCCAATAATCGCGGTGCAACTGTGTCGGCACTTCGATCGTCATTTGGGAGTTATCGAGTTGGAGCGGTTTTGCCGGTTCGACAAACGTTTGAAACGTGATCTTTGAAAGATCTTGTTCCATAGAGAACTTAATGAGATTCCATAAGTCATTACGTTCCAGCACGTGGATACCCCTTTTCTTAAAAAACGTAATTCTATTCTAGCATGAACATTTCGAGTTTTCCACAGGTGGACAAGTGAAAGTTAGAAGAATTCACAGGGTGTTTTTAAATTAATCACAGGCTGTCGAAAAAATGGCGCAATTTAGCCGTTTTTATAGTTATCCACAAAAGTGAGTTCAAATCTAAGCCCAGTATAACAAGGCGTCCAAGAGTTATACACACCATAAAAGTGGCTTGTGGATAACTTAATCACACCCCGTGATTCTGTGAAAAAGTCTGTTTATGAATTGGGGAGAACGGAAAGTTAGGTGATGCAATCCACAAGTTTAATCCCCAAAAAGGAATTAAAAATTGCCGGATTTTCGCCCTGAAAAATTCAATTTTCGGTTTTCAAATTAAATAATCTATGCTATAGTAGTCAGGAAATGCGTTTAGGATTAGACTGCGTTTTGAAAATAACGACTTAATCGAATTGATTCATGTCATTATGGAGAAGGAGGTGTCATGATGAAGAGAACTTACCAACCAAAGAAACGCCATCGTCAACGTGTACATGGTTTCCGCAAACGGATGAGCACCAGCAATGGCCGTAAAGTGTTAGCCCGTCGACGCCAACGAGGCCGAAAAGTATTGTCTGCATAGGCCACTGATAATCAGTGGCTTTTTCTTTACAGTCCTAGACCGTTGCGTTTAGGGCTGTAAAGTTGTGTAGCAATTCGCTCAGGTTAGCTTGAGCGCACACATGGAGATGGATTATGCGAAAATCATATCGGGTAAAAAAGGAAACTGAATTCCAACAAGTTTTTGAGACCCGCAACTCGTATGCCAATCGTCAATTTGTCATTTACGTTTTGGAAAAACCGGGGCAACCCCATTTTCGCGTCGGAATCTCAGTCGGTAAAAAGATTGGGAACGCCGTTGCGCGTAATTGGGTGAAACGCCGGATTCGGCAATCAATCACCGAGTTAAAGCCGCAGCTTAAACAAGATGCCGACTTCCTCGTCATTGCCCGACCAACCGTTGCCGGTAAGTCGCAAGCCGAAACCAAAGCTTATCTAAGCCATGCGCTAAAGCTAGCGCACCTGCTGGACAATGATTAAAGTGAGGACATTCGTTTGAAAAAGTACAGAAAAATACTGGCAATGCTGGCCGTACTAGCGCTCGTATTAGTTCTGAGTGGGTGTAGTAACGCCCCGATTACGGATAAGAGTACCGGGTTTTGGGATGGCTTGATCATCTTGAATTTCTCACGGGCGATTATTTGGTTATCGAACTTATTTGGGCATAGTTACGGGATGGGGATCATCATCTTTACGTTGATCATCCGAATCATCATTCTTCCATTGATGATTTTCCAAACCCGCAACATGGTGGCAATGCAAGAGATCCAACCGCAGTTGAAGGCGATCCAAAAGAAATATTCTTCCCGCGATATGGAAACTCAGCAGAAACTGCAAGCCGAGATGAAGCAGCTGTACGCTAAGCACGGTGTTCATCCGATGGCAAGCATGTTGCCATTACTAGTTCAATTGCCAATCCTGATTGCGTTGTACCAAGCCATCTGGCGGACGCAAGTCTTGAAAACCGGGACGTTCTTATGGCTTCAATTAGGTAGCAAGGACCCGTACTACGTTTTGCCGATCCTAGCGGCGTTGTTTACGTTTGCTAGTTCGTGGTTAGCGATGAAGTCGCAGCCGGAGCAAAATGGGATGACGACTTCGATGACGTACCTGATGCCGGTGGTTATTTTGATCACCGCCATCAACGTTCCATCCGCGTTGTCACTATACTGGGTGATTTCCAACGCGTTCCAAGTTGGACAAACCTTGTTATTACAAAACCCCTTCAAGATTAATCGTGAACGGGCGGAAAAGAAGCAAAAAGAACGCGACCGGACCAAAGCACTTGAAAAAGCACGGAAGCGTGCGATTCGCAATCACAAACGTTAAATACAAATGGACCTGCCATGCGGTGGGTCTTTTTTTGTGCAGTGCGGGAAGTTCGGCTTAGTCCGAAACCGTTTCAGTGAGCGGGCCGGAAAGCGGGATGTCCTTGCATTAGTGGCATTAAAAACGATTTATATTGTATCTTTACTGAATAGTCAAAAATGGAAATGGTGTGCTAAAAGCATGGACTAGCGCTTTGACAATTGTTTAATGCGGTTAACCTTCCTATCCCGCATTAGGCACGGGAATGCTATAATGGACGCAGGTATTTTTTATGAGGAGGATTAACAAATGACAGTATTTGAAGGCAATACCGTCGAAGCCGCCATCGCGGCTGGTTTAAAACAAATGCAGCGTACCCGCGACCAGGTCACAATTGAAGTGGTGGCGGAACCCAAGAAGGGCTTTTTAGGACTGGGCAAACAACCCGCTCAGGTACGCTTAACGGCGGTGCCAACCTCCGCAGCGTCGACGACCATGCCGACAAGTGCACCAAGTCCGACCCCACAGTCCGCGTCGACCCCAGCGCCAAGTGCGGCGTCGCAAGCGCCAGCGTCAGCACAGCCGGTCCAGCCAGTGGTGACGCCCAAAGTGACCGTGACGGCGCCTAAAAAAGCACAACCGGCGAAGGTGACGCCCGCTACGGTTCAAACGCAGACCCCGGTAAAGTCCGAAAAGCCAGCACAACCGGCCACGCCCGTCCGTTCACCGGAAGAAATTGCGGCCCGGCAAGCGGCTAATGAACAAGCGGTTCGGGATCTGAGTGCCTACTTGCTCGAAGTGGTCAAAGAACTGGGCATTACCGCGGACTTGGACGTTGATTTTGGCAACCGCTACGCGACGTTAAACTTTGATACGGCGAAGCAGGGGTTGTTAATTGGGAAGCACGGGCGCACGATCAACGCGTTGCAGGACCTTGCCCAGGTTTACATGAATCACCACGGTGCCTCACACGTGAACGTCGTGCTGGATGTTGATGATTACCGGGATCGCCGGGAAGCGACGTTGAAGCGGTTAGCGGAAAGTACGGCTCGTGAAGCCATTGCGACCGGTAAACAGGTCTTTTTAGACCCGATGCCATCGTTTGAACGGAAGCTGATTCACGCGGAACTAGCCAATAATCGGCACGTCACCACTTTTTCCGAGGGGCGTGATCCGCACCGCGCCGTGGTGGTTGCGATCCGGAAATAGTCCAATTGAACAAACGCAAACAGGCGTTTGACAAACACCAATTGAGCTATTATAGTAAGTATTAATCATTCTTATCTTTTAGATAAAGTAGTCAAAGTGCTTTATCCACGCTTTAAGGTGGCGTGGACTAGGCGCTTTTTTTCTGCATTTTAGGACATATTATTAACTAATTAGAAGTGATTTTTGGTATGGTATTAGGCGGTATAACGGGGTACCTATCCCGTTGCAACCGGACCAAGTGAAGTTGTATTGACAGCCAAACCGCGGGGTGTGCCCGCGGGTAGCGAACGGTTAAGAAAGGACATGATGAGTGATGCCAACGACCACGGAATTTGATACGATCGCGGCGATTTCTACGCCACCTGGTGAGGGTGGAATTTCAATCATTCGGATTAGCGGGGACCAGACGTTTAACGTGGTTTCCCAGATATTTAAGGGGAAGGACCTCAGTAAGGTTAAATCCCATACGATCAACTACGGTCACGTGGTTGACCCTGAAACCCATCAGGAAGTTGACGAAGTGATGGCTTCCGTCATGCGGGCACCCAAAACCTACACGCGTGAAGACGTCATTGAAATCAACTGTCACGGGGGCTTAGTGGCAACTAACGAGATCTTACAATTGATTTTGAGTCACGGCGCCCGGATGGCCGAGCCCGGTGAATTTACGAAGCGGGCGTTCTTAAACGGTCGTCTAGACTTATCGCAGGCGGAAGCCGTCATGGATCTGATCCGGGCCAAAACCGATAAATCGATGAAAGTCGCCTTAAACCAGTTGGACGGGGACCTGTCGAAACTGATCCGGCACCTCCGTCAAGATATTTTGGACGTGCTGGCGCAGGTCGAAGTGAACATTGACTACCCCGAATACGACGCGGTCGAAGCCATGACCACTAAAATGTTGCAGGAAAAAGCCGTGGAAGTCGGTCAAAGTATTGACCAACTGTTAGCCACTGCCAAGCAGGGGAAGGTTTTACGAGAAGGCCTGGCCACCGCCATTATTGGCCGGCCGAACGTGGGTAAATCCAGCCTGTTGAACCACTTGCTGCACGAAGACAAAGCCATCGTGACCGACGTGGCCGGGACGACCCGGGACGTCATCGAAGAGTACGTTAACGTTCGCGGTGTGCCGCTAAAATTAGTTGATACGGCCGGAATTCGTGATACCGAGGATAAGGTTGAAAAAATCGGGGTCGAACGCAGTCGTAAGGCGATCGGCGCGGCCGACCTAGTCCTGTTAGTGCTGGATAACAGCCAGCCCCTGACAACGGAGGATCGCGAGTTGTTAAACGAAACGGCGGATTCAAAACGGATCGTTATTTTAAACAAGACCGACCTCCCCGCACAACTGGACCGCGACGAACTGGCAAAAGTCGTAGACTTAGACGACGTGTTAAGCATGTCCGTTCTCCAGCAAGCCGGCGTTGAGCAGTTGGAACAGCGGATTGCTAAGATGTTCTTTAACGAGGGGATCGAAAGCAGTCAAAATAACGTGATGGTCACAAACGCCCGCCACATCGGGTTATTGAATCAGGCCAAACAGGCGTTACAAGACGTTCAGACCGGTATTGCGGCCGGGATGCCAGTGGACCTTGTGCAGATCGATATGACCCGTTGTTGGGAATTCCTGGGCCAAATTACCGGGGATAGTTACGAAGATGAATTATTAGACCAGCTATTTAGCCAGTTCTGTTTGGGTAAATAGTGTAGGAGGAAATTGTTAACATGACAGAAGTAAAGCAGTACCAAGGCCGTGACTACGACGTGATCGTCGTGGGTGCCGGCCACGCTGGTTCGGAAGCGGCTTTGGCCGCGGCCCGGATGGGGAACCGCACCTTGCTGATGACGATCAACCTGGACATGGTTGCGTTTATGCCTTGTAACCCGTCGGTCGGTGGTCCCGCCAAGGGGATCGTGGTTCGTGAAATTGACGCGCTGGGTGGCGAAATGGGCCGTAACATTGATAAGACCTACGTTCAGATGCGGATGCTCAATACTGGTAAGGGCCCGGCCGTTCGGGCTTTACGGGCGCAAGCGGATAAGCACGCTTACCACGCGGAAATGAAGCACACGATTGAACGCGAACCGAATTTGACGCTACGGCAGGGGATCGTGGACGGCTTGATCGTCGAAGACGGTGTCTGCAAAGGGGTCATTACTAACACCGGCGCGCGTTACAGTGCTAAGAGCGTGGTTTTGACGACCGGGACGGCCGCCCGGGGAAAAATTATCATTGGTGAATTGATGTACTCCTCCGGCCCGAACAATTCCCAACCCGCGATGAAGTTATCCGGTGATTTGGAACGCTTAGGGTTTGATTTGGAACGGTTTAAGACCGGGACGCCACCCCGTGTGGACGGTAACACGATCGATTATAGTGTGACCGAAGAACAGCCTGGCGATCCGGAACCGCACCACTTTAGTTTTGAAACTAAGGATGAGGATTACCTAGACTTAAAGCACCAGTTATCTTGCTGGTTAACGTATACGAACGAAACGACTCACAAAATCATCCGTGAAAACCTCGACCGCGCGCCGATGTTTACCGGCGTGATTGAAGGGGTCGGTCCGCGGTACTGCCCGTCAATTGAAGACAAGATCGTCCGCTTTGCGGACAAGAAGCGCCACCAACTCTTCTTAGAACCGGAAGGTCGGAACACCGACGAATGGTACGTTCAGGGGTTATCGACCTCAATGCCGGAAGAAGTTCAGCAACGAATCCTGCATTCCATCAAGGGGTTGGAAGACGCTGAAATGATGCGGCCGGGCTACGCCATCGAATACGACGTGGTCGCACCGTACCAGTTAAAGGCAACTTTGGAGACAAAACTGGTCAAAAACTTGTATACCGCTGGTCAAACGAACGGCACGTCCGGTTATGAAGAAGCGGCTGGTCAAGGATTGATGGCCGGAATCAACGCCGGGTTACGCGCGCTGGACCGGGGTCAGTTCACTTTAAAGCGGAGTGATGCTTACATTGGGGTCATGATCGACGACCTGGTGACGAAGGGAACTAAGGAACCGTACCGGTTATTAACGAGTCGGGCCGAATACCGTTTGATTTTACGACACGATAACGCCGATTTACGGTTAACGGATAAGGGGCACGAGCTTGGACTCATTGACGACGATCGTTACGCGGCTTTTGAAGCCAAACGGCAGGCAATCAAGAACGAACTTGACCGATTGGGCAAAATCCGAATCAAACCTAACGATGACGTTAACGCCTTCTTGCGAGCTCACAACTCGGGAGAACTCAAGGACGGTGTTTTGGCAGCCGATTTCTTGAAGCGGCCGGAAGTACGTTACGCCGATTTAATGAAGTTTATCCCGGCGGCACCCGAACCGTTGGAACGTCACGTTATTGAACAGGTTGAAATTCAAATTAAGTACGCCGGTTACATCACTAAGGCGGAAGAGCGGGTCGAACACCTCAAAAAGATGGAAGCTAAGAAGATTCCCGACCGGATCGACTACGACGCCATCGACGGTTTAGCAACCGAAGCACACCAAAAGCTAAAGAAGATTCAGCCAACCACGATTGCGCAAGCTTCCCGGATCAGCGGAGTCAATCCCGCCGATATCGCGATTCTGAGTGTTTACATTCAGCAGGGGCGCATCGCCAAGGTACAGGATTAGAGAACAACCTTAAGGGGGACTCGGGAAGATTTCCGGGTGCCCTTTTTTATTGTAAAGATTATAATTATTTTTTGTAAAAACGGTTAATCATTCACAGACAAGCGTCATTATTTGGACTATAATAATTGGAAGTTAAGTGGGGTAAGGGAGCAACATTGATGAAAACTTTCAAAAGTATGATGAGTTGGGTGCTGCCCATCGTGGTCGGGTTACTGGTGGCCATGGTCATTCGGCACTTTGTCTTCACGATGGTCCGGGTTGACGGACCGTCGATGGAGCCCAACCTTGAGAATAATGAACGGGTCGCCGTGGTGAAAACGGCACAGGTCCACCACCTGAGTGTTATCGTGTTTAATGCTTATAAGGTTGATCCGGACGCCTCGTCAAAGAATGTTAAGTACGTCAAACGGGTCATCGGGATGCCCGGCGACACGGTTCGGGCCCAGGACGGGAAAATTTACGTCAACGGTAAGGCCATTTCGCAAAAGTTCATTAGTCAGTTTGAGCGTACCCAGGGAACGGGAAACTGGGACGTGCTTTCCCTTTCTAACCGTAATAACTGGGTCTTAAAAACGACCAAGGTCCCTAAAAATAGTTACTTTGTACTGGGGGACCACCGTTCCGTTTCAAATGACAGCCGGTACTGGGGCTTCGTTCCCGCTAAACGGGTGATTGGGGTCGTTAAGGTTCCAATTTGGGATACGAACAAAACCAAACGTCATAACGTCAATTCAATTGGATATTAATAAACAAACGTCGGTAAACGCATACCGACGTCTTTTTTTACTAATTTTGTTCAGAAAAGCAAACAAAATTAGCTTTCTGATTGTATTCGGGAAATAACAAGCCTAAAATGGTGACAAACTAAGGTTATTTTAAATTGAATTATGAGCAATGGAGGAATGGCAATGGCAAACAAACTAACTAAAACCGCGTTAGCCGCTTTACGGGCCAAGCACGCGGAAGACCAAGTAGCCCCCGTTTTAACGCGGGCCATTACGAAGAACGGCATCAAGGCTGCCAGTTTTGATAATCAGGCGGCTAGTCGTTTAGACCGGACGTTTTCAGTTGAGGTGCCAACCGGAAAAGTCAGCAACCAAAAACACAGTGGTCGTTGCTGGGAATTTGCCCTGTTAAACACGTTGCGGCACAAGTTTGCGACGAAGTACCACGTCAAGGACTTTGAACTATCCCAAAACTACCTCTTTTTCTGGGACAAAATTGAACGGGCGAACATCTTCTACCGCAACGTTGAACAAACGGCCCGGCAACCCATTAGTGACCGGCTGGTTCAGTTCTTATTCGATAACCCCGGTGAAGACGGAGGGCAATGGGCTATGGCGGCTAGTTTAGTTCAGAAATACGGGGTCGTTCCGGCCAGTGCCATGCCTGAAACTTATAACACGAATAATACGGCCGAATTTCAAGAGGTCCTGTCACGGAAATTACGTAAAGACGGGCTCAAGCTCCGGCAACTTGTCATGAACGGTGCTAGTGAAGCCGAATTGCAGTCGCTGGAAAAGAGTATGCTCCAGGAAGTGTACCGGATGGCGGCCTACTCGTTTGGCGAACCACCGTTGACTTTTGACCTGGAATACCGCGACGACAATCACAAGTACCACCGCACCGCGGATATCACGCCCCAACAGTTTTACCAGGATTACTTTGATACCGATTTAGACGATTACGTCGTGGTGACCAACTCACCCGATAAGCCGCTTAACCAACTTTACAGCTTACCTGACGAAGATAACGTCATTGGTGGAAAACCAATTGAGTTTTTGAACGTCGACATGGGCGTCCTGACCGACGTCGCCGTGCAACAACTGAAGTCCGGTGAAACAATCTGGTTTGGGAACGACGTGTTACGCCAAATGGACCGTAAGTTGGGGTACCTCGACGCGCACCTCTTTGAATCCGCCAAAATGTTTGGTATCAACGGCCACCTGACGAAAGCGCAACGCTTGTTGACAGGTGAGGGTGAAGTTAGTCACGCCATGACGTTGACCGGGGTCGACCTAGTCGATGACACACCAACTAAGTGGAAAGTTGAAAATAGTTGGGGAACGGAAAACGGTGATCAAGGGTACTTCGTCATGACGCAGGACTGGTTTAACGAGTACGTTTACGAGGTGGTCGTTCACAAGCACTTCTTAGCACCGGAATTTCAAGCACTACTCAACGAACCAGCGCGGCGTTTGCCAGCCTGGGATCCGTTGCACTAAGGGGGGAGCAGCGATGGGAGTATTTGCCGACCGGTTAAAAATTGCCATGCAACAAGCGGGAATGAGTTCAGCGCAGTTATCCAAAACAACTGGCATCGGGCGGTCGTCCATTAGCCAGTGGCTGAGCAGTAAGTACGTGGCAAAGCACGATAAGGTTGCCACGTTAGCCGCCGCCTTAGAAGTTGACGGGGAATGGTTACTGGGAACGACCGACGTGCAGAACGTGACTGAGAGTTTACCCGCTGAACCAGTGATTGAAGCAACCCCACCGGTGGCCCCCGAACTCGTTTCGATTTGGGAACAGTTAGACGAACCCCGCCGTGCGAAGTTGCTTAAAAAGGCCAATAAGTTGCTAGAAAAAGCCGTTGAACCGACGCCTAAGCATAAATCTAAGAAGAAGAAAAAGGGTAAAAAGCGTAAGGCTTAGAAAAAAGGTGAACATCCGCAAAAACTGCGGCGTGTTCACCTTTTAATTTTATGAATGGCGTTTGACTAATTAATTTTTAGGTTTAACGGGCCATTTTTCCCAGTCCTTTGCCCAGATGAGCCCCATGACGCCTTCACCGACGTGCACTCCAACGACTGGTCCAATTTCACCCTCATCGATCGTGATGTCGGGGAAACTAGCGGTCAAGTCGGCCGTCCATTCGGCCTGCAGCTTCGGATTATTGCCGTTTTCGATGGTTACGCGCAGGGGATAGTCGGCGGCTTCGATGGCGGCGGCCAGCTTAGCTTTAATGGCGGCGTATGCCCGCCGCATCGTGCGTTCCTTTTCAATGGCGACGATTTTACCGTCTTCAAAGGTTAAGACCGGCTTGATTCGTAAGAGGTTACCAACCAAACCGGAAGCGTTGGATAGCCGACCAGTCCGGACCAGGTGGCTGAGGTTATCGACCACGAAGTAAACTTGGGTAGTATCCCGCAAGTGGACTAATTGGTCAAGAACCTGTTCGGGAGAGTACCCCGCCGCCACTAACTTAGCTGCTAGGAGGACCATGTAAGCTTCACCGGCTGCGGTAATTTTTGAGTCAAACGGGTAAACCTTAATGTTCGTGACGTTTGGTAGGTAGCTTTCTAGGTTGGTAATAAAGCTCGTGATACCCGAGGACAGGTGAATACTAATGACCGCGTCGTAACCTTCCTTTGCTAACTGATCGTACATTGTTTGCATTTGCCCCAAGGTAATCTGGGTAGTGGTCGGTAATTCCGGTGCGGTTCGCATCCGTTCGTAAAATTCTTTGGATGTGATCTCGACGTTTTCTAAGTAAGTTTGTTTGCCGAAAATAACCGTGATCGGAACAACGTGAATGTTGTACTTTTGGATGTCAGCCGCGGCTAAGTAGCTGGCACTATCCGTGACAATTGCGGTTTTCATGGTTGCCTCGCTTTCGTTGTGAAAGAATTAAGTAGTATTATACCGCTAGTTAACGGGTGAATCTAGCGTCATTGTGCGACGCATCAATTGAGCAGGTTTGTAATTAAAAACTAGAAACGGCATAATAGGAACAACGAAAAATGGGGAGGGATGCCAAGTGAGTAAAATTGAAATTAAACCCGCCACGGCGGCCGACCGCACGGCGTTAGCACAAATTTATTTAGTGGATCGTCAGCGGGAATTTCCGTGGGTCGTGGACCCGCAACTTAAGGACTTTGACCACGACAGTCGTGGTGAATTTGTCCTAGTTGCTTGGATCGACGGTCAGCAGGCCGGTTTTTGCTCGTTGTACCGGTTAGCCAACTTCATTCACCTATTGTTTGTCGCGCCTGATTTTCGGCACCTTAAAGTGGGCGCGAGTCTGCTGATGGAAATGCGCCAGTACGCTACCGAACCGTTGACTTTAAAGTGCGTGATGGCCAACGAAGCCGCCCTTAAGTTCTACGCGCGGGTGGGGTTTCAAATCGTTAAGGCGGACCGCAACGCCCTGCCGCCCAACTACACGTTAAAAGACACCCGTACCGAACAGTACATTGCCCTCGTCCATTTAAATCCGTAAAAAAGCATTAGTAGTAGGTTTGAATTTAATCTCATTATTTTTTAATTTAATGGTTGACATCCCGCAAAGCAGGGGCTAAACTCTAACCATTAATTAAATTCAGATTAAAAACCGTGATGAGGAACGGTGCTAGGTTTGTTAGTCAGCGAGCTGCGGGTTGGTGTAAGGCAGTCAAAACAACTTGGTACGGATCACCTTGGAGTTGCGCCCCGAAGATTATTTTGGAGAAGGCGTTGGATGGTACCCATTAGTGTACCGGCGTATCACATCCCAGTGGGGTGCCGTACGTGCTAAGGTGTCTGCTGTGAAGTAGATACGAATAAAGGTGGTAACCCGTTAAAAACGTCCTTTAATTAACTCGCTTGAGTTAGTTAAAGGACGTTTTTTTAGGCTTAATTTAAAGGTGGTGAGGATGATGAAATCGGACATTCAGGTGGCTAGTTACCAACAAGTGTGGGCAACGGTAACTAGTCGCGTCAACGCTTTGCTGGGGACCGTCGTCCTCGTAAAGTTATCGTAAGCTGTGGCTTACGATACACATAGGAAGTTTTACGATGATTTGATCGACACATAGTTTAGGTTCAACACATAAGTAGTACAACCGCGATCAACGGCACACATAGCAACAACACATATTTTTAGTTATTTAAAACACATATACGGAGGTCTTGGCTTATGACAACTACCACTACTACTGAAACGGAAACGCAATTTGCACAACAACTTTTTGATGCTTACCAAACCCAACACGCCTTAACAATGGCTGATTTTGCCGCCGTTGTTAGTGACGAGGACGCCGCGTACCGGGTGCAGGCCCAGTTAACGGCGTTAAAAAATCAACCGGTCGGCGGTTACAAGGTCTCACTAACTAGCGCGGAAACCCAAAAGATGTTTGCCGCCCACGCCCCGCTCTACGGTGCCCAAGTGGCGGACCACTTTTTAGCCGCACCCACCACGGTTTGCCGGGGGCAGTTAATGGACCCGCTGGTTGAAGTTGAACTGGTTTTTAAGGCCAAGGAGAACTTAGCTGCCAGCGACAGCTTAACCGATTTATGGCACAAAACGACGGTGGCTCCGGGGTTGGAATTACCCGATTCCCGTTTTGCCGACTGGTTCCCCGACCTGCCTAAAAACTTAGTCGTGGCGGACGCCGCGGTTGGCGGTTTAGTGGTTTACGGGACCGAACACGATACGGATCAACAGTTTGCTTCGGTCGAAGATGTTGCCACGCCACACTGCAAACTCAGCCATGATGGGGAGGAACTTAAAACGGGCGTTGCTAGTGAAGTTTTAGGGAACCCGTTAAAATCGCTCCACTGGTTAGTCGGCAAGTTGGCTGAACAGGGTAAGACGTTAACGGCGGGCCAGCGGGTCTCTTCCGGCACGTTCGTGTTACCACCGCACTTAACGGCGGGCCACTGGCAGGCGGACTTTGACCACGACTTGGGCAGCGTTCAACTAGCCGTTACTAATGATTAAAATAATTGCCATTGTTTCACGTGAAACAATTGGTAAAACGGACTCAGAATTACGCTGAGTCCGTTTTTTAGGTTAATGGTGCATTTTATTAGTGAGTAACAGGGTCGGTAAGATAATGGCCAGAGCTGCCAAGGCAATTAATAGGAAGCCAGTTTGAAAAGCTTCCGTGCGAATGTTGATTAATTGGTTAGTCGTAAACGTTTGTAGGTCGGCCGGCGCGACGTGGAAGTGACCGGCCTTAAGCTGAGTTTCAAAGGTCGCCACGTGAGCCGCAGAATATGACGTCACAACCGTCGTTACGAGGGCCGACCCGAAGGCGTTACCGGATGTTTGCTAATCAGCCGGTGGGGGCACCCCAGATCAACTTGTTAGTCGACGCAACTTTAGTGCCGGCGTACTTACGGGCGGTAGGAAAATAATTAAAGTACGGGAAGTATAACCGTTATTCAACGCAATTAATTTAAAATAATTTTAACTAGGTCTTGCAAATGACATTATATGTCGCGGGGGTGTGGCAAAATGGAAATGGTGAGTTCCGGGTACGATGGTGACCGTAATGAATACGGGGAGAGTATGGTCAGGTACATAATGGAATGAACCGGGAGAAGTGCCAAAAGGATTAGGGCTATCACTAGTTAGTAGGAATGCTGGTGAAAATAAAACGACCAGTTCGCAATCATCGTTGCGAACTGGTCGTTTTATACTATTCGTGAAGCGTAATTATACTGTTGATTTAGTCGAGATTCTGAACTAAATCGCCTAACGTATGGGAAAAGTTGGTAATCTTTTGCCCTTTTTGAATGTTATTAGTTGTAAAAGTTAGGCTTTGAATGGTGTTGGCCTGACTGTCTAGTAATTGGCGGTTTTTACCGCTAAAACGTCCTTTGAAAACATTGTATAAGTTGAGAATCCCAACTTTATCTTTGTTTAACGGAAAGGCCACGTTATCTAAAACGGTCAGGTGTGGGTAGAGGGCGAAGTCTTGAAAAACCATGCCAACGTGGCGTTGCCGGGCATCCTGGTGCGTGACGGTGTGCCCGTTAAAAACGACTTGGCCCGCCGTTGGGGTCAGCAGGCCGGCTAACAAGTTGAGCAGGCTCGTTTTACCACTGCCACTCGGTCCAACTAGGGCAACGAGTTCACCGGTGGCTAACGTGCAGGACAACCCGTTAAAAAGCGCGGGTTGTCCCGGGTAATTTAATTGGATCGACTGAAGTGCAATTGACACGTAACCCCCTCCCAGTGGTTACCGGTAAATAATTAATTTTATTATCCCGCACTTAACGGTCGTTAGCCATGCCTAAAAAGCAAAAAATACGACCAGCAGAAAATAGCCCAGTGCACGGCTGACCCCATGTTTATTGAGGCGTTACTCGTGTACTGGGCTATTTATCGTAAGGACTAAAACGGGCGCTAAAGGGCGAGTGGTTCACCAATTGGCCGCTTATGGGCGCACGTTTAAGTTGGATGTTTCACGTGAAACGTTACTTATTGATGCGGTGGTAGTTTTGATCAAAGTACTGGCCGTTACGAATGTCGTCGGGAAGGCCCTTGTACGGTGCTTCGGCGATGACGTCCTCGTTATTTTGACCGGCGTCACCCGTGTAAGTAATGTGGGCAAATTCAGGGACGACTAGCTTGGGATAAGTGGCGTATTTTTCGCGGGAAGCTTCCATTAAATCAATGTGGTCATTTTGGAACGTCACGGTGATTTCGGGATGGTCTTGAACCCATTTCGGAAAGAAAATCGTACCGTTGACCTTATTTTCGTTTGGTAAAAAGTCTAAAGCAACGTCCGTACCGGTTGGTTCCGTCCAGGCAACCTTATAGATACCTTCCGTTAACATCACGATGTTAGCTTCCTGATCCTTGACCCAGCGACCGGCGACCATTCCGCCGTGGATGCGGTAATCGACGGTGTGGTCATTTTTGGCGTACCACTCGTATTCCCAACCGTTGTCGTAGGTATAAATAAAATGGGTTCCTAAGAAATCGTCTAAAGTTTTAAATGTTTTGGTCATGTTAATAGCCTTCTTTATTAAAATGGTTTTATTCAATCATGTAATTTATTACATGTTTTAATGAACGTGATTAGTGTAACTGGTTTGAAACGTGCCGTCAAGTTTAAATGCCCATTTTTTAACTAAACCCGGACGGGAGTTGCACGCGCGGCTTTTAACTTGTTCTGATTTTTAGTATGATGTAACCAAATAATTCATAGTAGAATTAATTAACGATGTCATGGCTGGGGGTGAGCGGGATGCAAAGTAATCAACGAATTGCGAATATGCTAATTCAGGTGATGCGGGGCGGCAGTATTAATTTAACAGCAGTTCAAAAAAAGTCCGGGATCAGTCGGCGAACTTGTCAACGGGACCTTGCCAGCGTGCGGACCGTCCTAACGGAAAACGGCATTGGGACACTGACGGAACGGGATGGAACTTATTACTTAGTGCGGAAGAATGCCAACGACGCGTTTAACATGGCACTCATAACCAGTCACATTTTATTGGGAAGTCGGGCCCTGACCTTGCCGGAACTAAACGCGACCTTGGATTTTTTAGGTAGCGGGTTGGCGCCGGAAGCGCGTGCCGCGCTTCATCAACAGCTCACCATGGCACGGGGCAGTTACGTCCCGTTATCGCGGCCGCAACCGTTATTAGATCGGCTACACGTTGTCGCGGCCTGCATTGCGAAAAACCAAAAAATACGGTTTAGTTACCGGAGTAGTCAGGCGAACGAACCTAACCCGCAGATTCACCACGCGCAGCCGGTTGCCATCTTTTTTGAGAACCACTATTTTTACGCCGCGATGTTAAGTGAGGAACGACACGGTTACTGGCTATACCGGATCGACCGGATCGTTACGATCCTGGAACGGCTCAAGGGGCAAAAGCTCGACTATGACCGGCGTTTTTCACTACAAGATCACCGGCAGCAGGCCTATTTACTAGATTCGGGGTCGCTAACTCGGATTCGGTTTATTTACCGCTACTACGTTCAGACGGTTTTAGACTACTTTCCCAACGCCAAGGTCTTAAAACGCAACCCGGACGGGAGTCACGTGATCGAAGCCTACGTTAAGGTGGACGGAGCGATGTTGTGGCTGCTTAGCCAGGGGGCCGCGGTCCAAGTTCTTGCGCCCGTCTCCCTCGTGGAACGGATGAAGGCGGCGTTAAGTGCCGCCCGTGACCAGTATGATTGACTTTACCAGTGCGCTTAGGAGCGTTAACTGGTATTTTTTATTGAAAAAATTCAGTAATTCTAAACATGTCCCTTATGAGTGATTTTGAGCGTATACTAGGTGCCAAGGAGGGGATTTCATGGCGCAAAAAAACAAACTCCAGTTCATTATTTTGGGTTTGCTCAACCAGCAGCCCTTGACCGGTTACGACCTAACGAAGGCCTTTGACACCGAGATTGGTGAGTTTTGGCAGGCTCAGCACAGCCAAATTTACCCGCAGTTAAAACGGTTGGAAGAACAGGGGTACGTAACCCACGAAGTAACGGTGAGTGGAGCCAAGCTAGAAAAGAAGTTGTACCACGTGACCCCCGCGGGTGGGGACTTATTGCGACAGTGGATCACCGTCGGCACCCCCGATTTGACCGCGACTAAGGATGAATTTATTTTAAAGTTGTACTTTATTCAAACGAACCGGGATCCGCGACTACCAGGCATGTTACAAGAACAGTTGCAACTGCACACGGATAAATTAGCGCATTTGCAACGGCGGCTAGCCACCGTTTTTCCGGACGAAGCGCTGATCAAGGACCACTTCGGCCACTACTTGATCTTGCAGCACGCCTTAGGACGGGAGCACTACTACGTAGATTGGCTGCAGCGGACCTTAGCCGCGCTGCCCTAGCCCGTTAGCGGAGTCCCGTCGAAGAAACTAAAGCGGTATAATGACGTTGTTAGTACCAATTCAATTCAATGAGGAGGTTCCACTTGATATGGATAATAAGAAAATGAACAACCCGCTGATTTACCGGCGGATCTTACTGACCGTTGATGAAGACGACAATACGTCGTCGGAACGGGCGTTTCGTTATGCCACCACGTTGGCCCGCGACTACGCGGTGCCGTTGGGCATTTGTTCCGTGATGGAAAGTGAAGACATTAATATTTTTGATTCGCTGACCCCGTCAAAGATTCAAGCTAAGCGCCACCACGTGGAAGACGTCGTGGCCGAGTACGTTAAAATGGCGATCGAGGACGGCGTTGAAAACGTTGAACCGTTAGTTTACGAAGGTGGCGACGTGGATGACGTCATTTTGGAACGGGTCATTCCGGATTTCAAACCCGACTTGCTCGTGACCGGGGCCGATACCCAGTTTCCCCATTCGAAAATTGCCGGTGCCATCGGACCACGTTTGGCCAAAAAGGCCCCCATATCCGTTATCGTTGTACGTTAAGTTTAACTAATTTAAGGAGTAAACTAAGTAGAAAGCGGGCGGACCGTTTTGAAAAAGAAAACGGACGAAAAAAAGCATAAAGAAAAGTTATTTGCGGAGACTGGCAGCCAGCGCAAGAGTCTGGATGAAATTAACGGCTCGATCGAGGTCCCCGAAAATAAGGGGTATTTTAAAACGTTGTTAGCGTACACCGGACCCGGTGCGTTAATTGCGGTCGGTTACATGGATCCCGGTAACTGGATCACGTCAATTGGTGGGGGTGCCCAGTTCAAGTACACCCTGCTTAGCGTTGTCCTGATCTCTAGTTTGATTGCGATGCTGCTGCAGGCCATGTCGGCCCGGCTCGGAATTGTGACCGGACGGGATCTGGCCCAACTGACCCGGGAACGAACGTCGAAGTGGATGGGAATTTTTCTATGGGTCATCACCGAATTGGCAATCATGGCAACCGATATTGCGGAAATTATCGGGTCCGGGATCGCGCTCGAGTTATTATTCGGGTTCCCGCTGATCGTGGGGATTACCATTACGGCGTTTGATGTCTTAATTTTGTTATTTTTAATGAAACTGGGTTTTCACAAGATCGAAGCCATCGTGGCGACGTTGGTTGCGGTGATCTTACTGGTGTTTGCGTACGAAGTTTTCCTATCAAAGCCCGATGCACTGGGAGTCTTAGGAGGCTACGTGCCGCGAGCCGAAGTGTTGACTAACCAGCCAATGCTGTACTTGGCGTTAGGGATCGTGGGGGCGACCGTGATGCCCCACGACCTTTACTTGGGGTCGTCCATTTCACAAACCCGCAAGTACGATATTCATGACGAGGCGTCGGTTAAAAAGACGATTCGTTTCACGATTGCGGATTCCAACATCCAACTGACGTTAGCCTTCGTCGTTAACAGCTTGTTACTGATTTTAGGGGCGGCGCTCTTTTACGGGACCCACAGTAGTCTCGGACGCTTTGCTGATTTGTTTAACGCGCTGAGCAACCCGCAAATCGTCGGGGCGATCGCGTCACCGATGCTGAGTATGTTATTTGCGATTGCGCTGCTGGCGTCCGGTCAGAGTTCGACGATCACCGGGACGTTAGCCGGTCAAATCATCATGGAAGGGTTCATTCACCTGCGGATGCCGCTGTGGGCCCAACGGTTACTGACCCGGTTAATGTCGATCACGCCGGTCCTGATTTTTGCCATTTATTATCACGGTAACGAAGCGAAGATTGAAAAACTCCTGACGTTTTCACAAGTGTTTTTATCGATTGCGTTACCGTTTGCCATGATTCCGCTGATCCTGTTTACGAGTAATAAAAAGTTGATGGGACCGTTTGCGAACCGGCCGTGGGTCAAATACACGGCTTGGATCGTGGCCATTATTTTAATTATTTTGAACATTCAATTAATTTGGCAGACCATTACGGCCTAAGGTACCAGCCAAACTCCCGGGATCAAGTTGTCCCGGGAGTTTTTTTATGGGGGTTGTTGTTCACTGATGAACTTGTTCTTTAGTTAATTTAAAAATCTAAAGTGTTGATTTATCAACACCAACAAGCCGGCAACTGGAAGAATAATTGATAAATTTTAAATTTCTTGTTGCATTTTGAGCAAGGCTGGTTATAATAAAGATTGTAAAATAATTCACAAGGTATTGAAATGGAGGAACAGTTTTATGATGAAAGCCACAGAAACAACCAAAACCGATAAAAATACTAATGAAGTCAACGACCTCATTAAGCGTTCTAACAAGGCGTTAGCCGAATTAAAATCGTACTCCCAAGAACAAATTGATGAATTATGTGAAAAAGTGGCCGTGGCTGCTTTGGATAACCACATGAAATTAGCCAAGATGGCCGTCGAAGAGACCAAGCGTGGTGTCGTTGAAGATAAAGCCATTAAAAACATTTATGCAAGCGAATACATTTGGAATAGCATCCGCCACGACAAGACCGTGGGGATCTTAGAAGAAGATGATGAAAAGCAACTGATGACGATTGCGGAACCAGTGGGGATCGTTGCCGGGGTTACCCCCGTGACCAACCCAACTTCAACCGTTGTGTTCAAAACGTTGATTTCCTTAAAGGGACGGAACACGATCGTCTTTGGTTTCCACCCACAAGCCCAAAAGAGTTGTGCCGAAACGGCCCGGGTCATCCAGACCGCAATTGCCGCAGCCGGTGGTCCCGCCGATGCCGTTTTGTTCATTGAACACCCTAGCATTGAAGCCACCAATGATTTGATGCACCACCCCGACGTGGCGACGATCTTAGCTACCGGTGGGCCAAGCATGGTGACCGCGGCGTACTCGTCAGGTAAACCAGCCTTAGGCGTGGGCCCTGGTAACGGCCCGACCTACATCGAAAAGACGGCCAACATCAAGCAGGCCGTTAATGACATTGTGCTTTCCAAGACGTTTGATAACGGGATGGTTTGTGCCTCTGAAAACAGTGCGATCATCGATAAAGAAATTTACGCTGACGTCATGGCAGAATTTAAACGTTTAGGGTGCTACTTAGTTAAACCAAAGGACGTTCAGGCTTTAAGCGACGCCGTTATCGATCCAAACCGCCACACCGTTCGGGGTCCGGTAGCCGGGAAGTCGGCTTATGAAATTGCTCAAATGGCCGGTTTGAAAGACGTTGATAAGAACGCCCGCGTCCTCCTAGCTGAAATTGACGGTGTCGGGGTCAAATACCCGTTGTCTGGTGAAAAGTTATCGCCGGTTCTGACCGTTTACAAAGCAACTTCCCATGAAGCAGCCTTCAAGCGGGCCAACGAATTACTCCACTATGGTGGTTTGGGCCATACTGCTGGGATCCACACGAAGGATGACGACCTGGTTAAACAATTTGGTTTGGAAATGCCAGCTTGCCGGATCTTAGTCAACACGCCATCTGCCGTTGGTGGGATTGGGAACATCTACAACAACATGCGTCCTTCATTGACGCTGGGCACGGGTTCATACGGTGGCAACTCGATTTCTCACAACGTTACCGATACCGACCTGATCAACATCAAAACGGTGGCGAAACGCCGGAACAACATGCAATGGGTAAAGATGCCTCCCAAGGTCTACTTTGAACGGAACTCCCTCCGTTACCTTGAAACGATGGCTGGCCTCAAAAAGGTTTTTCTAGTTTGTGACCCCGGGATGGTACAGTTCGGTTATGCTGACCGGGTTACCGCGGTTTTAAATAAGCGGAAGGATCCGGTAGATATCGACATCTTCTCCGAAGTAGAACCTAACCCGTCTTCCGACACGGTTTACAAAGGGGTTGCCCGGATGAAGGCCTTCGAACCGGATACGATCATCGCACTTGGTGGGGGCTCCGCAATGGACGCTGCCAAGGGGATGTGGCTCTTCTACGAACACCCAGAAGCTTCCTTCTTAGGGGCTAAGCAGAAGTTCTTGGACATCCGGAAACGGGCTTACAAGGTTCCCGTACCAAACAAGGTAACCTACATCGGGATCCCAACGACTTCTGGGACCGGGTCCGAAGTAACGCCGTACGCGGTTATTACCGACTCACAGACCCACGTTAAGTACCCAATCACCGACTACGCAATGCAACCAGACATTGCGATCGTTGATCCACAGTTCGTTGATACGGTACCGGCCCGGACAACGGCTTGGACGGGGCTGGACGTGATCACCCACGCCACTGAAGCCTACGTTTCGGTCATGGCTTCGGACTACAGTCGGGCATGGTCCATTCAAGCCTTGAAGCTGGCCTTCAAGTACTTGAAAGCTTCCTACGACGGTGACAAACTGGCCCGCGAGAAGATGCACAACGCGTCGACTTTAGCCGGGATGGCCTTTGCCAACGCTTACTTGGGGATCAACCATTCAATCGCGCACAAACTGGGTGGGGCGTTTAACTTACCACACGGATTAGCGATTGCGATCACTTACCCACAAGTTGTTCGGTATAACGCGCAGATTCCAACTAAGTTAGCAATGTGGCCGAAGTACAACTACAACACGGCCCTAGAAGATTACGCCGACATTGCACGTGCCATTGGTGTTAAGGGTAAAACCGATGAAGAACTTAAGGAAGGGTTGGTCAAAGCCTTTATCGACTTAGCCCACTCCATGGACGTGACCTTATCACTGAAGGCGAACCGGGTCGAAAAGAAGCAGTTTGATGCCGAAGTCGACAACATTGCTGAATTGGCCTACGAAGACCAATGCACAACGGCTAACCCACGGGAACCACTCATTAGCGAACTCAAAGCAATTTTGGAACGCGAATGGGATGGCCAGGGTACTGAAAAGTAACGTGCCACTAATTTAAGTCTTCCATTTTAATCTAAGACCCTCAGGGGAATGGTATTTACGACCGTTTCGCTGGGGGTCTTTTTTATGCGGTCGTTCACGTGAAAGCCGGTATGCTTGGCGGCGATTGTCAGTTTGACGGCGAAGTTATTCTTCTATATATAGAAGTTAAATTTGCACTACCTAACATCCGCGTTAACGAACACAATTAAAAAGAAAGGCCGTGGCAGGTAAGCGGGACATAGTTGGATAACGTAGTTTAAAGCCTCATAAGAAAGAAGTTTACCAGTTTTGAACTTTATTTAAATTAGGGGTTGCCAATGGCGGGAAAGACTGGTAAATTAGTAAATGCTGTTGCTGTGATTACCAGCAAAACTGGAAACTAGATTTAGGACAATCCAAATTAATTTTAATTAGTTGTTGACAGATTGTTTTGGAATTGGTAAAATAGTTTTTGTTGTCGCAACGACAACAATCATCAGTTTAATCAGTTACTTCTTTGAAAAAAGATGTTGACACAAATGATTAAAACTGTTATGATAATTAAGTTGCGTTAAGGAATTAACGTAACGAATTAGACCTTTGAAAACTGAACAAAGTTTCGACGAATCAAATGTGTAGGGTCTCTTGAACTTGATTCAAGAGCAAAACATTTGCGAAGTCAATTCGCTAGCAAATAAATTTTAGTACAACATTAAATGAGCTTTTTAGAACTCATCATTAATTTGAGAGTTTGATCCTGGCTCAGGACGAACGCTGGCGGCGTGCCTAATACATGCAAGTCGAACGAACTCTGGTATTGATTGGTGCTTGCATCATGAAATACATTTGAGTGAGT
>NZ_QWZQ01000001.1 GCF_003885105.1 Lactiplantibacillus garii
CTTTACCCATCGGTTTACTTGACTATGTTCAACTCCATATTTTCTTTGAACGGCATTAGGAGCCATTCCCTGAGTAACTAGACCAATGTAAAACAACTTCTCTTTAATCGTATAGCGAGAACCTTTTTTGCCCATAGAAAAACTCCTCCTTAGGTAGGCAAGCTTTGATTATTTGCTTGTCTACCCAAAGAGGAGTATATCCCGCTATTTAAAGCGAACCGTGTTTTTTAACCCACTATTTAGCAATGTACGCGTACTTGTAGTTCCACTGAGTACCAGCAGTGTTGTGAATGATCCCCTTGACCTTCGGATTTTGCAAGTAGGAGTAAACCGTTTGGTAAAGCGGCGTAATCCCCTGATCCTGCATAATGGTCCGTTCAGCTTGCAACATGTCTTGCCAGCGGGCGTTAACGTTGTTGGCATCCTTATTTTGAGCCTTGTCAACTAACCCGTTATAAGTACTACTACTGTATTTTCCGTAGTTATAACCACTGTTACTGGTCATGATCTGCAAGTGTGAAATCGGATCGTTAAAGTCCGCGCCCCAACCACTAAGGTAAAGGTCGAAGTTACCAGCTTGAGCCCGACTCTGCGCAACCTTAGACGGAATGTTCGATAAATCCACCGTTAGCCCGCTAAGGTTCTTTTCGAGCGCTGATTTCAAATATTGTGAAATTGGCTTGTTTGGCTCATCGTTGGACGTTAGCAAATGCAGTGTCAACTTCTTTAATCCGGTTTCCTTTAAACCTTGTTGCCAGAGCTTTTTAGCTAACGCGGTATCATACGACGTGGAGTTTTTCACCGTTGATTCGTCCGCAAAGTCCTTACCCGTTTTCGGGTCGTTAGCCAAGTCTTGCGGAACAAACGTTTTAGACGTTGTCGACGCATCACCAATCACGTTTTTAACCAACGTTTTCCGGTTGATTGATAAGGAAATCGCCTGCCGAATCTTTTGGTTGTTCAACGCCTTTTTTACGGTCGCATTACTGTCCTTAAAGTTGTAGACCAAAAATGCGGTAATGGAGTACGGGTACGTCGTGTAATCGCTGTTGGACTTCATGTTTTTTACCTGTTCACTCGCTAACTGAGTCAGGTCCAGCTTCTTTTCCTGGAATAGGTTTAACGTCGTCGTGGTGCTTTCGTTAACCGTATAATTGATCTTTTGTAAATGCACGGCCTGCTTATCCCAGTACTGGTTGTTTTTAACAAACTGCCAACTGTTGTTGGTCCCAGTCCAACCCGTTAACTTAAACGGCCCGCTGTAAAGCATGTACTGGGCCTTAGTTGCGTACTTGCTCCCCCACTTTTTAACGGCCTTTTCACTAATCGGTCCGAAGAGTGGGTACGTCATTAATTTTTTGAAGTAACTGATGGGTTTATCCAGCGTCACAATAAAGGTGTGCTGACCAACCGCTTTAACCCCCAACGTACTTGGCGACTTTTTACCAGCAACGATGGCATCCGCGTTTTTAACGCCGGAAAATAGGTAGGCATACTGCGACTTAGTGGCTGGCGTCACCGTTCGTTTCCAAGAATAAACAAAGTCCTGGGCCGTGATTTTAGACCCGTCACTCCACTTGGCATCCCGAATCGTAAAGGTATAAGTTTTACCATCCTTGGAAACCTTAGTTGCCTTAGCTAATCCGGGTGTAATACTCCCGTTTTTACCCAACCGGTACAAACTTTCGAAGACGTTCCCGGTACTGCCGTAACCGGACATGTTGGAAATGTCAATGGAATCTAACGTGCTTGGGTAAGATAAATTCAAGACCTGATTGCTAGCGTACTTGCCGTTACCGGAATTTTGACTAGTTTGTTTTCCACAAGCCGCCAACACCGTTACTAACATTAAACTAAAAATAACCGTTAATACTGATCGCTTTTTCAATCTTCTTCGCCCCTTTTTTAACCTTTAAAATCATTACTTACCCCCACCGGAAACAAAAAACGCCTGCTTAGAATCTCGTCAGATTCCAAGCAGGCGTTTCAAAAATAACGTTTTGAGCTCAATGCCGTTAGATTTGATGCACTAGAGACGCTTGTAATTCAACGCAAATAACCATGTTGTTAGTTTCACAACATGGGCAGCACATCATCATTTGTTGGTTAGCTGACTTTTGCATGATTACGTCTCTCCGATTTCATAAGATGTGTTCAGTATAGATTTAGCTGCTTACTTTTGTCAAGTAAATTTACTACCTAAAATTTATTTAGTGCGTTTTGGCTAAAAAAATTGGTCACCCCATTTGGATGACCAACTTGTTAAGCGTCTTTTTGCAATTGTTCCGCAAACTGGTTAATTTTACGTAACCGGTGGTTGATACCGGACTTGGAAATGGGGCCACCCGGAACCAGGGTTCCCAGTTCCTTCAAGCTCACTTCACGGTGTTCTAAACGGGTGACCGCGACCTCCTGTAACTTCGGCGGCAGCTGCTTTAACCCCACCGTTGCGTCGATCAGCAAAATGTTTTCAATTTGTTTACTGGACGCGTTGGCGACTTTGTCCATGTTGGCATTTTCACAGTTCACCAGCCGGTTGACCGAATTACGCATATCGCGCATGATCCGAACGTCTTCAAACTTTAACATTCCGTTCGTCGCACCAATTAACGACAAGAAATCCGCAATTTTTTCGGCTTCCTTGATGTAGGTAATAAAGCCTCCGCGCCGGTCGGTTGTTCGGGAATTCAACCCGTACTTGTTCATCATTTCCGAAATCATCCGGTTATGCTCTTCGTACAGCGAATAAATTTCCAAATGGTACCGGGACGTCTCCGGGTTATTGACGGAACCACCGGCTAGAAAGGCCCCCCGTAAATACGAGCGAACCGCCGCGTCGTCCGTCAACACTTCGGTGGGTGCGACCTCCACAATCTGGTAATCCTTTAAAATCCCTAAATCGGCTAATACCATGTCCGTCCCGGTTTTTAACCGAACGATGTACAGGTTATTTTTATTCAACTTCATTTTTCGCCGGACGATCAGTTCACTCGCCACGTCGTAAAACTGTTTGAGTAACCGGTAGATACGCCGCGCGATGGCCGGGTTTTCGGTTTGAATATTCAAAATAAAATGGTGATTAGCCAGGCTAATCGTCCCATTCATTCGAATTAGTGCCATTAGTTCGGCCTTGGCATTCTCGCGATGGACAGTAAGGTTGGTCAGTTCTTTTTTAACTTCACTGGCGTATGACATTCGCGGTCCTCCTATCTTAAAATGTCGGAATGACCCACTAAATTCATCAGTTCCGCGACAACTTGATCACCATCGTGAAAGGCACCGTTATCCCGTAACTTTAAAAAGTTTGAGGAGATCACCTTACACTGCTGGTCCCGTAAGCCCCGAAAATCGTGGCTTACTTGGCGGGAAACTTCGTTAAATTTATGGAAATCCATGTAGTCTTCAGGGACCTTTTCAGTATTTACTAACACGGTGTTAATAAAGTTTTCCCCGAGGTGCCGGTTTAAGACCCGCACGTGGTCGGCGTCCGAAAAGTTATCCGTTTCGCCCTTTTGCGTCATGATATTGCAAATGTAAACGACCTCGGCGTCCGTTTGGCAGACCGCCTGGCCAATATTGTTGATCATCAGGTTCGGTAAAATACTGGTAAACAGACTCCCAGGGCCCAAAACGATTTGGTCCGCGTCCATAATGGCATCGATCACCGGTTGCACGGCGGTCGGTTCCTTACCATCGCGGTCGGTGACCCACACCTTGTCCAAGGATTTATGGGCTGCCGTAATTTCGGCTTCACCCACGAGTTCGGCTCCGTCCTTGAACTTGCCGTGTAACGTCAAGGCTTCGTTAGCCGCCGGGTAAACGTGACCATCGACTTGCATCATCTTCGACAGTTCTTGGACCGCGTCAAACACCCCGGACTTCATTTCCGTGAGGGCCGCAATGATCAGGTTACCAATCGCGTGACCGGCAAAGAACTGGTCATCCCCCTGAAAACGGTACTGGAAGATGTCCTTGTAAAGGTCTGGTAAATTCGACAACGCCACCATGACGTTCCGAATATCACCAGGCGGGACCACGTTGACGTAGTTGCGAATGATGCCGGACGAACCGCCATCGTCAGCGACCGTCACGATGGCGGTGATGTCAACGGCCTGCTTGCGCAACCCGTTCAGGACAACTGGTAAACCAGTTCCCCCGCCAATCACCACGATCTTTGGCCGCTGAGTTTTAAAGGTGTATTTTCTCATGAGCGATTAACCGTTTCCTTTCGTTTATCAATGTCGCGGTGGCTAATGTGGACCTTGTAATTCTTAGCCAGGGCTTTGCCAATGCGCTCCGCCAGTGCGACCGAACGGTGTTGACCGCCAGTACAACCAATGGCAATCGTCAGGCTCGTCTTACCCTCAGCTTCGTACCCGGGCATAATGCTCTCCAACATGCCTAAGAACTGCTGGTAAAATTGCTCGGTTGCGGGTTGCTGCATCACGTAATCAGCGACCGGTTTTTCCAAGCCGGTGTGCTTCTTCAACTCCGGCACGTAGTACGGGTTCGGTAAGAACCGGACGTCCATTACGATGTCGGCATCAATTGGTAAACCGTATTTAAACCCGAACGACAACACTTCAATGTGGAAGGTCTCGTCGGGGCTCGTTTCAAACTTATCAAAAATGGATTCGCGAAGTTCCCGCGGGGTCAACGTTGACGTGTTGATTACGAACGAAGCCCGGTCCTTTAAAGGTGCGAGTAGTTCGCGTTCTTTACGGACACCGTCCATGATCCGACCTTCCATCGCTAACGGATGGGAACGCCGGGTCTCCTTATAACGGGACACGAGTTCTTCGTTGGAAGCGTCTAGGAATAAGATCTTCGTCGAAACGAAGTCGGTATTATCCAAGTTAGCCAGCATATCCATAATTTCATCGTAAAAGGCCCGTGACCGTAAGTCGATCACCAGGGCGACCTTTTTGATTTTTCCGGATTCTTCAACCAATTCCGAAAATTTAGGCAATAAAGCCGGCGGCATGTTATCAATGCAAAAATAGCCGAGATCTTCAAAGCTCTGGACAGCAACGGTCTTTCCGGCCCCGCTCATCCCCGAGATAATCACTAATTGTAATGAATCTGCCATGTTTTTGCTCCCTCTAATCCATATTGTTGGTAGTATAGCATACCGGGCGTGTCATTTCTACTTTTCACCGCCGGTACGCCGAAAACAATGGGCCTAACCCGTACCTTTACGTACCGGCCGACCCACGTTTAAAAACATTAATTCAGTTAAGTAACGTTTTAGTTACGACGGGCAAAGGCAATCAAAATCGCGTTGATCCCGAACACGGCGAAGTAGAAGCTAACTAAGACGTTAAAGGTAAAGGCGGCGACAACGGGACTGAAAAGTAACATGAGACCCAGCACTAAACTGATAATGTCAAAAATCAGTGATAGCACGAAATAGCCGGTTCCAAAGACCCGCAAGTGGGAAACGACCGTCAAACGCTCGATCGAATCAATCAAGAACCAGAAGGCAAAGACGTAACCCAGGACTAAAATTCCGGTCGGTGCGTGGAATAGGAACAACAGCCCTACTAAAATATCGATAATGGCAAAAACGAGGGCAAAGTTCGCACGTAAACCGGTCTCCCGTCGCAGTTTGGTATACCCCGCAATCGTCGTCACCCCACTAATAATGGCCGCAATGGCAAAGAGAAAGACTAAGCTCAGTAACGCGGCCTTCGGTTGTTTCATCACAAAGTAGGCGGCAATCAGGAACACGATCCCAGTCATAAATTCGGTCCAATCAAATCCCCAACGATGATCGTCAAACATTAAGCAACATCTTCAATATACTATTTGACTCCATCATACCAGTTGATGAAAGAGTTTCCAATTTTTACCACATATTTAACCAGGCTTTAAAGATTCATCTTAATTTTTTCAGAAAAGAAAGGAGTGTCCCAACCGGAACACTCCTTGTATGCCTATCAATGGTCAAATTGATAACTTAATTTAGTCGTTCGTTACCGTTTGGTAAGTCGCAAGTTGTTGCTGGGCCCGCTTGAGCTCCAGCTTGATCTGGTCAAAACCAGTACCGCCCAGCGAGTGCCGCCGTTCTACGGCCACCTTAGCGTCCAAGTCATGGTACACGTCTTCTTGGATCAACGGCGAAATTTCTTGGTATTCACTTAACGGAATATCTTGTAACGGCCGGTTTTTCTTTAATCCGTCTAGGACCAGCTTGCCCACGATCGCATGGGCCTGACGGAACGGAATCCCCTTGTTGGCTAAGTAATCGGCTAACTCGGTGGCGTTTGAGAAATCGTTGGTGGTGGCGTGCGCCATTCGGTCTTCATTAACGGTCAGGGTCGCCAGCATGCCGGTAAACACGTGCAAACTCGTTAACACGGTCGTAACGGTATCAAAGGCGCCCTCCTTATCTTCTTGCAAGTCTTTATTGTAGGCTAGCGGGATGGCCTTCATCACGGTCAGTAGTCCCATGAGGTTCCCGTAGACCCGACCAGACTTTCCCCGAATCAACTCAGCCATGTCCGGATTCTTCTTCTGGGGCATGATTGAACTTCCAGTTGAGAACTGGTCGCTTAAACTAATGTACTTAAATTCATAACTACTCCAACTAACAATTTCCTCACAAAAACGCGATAGGTGCATCATTAAAATCGAAGCGTTACTCAAAAATTCTAATACGAAGTCCCGGTCCGACACGGCGTCCAGGCTATTGTGATAAACCTGGCTAAAACCCAGCAGCTTAGCACTGTACTCCCGGTCAATTGGGAAAGTCGTTCCGGCCAAGGCCGCGGCTCCCAACGGCGAGATGTCGGTGTGCTGCATGTTGAATTCAAACCGTTCCATGTCCCGCTTGAACATCTGGTAATAGGCCAGCAAATAGTGCGCGTAAGAAATCGGTTGGGCGTGTTGTAAGTGCGTGTAACCCGGCATCACCGTTTCCACGTTTTCACTGGCCTTGTCAACTAGCACCTCTTCGAGAGCGTGCAGCCGGTCTAAAATTTTTGGTAACTGGTGCTTCATGTACAAATGAAAATCCGTTGCGACTTGGTCGTTCCGTGAACGGGCGGTGTGCAATTTACCAGCCACCGGCCCAATTTCTTCCGTTAACAACGATTCAATGTTCATGTGAATATCTTCATTGACGGTTGAAAATTCGAGTTCGCCCTTCTTTAGCCGCGCGTCCAACGTTTCCAAACCGGCCACGATCTTATCCACGTCTTCGGCGGGTAAAATACCGGTCTTTTTTAACATCTTAACGTGCGCTAACGAACCGGCAATGTCTTCGGCGGCCAGCAACTGGTCAAAGCCGATTGACGCCCCAAAATCATCCACGTACTTGGCGCCGGTTTCCGTGAACCGGCCACCCCATAACTTTTTCGTACTCATTAGGCGTGTTCCTTATTGGCCTTCGCTTCGGCCTGAACCTTCGCTTGCACCTGCGCGTTAACCTGGGTTGGTAAGCCCCATAGTTTGATAAAACCAACGGCGGCCTGTTGATCAAACGAATCGGCAGCCGTGTACGTTGCTAAGTCCTTATCGTACAAGGAGTTTGGTGATTTCCGACCTTCAGTGATAACGTTTCCTTTGAAGAGTTGTACCCGCACTACGCCGTTCACGACTTGCTGGGTCTGCTTCAAAAAGGCAACCATGGCTTCCATTAACGGTGAGAACCAAAGGCCGTTATAAATCGTATCGGATAACTTTTGTTCAATGATTGGCTTAAAGTGCGCTAATTCACGCTCAAAAGTCAAATCTTCAAGGTCCTTGTGCGCCTTCAGCAAAACGGTAGCCGCCGGTGCTTCGTAAACTTCCCGGGATTTGATCCCGACTAACCGGTTTTCGATGTGGTCGATCCGGCCAATACCGTGTTGACCCGCAATTTTATCCAACTTAATAATTAGGTCGGCCAAGTTCATGGTTTCACCGTCCAAAGCTACCGGTACCCCGGCTTCGAAGGTGATTTCTAAAGTCGTTGGGGTGTCGGGCGTATCGGCTAAGGCGTTTGTCCGGTCAAACGCGTCGGCTGGTGCACCTTCCCAAGGGTCTTCCAAAATTCCACATTCGTTGGCCCGGCCCCACAGGTTTTCATCAATTGAATACGGGCTGTCCAAGTTAATGGGAACCGGAATGTTATGGTCCTTAGCGTAGTCGATTTCCTCTTCCCGTGACCAGTGCCAGTCACGAACGGGCGCTTCAATCTTGATGTCCGGTGCCAACGCGTGAATGGCAACTTCAAACCGAACTTGGTCGTTCCCCTTACCGGTACAACCGTGCGCGATTGCTACGGCGTGTTCCTTTTTAGCGAGGGTAACCAGCTTTTTAGCAATCAATGGTCGCGACAACGCGGAAACTAACGGGTATTCCCCTTCGTATAATGTGTGGCCTTGTAACGCAATTAAGGCGTATTCTTCGGCAAATTCCTGCTTGGCATCGATCATGTATGACGCCACGGCACCGAGTTTAAGGGCCTTAGCTTTAATGGCATCCATGTCTTTACCTTCGCCAACGTCGATTCCGCAAGCTACAACGTCGTAGCCCTTATCTTTTAACCAGCTAATGGCAACGGACGTGTCCAAACCACCAGAATAGGCGAGAATAATTTTATCATTTTGTTTGACCATTGATAGGACCTCCATAAAATTTTGCTTTCGTATTTCTCAATGACAGTATCGTACCACCGGTTTTAATATTATGCAACGAATTATCAAAAATATTCGATATTTACGGAATATTCACGTTTAACACGAATTTTTATGCATTTATTCAGTAAATTATGTATTTTGTGCCTATTTTCATTTTCAATAATGCAAAAAACCGTTCACCCCGTCTTACTACGGATGAACGGTTTGCGTTAAACGTGACGATTGTGATCCTTAATCACCAATCGCAACCAGTAAATAAATAACCCCAGGGTCAATGCAATTGAAATTAGGGCGTACCCTCCCAACGGTGCGTGGAGTACCTTTTGCCAGATGAAAAATAAGCTAACGGCAAACATTATTAGCGTTAAATCTAACACAATCAACCGCCGTGCCGGCACGTTTCTCACCGCCCTTTCATCACCTATCTAACCCAATGATAACCGGCACCACGCAAAAAGCCAACCACCTTCAAACGGGTAGTTGGCTTAATTTAAAGTTTATGAACGGATTATTCAACGACCTTACGGACAAACGGATCGGATGAAATACCTTGTGAAAGGATCAATTTTGCCCATTCCTTAGCGGAAAACAGGGAGTGATCCTTGTAGTTCCCACAACTGTCGATCGTTGTTCCTTGAACGTCTTCCCACTTAGCGGGACCCGCGATAAATTCTAACGAGGACTTCAAAGCCTTAGCAACTTCGACGGTGTCGTGTTCACCCCAAGTAATCAAATGAAAACCAGTCCGGCAACCAAACGGTGAACAGTCGATTACGCCGTCCATCCGGTCACGCAATAAACCGGCCAACATGTGTTCAATCGTATGCAAACCCGCCGTATCGATGGCGGACTTGTTAGGTTGAACTAACCGTAAATCAAAATTCGTGATGGCATCGCCCTTAGGACCATGTTCCACCGTAATTTTACGAACGTAAGGTGCTAAAACTTTGGTATGATCTAACGTAAAACTTTCTACTTTAGCCATTAAAAAACACTCCTCTAGTTAAAATTACATTACATGCTAAGTGTAGCACACTCCGTCAATTATTTGGCAGTTGCCTTGGCTTCCCGGGCCCGGTCCCGTTCCAAGACTGGTTTCAAATACTGGCCCGTATAACTAGCCGCCACGTTAGCGACTTCCTCCGGCGTACCGGTCGCAACGATGGTCCCACCACCGTCCCCGCCTTCGGGTCCGAGGTCGATCAAATAGTCGGCGGACTTCACAACGTCGAGGTTGTGTTCAATAATCAACACGGTGTTACCTGCGTCTACTAACCGGTTTAAGACACCGATCAAGCGCCGGATATCCTCACTATGCAACCCGGTTGTCGGTTCGTCCAGAATGTAAAAGTTCTTACCCGACTGCTGCTTATGCAGTTCGGACGCTAACTTCATCCGCTGCGCTTCCCCACCAGATAAGGTCGTTGCGGACTGACCAAGTTTTACGTAGCCGAGGCCCACGTCAACCAGCGTTTGCAACTTGCGCCGAATCTTAGGAATCGGTTCAAAGAACGCTAGCGCTTCGGAGGCCGTCATTTGTAAAACGTCGGCAATGTTCTTACCCTTGTATTCAACTTCCAAGGTTTCAGAATTATACTGCTTGCCGTGACAAACTTCGCAGGGCACGAATACGTCCGGCAAAAAGTTCATTTCAATCTTCAAAATCCCGTCACCGTGGCAGGCCTCACAACGGCCACCCTTGATGTTGAAACTAAAGCGGCCCTTTTGGTAACCCCGTAGTTTGGCCTCGTTCGTTTGGGCGAAGAGGTCACGAATGTTATCGAAGACCCCCGTGTAGGTCGCCGGGTTACTTCGCGGTGTCCGGCCAATCGGACTTTGATCAATGTTCACCAGTCGTTCAATGTTTTTAACCCCACTGATGCTCTTGTACTTACCAGGTTTTTCGGAATTGTGATTCAACTTTTGTGCTAACGCCCGTTTCAATACGTCGTTAACGAGTGTGGACTTCCCGGAACCGGAAACCCCGGTCACCACGACAAACTTGCCAAGCGGAAAATCAACGTCAATGTTCTTTAAATTATTTTCAGCGGCACCGGTCACCCGGATTTTTTTACCGTTACCCGTGCGCCGTTTATCGGGCACCGGAATAAACCGTTTACCAGATAAATACTGGCCGGTCAGCGATTTACGGGAACGGGCGACCTGTTTAGGTGTTCCGGCGGCCATTACTTCCCCACCGTTTTCACCGGCACCCGGGCCGATGTCAATAATGTAGTCGGCGGCTCGCATGGTATCTTCGTCGTGTTCAACCACGATGAGGGTGTTCCCCAGGTCACGCATCTTTTTCAAAGAACTGATCAAACGGTCGTTATCCCGTTGATGTAACCCAATCGACGGTTCGTCCAGAATGTAGAGCACACCGGATAAATTCGAACCAATTTGAGTTGCCAACCGAATTCGCTGGGCTTCCCCACCGGATAACGTCCGGGCCGACCGACTAAGCGTCAGGTAAGCTAAGCCCACGTTACGCAGGAAGGACAGCCGGTCCTTGATCTCCTTTAAAATCGGTTGGGCAATAACGAGGTCCTTTTCCGATAATTGCAGATCCTTGAAAAAGTCGATTTCCTTACCGATTGCCAAGTCCGAAACGGTCCCGATGTGTTCACCACCGACCTTTACTGAGAGGGCCTTGCGGTTCAAACGGAAGCCGTGACAGGTTTGGCAAGTCAGTTCGGTCATGTACTTGCGCATCACGTCGCGGGTAAAATCACTACTCGTTTCGTGGTAACGCCGGTCCACGTTGTTAATGACCCCTTCAAAAACGGCATCCACGTCCCGAACTCCGCCAAAATCGTTCTGGTAGTGGAAGTGGAACGTTTTGCCATTAGAACCGTATAAAACAGTCTGTTGGTCGGCCTTCGACAAGTTTTCGTACGGTACGTCTAGGGGAATGTCGAGTTGTTCACAAGCCTGCTTCAACATCTCCGGGTAGTACTGGGAACTGATGGGGTTCCAAGGTGCCAGCGCCCCTTCCGCCAACGTCAACGTTTTATCGGGAACGACCAAATCTTCGTCAACTTCCAGCTTAACACCCAAACCTTCACAGTCCGGGCAGGCCCCTTGGGGTGCGTTGAATGAGAACAACCGCGGTTCCAGTTCTCCCACCGTAAAGCCACAAATTGGGCAGGCGTAATGTTCAGAAAACAAAATGGGGTCCCCGCCAATCACGTCGGCAATCGCGTAACCACCACTTAACCGTAAAGCGGCTTCAAACGAATCAAATAAGCGGGACCGGTCCCCCGGTTTGACCACGATGCGGTCGATAACGATTTCAATCGTATGCTGTTTATTTTTATTTAGTTCAAATTCTTCACTAATATCGTGAATTTCACCGTCGACCCGGACCCGCACAAAGCCTTCCCGTTTGATCTTCTCGAAGACTTTTTTGTGTTCGCCCTTCTTCTGACGGACGATTGGCGACAAAATTTGAAGTTTGGTCCGTTCTGGTAGCTTCTGAACCCGGTCCACCATTTGTTCAACGGTTTGACTCGCAATTGGGGTGCCGTCGTTGGGACAGATGGGTTGCCCGACTCGCGCCCACAGTAGTCGTAAGTAGTCGTTGATTTCCGTCACGGTTCCAACCGTTGACCGCGGGTTCTTGGAAGTCGTCTTTTGGTCAATGGAAATCGCCGGGCTCAACCCGTCGATCGAGTCCACGTCGGGCTTTTGCATCTGCCCTAAAAATTGCCGGGCGTACGCCGACAGACTTTCCACGTACCGCCGCTGGCCTTCAGCGTACAACGTATCAAACGCTAACGAACTCTTACCAGACCCGGATAACCCGGTGATCACGACTAATTTATTACGGGGAATCGTGACGTCAATGTTCTTTAAGTTATGGGCACGGGCACCGTGAATGACAATCTTATCATTTGCCAAAAAAAGACCTCCTAGCTGATCTGTGCTTTCAATTCCATGACCGTATCACGCAGGGTTGCGGCTTGTTCAAAGTCGAGTTTCTTAGCGGCGGTCTTCATCTGTTCTTCAAGTTTGCTGATCATATCAAGTTGTTGTTCGTGGGTCATATCGTCAAAGTCGGTTTCCAAGAAATCGTCCTTCTTGCCAGTGTCTTCCGCTTGTTTCGTGGAAGCAATCAGTTCTGGGATGGCCTTCTTAATGGTCTTTGGCGTGATATGATGATCCTCATTATACTGCATTTGAATCTTCCGCCGGCGCGCGGTTTCGTCAATCGCCGCCTGCATTGAATCGGTCGTGGTATCCGCGTACATGATCACCGCCCCGTGTTCGTTACGGGCCGCCCGACCAATGGTTTGGATTAACGACCGTTCGTTACGGAGGAAGCCTTCCTTGTCGGCATCCAAAATGGCTACCAGTGAAACTTCGGGAACGTCAATTCCTTCCCGTAGGAGGTTGATGCCGACCAACACGTCGAATTTACCTAGCCGTAAATCCCGAATGATCTTGGTCCGTTCCAAAGTTTTAATATCACTATGCAAGTACCGAACTTTAATTCCCAAATCCTTCATGTAATCGGTCAAATCTTCCGCCATCTTCTTGGTCAGCGTCGTGACAAAGACCCGTTCGTTACGCTCAATCCGTTTATTAATTTCCCCCACAAGGTCATCAATTTGTCCCATGATTGGCCGGACCTCAATGGTTGGATCCAATAACCCGGTCGGTCGGATAATTTGTTGCACAACGTGCTTCGTCCGGTCCATTTCGTAAGGCCCAGGCGTTGCCGACATGTAAACGACCTGATTAATGTGCTGTTCAACCTCTTCCAGTTTCAGTGGCCGGTTATCCAGGGCACTCGGCAACCGGAACCCGTAATCGACTAACATTTGTTTCCGCGCCCGGTCACCGTTATACATCCCGCGGACCTGGGGCATCGTGACGTGGGATTCATCAACGACCATCAGGAAATCTTTCGGGAAGAAGTCGAGTAAGGTGTACGGCGGTTCCCCCGGTTTACGACCATCCATGAACCGTGAGTAGTTTTCAATTCCGCTGGTGTACCCCATTTCCTTTAACATTTCAATGTCGTAAGTCGTCCGCTGCTTTAACCGTTGAGCTTCCAACAACTTACCGTCCGCCGTTAATTCTTTCAACCGGTCGTCCAACTCATTTTGAATACCGTTAATGGCGTGTTCCATAATGTCATCGTTGGTCATAAAGTGGGTCGCCGGGAAAATCGCCACGTGATCGCGGTCACCAACGACTTCTCCGGTCAACGCATCAATCTCACGAATCCGGTCAATTTCGTCTCCAAAAAATTCGACCCGGAGCGCGTGGTCGTCCCGTGACGCTGGGAAAATTTCCACGACGTCCCCGTGTACCCGGAAACGGCCCCGTTGAAAGTCAATGTCGTTGCGATCGAACTGAATATCCACCAACTTACGTAATAAGTCGTTACGGTCGATCTGCATCCCGACCCGCAGCGAAACCACGTGGTCCTTGTACTCGTGCGGATCCCCTAAACCAAAGATACTCGAAACGGACGCCACCACGATAACGTCGTTGCGTTCAAGTAACGAACTGGTAGCGGAGTGCCGCAACTTATCAATTTCATCATTGATAGCAGAATCCTTCTCAATGTACGTGTCACTCGACGGGACGTAGGCTTCCGGCTGATAATAATCATAATAACTGACAAAGTATTCCACCGCGTTATTCGGGAAAAACTTCTTAAATTCACCGTATAACTGCCCCGCCAACGTCTTGTTGTGGGAAAGGATCAACGTGGGCTTATTCACTTGGGCAATGACGTTAGAAATGGTAAACGTCTTCCCAGTCCCGGTCGCCCCCATCAAAATCTGTTCCTTTTCCCCCGCTTCGATACCAGCCGTCAATTTTTGAATGGCCTGGGGTTGATCACCAGTTGGTTGATAGTCAGAAACTAGGTCAAACTTATTGTTATCTACGCGATCAATCAAACGTGACTCCTCCTTTGAATTGTTGCTTATTTTTTATTTACCGACTCGTTTAACGGCCACCACCCATTTTGATGGTGCCCGTTAATCCTTCAAGAACGGGGTACTAACGCTGCTGATAGCCCCCGTCTAAACTTGACAACTCTAAAAAAGATAGGTCGCTCGAAGCTCCCTATCTCTTCAAAACCGCTATTAATTCTAGCACATCGAACATACTTTCGCCATTAATCGGATTGCTGAGTTGGCCGCAAAATTTGCTTCGTCAGCGCCTGTAAATGATCCTGATTAGTGAACGGCTCCGCCAACATTTCCGGTAAAACGGCCTTCAAAAAGTATTGCACACTGGCCATCCTTTTAAAGGACACGATCGTCTTTAAGCTTTCCCGGTAAATGTCGGTAAAAACCACTTCCGGATTGCCCTTTTGAATTTCGCCAAACGACTCGTACAACAAGTCAATTTTATCCGCGACCGATAAAATTTGGCCTTCCAACGTATCGTCCTTTCCTTCGGATAACCGGCGCGAATAGGCCGCTTGAAACTCCGCGGGAATCTCGTTATGAACAAAGTTCTGCGATAACTCGTGTTCCACGTCCGCCAGCATGGTTCGCAACGTCGGGGTGGCGTACTTGACCGGGGTCTTGATGTCCCCGATAAAGCGCTCGTTATAGTCGTGGTTAAGGGCCTTCTCGTACAGGGCCCGCCAATTGACCGTTTGACCGGCATTTTCTTCCACGTCACCTAGGAATTGGGCGGTCTCCGCCACTTTAAACGAGTGGGCCGCCACGGAATGGTTCTGATATTTAAAGAACCCCGGTGCCCGCTGAATCGTCTCCAAGTTGCTTAAACTTTGTAAATACTGATGCATTCCCATCGTCAGCCACCATCCTTTAACCGTTAGTTTGGCCTAAGTGTAACAAAGCCGATTTACCGAAGCAAATAAAAAACGGGCCGTTTCAACAACGCACCCGCAATAACTTTTTAAACTGATTTAATTTTAGTTTTCCGACCCGGCAAACGCAGCGCAAACGCCATGACGTAGGACACGATCAAAAAGACGGCCACCACTAGGTACGGGTAATGGTAATTCATATCTAATAACATCCCCGACATAATCGGCCCCACGATGTTGCCCACACTCGTGAGCGACATGTTTAACCCGTTGATCAGCCCCTGGTTCGACTCGCTGGCCTTAGTCAGTAACGTGGTAATTGCCGGACGCAACAAGTCAAAGGCGGAAAAGATAACTAGCGTCGCGACCATCACTTCTAATTTGGAGTGGGCCTGCGTGATCCAGATGGTACATAACGCTGCGGCCGCAAAGCAGACCCGAATGACCCGCTGTTCGCCAAAGCGTTGCACGAAGGTGTCAAACAACGCCACTTGTAAAAACAGGGAGATCAGACCGTTTAACGTCAACACCAGCGCAATGTTGTTTAAACTAAAATGGAAAACTTCGTTGACGTAAATACTATAAATACTTTCAAACCCCTGTAGTCCAAACGAGGAAACCAGGATCATGGTAAACAGGATAATAATCGGTAGGGTCCAAAATGCCCGTGACATTGGGTGGTGCTGGGTTGCCGTAGACTCAGCACTCGTCCCCCGGTCGGGATCAATTTCTTTATCCGCCGGTAACAGGATAACCAGCACAATTGCGCTCAGCAAGCCCAAACTCCCGGCCACCCAGAACGGGGTCTTGTAGCTAATACCGGCGAGAATGCCCCCAATACCGGGGCCTAAAATCAGGCCCCCACTAAAGGCGGCTGATAACCACCCGATTACCCGGGCCCGCTGGCGCTTAGTCGTAATATCCGACGCCAACGCCATGGCGGTGGGAACCACCATGGCGGCCGATAAGCCCCCAACGATCCGCGAAACGTTAAAGACCCACAGCTGATTAGTCAGTGCAAACAAGAATTCCGAGACCATGTATAAAATTAAGCCCACCGTTAAAACCGGCTTGCGACCGATGCGGTCCGAGACTCGTCCGATAATTGGTGAAGCCACGAACTGGGCCAGCGCGAACAGTGCGTTCATCACACCCATGTCGGTTGCCGTTAAGTGGAGCTCATTTTTAATAAACGGCATGACGGGAATCACCAAACTAATTCCCAAACAGACTAAAAATTCACTGAAGACTAAGATAAAAATGGCACGTTTCGTTTGCCGATTCATGGCTTCACCTCGTTATAATTTTATTTATGCAACGCTCTCCATCATATCAAGGGCGGTTGCCAAAAGCTAGTTTAATGTTTGGCGCTGATAGCGGATTCGTTTTGTCAGCAAACTAACACTAAATTGGTTACAATGAAGGCACTACAGCGCTAGGGAGGCCGCACAATGCAAACTGAATTAATGGGTTTTACCAACGTTCAAAAACTCGATCCGACAATTATCGTGGATTTACGCTACGCAACGACTAATAACTTCACCCACCAAGTAGTTTACGATTTTACAACTGCCATCGTTCGGACTGGTACTGCTCAAAAACTCGCCCGCGCGAGTGAACTCGTTCGTTCACACGGCTACCGGTTAAAAATTTGGGACGCTTACCGACCAGTCAGTGCCCAAAAACGGTTGTTCGAGGTATACCCCGACCCCGAATTCGTGGCCAAACCCGACCCTAACTTTAGTCATCAAAAAGGGGTGACCCTTGACCTGACGCTAACCGACATGGCGGGTAAGGAATGTCCCATGCCAACCGCCTTTGATGATTTTAGCGCGGCAGCGCACCGTGACGCACCCCGCAAGTCGTTAGCAGACCACTACTATCAAATCTTGGATGACGCCATGACGGCAGCCGGCTTTGTCGGCTACGAAAACGAATGGTGGGATTACCGTGACGCGGCGATGGACCAGTACGGGCCGCTGGCGGCTGATCCCAACGATTATGCTTAAAATGACAAAAGTGGTGCTGCCGAGATGATTATCCCGGCAGCACCACTTTTTAGTTGGGAGTTCAATGACCCCTATTCTTTAATGAAGGCTTGGATGGCCGCTTCAAACTTCGCTAATTTATCGTTAGCTTCATCCAAGGTTTGACCGAGCGTCCCAATGTAGAACTTGATCTTAGGTTCGGTCCCGGATGGTCGAATCGCAATCCAGGTACCATCGGTCAGCTTGTACTTCAACACGTTGGCTTCTGGCAACGCGATTGGGGCGGTGTGACCGTCCGCAAAGGTTTCCGTTTGACTCTGGAAGTCTTCGGTTGACGCAACGGCGTAACCAGCAAAGTCACTCGGCGCTTCTTCACGGAACTTCGTCATCAAGTCCGCAATCTTTTCACTACCACCGACACCGTCAAATTCTTCGGAAGTCGTCTTTTCACGGAAATAACCGTATTCAGCGAAGAGTTCTTGTAACCCGTCGTAGAGGTTCTTTCCTTTTTGTTTGTAGTAAGCCGCAACTTCGGCTAACAGTACCGTGGTTTGAATGGCATCCTTATCATGCACGAACGGCTTGATCAGGTAACCGTAACTTTCTTCAAAACCAAACATGTAGGTGTGTTCACCGGTAGCTTCGAAGTGTTCGATTTGTTCCGCAATGTACTTGAACCCGGTCAAGACGTTGACCATCGTCACTCCGTAAGATTCCGCAATCTTCGTTGCAAACTCGGACGAAACGATTGATTTAACCGCCGCCGCGTTTGCTGGTAAGGTCCCGGCGTCCTTATTGGCTTGTAAAATGTAGTGTAATAAGACGGCCGCAATTTGGTTCCCCGTTAACAGAACGTATTCACCATTCGGTTGGCGGACCGCCGTTCCTAACCGGTCGGCGTCGGGATCAACCGCGATCAAGACGTCGGCGTCTTCCTTTTTCCCTAAGTCGATCGCCATTTTAAAAGCTTCAGGGAATTCAGGGTTCGGGAACTTCACCGTTGAAAATTCAGGATCGGCAACGGCCTGTTCTTTAACTACGCTGAAGTTCTTAAAACCGGCGTTCTTTAAGGCCTTTTCGCCTAACATCCGACCGGTCCCGTGTAACGGCGTGAAGACCAGTTTCATGTCCTTACCAACTTCATCGACTAATTTTTGATTGATCGTTACTTCTTTGACCTTAGCTAAGTAGGCTTGATCCACGTCATCACCAATAATGGTTTCGGTGTGATCCGCCAATAACTGGTCTTCATCCGCAACGCCAATGGCAAACAAGTCGGCCGCTTTACGGATGTACGACGTGATTAAATCTGATTCCTTTGGTGGCATTTGACCGCCATCTTCACCGTAGATCTTATAACCGTTATACTGCTTCGGGTTATGACTAGCGGTAATCATGATACCGGCGTAGGTGTGCAAGTGGCGCACCGTAAAGGATAATTCTGGGGTTGGCCGGAGACTTTCAAAAACGAACGACTTGATACCGTGCAACCCTAAGACCCGGGCCGATTCGTGGGCAAAATCCTTCGAATGGTGCCGGGAATCAAAACTAATCGCCACGCCGCGTTCCTTGGCATCGGCGGGCAGGGTATCCATAAACCGTGCCAACCCTTCCGTTGCTTGCCGAACCGTGTAAATATTCATCCGGTTAATACCGGGGCCCAGAACCCCGCGCATCCCGGCCGTACCGAATTCCATTGGTTGATAAAAAGCATCTTCCAAGGTCGCGTCATCGCCGGCCATGGCCGTCAATTCTTGTTTTAAACTTGATTCGAGTGTCGCTTGGTTTTTCCAGGTGTTATAAGTATCTTGCCAACTCAAAGAGACCATCCCCAATTCTAATAATTGTTAGTGCTTACAAACACCAGTATACAACATTGCACCCCCTAACAAAGTAAAATTTACTAAGAATATTGCCTAGACGGGCTTTTCTTAATAAAAATCTGCTGAAGATAACGTTACTATCCCCACTTTTATAAGGTTCAATTCGTTCGGTCACCATCTTAACTTGGTATAATTATGTTTATAAGGAGGCTACTATGACTTTTTACTCATACGGGTATTTAACCCACCAAAATAGCAATCATATCCTAATTCAGTTGGCAGTAATCAGTATCATTATTGTCATCATTGCGTTCTTAAGCTGGCTCTGGTACCGCCACAAAACCGATTTAAAGTACCGCGATTTGTTTATCATCATGGTACTCGTACTTTTATTATTAATTGGTGTTCAGTTTAACGAGTGGCAGACCCTGCAATCCAGTTTCACCCAAAAATCACAGGTGACCCAAATCATGCAACGGGTCGCTAAGGAAAAGGGGGTCGCTAAAACGGCCGTCTGGTCCAATACTAGTACCGTCAGCAGCGGGATGTTGATCAAGGTCCAGCGGCAAATTTATAACGTGACCGTCAACACCGACGGCAACAGTTACACGTTAACGCCAGCTACCCCAATTCAACAACCCCTTAATTACGTGAAAGAAGGCCAATAATGTTTTCTTACTGGGACGTTACCATTAAACTTGCTTTAGGTTTATTAACCATTATTTTACAAATTAACTTATCCGGTAAAAGTAACCTTGCACCGATCAGCGCCCTCGACCAGGTTCAAAACTACGTGCTTGGGGCGATCGTTGGTGGCATGATTTACAGTACGAGCGTCACCGTTTTGCAATACATTTTAGTTCTCCTGATCTGGACGATCCTCGTACTCGTGTTACGGTTCTTGACCCACCATAACCGTTACGTTAAAAGCTTGATTGACGGTAAACCACAGCTATTGATCAAGAATGGTGAATTGATGGTCACCACCGCCCTGCGCAACGGCATGAGTGCTAACGACCTCGCATTTCGGTTACGGACGGAAGGCATTACCGATATTCGCTACGTTAAGCGGGCTTTTCTGGAACAAAACGGCCAACTAACGATCACCCAGGTGGGCGATGACACCATTAAGTACCCACTCATCGTCGACGGCCAAGTCAACTTAGACGCCCTCGAAACGAGCGAACACGACCGCCAGTGGTTGGACGACCAGTTAGCTGCCCAACACTACCAGGTCAGCGATATTTACTTGGCGACCTACACGAACCGCCAGTTGATGTTATTCCCATACCAGCGTTAGTTCGTAAAAAAGCGTTCAGAATGTGAAAATTCTGAACGCTTTTTTATAGTTTAATTTAGTTTTTAACTTGATCGCCTAACGCGGTGATGTAGTTGTAGACGCCCTGACCAGCCGTCCCACCTTCACCAACGGCGGTTGCCACTTGACGCAAGTCCTTCTTACGAACGTCACCCACCGCGAAGATCCCGGGAACCTTGGTTTCCATGTGATCGTTCGTGATGATCCAGCCGTTTTCGTCAGTAATGCCGAGGTTACCAAACGGTTTGGTGATTGGGTTGATTCCCACGTAAATGAAGACCCCGTCAACGGCAATTTCACTGTCTTCGCCGGTCTTATTATTGTTTACCTTAACCGCAGTGACCTTCTTGTCGTCACCAACAATTTCAGTGACGTTGCTGTTCCAAACAAATTCCATTTTCGGGTTAGCAAACGCCCGGTCTTGTAAAATCTGTTGGGCCCGTAGTTGGTCCCGCCGGTGAATCACCGTTACTTTTGAAGCAAGCTGTGTTAAATAACTTCCCTCTTCAATGGCAGAGTCACCACCACCGATCACGACCACGTGCTTGTTCTTAAAGAACGCCCCGTCGCAGACCGCGCAGTACGAAACTCCGCGACCACCGTACGTGTCTTCGCCGGGCACCCCGAGTTTACGGTATTCAGAACCGGTCCCAATGACAATTGCCTTAGTTTCAAAAGTATCGCTATCAGTCTTAACGACCTTGACAGCGCCCTGGTCTTCAACCGATTCAACACTCCCATACGCGTACTCGGCCCCAAACTGGGTCGCCGAGTCGTACATGTCCTTAGCAAGGTCCGGCCCCAAAACTGATTTGAAGCCCGGATAATTTTCAATTGCGGCGGTATTATTCATTTGGCCGCCATAGATCCCACGATCTAACAGCAGTACGGATAAATTGGCCCGTGAAGCGTAGAGGGCGGCGGTCATCCCGGCCGGCCCCGCACCAATAATAATCACGTCGTAACTTTTTGCCATTTTTAAAGACCCCTTCCACTTAAAATACTATGTGGCTTAATATACCCCCAAAAATTACATTTGTCGACTATGTTGTTTGTACACACCCGAAAAGTTAGTTTAGCGGGCTACGTCGTATTCCGTTTCCTTGATGCCCTTATTCATAAAATCATAAGGACTCTTCATTTTATCAGGATCCCAGCCAGCAATCCCGACCACTAACAAAATTTCTAAAGAATTCAAACTGACAGACTGTTTTAAGTTTTTATCAAAACTCGTTTTAATGCGGTCGGCGGCAATTTGCGCACCCGGGGTATCGGAAAACAATAGGATCGCCCAGGTCGGATTTTCCTGATTGAGCGAATACGTAATGTCATTATCCCGGGTCGCCGCGGTAATGGTATCCGACGTTAACCGCAGTAAATCCCGGTACTGTTGCTCGCTCATCATCCGCCGAATTTCATTATAGTAACGGATTCGAATAATGACGGTCGTCACCGGTAATTGGAAACGCCGGTTAGTTTCAATAAACACCCGGGCGTCCTGAATGTAAGCCACGGTCGTCCGTAAACTGGTTTGTTCGTCGAAGGCGCCCCGTTTCATAATATCTGCACGCAACTTGGCGTTTGACGACTGTAACGCGGTTTGGCGGCGGGTCATTCCGTAAAACGTGGCCGAAAGGAGTAGTGGCATGATGAGCCAAAACACCATGATCATTGGGATGTTTGCGTGGTGGGTGGTATTGATGTAGATCATCACAACCGCTTGAATAAACGTAAAGGCCAAGTTAGCCGTTAAGCCCGCCACCGCGCCAAAAAAATACGTCATCAAAATTAAAATAATGGTTACACCTAAATAGATCGTGTTTAACGTTAAGTTAGGTGTCAACGCCATTAAGACGGCGGTCACACTAAATAATCCCAGAAAAAGAAGTAAATAAACGTCCGCAAAAATCGAGGTGCGCTGATCATCATTCACGATGCTTCTTCCCCCCTTGTTCCGTTAAACCACTCTTTCGTAAAATCAAAAAGCCGGCTAGTGCAATAATAATGATAACTAAAACGGCGATGCCTAAATAGATGACTAACTTAGAATTACGTTGAACGGCCGTTTTAACACTGACCCCGTCATCCACCGTCTTATGTTTTTTAAACCGGTAATCGTAATGATTGTTATCATGGTCCACAACGATGGCGTCGCCCTTATACTGCGCAATATTGCGCTGAAAATTAATTTGGGTGGACGCCCGGTACACGTCACTACTTTTAGCAGCCGTCACGACCAGTAACCCTGAACGTTCATTATAGGGTGACCGCAGTAACTGTGCCGTACCAATATTTTGGCCGTACTGCTTTTCAATGCTCAGCTTTTCGTTTGAAACAAATCCCCGAAACGCTTGATCGTATTTAAAATACAACTTGGGGTTAAGCTGGCGAATAAAGGCGTTCTGCGCGGGCGTCCCGAAGACGATCACGTTACTATTTTTAAGAACGTTTGCGCCCGGCTTTTGTGTATAAAATTTAATCTGGCCCGTATTGCTCTGAGCATAACTCCCCACCAGGTTAAAAATATTCGTTAACGTCTTAAAATCATCGTTAGTCAACGTGCGTGGCCGGACCACCGCAATTTGGTTAAACGTCGCGTTCTTTAAAAACAAATTGGGATAATTCGTAAATAGCAGGTCCGCCACCGGCTTAGACTTGATGTAAGCTTTTGAAGTTGATTCAACGACCGCCCACGGGGTCTGCGCGTTGTCCGAACTACTCTGATCAAACGTTTCCAGGTCAAAGGCGACCCGAATCGTGAAACTGTGCCCGAGTGCCTTGCCCTTCGGTAAACTAACGGTCAGACTATCACCGTCCGCATTTGCTGCTTGGAGGCGCTTGCTGCCTAAGGGGGTCCCGTTGACGGCGACCGTTACCAGCGACCGCTTAAAATTCAAATTTTTAGCGTACCGAAAATGGATCCGAATTTGGGAACCGTCCGCATTAGTCCGGTCTACCGGTAAGCTAACAAAATACGTGCTAGATTGATGTTTGGCACCGGTTAAATAATCATCCTTAGTCGTTAACTGGGTACTGCCGTCGTACTGTAACTCCGACGTGAACGTCCGGGTTTGAGCCGTGACGTACTTCGTAGCCGCCGTCGTTTCCTGCATTAATTCTTGGTTTGCAAGAAAGCGACTCGCTTTTTGCAGTAACTTTCCTGACAACGCGGTCACGATCAAGTAGTGTTTTTGGCCCTTACGGTACGTTTTGAGCACCGCCCGGTTATGTAATTTCGACCGGTTTACCTGCCGCTTAAACTGGGCGGGCAAGTGCGCGTAACGTCCCAGTACGACTTGGTACGCGGCTGATTTAGTCACCGCTTGGTTAAACGTCGTTACCGGGATTTGGGAACTTTCCGTCGTAATCGTCCGGGACTCACCCGCTAACGCGTACATGCCCGCTGTTAGCTCATCGTTAGCCGCGGCTTGCGGTAACGTGATGATTGAATTCTGGTAAGCAATCGTGTCCGTTCCCGAAAAGTGCGCGTAAAACGATTTAATGGCCGTTGTCGGTGGTTGTAACTGGTACTCAAAGTTGGCATTAGCGCCACTGTAAATGGTCAGCCAATTGGCGGGCGTTTGGGCCAACTGATAACTCGTTTTATTTTTACGGTTTAAGATTTGCCCACTAACGGTTAACTGGTTTTCCCCCTGCAACAACCGTAAGGGAACTTTAACGGCCTTCGTTTGTAGCCCGGTTTTAGATTCAGGCCGAAACGAATAGAACTTCGTCCCGTTCAGCGATAACGTGATGTCCGAGGTCGCCCGGTTGGCTAATTGTGAAATTTGAAAGTTAAAATTAATGGTGACCTTTTTGACCCGCCAATAGTCCATCTTGATAAAGTACATGTTAGCTTCGACCGAATTTCCCGACAAAGTTGTGGTCGTGTTCTGAAACGGTTGCGTGTACGTTTTTAAGTTTTGGACGGCCCGCTTAGACTTTTGCTTTGTCGTCCGCGTTGTTTTTACTTTTTTGGCCTGAACAACGGTTGGCTGATTAACGAAGCCAGCGCCCAACATTAATAAACTCCCCAGTGTTAGGCCGAGTAGCCACTTACTGATACCGTTTCGTTTTGTACCATTTTGCTTGTTGATGAAAAACCTGCTCACGAATATACCCCACCATTCCATGCGTCGCCACTGCAAGCCACATTTGACTATAAACTAAATACATAAAGATAATGATCATTAGATTTGCAAATGTCATCTCGCCCTTCTCCGTTGTAATGGTCACAAACGTGCTGATCACGAAGGCCAGGATGGCCATCACCCATAAAGTATTACTAAATCCAACTAGGTCGGAGTGGGCAATTCCCGCAACCGACAAAACAAACATGGTGTCGGATAAGATCAACGACGTCATTAACAAAAAATAAATGGACAGAAAATACAATAAATCAAAACGAATCGGCCGGCCTGATTTAGTAAACAACAGGCGGGCGTTTTTTAGGATGACGTAAATATTGCCTTTAACCCAGCGGGTCCGCTGGTGGAACCATACGTCCAGCGTTTGGGGTTCCTGTTCCCAAGTCACCGCTAGCGGTTGAAAGCGAATCCGGTACCCCATGCGGTAGACCCGAAAACTAATCTCCGTATCCTCCGCCAACGCCTTAACGTCCCAGCCGCCGATCTGTTCCAAAATGTCTCTGCGAATGACGTAATTAGTCCCCGGAATCGTACACAATTTAAACAACTTTTCCCGACCAGCCTGCGCCATCCACTGAAAAGACAACGTTTCGATGTTAATAAAGCGCGTCAGCAGGGTCGCGTTTTTATTCCGGGTACGAAACTTACCAATCACCGCCGCCAGCTGCTTATCACTCAGTAGTTCGGCAACCAGGTAACGCAGGGCACTCCGCTGGGGGGTGTTATCCGCGTCGTAAATTGAGATCAATGAACCCCGCGCCCGCTTTAAACCAATGTTTAACGCGTTAGATTTTCCCTTGCCACCCGTCACCTTATCGGTATTGATAACTTCCAGGTTCCGGTGTGGGTAAAGTTGTTGAACCTCCGCTAATAATTCCGCGGAATTATCATCCGAATTATCGTTGATTACAATAATTTCATAACGATCGTGCGGATAATCAAAATTTAATAACGACTGTAACGTTTTAACGATCACCACGCCCTCGTTATGCGCGGGCACCATGATTGAAACAAACGGGACTTTGGCCGGTAATTGTGGTTTGGGACGCTTCACTTTTTGTAAATAGTTGACGTAGCCCGCAATCGTTAGCACGATGTTTACGACCAAAATGCCCCAAATTGAAAGGACCGCCAAAAACAAAAAATAATCTAACACTGTCATAATCGGGTTTCCCCCTCATCCCTTACGTTTAAACATATTCAAATAAACTTTACGACCTACAAAAATAAATAATCCAAACACGGCAAACGTCCCCAAGAAAAAGATCAGTAGGACGTTCCCCTGAACTTTAAAGAAGCGGTTCATCCAACTCTCCTCAGGTTTAACCGCCGCCAAGGTCTTTTCTTGTACCGGCTGATCCGGAACCTGCGTCCGCGCACCGTTCAAAAAATACGTTCCGTACTGGTAGCCAATCGTTGCCGTTCCACTAACAATGTTGGTTGACTTCATTTGAGTGGCGGGATTTAACCACTGATAATGCATGCGGTTCACCCGGTGCTCAAAGTCTTTTAAGCTCGTTTCACTATTGGGCATCGTGAACGTTAGGGCGGTTGGAATAGCGAACCGGCGGCCCATTTTCGAAAGGTCAGTTCCCGAACTAACGGTGCCAAACGAGCTCGCCGCAACGCCGTAAATACTATTTTTAAAAACGGTCGCTTCGTTATCCTGCTTGGCGTAAGTCAGGGTTGCGGGATTGGGTAACCATAAAATTTGATTAGCCTTTTTTAACGCGTAGTTTCGGTAAACGCGGTCCTGGTTCCAAAAAGCCGGGGTGCTAATTCCCACCGGATACACTTGGTTTTGAGCAAATTGAATCAAATAATTATTCATTAAATCATCCAGGGTATGGCCACTACTTGCCGTAACACCACCGACAACTGGCGTCTTAAGAAAAATAACGCCGCCCCGATTTTCAATTAGCCTCAGGACCTTGGCAAAGCGTTGATACGCCTTAAAATTAGCGTTGGTTCCCACCGTCGTCGTACTAACGGCGAACGGAATCCCCCGCCGATAAAGTGTCAAACTTAGCTTGTTTAATAACACTAAATTCGAATACGGCGTGACCTTCGTGATCGTCAGTAGCGGGTCGTAAGTTTTGGTGTGACCAAAAAGGGTGGCCATCGTCTGCATTGCCAGCGTTAAACTGTATCCCCCAGTGGAGAAGTAGGGTAAGTACCCCTGACGACCAACAACGGTGCCGTACGGGTACGCCCGTTTTTGCGCGGTCTGTGGTTGTAAATAGCCCACCGTACGAGCCTTAGTAGGTAACTTAGTCAGGGCCGTCATCGTTTCACTAAAGGGTAATAACTGGTGAACCGTACGTTGCTTGTTGCGCAGCGTCAACTGCTGATGGTACAGTTTCACCGGCGTGACCCCCATACTTTGGGCCTCCTGCTTAGTTAAATTGGGACCAATGTGGAGTTTAATGCCCTTAAAGCGCGCCCGGTCACGACTAAAAGCCCGGTTATTTAAAGCCGTTTGGGGCCAATTGATCAGCGTGACCACGCCCTGATACTTGGCCAGCTGTCCCGAACGGTAATTCTCAGCTGCTTCGGTTTTAACCTGCACGTGTAACCCCGTTAGGATCCGTTGTACCGCCGCAACCTTAGTTTGGTCGTTATTAGCAACGTTTTGGGAATCGTAAACTAGAAGCACCCGCTCAACTGGTTGCGCTGCTTGAACTCGCCCCGGTACGGCCAGTCCCATCAACAAGACTAATCCCACAAATAGCCATCTGAATAAAGCGCGATGATTTTTCATGACGCATCAGCTCCTTGACGGTACGCGTGCCATAACCGGTGGTTCAAGACGTCCGAAATAAACAGTAAAAAAATCAAATCAATGCTGACCGGTACCATGAATAGGTGTTTAGCAAGGTCCGCGTCACCGTCACCAATGATTGAAATAACCGGTACAAAAATAAAAATAGTTAAGTAACCCGCAACTAAAAAGAAGCGGAGGATCCCTTCAAACTCGTGATTCTTTAAATCGTTGTAAAAGCCCACGGCGTAGGTCATCAACAGGGCCATCGCCAATAAGCAGTTAAACGCAAACTTTTGCGGGAAAAAGGCCCCCGCCACTTGACTATAAAGCGTGAAAAACGTGACCTGCTTACCCGGCGGTGCGCCGGAGGCCTTGGTGTAATCGCCCACCGCTTTAACCTGGGTGATCATGACGTCGGCTGCCGCTAGATCTAATAAGCGTCCGAACTGTTTTAAGTGTGTCGCGTAGTACTTAACGACCCACGCGAACCCTAACTTAGTAAGCAAATTCTTTTTGACGTAGGGCCCCGAAGCCTGAATCGTGGCGAACTGTTTGGCGTAATAGTCTTGATTTTGCATTAAGGCGTACTGCTCATCAACGCCGCCCTCAGCCAGCGCTTTACTGGGATCGTCAGTCTGAGTTAACACCCCGTGCGAAAAGGTTTGGTAAGAGTTGATGTCCACGAATTCCTTACCAATCAGCTTATAGGTCAGGCCCCCCGTGATTAAAACTACCGCCATGCCAACGAACAAGTACGGCCGCTGCGCTTTAAAGTTAGGGAGAAATAGTAGCCCCAGCGTGACCACCACAAAACTGAGGGCCAGCGGGGCGTTTTGGGATTTATTGGCAATTAACAACAGCGTGCTCACTAAGTATATTAAGATCAACGGCCAGCGTCGTTGGTAGCGTTGCCGTGCCAATAAAAGAATTGACGAAAACGAATATAACGTCAGGCCCAACATTTGGGGCTCCGCAAAGAATGAGTTGAAATATAAGGTAAACGACGCGTCCCCAAATACCAAAACGACTAATCCGGCAATCACGTAGTTCCGGAACCGTTTAGCCGGGTACGTTAACGCGTCGGTCAACATGTAGATACCGCCTAAGTACAACCCGTAGTTAACGACACCCATAAACCGAATATCAAAAACCGAACGACTGTAAAATAACTTGTTTAATCCAATGGCTAATTTGACGAAAAGGGGTTGTGACGAAAAGTTGACGGAGTGGTACTCGTTAAAATATTTCATCAACCCAAACTTCTGGGTCACGTAACCGAAGTAGTTATAGTCCGTACCTAGTAATTTATAGATCCCGTTGCTGTACATCGCCCGGTAATAATCGCCGTTATCCGCTAACCCGTTAATTGGCGGCACAAAGATCAGGTAGCCTGCCAATCCCGCGCAAATTAAAACGGCTAACAACGGGGGCGGCATTAATTTTTGAAAAATTTGTCCGGCCCTTCGTAATCGCCGTTTCCAGATAATCACATCAATGCCCCCATCAATTTAACGCTGCGTTTAACGCCGTCAAGTTGTCATACGAATAAACCTGTTTGGTCTTGGCACTCCCAATACCACCATCAATCACCGAATCCGCCTGGTTAACTTGTAACCGCCAAACGTTTTGCATTGCTTGGTGATAATGTTGCCGATCACGGAGCGTCGCAAAGATTGCCGCCGCTAACGCGTAATTAGCCGCCGATTCGCCCTGAACACTGACCGTCCCCGTTGTGGTATAACCATTTTCTAAATTATGTTGTTGCAGGCGTTGCACCAACCACCGACGGCTAGTCGTCCTCAATTGCCCCACCTCTGCTAAATGCAGTAGCGTTTCTAACGCTTCGGAGGTGTTCAAGTCGTGGTCGCTGTACTGACTCGTCGTCCACTGATAGCTCACGGCGTATAGGGGGAAAACGTCGCCTAAGTAGCCCCCCTTAACGGCAATCAGCTGTTTACGGTAAGCCGCGCGGCCCTTGGCAGTTTCGCATTCAAAGTACTTTAACGTCCGTAGATCAAAGTACGCTAAGTTGCCCGTCGTCGGTGCTTTATGGGCTTGCATGTCGTAATAATTGACTAAGTGCCCATCTTTGATACTGGTATTAACTAACGTTTGGTACCGTAACGTGGCCTCCTTACGGTAATAAGCCGTATGGTGGGCTTGATCATAAGCTAACAGGGCCCGAATGATCCGCAGATCATCCAGCGTTGCGTTGACCCGGGACCGTTTGCGGGTACGCGGGTCGTACCGGTAACTAAACTGGCCGTGATCGTCAAACGTCTTTTTAGTTGCGGCGTAAAAGCTCCGAAAGGCCGCCCACTGGTGAGTCGTCGCGAGGTACTGTAACCACATCCCCGCTGATTCGCTGAGCATTTCGTGCCCCGTTGCGTTCGCCTGTGTCCGTTTCTCAGTGTCTAAGTAGTTGGTATATAAGCCCTGCTTAGTCAGTAAGCCCCGCCGAATAAATTTAACTAAGTGCCGCGTTTTTTGCTGGTCCGCCGACGTTGCGTACGTCGTGGTCGCGATAAAATCACGTGGTGCCTTGGTTGGCGCTTTGACCTGGACCTGTTTTTGGCACCCCGCTAAAAAAAGCACCGGCAACAACCATAAAAGCCACCATTTCCGTTGCATGCTTATCACCTAATTACTGTAAACTCTGATCATTTTGCTTGGCCCAGTCCCCGAAGGCCGTGATGCGGGTCTTGGTGTTACCGGCTTGCCGTTCCTGCTCAATTGCCTGTTGGGCAACTAAATTTAAATAATTAAACGGGTCGTCAAAGTTCGGTGAAAAGAGCATGTCCACGAACGCCAAATCATCAATCGTGTTACCGTTTTGGATTGCGATTGAGACCGCGTTCGCCGACTGCGAAATCTCGTGTTTACTCCAGAACTGAGCCCCCAAGATTTTACGATTTTCGGGATTATAAATCAGTTCAATCGTCAACGCGGCCGTTGTCGGCATGTAAGCCGGACGCCAAGTCCCGTCAAACGTTACCCGTTTGGCCGGGATATGGTTATTCTTAGCCTCTTCAAGGGTCAACCCCGTCGTTGCCATCGTGTGGTTAAATAACTGCATGGCCGACGTTGCTTGGGTTCCCATGTACCGCTGGTGATTGCCAAAAACGTTCACGCCGGCAATCGCACCCTGACGAACCGCGTTCGTTGCCAACGGGGTGTAGGCCGAACGACCAGTCGGGTTAAAGTTGACCACGCAAGAATCACCGGCCGCGTAGATGTCTGGATCAGACGTTTGAACGTAATCGTTGATCACAATAGCGCCGTGTTTGTCCGTCTTGACCTGACCGCGCAATAATTCTGTATTCGGAACAAACCCGGTCCCGACGATCGCCAAATCGGCCGTAAAGTCGCCCTGGTTCGTTTCAATGACCAATTCACCGTCTTCGTTACTAGTAAAGGCGCTGACCCGGTGATTCAACAGCACGTTGACACCATGATCTTTTAGCACGTCCACGACCCGCTCAGACATATCGTGACTGATGTAGTGGTTCAAGATTTGATCATGCGCTTGAAACAGGGTGACTTCGTGCTCCGTATTAGCATAACTTTCCGACAGTTCGGTCCCAATGTACCCAGCCCCAATGATGGCGATGCGGCGGTTATCTTTAGCCGTCTTATAAATTTCCTGGGCCTGACTATAGGTTTTGCACAGGAGGACTTTCGACTCATCAATCCCAAAAATGGGCGGAACCGCCACGCTAGAACCGGTCGTCATGATCAGCTTGTCGTACGTATCGTGAAAAACTTTCCCCGTTTGCATATCAACAACTTGCATACTCTTCTGCTTCGCATCAATGCTTAGGACGTTGTGTTTCGTCTTGACGGTGGCCCCTAACGCTTGCAGATCCGCTGGGGAAGAGTAAAACATGTCCTCCAACCGGTTGACCTTGCCGCCTAAGTACAAATAAATCCCACAGGATAAAAATGAAATATTATCATCGCGTTCGTAAATCGTCACGTCCGCTTCAGGATGATCTTTCAGAATTTGAGCAGCCGCGGCCGTCCCCGCGTGCGTACAACCTACAATAATAATTTTCAAAATTCATTTCCCCAATCACGCTATATTTTAATTTGTATAAACTCATTATAAACATTTTCCCGGGTTATTGATACCTTTGTCACAATTACGTCCCCCGTTCATTGTTAACGATTACCAAGTTTGAAGTTCATATCATTCCCCTCCCCCGTTTTTTGGTATACTATGGGCTTTGGGTGTATTAACACTTTCTAGTCATAATTAAAGGAGTTGGCCCTATGTACCGCTATTTTATTCAGCCCCAATTAGATAAATTCAATAATTCATTGATTGGCTATGAAATGTTGATTCGCTACCGGGAAACGCCCCAAGACCGTTGGACGTTACCCGCTAGCTTTGAGAACATTCCCATCGACGTTCAGGTCAACCTGCTTAAAGCCACGGCGAGTGAACTGGCTTTAAAAATTGGTTCGGTCTCAATCAATTTTAACCGCAAGCAGTTTTTAAACGACTGCATTGCGAGCGCCGTCATCGACGCGCAAAAGAAGCTCTTCCCCGTTAAGGTGGTCGTGGAAGTCACCGAGGAAGCCGGTGAAGACCAGTATTCATTAGCGGCTATCGAACAGCAAATTGCTAAGTACAAGGCTAACGGTCTGCAATTTAGCTTGGATGACGTTGGCACGGGGATCAACGTTTACGACCACATTCAACCGTTGCTCGATTCCGCTGAGGAAATCAAGTTCGCGATGCAAAACTTCCGGGCCGAGAAACGGGAAGCCGAAATTCCAAAAGAGTTGGCGTTTTGGTGGCAAGTGGCGCAGGAACACGACATGCGCTTAATTCTCGAAGGCGTTGAAAATGAGCAGGAAGACCAAATGGCCGACGAACTCAACATTCCACTTCGCCAGGGCTACTATTACGGTAAACCGCACCTTTTTAAGCTCAACGCGGACCGTTAAGCACCACCATGCAACGCAAAAAACGGTACCCGGAAAATAACCCGGGTACCGTTTTTTGCGTCCACCATTTATTGGCAGAGCACGTATTACTTAGTATTCTTTTTAGTTGTTTTTGGAGCGGCCGCACTGCCATCTTCCTTGGCCAACTGTGCGCCTAAATCTTTGATGTAGGCCCGTAAATCATCCTTAACATCGGGATGGGTCAACCCGTATTCAATGGTGGTCTTCAAGTAACCAAACTTGTAACCAACGTCGTGCCGGGTTCCCTTGAATTCGTGCGCAAACACCCGCTGCGTCTTGTTCAAGGTATCGATGGCGTCCGTTAATTGGATTTCATCGCCCTTACCAGGTTTTTGATGTTCCAGCACATCAAAAATTTCTGGTGTTAATAAGTACCGACCAATGATTGCTAAATCACTTGGTGCGTCTTCGGGACTTGGCTTTTCAACGAAGTTATTCACGTTGTATAAACCGGGTTCCTTTTCACTTTCAGGATTAATTACCCCGTACTTCGAAACGTCTTCGTGAGGAACCTTCATAACGGCCAACGTTGAAGCGTGGGTCTTATCATAGCTGTTCATTAACTGCTTCGTTAACGGAACTTTATCTTCCATCAAGTCATCACCAAGCATAACAACGAATGGTTCGTCCCCAACGAAGGCCTTCGCTGTTAAAACGGCATCCCCGAGGCCGCGTGGGTGTGATTGACGGATAAAGTACAAGTTGATGTCAGTCGTTTCTTGAACGAGTTTTAACATTTCTTCCTTGTGCTTAGCACGTAAGTTATCTTCGAGTTCGGGATTTGAATCGTAGTAATCTTCAATACTCCGCTTGCTCTTACCAGTTACAATAACAATATCTTCAATTCCGGATTTGCGTGCTTCGTCGACGATGAACTGAATCGTTGGCTTGTCGACGATTGGTAACATTTCCTTCGGCATTGCTTTCGTAGCTGGCAAGAAACGGGTTCCCAAACCAGCCGCAGGAATAACGGCTTTTCTAACTTTTGACATGTGATAATCCTCCTAAAATAGTGAAATATTTACCTGAAAGACCTACTCTACTGGAGCTCAGGTTTCCCCTCGCGCCGCATTAATTGTGGAATGACCTGCTTAATGTCGGCACCATTATATAATACATCATAAATGGCTTCAGTAATCGGCATTTCAATATTTTGTTGCTGAGCTAATTCGTAAGCGGCCTTCGTAGACGGAATTCCTTCGATAACCATACCCATAGTATCGATAACCGTCTTCAAATCTTGACCAGCTCCTAGTTCGTTACCCGCGCGCCAATTCCGTGAGTGGACACTCGTCGCCGTAACGATCAAGTCGCCGACTCCGGACAAACCGATAAAGGTCAGTGGTTGGGCACCTAAGGCCACCCCTAAGCGACTAATTTCAGCGAGCCCCCGGGTCATTAAAGCGGCCTTAGCGTCATCACCGTAGCCTAAACCGTGCAACGCACCGGCACCTAGCGCAATGATGTTTTTCAAAGCGGCACCCAGTTCAACCCCGATAACGTCATTATTCGTGTAAATCCGGAAGTAGTCGTTCATGAATAACTGTTGAACAAACTTAGCCGCTTGTTCACTTTCACTAGCCGCGGTGATTAACGTAATATCCCGTTTTGCGACTTCTTCAGCGTGACTCGGCCCGGACAAGACCACGATGGCCTGGCGTAAATCGGCTGGAATTTCTTCGGCTAAGACTTGTGACAACCGTTTGTGGGTGTCCAGTTCCAGCCCCTTGCTGGCGTGGATAATAATTGGCTTTTGGTGGGTCTGTTCCAACACCGCGGCCACCTGTTGGGCCACGCTGCGAATGGCCTTAGTTGGGACTACGAACAGAATGGCAGCGACGCCGTCTAGGGCTGCTGCCAAATCAGTATACGCCGTGAGTGATTCTGAATAGTGAAAATCCGGAACGTAGTGTTGATTCGTATGGTGGTCGTTTAATTCCGCAACCTGTGCCGCGGAGTTTGACCATAGCCGTACGTCGTTTCCGTTTTCGTCCAATAAGTTTGCTAAGATACTGCCCCAAGAGCCCGCACCTAAAACCGCAATTTTTTCTGTCATTCGAATAACCCTCTAATCTACTATTTTTCTGTAACGATTTTTTGCCCAGAACCGTCTAAGTACCAGCGGTTGTTGCTTAAATGACGTCGCCGCCAAATAATCAGACCAATACTACCAATAAACAGAACAACTGATAACGCTTGTGAAACCCGAATTACATTGAATAACATCAACGAATCCGTGCGCATACCTTCGGTGAAAAACCGGCCAAACGAGTACCAAGCAACGTAGGTCAAGAATACTTCACCCTGCTTATACCAACCGGTGTGGTGCCGGGTCGCCATTAATACGACAAACCCCAATAGGTCCCAAACGGATTCGTATAAGAAGGTCGGTTGCCGGTACGCGCCGTTAATGTTCATCTGCTGAATCAACCAGCCGGGTAGGTGTAAACTTTGCAAAAAGCTCAGGCTGGTTACCCGGCCAAAGGCTTCCTGGTTCATAAAGTTCCCCCACCGACCAATCCCTTGGCCCATGATCACGGTCGGTGCCGCGACGTCTAACATTAGCCAAACCGGGACGAACCGGGACCGACAGAATAAGACGACCACGATACCGGCCCCAATGAGGCCCCCGTAAATGGCAATTCCGCCGTCCCAAATACGAATAATTTCGCCGGGATTTTGACTGTAGTACGACCACTGAAACGCAACGTAGTAAAGTCGTGCGGCAATCAAGGTAAATGGTAAGGCCCACAAAATCATGTCATAAATATCGTCGGGACGGATCCCGCGTTTTTGACCTTCACGTACTGCTAACGCAACCGCAATCACTACGGCACTCGCAATAATTACCCCATACCAGTGAACTTCAATGGGCCCCAATCTTAAAGCAATTGGGTTGAGCGCCCCTAAAACGGTTTTCACGCTATTGCCATCTCCTTATTGCTTGTGAGAATCGTGCGCGGAATTTTCTTTGATCAGTGAGTTTAAGTTATCGTCAAAGACTTTAGTGGCATCGTAGCCCATACTCTCGGCCCGGAAGTTCATCGCAGCCGCTTCAATAATAATGGCTAAGTTCCGCCCAGTCTTAACCGGAATGGAAATTTCGGGAACTTCCACGTCAAAGAATTTCCGGGACTGTTCTCCATTCCCTAGTCTATCAAATTGCTTATCGGGCGTCCAATTCTCTAAGTGAACAATTAAGTCGATGTCGGTGTCCTGCCGAACCGCGCCGGCTCCAAACAGGTTCATCACGTCAATGATACCGATTCCCCGAATTTCTAATAAGTGGTTCAAGATCTTCGGCGCTTCCCCAACTAAGGTTTGTTCGTCTTGTTGATAAACGTCGACCCGGTCATCAGCAATCAAGCGGTGCCCCCGTTTAACCAGTTCCAGCGCCGTTTCACTCTTACCCACACCGGAGTCCCCGGTAATCAGGACCCCCAAGCCGTAAATATCAACTAAAACACCGTGAACCGACTGGCGTTCCGCCAGTTTACCTTCCAAGTAGTTCGTCATGTTACTTAAAATCCGTGACGACGTCATCTTAGTACCAAGAATCGGTACCCCGTTTTCTTTCCCCGCCTGTACCAGTTCATTAGGAACCGGTAGGCCGGTCGAAATGACGAACGCCGGCGTCGTTAATTGACACATCTTACGAAAAATCATTAGCCGCTCATCGTGACTCATGTTTTTCGAATAAGCGGTTTCAGTTTTACCTAATAATTGAACCCGTTCGCGCGGGTAGTAATTGAAGTAGCCGGTTAACGCCAGACCCGGCCGTGAAATATCACTAGTGGTAATGTCCTTATCAGCCAATAATTCGGCTCCGTGATAGACGTCTAAGCGCGTATTCTTCACCAAATCAGCAACGGTTACACTTCCTGCCAAGTTAATCCCTCCTAAGTCATCGTTCAGTCATTAAAAAAAGTGCGGTCGGCATTGTCCAGTAATGCTATTGCACTACTTTTTCAAGCCTCCACACTTTTGACTGAAAACGGATCATTCCTATCTTCTAATCTTAGCACTTTAAAGCGCTTTAATCACCATTGACTCCACTGTTCGCGAAAAAATTCGAGACGATCACGTTAGCGAGTGACATCAAAATTGAAACTAACACGGCCATCCCGAAACTCGAGAAACCAAAGTTAGCCTTGCCAACCACGTACGACGTCATCTGTAACATGAACCCGTTAATTACAATACTAAACAACCCCAACGTAATCAGGGTAATTGGCAGTGACAGCAACACGAGTACTGGCTTGACCGCCGCGTTTAGTATGGCCAGTACGAAACTAGCCAACAGGGCGATCCAAACGTTAGCCACGTGAAAGCTCGACTGGAAAAATCCCGCGATGGCGATAAATAAGACCGTATTAATTAAAATTCGTTTCCAAAAACCCACTTTACTATCACTCCATTAATCGTGGTGCCGCGGTTCATCTTCCTCGTGGACGTTATGAATTTCTTTCCGCCCCTGTGGTTGTGGCCGCGCGGTACCGTTCCCCTGACTAGTCCGACGCATCTGTTCAAAGAAGCCGCCATTTTCTGGCCTACTTGGCATGATGGTCATTAACACTAAGTAGAGTAAGATACCAAAACCGTGTGAAGCTAAGGTCAATAGGACAAATAGAACCCGCAAAACGTTGGCGTTCCAATTTAGATATTCCGCAATGCCACCGAGTACCCCGGCCACGACGCGGTTATTTGATTTAGTTAATTTCCGATTAGTATTAGATTTCATTTTAGACACCTCAATAACTTTAGTCTAATTATATCTTACTAATACTAAAAGCCGGTTGCAAACTAGATGAACCGGCTTTAGAGATTATTTATGATTAACTAAACTAAATTTGAACTCTCGGGATTTAATTCAATGATCTCGCCGGTATTCAAGTAGACGATCCATTCCCCAATGTTAGTCACTAACGCCCCAATCCGCATCAGGGAGCTGGCAACCTTCAAATAATCAGTCGAACCACTGACCGTTTCGGGGTGGCGTTCCATTTTAGAAATTCCCTTGGCATTGATCTTATCGTACATTTCACCGACCTTAGCATCCCGCGCAGCGACCTTGCGAGCAGCTAAGTCATCGCTTTTAACATAGGCCGATAACATTTCTTCGACCATTGAACGCACCCGGTTCCCCATTTCGGAAAGTGCGGCTTCAATTTCGGGCACCCGCACGTGGCCCTTGACCCGGATAGTCGCGTGCGCAATGTTACGTGCGTGGTCCGCCATGCGTTCCAGCTCCGAAACGGCCTTCAAAATCGTCACAATTTCACGTAAATCAGACGTAACGGGTTGGTAAAGTGCAATCATTTCAAATGATTTTTGTTCCAATTCCACTTCGCGCTGATTAATTTTAGCATCGTTATCGATAATTTCTTGAGCCAATTCCCGGTCATGATCGATAAAAGCTTTGACCGCTTTTTCAATCGTTTCGCTAACCATCATTCCCATTTCGGTGAAGTTAGCATCAATATCATTTAACTCGTCGTCAAATAGTCGTCGCATGGTTTTTCCTCCTAACCAAATCGTCCTGAAATATAGTCATTGGTTTCTTGTTTAACCGGATTCATGAAAATCTGCTTCGTATCGTTAACTTCAATCAATTCACCATTTAAGAAGAACGCGGTCCGATCAGAGATTCGTGAAGCCTGCTGCATATTATGCGTAACAGTTATGATAGTGTAATCGTGACGTAAATTCAATAGCGTCGTTTCAATCATGTGACTAGAAACCGGGTCCAGGGCGCTGGTTGCTTCATCCAGTAGAATGATATCTGGTTCGACCGCTAATACCCGCGCGATGCAGACCCGTTGCTGTTGGCCACCGGACAGGGCGAGCGCGTTCACGTGTAGGCGATCTTTCACTTCGTCCCAAATTGCAGCCTGCTTTAAGCTCTTTTCAACCGCTGCGTCCAGTTTTTCTTTATCGCGGACCCCGGCCAAGCGCAGCCCGTAGACCACGTTTTCATAAATTGAAAACGGAAACGGGTTGGGCTGTTGAAACACCATGCCGATTTCTTTACGTAATTGAACGGTATCCGTCGTGGGCGCATAAATGTTAGTGTTGTTAAATTCAACGTCCCCGGTAATCGTTACGCCGGGAATTAAATCGTTCATTCGGTTCAAACACCTTAGGAACGTCGACTTACCACAACCAGAGGGCCCAATTAACGCGGTAATTCCCTTTTCTTGAAAATCAATGTTAATTCCCTTAAGGGCTTCCTTTTTACCGTAAAACAAGTGTAAATTTTCTGCTTTTAAAATTGTGCTCATGGCGGCCCTCCTATCCAAAGTTCCCCGAAATGTAATCGTTCGTTAAATCAACCTGCGGATTCGTAAAGATATCGCCGGTTTCCGCATATTCAAGTACTTTACCTAAGTTGAAAAACGCGGTGTAGTCACTGATTCGAGAAGCCTGTTGCATGTTGTGCGTCACGATGATAATCGTATAGTTTTGCTTCAGTTCCAGTAACGTATCCTCAATTTGACTCGTTGATACGGGGTCAAGCGCACTCGCGGGTTCGTCCAACAATAAAATATCGGGTTTAATGGCAATGGCCCGGGCAATGCATAACCGCTGCTGCTGACCACCCGACAAAGCTAAGGCACTCTTGTTTAAATCGTCCTTAACTTGGTCCCACATGGCGGCTTGGCGTAACGACCGTTCGACGATCTCATCCAAATCCTGTTTTTTATTCACACCCCGTTGCCGTAACGCGAACGCAATGTTTTCGTAGATCGACTTTGCAAACGGATTGGGACGTTGAAACACCATGCCAATGTGCCGGCGCATTTCGTAAACGTCGATATCGTTACTATTGATATCCAGCCCCCGGTACATAATTTTTCCTTTAACGGTTGCAATCCGGTCATTCATCCGGTTTAGGGACCGTAAGTAGGTCGACTTACCAGAGCCGGACGGACCAATTAACGCGCTAATTTTGTAGCGTTCAAACTGTAAATCACCTTCCGAAATAGCTTCCGACTTACCGTAAAAAACGTGTAAATCTTCCGTTGAAAGCGCAATTTCATGGTCTTTAGGATCAAATTTTAAAATATTGCGTTGATCCGTTGTCATTGAATTATCTGCCATCAAAAAGGCCTCCTTTATTCAGCGGTTAAATGTTTATACAGACGCTTGCCAAGCCAGCGAGCTAAGAAGTTAAAGAGCAATACCGCAATGATCAGTACGGCGGACGCCCCGGCAGACACGTCCTTGGCATCCGGCATGATGCCTTCGGAATTAATCTTCCAAATATGCACGGCCAGCGTTTCGGCGGGACGCATTGGACTTAACGGACTGCTAATATCAAACGGGTTCCAGTCGCTGAAGTTCAGGGCCGGCGCACTTTGACCCGCAGTGTAGATCAACGCCGCGGCTTCCCCAAAGATTCGCCCGGCACTTAAAACGACACCGGTAATGATACTTGGTAACGCGGCTGGTACCACGATTTTTGTGACCGTTTCCCAGCGTGATAGTCCTAACGCGTAGCCAGCTTCACGCTGGTTATCTGAAATATTAGCTAAGGCTTCTTCAATACTCCGGGTTAGGATCGGCAAGTTAAAGACCGTTAACGCGAAGGCCCCGGAAATAATCGAGAACCCCAATTTAAATTGGACTACGAAGAACAGGTAACCAAATAAGCCAACTACCACGGAGGGCAATGAACTTAAAATTTCAATGGTCGTCCGAATTAGACCGGTCACCGTATTTTGCGGCGCGTACTCGTTCAAGTAAATTCCGGCGCCTAGTGAAATCGGTAAAGAGATCAATAGGGCTAAAAACAACAGGTAGAAGGAGTTAAATAACTGGATACCGATCCCCCCACCCGCTTCAAAGGCTAAGGCCGGGGACGTTAAGAAGTGCCAAGAAATTTGCGGTACCCCTTCAATGAGAATGAACCCCAGTAATGCTACCAAGATGATAACCACTAAGGCCGCGACTCCGTACAGGACCCCGGTCGCGATTTTATCAATGCGTTTAGCGTTCATTGCTTAATTTCCCCTTTCGTCCAATATACCGGATAGCTAAGTTGAAGACCAAGGACATTAGCAACAGAATCATCGCTAGTGACCAGAGGGCGTTATTTTGTAACGAGCCCATAACCGTGTTCCCAATCCCCATGGTCAAAATACTGGTCAACGTGGAAGCCGGAGAAACTAGATTTTGTGGTAAGAGGGTGGCATTCCCAATCACCATTTGAACGGCTAAGGCTTCCCCAAAAGCCCGGGCCATCCCAAACACAATGGCGGTTAGCATTCCCGGAATCGCCGCCCGTAAAACAACTTTATAAATCGTCTGCCAGCGGGTCGCACCTAACGCTAAGGACGCTTCCCGATAATAACGGGGCACGGCGTTTAACGCGTCGGCACTCATTGAAGTCACGGTCGGTAAGATCATTACGAACAGGACAAACGTCCCGGATAAGATGCCGTAACCACTACCCCCAAACGTATGCCGCACAAATGGGACCACGACTTGTAAACCGATAAAACCATAGACAACTGACGGAATCCCAACTAATAATTCCGTTACGGGCCGTAAAATCTTAGCTCCGCGTCGGGGTGAGATTTCGGTCATGAAGACCGCGGTTCCAATGGCAAACGGTGTCGCAATCAAAGCGGACAAGATCGTAATTAAAAACGACCCGACGATCATCGGCAGCGCCCCCACGGCTGGTTGACCATTGGTACCGGTCGTTCCCGGGTTCCACTGCGTTCCGCTTAAGAACTGCCATAAATTGACGTGATTTTGAAAGAAGGTTGCCAGCCCCCGTGACGCCACAAAGTAAAAAATCAAAAAGACGACCCCAACAATTAACGCGAGACAAATCAGGCTAATGATTTTACCCCGGCGCTCAATTTTACTGGCAATTGACTTTTTTAATAAGCTTTCTCGAATTTTATCCATGCGCTCCCCCTCATTTCATTGGCGAAATTTTACCGGTCGCACTCCGCTGTACTTGCATATCATGGACCGAAATATAACCTAACTGTTTGACTAATTTTTTTTGAACAGCGGTTGATAAAATGTAATTGATAAATTGTTCCGTTAACTGGTTGGGCTTTTTACCCGTGTACAAATGTTCATAAGACCAGATGCGCCAGCGGTTATTACGAACGTTGGCTTTGGTAGGCCGAACACCGTCAACGTTAACGGCTTGAACGGTCTTATCGAAGTATGAAAACGCAACGTAACTGATGGCGCCCGGAGTACTAGCAACGATTGACCGTGCTAGGCCCGATGAATCTTGTTCCTGTGAATCCGCACTCTGGTGGCCCTTTAACGCGTAACTTTCAAACGTCTTGCGCGTTCCGGAGCCCTGAGCCCGATTAATTAGTGTGATTGGGAGGTTTTTACCCCCAACTTCACGCCAATTAGTGACTTTACCCGTAAAAATCTGAATGAGTTGTTGTTGTGTCAGGTTAGTTACCCCAACGTTTTTGTTGACGATGGGGGCAATGCCGACCACCGCAACCCGGTGGTCCCTGAGTTTGCTCGCATCGATTCCCGACTGTTCTTCTGCAAAAATGTCCGAGTTACCAATGGCTACCGCGCCCGATTGAATTTGACTGAGGCCGGTACCCGACCCACCGCCTTGCACATTAATAAAAATACCCGTCCGTGTGGAACTGTACTGTTCACCCGCAGCTTCGACTAATGGCTGTAAAGCGGTGGAACCAACTGCGGTGATTGACTCGCCGGCGTCCGTCCGTACTCGGTGGGTGTAACCGAACCCGACGAGGACACCAATCAAGATCAGTCCTAGTAATTGGATGACCCGACTTTTTTTCATAACAAAATACCTCCTACCCATTGCTCAAAATCTATAATACAAAGTTTGTGTAAATGCTTGATATGCGTTTTGTAAAGATTGTGTAAATGTCAAAATATTTTGATTTATTCACTTGCCAAACGTATAAAAATAGCCGTTTATGGGGAAAATTTCACCTCCATAAACGGCTATCATCAAGCTTATTCAATTATTGGTAGGGTCACGGTCATGGTTGTCCCGACGCCACGTTGACTAGCCACAGTAACGTCGCCGTGCATGGCCGTTACTAGTTCCTTAACAATGGCTAGTCCCAACCCCGTACCGCTCACGACTTGCTGTGAGCGTGACGGACTGGCCCGGTAAAAGCGTTCAAAAATTCGTTGTTGGTCCTCAGCACTGATGCCGATCCCCGTATCCGCGACGATCAACGACCAGTGTTTTTCAGTTGACTTGACCGTGACCGTGATGCGACCACCCTCGCGGTTATACTTAATGGCATTCGTTAACAAGTTTTTAATTACCTGGCTCAACTTGCGCGCATCAACGACGGCCTTAAAATCCGCGGCAACTTGGTTAACAACCGTCAGCCGCTGGCGCGCAACGGCTTGTTGGTCGACGGCTAATTCCTGTTCGATCAGCGGTCGGATCGTCACCGTCGTTTGCGCCAACTTAGTCGTACTTTGTGCCCGGATCCGGGATAACGACAACACGTCCTGAATTAGGTCGATCAACCGCTGGCTTTCATCCGCGATAATTTTTAAAAATTGATCCAGCGTGGCCGGATCATCCTTAGCCCCGCTTAATAACGTCTCCGTAAAACCCGCAATCGCGGTAATCGGCGTTTTAAGCTCGTGACTGGCATTACTAACAAAGTCATCCTGCATCTGTTCGATCATGTAAACTTCAGTAATGTCGTACAGCATCAGTACAATCTGGTAATGAGAACGACTATTCTGAATATAAACCGTAGTTGCTTCCACGACTTGGGTATTAGGGGCCGGCGTCAGGGTGATTGACGCCCGTTGATTCTTGCGGGTCGTAATCGTGTCCTCAATTAGTTTCGTCAGAGCGTACAACTGAATATCTTTCGTGTACGCGTGGGCGACCGTATTAATTGATTCTTGCAAAAGCTCACTCATTGCTGGATTTGAAAGCTGGACCTGCCGGTGATGATCGATCACCATTACCCCCACGGGCAAGTAACGCATGATCATCATCAGTTCCTTTTCTTGCAATTCCGCGCGGCGAGTCTGGTTCCGCTGGTAACTTTCCAGCTGATTGACCGCCTGTGACAAGCTATACAACGGGTCTGACTGGGGCAATAAAATGTGGGGTGGAAACTGCTGACTACTCATCTGCCGCAACTTGGCTTCCATCCGGTCAATCGTTTTTTGCCGCTCACGTTGCTGGAACCACACAATACTAGTCTCAACCACCGCGATAAGCACTAATACCAAAATAAGCCCACCGACAAGGCCGGTCGACCAATTAATTGGTGAAAAATGTTGTACCACCAAGAGGACCATTAACAATATCAAAACGTTTTCTAACGTTAACAGGCGGACCGACTGTTGCCACCGGTTATGCATGCTCATCACCCACGAATTCATAACCGAATCCGCGGACCGTTCGAATTAAGCGGGGATTTTTGGGATCCAGTTCAATTTTTTCACGTAAATGGGAAATGTGAATATCCACAATCCGCGTTTCACTAGCATAATCGTAACCCCAAACGTGGTTCAAAATGGCATCACGACTGAGCACCCGTCCTTCCCGCTCAACAAAGTAAACTAATAGTTCAAATTCCTTAGGGGTTAGACTAATGCTTTTACCGTTGCGGGTGACCCGGTACTTATTCTGATCAATCTGTAAATTCCCCACCGTCATGATGGCCCGGTTGACCGGGGCCGTAGCGGAAACTGGGGCTGGTTCAGTTGGTACCGCCCGCCGAATCACGGCCTTGATCCGTGCCAAAACTTCCCGGGGTGAAAATGGTTTGGTAATGTAATCGTCAGCTCCCAGTTCCAACCCAAAAACCTTATCAAATTCATCGCTTTTGGCCGTCACGATAATAATCGGTGTGCGGACCTTTTCTTGCCGTAATCGTTTCGTGACTTCCATTCCATCTAATTTAGGTAACATTAAGTCTAATAAAATACAAGTAAATGATTGTTCCAATCCCAATGACAACGCGGCCGCACCATCCGTCGCCGTCACTACTTCATACCCAGCTTGTTTTAAGTTGTATGATAACAACGTTACGATGGCTGGTTCATCGTCTACAACTAAAATCTTATCCATGGTCATTAATCCTCCTGATCAGTGAATAATACTATCCCTAACTCGTGTGGGGCGCCGTTATAAATCGCCGTCTCAGTAATAATCAATTCTTGTTGTAAATTACGTACTTTTAAGTGAACATAGGTTGGACTATCCAACAGGGCCGCGTAAAACTGACTTTCAGTATGCACCGCTTTACGGTTACATTCCAAAATAACGTCACCCAACCCCAAATTCAATTTATCCGCCGGGGTATGACGACGTAATCCAATCACGCGCACCCCCTGATCCGTATCGGAAAATCGGAAGCCCTGGTGCTGATCATGGTAGCGGTGCTGGATTAAAATTCCCCAAGTTAAAACCACCATTCCGCCCATCAAAATCAGCAACCACTGGGGACTTAACGCCGCCAAGCGTGCCCCAACGGCCAATACTAATGCCACCACAGCTACGACACCATAGCGTTTTGCCAACCGGTGCCAAGCCGTTTTAGGTAATTGTTTATAAACTTGTACACTGGCTCCCAATAGTAACGGCAATAATATGATACTAAAGGAGCGCTGACCCACCATAAAGACTGGCCACCAACTAAAGGTTGCGTGCAACCAGTCTCCTGGAACTAACACGGCCACGGGTAAGACCAAAAACTGTTGCCAACGGTACCGTACGATCCGTTTACCACGCTGATCCGGTCGCAGTTGGGGAGAATCCCCCTGGTGATCATGCCAGCGCAATAGCGCGGCGGTCACGGCCAAAATCATGGCAACCAGCACTAACGCGTTAATTAGTAGCCCACCGCTCATACTAGTCGTCGTTACCCCGTATCGCTGCAACGCTCCCCCAACCATGGTCAACTGGGGACTGTACAGCCAATAAATCAACCAGCTTAGCCCGAAGACCGTCACGGGTAGTACGGCAAACGGAACGATGATCAAACTGATTACCGCGATCAATTCATAAATCACGACCCAGACGGGAGCCACGACGATGCCAAGTCCCAAACTAATCACGCTAGTCACCAGTCCGAACAACACCCCGTCAATTAAAAAGTGGCGCACCTCGACAAACTGCGCGTTGATCGCACTACGAAAATGATGGCGTTCGTAGTTGACCCGATTGCGCGCGGTCATATAGCTGCGAAGCAGCCCCAGCCAAACTAACGGCTGCATAAAAAATAACTCTAAGACTTTCAATACTTGCATGCGCGTGACTCCTAACGTTAAACTCTGAAATTAGTATAGCATTTTTAGCGGGCCAGACCAATATTGTTTACACCGGCCAAAGCCCGATATCAACGCATTAATAACAGTATATCATTTGTAAAATATTCAAAAAAAGACCGTTACGCTCGAACCAACGAGTGCAACGGTCTTTCATCAAAATTATTGAGGATTCTTTTGTGCCAATTTCCACTGCAAGTACGCGTCAATGAACGGGTCCAAATCACCGTCCATCACGGCCTGACCATCGTGACTTTCATAGTTCGTCCGGTGATCTTTGACCATCGTATACGGATGAAAAACGTAGGAGCGAATTTGCGACCCCCAACCAATATCCATTTGTTCACCCTGAATGGCCGCGCGTTGTTTGGCCTTCTTCTCTTCTTCACGTTCGTAAAGTTTTGCGCGTAACATGTTCAACGCGGTTTGGCGGTTTTGTAATTGTGACCGTTGGGCCTGACTAGCGACCACAATCCCCGTTGGAACGTGGGTAATTCGAACAGCGGACGACGTTTTATTAACGTGTTGACCCCCGGCGCCACTCGCCCGGTAAACGTCAACTTTTAAGTCCTCCGGCCGAATATCCACGTCCACCGTATCATCTAGTTCGGGCATTACGTCCACACTTGCAAAGGACGTATGCCGCCGTCCCGCCGCGTCAAACGGTGAAATTCGGACTAACCGGTGAACACCCTTTTCTGAACGCAAATAACCGTACGCGTTATGACCACTGATCAGCAACGTGACGCTCTTGATTCCCGCCTCATCGCCAGCTTGGTAATCCACGGTTTCAACGCCAAAATGGTGACTGGCTGCCCAGCGAGTGTACATTCGTAAAAGCATTGCCCCCCAGTCTTGTGATTCGGTTCCACCAGCTCCGGGATGAATTTCTAAAATGGCGTTGTTTCGGTCATAGGGTCCGTCGAGTAGTAGGTTTAACCGGTAGCGCTGCAAGTCGTGTTCGGCCTTAGTAAAATCCCGTTCAAACTCCGCTTGCATATCGGCATCCGGTTCCTCATTCAGCAACTCGTACGCCACCGCTAAGTCACCAACTTCATCGGCAAGCTGTTTGTAGGCGTCGTACTTACCCTTCAACACGTTATTATCATCAATGACTTTTTGTGCGGCGGCCTGATCATCCCAAAAACCGGGTTCGGCCATCCGTGCTTCATTTTCTTGGATGCTTTCGTTCAGGGCATCTAAGTCAAAGTGACCCCCTAAAGTCGGCGACAGCACTTTGCATTTCTTCAATTAGATGTTTATATTCACTTAATTCCACAAAGAACCCTTCTTTCAACTTATTTAAATAATAGAATTTATTGGCAAAACGAGCCCGGGACCGCAGTCTCAGACTCGTTAGGATTATCTGTATATATTACCGCTGAATATTCTGACGAATTTCAGACTTCATAAAGAGCCGGGTCGTATCATAGTCGATATCGGCAACCATCTCTTCAAACATTTGGTAACCATCCCGTTGGTATTCAACTAACGGGTTCAACTGACCGTAACCCCGTAAACCAATTGACTGTCGCAATTGGTCCATAGCGTCGATGTGATCGGTCCAGTGAGAATCAACCACCCGCAGCACAACCACTTTTTCGAATTCCAACATTTGACCAGCGTCATATAACTGTTTAGCCTTATCCGCATAAACTTTGTCGACCCGGTCCATCAAGTATTTTTCAACTTCATCGGCAGACTTGCCTTTAATGTCAGCTTCCGTGATGGAGTCTTCCTTCACCATGGCCGCCTGTGCAAAGTCCACAATGGCCGCGTAGTCGTAATTCTTCGGGTCCTGCATATGCAGTTGAACGGTTCGTTCGACAGTCCGCTTAATCATCGGCATAATGACCGATTTCAGTGACTTGTCTTCCATGATGACTTGTTGGCGTTCGCCATAGATAACTTCCCGTTGTGCCCGCATAACGTCATCGTATTGCAAAACGTTCTTCCTAGAATCGTAGTTATTCCCTTCAACCCGCTTTTGTGCTGATTCAACTTGGCGCGTGATCATTCGGGATTGAATAACCGCGTCATCGTCTTCAACGTTCATCCGCTGCAAGAAGTTCTTGATCCGTTCGGAACCGAACCGGAGCATCAAATCATCTTCAAGGGATAGGTAAAATTGGGACATACCAGGGTCACCTTGACGCCCCGAACGGCCCCGCAATTGATTATCGATCCGTCGTGATTCGTGTCGTTCCGTCCCAATTACGGCTAAACCGCCCAATTCTTTAACACCCGGTCCGAGCTTAATATCGGTCCCACGACCAGCCATGTTGGTGGCAATCGTCACGGCGCCCCGCTGACCAGCGTTGGCAACGATATCGGCTTCCTTGGCGTGATTTTTCGCGTTCAAAACCACGTGGGGTACGCCGGCTTCGTCCAAACGGTGTGACAAGTATTCGGACGTTTCAACGGCAACCGTCCCAATCAACATCGGTTGGCCCTTTTCGTGTAACGCCTGAATCTCTTTAACGACCGCGTTAAATTTACTCCGCAAGGTTGGGTAAAGTAAGTCGGAACGGTCATCACGAATCATCGGCCGGTTAGTCGGAATCGTAATAACTTCCATGTTGTAAATTTCACGGAATTCTTCCTGTTCCGTCTTGGCCGTCCCAGTCATCCCGGAAAGTTTTTTATACATCCGGAATAGGTTTTGGTACGTGATGTTCGCCATCGTTTTGGTCTCTTCTTGGATCTCAACGTGTTCCTTAGCTTCAATCGCTTGGTGCAACCCATCGGAGAACCGCCGACCATCCATGATCCGTCCGGTAAAGGAGTCAACGATCAGTGCTTGACCATCCTGAATCACGTAATCCTTATCCTTGAGCATGATGTAGTTAGCCCGTAAAGCTTCGTCTAAGTAGTGGTTCAACGCGGTATTATCCGTATCATAAAGGTTATCTAAGCCAAAATACTTTTCGGCCTTACGAATCCCTTCGTCCAATAACGCAACCGTTTTAGATTCTAGGTCAACTTTGTAATCTTCATCCTTAGTTAACGTTTTAGCAAAGCGGTCCGCCCGTTTATACATCCCGGTCGTCCCCTCGGATTGACCAGAAATAATCAACGGCGTCCGCGCTTCATCAATTAAAATGGAGTCAACTTCATCAATGATGGCAAAGTTCAGTGGTCGTTGAACCATGTCCTCACGGTAAACCACCATGTTGTCCCGCAAGTAATCAAACCCAATTTCACCGTTGGTTGAATAAGTAATGTCGGCGTTGTAGGCCGCCCGCTTTTCTTCCGGTGACTTTTCAGCGCCGTTGATCCCAACGCTCATGCCTAGCCAGTTGTAAAGCTCGCCCATTTCAGTCGCATCACGGGCTGATAAGTATTCGTTGACGGTAACCACGTGAACCCCTTTACCAGAAATGGCGTTCAGGTAAACCGGCATCGTGGCCGTTAAGGTTTTCCCTTCACCGGTTTTCATTTCAGCAATGTCGCCTTGGTGTAACACGATCCCCCCGAGGATCTGAACGTGGAATGGGTAGAGCCCCAGCACCCGTTTAGCACCTTCACGCGCCGTCGCAAATGCTTCCGGTAACAAATCGTCTAGCGATTCGCCCTCCTTATACCGTTCCCGAAATTCCGGGGTCTTAGCTTGTAAGTCAGCATCGCTTAATTTGGCGTATTCGTCAGCATAAGCTTCAACTTTATTGGCAATCTTATCGAGACGCCGAATAATCCGCTTGTCACTTTCGACCCAGCGTTTTAAAATGTTGGCCATTTACGTATCCTCTCCAAATAATCATGATTAAGTATCGTTCTTAGTTAGTCTATTTCAAAATAAAATACCATCTGTCATTTTAACATTTTTTACGGGTAATGAAAACCGCACGCTACCGATGTAACCGATAACGCGCGGTTTATTTAAAAAAGAAGGAACCGGCCACCTTCATGACCCGTTCCTTCGTTAATAATCTTAAATTATTGTTCGTCGCCGGTTTCAATCAAACCGTAACGACCATCGTTACGCCGATAGACGATGTTGATCGCATCCGTTTCCGCGTCTTCATAGATAAAGAAATCATGGCCCAGCATATCCATTTGTAGGATTGCTTCTTCATTATCCATTGGCTTTAAGGCCAAACGCTTCGTACGTACAACGTCTAACTTATCGTCCTGATCATTGTCTGCTGCTGCAGCAACGGTTTCATCGGTTGCCGCAAAATCAATCGCTTTATAGCCCTTTTCACGGGACTTGCGGTTAACTTTGGTCTTATACTTGCGGATCTGGCGTTCCAACTTGTCAGTAACCAAATCAACACTAGCATACATATCAGGAGAAGTTTCTTCTGCCCGGAGAACTAAATATGGAAGTGGAATCGTAACTTCGACTTTAGCAGTCTTGTCTGGGTGGATCTTCAAGTTGACATGGGCAATTGAGTCAACACTGTTGTCAAAGTACTTTTGTAACTTGCCCACCCGTTTTTGAACATAGTCCCGAATTGCTTGGGTCACTTCGATATTTTCACCGCGAATATTAAAATTTAGCATAGATCTTCTCTCCCTTCACACACATTGCTGTGTACCCAAAGGGGTCAAAGGACCACTCTTTAACCCCTTTGCTTAGTTTCATTATAATAGAAAGCGCTATAATAAACAATCCAAATGCCATTTTTCATCAGAATTAGCGGGCTAAGGTCAGCCCCGTCACGGACTTGGCACCGCTTTCTAAAAGCAGGTCGGCCGCGTGGCGAATCGTGCGGCCGGTTGTATAAATATCATCGATCACCACGACCCGTTTTCCCTGAATTTGTTCCGCCGCAAGTGCCAGCATAAACGGCTGCGGGGTCCGTAACCGGTCTTGACGAACCTTTTTTGACTGGGGAACGCCCTTTTCCCGCGCTAGGGTTTGTAGCCCGCGCGGTTGATTTAAACCGTCGCTCAGCCAACCGCTCACCTGATTGAATCCCCGTGATAACAGCGTACTCGGCGTGACCGGAATTATCAGTACGAGGTCACCATTTAATTGGTGTAAGGCCGTTTGCATGGTCCCTTCAAAGACCCGCCGTAACCGGTAATCCCCGTGAAACTTATATTGCTGAAAGTAGGCACGCATGGCATCATTGTAAGTAAATAACGCAACGTTGTGAAACGGTCGTTCCGCTGGCCAACGCTGGCAGTCAGGACAAAGTCTGGGAACGGTCTGATCCCGACCACAGCCGGGGCAAGCCGTTCGCCGCTCAATGCGTTTAAACCGTTGCCAGCAAACCGCACAAACGACCGGACGGGTAAATGGTCGCCAACTCAATAACCACGGCAGGCTAAATTTACTTTGAATCAATCGTTGACACAACAGGCATTGCATCCCGTAACCGCCGTCCCTTCCGGTTGACTAAACGAATTTGACGTTGCGCGCGTTTAATTGTACGTGCGTGACTAGCAGCTAAGAACCAAACGAGGCCGGTCGGACGTTCACGACTCCGACCGACCCGCCCAGCGATTTGAACTAACGCCGCCGTTGAAAACAGCGGGTCGTCCGCACCTAAAACGATCACGTCAATTCCCGGGAACGTTACTCCCCGTTCCAAAATCGTCGTCGTAATTAAAAACTGGACCCGCTGATCACGCATTTGTTGCACTTTCGCCAACCGGTCGGGGTCCGTCGCGTGTACGGTCAGGCCTCGTAAGGCTGGCAATGCCCGCTGAATGGCGGCCTGAACTGCCGCTAACTGGGCAACCTGTGGGACAAATAACAAAAACCGTTGCTGAGTCTGCTGATAACGAGCGAGCTGCCGGCGTAACCGGTTCGGCAGTTGCCCCCGTTTAATCACCTGCCACCAGTGGGGCTGGAGGGTCACTTTGATCATTGGTAGTAGGTGTTGGTGAAAGCGTAGGGGTAAGTAACTGATCTCCAAATCTCCCCGGCGAACCTGCCGTAATAACTCTTGACTAGGCGTCGCGGTTAAGTACAATAACGCACCGTGCGGTTTAACGGCCTGATTAACGGCGTAGTATAGCCGCGGGTTGGCCGCAAATGGGAAGGCGTCCACCTCATCAATGATCAAAACGTCAAACGCGTGCCGAAACCGTAACAACTGGTGGGTCGTGCAAATTGTCAACTGACAGTACCGGTACGGTGCGGGATTGCGGCCGTGTAACAAAGCAATCTCGGCATCCACAAACGCGGCTTGTAAGCGCGGTGCGAGTTCTAGGCAGACGTCCACTCTGGGAGACGCCAACGCACACCGCAGCCCCCGTTGCAACGCCCAGGTTAATCCCGGAAATAGCATTTCCGTTTTACCCGCGCCGGTCACGGCCCACAGTAGGTGTCGGTGCCGGTGTTCAAAATTTTCTCGGACCCGTTGCGCACAGGTCCGTTGCTGGACCGTTAATTGTCCCTGCCAACTACACGTTGGACGCTGTGGAAAGTCATTGGGTTCTGGAATATGATAAAGTGAAGTTAGCGTACTGTTGCGCCCTAAATTCAAACAGGCGTAACAGTAATACTGGTTGTTAGGGAGTTGGGCTTCCCGTGGATTCAAGAATTCCCCACACCGCATACATTGGATACGCGTCCCGCTGACTTGAATCCCGGTAATTTTTTGCACATCAGCGGGTAACGTCGCGGCTTCGCGCGGCGTTAAACACAACTGGCGACCATATAATTCTGATTTTTTCATACTCGTAACACCCCCCTTACTCACTAAGTTCGTATAAAAATAATTGGGGCTTGAAAGGAAACGATAATTTTGACAAAAACTTATTACACGATTCCCCGTGACGTGACCAGTGAACAAACCATCAAAAAATCCCGGTTTATTGCCCACCTTTTTCGCATCAGCGATGAGGCCGATGCCCAGGCCAAAATCAACCAAGTTCGGGCTGAAAATCCGAAGGCTAATCACAACTGCTTTGCCTACGTATTAGGTGCCGACGATCACGTCCAACGGATGAGTGACGACGGCGAGCCCGTTGGGACCGCCGGCTCACCCATCCTTGAAGTTTTGAAAACCAATGAGATCCACGACGTCCTAGCTGTCGTAACACGCTACTTTGGTGGTATCAAGTTAGGGGCCGGTGGACTTATTCGGGCTTACAGCGGCTCACCGGCGCAGGCCATCGAAACCGTGGGCAAAGTGCAACGGATCAAACAAACCCGGTTAGCCGTCACCATTGACTACCATAACGTTGACGCGCTGACTTACTACTTGAACCAACAACACTTAACTATTCTCAACACTGAATACGGTGTCAACGTCACGGTGACGATTGCCGTTGACACTGCTAGCCTAACAAGTACTAAAACCGCTCTGACAAACTTACTAAGTGGCCAAGCCAGTTTCAAAAATCAGGGGGAACAGTTCAATGAAGTTCCCATTACTCCCCAGCACAATGCTTAAACGCCAAAAAGCGGCCGGAAATTTCCGACCGCTTTTTCAGCTAACACGTTATTTTAAGTTAGTAATGGCGCCTGATTGACCCCGATCAACTTTCATTGAAGTTAATGGAATATAGCCTAATTTCTTGACTAAACTTCCTTGAACGCCCTTAGAAGTCATGTAAGTTAAGAAGTCCTTAACGGCCCCGGTTGGTTGACCCTTGGTATACATGTGTTCGTATGCCCAGATCTTCCACTTGTTGTTAGCCACGTTACTTTCAGTTGGTTTCACGTTATCAATTGAGAGTGCTTGTAAGTTGCTCTTAATGTACGAGAACGCTAAATAACTAATGGCGCCGGGTGTCGTGCCAACAATTTTTTGCACGGTCCCGTTAGAATCTTGTTCCTGACTGGTTGCAACCTTAGCGTTACCAAGGCCCCACTTTTCAAAGGTTGCCCGGGTCCCACTACCTTGTGCCCGGTTAACGACGGTGATTTTTTCGTTCTTCCCACCGACTTCTTTCCAGTTCGTAATTTTACCTTGGAAAATTTTAACGAGTTGATCCTTAGAGATATTGGTTACACCAGCGTCCTTATTGACCACTGGTGCCATCCCGACAACGGCCACCTTATGATCAACGAGCCCCTTAGCGTCCAAGCCCTTTTGCTCCTGAGCAAATAAGTCGGAGTTACCAATGTTAACAGAGCCCTTGGCGACTTGACTAAGTCCAGCACCAGAACCACCACCTTGAACGTTAATCGTTACCTTGGCGTGTTCGTTTTGATAAGCTTGACCAGCCTGTTCTACTAATGGTTGTAACGCGGTTGAACCGGTGGCCACGATCTTAGTCGTTTTCGAAGCATCACTACTACTGCTACTAGTATTCTTGGTACTCGTTGCGGAACTGTTCCCACAACCGGCTAATAACATGGTCATCGTTACGGCCAACGCCCCAAGTGTCACTGCTTTTCTCATAATCGAAACTCCCCTTCTCCATTTAACTATCATCATGAAACAATCAACGCCGTCCAAACAAGTTAGCAGGTCTGGGTAGGAAGTGCTGGTTAGTGATGCGAGCATGATCACCACTTGTTCAGAAACATTCATTGATTGCTTTTGGAACATTCTTTATACTACCGACCGTGTGTAAATTAAGAATGATGATTATGTAAATCCCTTGTATATTTTCAGTAAAGGCTAACTTTTTAAACCGAACGATTCACCAACTAAAAAGGGGCCCGCCAACCTTTGATGGTCAGCGGGCCTGTAACAATTCATTTAACTATTTTAGTGACTCGTTTTGGAGGTAAAACGCGCAACCGTGCGTTTGATCCAATCTAACAACGGCTGGCGGTTGTCTCCCGCTAACCCGATGGCCTCCACGAACAGTTCTAGTCCAAATAGCAACCCAATGGTTAGCAGGACCGAACCCCAAATGGAAGAAATTGGGTATAGTAACGAAATAAACGAAAAAATTAACGCGATGCCGTAAATAACCATGACCGTTTGGCGGTGGGTCAACCCTAACTGCATCAAGCGGTGGTGTAAATGGTGTTTATCCGCCTGTGAAATGGGTTTTTTGTTTAAGATCCGGCGAATCATGGCGTACACCGTGTCGGTAATTGGCACACCCAAAATCATTACCGGAATTCCAACGGAAATCAACGTCACGTTTTTAAGACCAAACAGGGAAAAGACCGCGGTCATAAAACCAATAAACAGCGACCCCGTATCACCCAAATAAATGCGGGCGGGAAAAAAGTTATACGGTAAAAAGCCGAGCATGGCCGCCACTAACGTAAAGATTAGTAAGGAAACAAACGTATTGGCATTTAGGAAGAACAACCCAATGATCCCCATCGTACTGAGCGCAATGATGGAAACCCCGGTCGCCAGCCCGTCTAACCCGTCGATCAAGTTGACCGCGTTGGTAATTGCTAAGATCCAAATCAACGTAACGGGTAAGCTTAACCATTGGAAATGAACTAAGCCAATGAACGGAAACGTAAAGGTGGTCATTCGAATCCCACCGATGAAGTAAACTTCTAGCGCTGCGAGCGTAATGCCTAAGATTTTTTGCCGGGGTTTTAATTCGTAAATATCATCAATGATCCCGGTGCTTAAAATAATCAGCTCACCACCAAGCAACGCGAAAAATAGTCGACTTGGGAACTGGTGCATCAGGTACAACACGGTCGTGCCAAGCGTATAGGCGAGAAAAATCGCCATCCCCCCCATAGTCGGCATGGGCACTTTATTGACCCGTCGCCGATTGGGCTTATCGACCGCTCCAATTCTAAACGCAAGTTTCCGCACAAACGGGGTCAAGATCGCGGAGAACATCATGGTCGCCATGAGGCAAACTAAGATTTCAAATCTAATCATTTGTGCGCAACTCCCTTCTCATCTATTACGATAATTATACAAATCTCAGTCCCCATTGACAACTCGGTTCAAGGAAACTTAGCAAAGGCAACACATTTCAGTCACACTTTTTTGTAAAAAAGCGTGCCACCGTCCATGGTGACACGCCTTAATTTAACTATTCTTTTAAATGGTAATTATAAGTTGAAACGATAATATTTTCCCGTGAATTTAATACCGCCCGTAAACGCAGACTCGTCTGGTTATGCAGAATGTTCTGCCAAGGTTTCTTCGGCACAAATTGTGGAACTAGCACGGTCGTTGAGAAGTTACGTTCCGCGGCCCGCTTAGCAATCACGTCACAAAAACGCAAGGTTGGCGTTGCAATTGACCGGTATGATGAATGAATATCCACGAAACGCACGTCCGGGAAGGTCGATTTAAATTCAGCCGCCGTTTTATGCTCTTTTTCGGGATTTTCGTCAAAGGAAACGTGCATGGCAATCACGTAGTCCCCAATGGAGCGGGCATAGTTGACCGCCTGGGCCGTCACCCGCGTCACGTTTGAAACCAAGACGATCACCGTCGCACCATCGTAGTCGTGGAGTTCCGCCTTTTCTTTCGCAATCACCCGCAGCTGTGCGGCCACCCGAATGTAGTGGACGTGAATACGGTAGAACATGTAAAGCAAAAGCGGCATCACAACTAAGTAAGGCCAAACGTTGCCAAAGTGGAGTGCAAACAAGGAAACCACTAGGCCAAGTGAAATTAGCGCGCCAAGTAAGTTAACGGTCGCCTTCATCCACCACCAAGCGCCCCGCTCGCGGAACCAGTGAATGATCATCCCGGACTGGGATAACGTAAACGGCACAAACACCCCAACCGCGTATAACGGAATCAACAGCGTCGTTTTTCCGTGGAAAATAAAGATCAGCGCAATGGCGCCAACGGCCAGCGAGATGATCCCGTTCGAGTAGCCCAGCCGGTCCCCACGATCCATGTAAGCGTGGGGTAAAAACTTATCCTTAGCGAGGTTATACGCCAAGATTGGAAACGCTGAGAACCCGGTATTGGCTGCCACCGCTAAGATTAACGCCGTAGCGAGTTGCAGCAAGTAATAGAACAAACCGTGGCCAAAGACGGCGGTCGCAATTTGTGATAACACCGTGTTGTCAGCCTGGGGCTTAATGCCCAAGTAATAACTTAAATAGGTGATTCCTGCAAAGAACGCGGCTAACACAATCGACATAATTGCCAGCGTATTAGCGGCGTTTTTACGTTTAGGCCGTTTAAAGTTTGGCACCGCGTTACTAATGGCTTCAACCCCGGTCAGTGAAGACGACCCGGAAGAAAAGGCCCGTAAAAACAGTACCAACGTCATCCCCTGCACCGGTGCACCAACTGCCGCCGACGCGTGGTACGTCAAATTACCACTGGCAATGTTAACGACTCCCCATAGGATCATTCCGATAATCATGATAATGAAGAAATAAACCGGAAAAGTTAAAAATGAAGCGGATTCCCGCATTCCCCGTAAATTTAACGCCATGATGGCAATCACGATCAGTACGGCAATCAACACTTGGTAGTTAGTCAACGCCGGAACGGCCGAAGTAATCGCTTCGGTCCCGGAAGTCACGGAAACCGCCACGGTCAACATGTAGTCAACGAGTAGTGAGCCACCAGCAACTAACCCCGCCGGCCGACCCCAGTTCGTACTGGCAACCACGTAGGCCCCGCCACCAGACGGGTACGCCTTGATAATTTGGCGGTACGACATGGTAATGGCAAATAAGAGCACCAACACTAACGCCGCAGCGTAGAGTTGATACATCAAGGCGGCCGCTGAAAGTGTAATTAAGACGGTCGTGATTTGTTCAGTACCATAGGCAACTGATGACAACGCATCCGAAGACAGCAGCGCCAGGGCCTTGAACTTAGTGAGCGCCTGCCCACCCTCATCCATGGTTTTTAACGGTTTCCCGATTAACAACCGTTTTAAATAACGCCACATGATAATAACTCCTTTATTTCAAAAATAATTATTCCCAAGTAAGCTAAGTCAAAGTAGATTTTACTACTTTAAATTAGTAAATACTACACGTTAAAATGGCATTCAATTAAATTCTCAACCAATTTTTTCGTCAACGATTGATTCTAACGCTCAGTGTCCCGCAAATCAACACCTCATTTTAAATTAATCTAGGGTGCTTGGCACAAAAAAACACCCACTCAATCGAGTGGGTGTTAACCGGCTTAATAACGGTTTACATCATACCGCCCATACCTGGGTTTGGTGCGGCTGGTGCAGCTGGTGCTTGTGGTTCCGGCTTTTCAGCAACAACGGCTTCAGTCGTTAATAGTAAGGCTGAAACGGAAGCGGCGTTTTGCAAAGCAGAACGGGTAACCTTGGTAGGATCAACGATCCCAGCCTTGATCATGTCAACCCATTCGTCAGTTGCGGCGTTAAAGCCAACACCTGGCTTTTGTTCCTTGAGCTTTTCAACGATAACGGAGCCTTCAAGACCGGCGTTTTCAGCGATTTGCCGAACTGGTTCTTCCAACGCACGTTTAACGATGTTGATCCCAGTTTGAACGTCGCCGGTTTCCTTCAACGCATCAACGTCCTTGATAACGTTGATCAAAGCAGTACCACCACCGGGAACGAAGCCTTCTTCAACGGCCGCGCGGGTCGCGTTCAAAGCATCTTCGATCCGGTATTTACGTTCTTTTAATTCGGTTTCCGTGGCCGCACCAACGCGAACAACGGCAACCCCGCCGGCTAATTTAGCCAAACGTTCTTGTAACTTTTCTTTATCAAAATCAGAAGTCGTTTCACTGATTTGGTTACGGATAAATTCAACCCGTTCCTTGATGGCGTCCTTTGAGCCGGCACCTTCAACGATGGTCGTGTTATCCTTAGTAACCGTAACTTTGTTAGCTTGACCTAATTGGTCAATGGTCGTGTCTTTCAATTCAAGACCCAAGTCGTCAGTAATAACGGTACCACCAGTTAAAATGGCGATATCTTGAAGTTGTTCCTTACGACGATCACCAAAACCGGGTGCCTTGACTGCAACCACGTTGAACGTCCCACGCATCTTGTTTAAGACTAAGGTTGGTAAAGCTTCACCAGAAATGTCATCCGCGATGATCAATAATGGCTTACCTTGTTCAACGATTGATTGTAACAGTGGTAAGATGTCTTGAATGTTTGAGATCTTCTTGTCAGTAATTAAAACGTACGGGTTGTCGAGGTCGGCTTCCATCTTATCGTTATCGGTTACCATGTATTGTGATAAGTAACCACGATCGAATTGCATCCCTTCAACGACGTCCAAGCTGGTATCGACCCCACGGGATTCTTCAATGGTAATCACACCATCGTGACCAACCTTTTCCATGGCTTCGGCAATCAACTTACCAGTTTCTTGGCTTGCTGATGAAATTGAAGCAATTTGGGCAATGTCGTCTTGTGACTTAACTTCGTGTGACATACCGTGCAAGGAATCAACGGCCGTCTTAGTCGCTTCTTCGATCCCACGACGAATGCCAACGGGATTAGCACCGGCGGTCACGTTCTTCATTCCTTCGTTAACGATGGATTGCGTTAAGACCGTGGCGGTAGTCGTCCCATCACCAGCGATGTCGTTAGTCTTCGAAGCAACTTCGGAAACTAACTTAGCACCCATGTTTTCAAAGTGGTCATCCAAATCAATTGCCTTAGCAATCGTTACCCCATCGTTGGTGATGGTTGGTGAACCGTATGATTGTTCCAATACGACGTTGCGACCCTTAGGCCCTAACGTTGACTTAACGGTGTCGGCTAATTTATCGACACCTTTAAGCATAGCTGAACGTGCATCTTCAGAGAACTTTAATTCTTTAGCCATTATTTAATTTCACCTCATGAATAGTTTTTGTTTAGAATAAAATAATTTTAAATGGATTAGTCTTCGACTGCGACAATGTCCTTTTCATGTAAAACGAGGTACTTGGTTCCTTCGTACTTAACTTCAGTACCGGCGTACTTGTCGAACAATACTTGATCGCCGACTTTCACGCTTGGGGTAACCTTCGTCCCGTTATCTAAAACACGACCGTCGTTAACGGCAACAACTTTACCGCTTTGGGGCTTTTCCTTAGCGTTGTTGGCAATAACGATACCGCCAATCGTTTGTTCTTCTTCTTCTTGTTGTTGCAAGATAACGCGATCACCTAATGGTTTTAACACGTGAATCCCTCCATTTATTTTTCTTTTTTAGCACTCTTAATACTCAAGTGCTAATCACAAAGTCAACTATATCATTTTGATTTGAGAATGCAAGTGATTTGTCAATTATTAGTCAAAGAATGTCAAATCGACTATAATGGGAATACTTAAGTTGAACGACTTCTAAAATCAACCAATTAAGGACGTGAGTTAATGGCTAATCGCCGCCAATCGCTGATCATTTTGATCCTCTACTTTATTATTTACGCATTACCAAGCTTACTGGTCGCTTTTTTTCACCAGTTAGGTTCACAAGTTTTCATCATTCAAACGGTCGACTACTTAGTTGGGGCCGTCCTGCTGATCTGGGCCGCCTCCCGGATGCGCGAACGCAACCCGCTGGAACAGCACCCGCGTAACTGGCTAATCACCATTATTTGGGGGCTGGCCGGCACCATTTTGGTCATCGCGGGTCAGGCCGTGATCCTTCAAATCACTCAATTACTCGGTCAGTCGACGGCGTCTACTAATACGACGACCCTCCTAACCGTCGGGCAGCAGTACCCGTTCTTTTTCGCGGCAATCATGGTGGGCGCGCCAATCATGGAAGAAATCGTCTTTCGGAAAGTCATTTTTGGAAACTTTGCGCCGGTAACTGGTCAAATCGGGGCCGCGCTGATCTCCAGTGTGTTCTTCAGCTTCGCCCACGCGGATGGTCATTTTATCCTGTACGCTTTCATTGGCCTGCTATTCTGTTGGTTATACCGACAGACTGGTCGAATCCAAACGTCAATGATTGCCCACATTCTAATGAACACCGCCGTTATTTTACCAACTTTACTCGGAAAGTAATTAATAGCCAAATAAAAACGCCCGGATAAATTTCCGAGCGTTTTTGCTATTCGTCATCACTATCGCCGTGGTCACCTAATTGTTCACCGTAGTGTTCAATAAAGTAGATTAGCGTCTGTAATTCGTTGGTTAAATCAACGTTTTGAACCCGCACCGTATCTGGTACTGAGATGCGTAACGGTGTGAAGTTCATAATTCCCTTCACGTTAGCATCGACCAGTTCGTCAGTAATATCCTGAACAACGGTCGTTGGCACCGTTAAAATGGCGATTTCAATTTGCTGTTCGATCAGTTGTTTTTTGAGTTCCGTCATTGGGTAAACCGGCACACCGCTTTGTACCGTGTTAGCAATGGCTTCATTAACGTCGAAGGCCGCGGAGATCCGCACGTTACTATTTTTATGAAAGTTAAAGTTTAATAACGCGTGACCTAAGTTCCCAACCCCGATCAACGCCACGTTAGTTAGCGTGTCCTGATTCAAAATCTTCTTGAAAAAGGCCAACAACTTCTCAACGTCGTACCCGTAACCCCGTTTACCTAAAGCCCCAAAATACGAAAAGTCCCGCCGAATCGTTGCTGAATCGACCTTGACCGCCTCGGATAATTCCGTAGATGAAACCCGCTTTTTATCGGCATCCAAAAGGATATTAAGATAACGGTAATAAATCGGTAACCGTTTCGCCGTTGCCCGGGGAATTTTTGTTTCTGCCATTCGGACAATCCCTCCTTACCAAAAGTTTGTGAATTTGCTGACACTATTCTAGCATAATGCGTCACTTTGTGAAATAATAATTACCTATTATTCCGTATTACTAGGGCGCGCCGTTACAATATGCTACAATTATGTGACGAATCAAATGTGAAAGGAGCTTAAAAAAGCGTGATTTTACTACAAGTACAGCAAGTCATGCGGCGTTTTGGCGCCGATGTCTTGTTCGATAACGTACAAATGGACATCCAAGAACACGCCCGGGTTGCCTTAGTTGGTCGTAACGGGGCGGGGAAATCGACCCTGCTGAAAATGATTGCGGGCGAAACCGTGCCCGACGAAGGTCAGATCTCCATGCGCAAGGACTTGACGATTGGCTACTTAGCCCAAGACCAAGGTCTCGATAGTCACAATACGATCTGGGAAGAAATGAGCAGCGTATTTGCCGAGGTCCACGCCTTAGAGGATCAGATGCACCGCTTAGAAAACCAACTCAGCGACCCAGCCGTCATCGCGGATGAGCAGGCTTACCAACAAACCTTAAAAACCTACGACCAGGTCCAAACCACCTTTCAACAAAAAAATGGGTACGGCTACCGTGCCGAAATTCGGGGGGTGTTACACGGATTCCAATTCGGTGCCGACGTGTATGATAAATCAGTCACCGAACTTTCCGGTGGGCAAAAAACCCAGTTGGCGCTCGCTAAACTATTACTCGAAAAACGCGACCTCTTGATCCTGGACGAACCGACCAACCACTTGGACGTCGAAACGTTGACCTGGCTAGAAGGTTACCTCCAGTCTTATACCGGTGCGCTGTTAATCGTTTCCCATGACCGTTACTTCTTAGACCGGGTCGTTAACGAAGTCTACGACCTGTCCCACCACGAAATGGTCCACTACACCGGTAACTACGACCAGTACGTCCAAGAAAAGGCGGCCCGGATTCAGGCCCAGTGGAAACACTACGAAAAACAGCAGGCCGAAATTAGTAAGCTTGAAGACTTTGTCAATAAAAACATCGTCCGCGCATCCACCACGAAACGGGCCCAGTCCCGGCGCAAACAGCTCGCTAAGATGGACCGGCTCGAACGTCCTGACAGCGATGACAAGACTGCCCATTTTGGCTTTCACGCCGCTAAGCAGAGTGGTAACATCGTGCTGACCGTCAAGGACGCCGCCGTGGGTTATCAAGGTAAAGTCTTATCCGAACCGGACAACCTCAACGTGAAAAAGCACGAGGCGATTGCCATCGTTGGCCCGAACGGAATCGGTAAATCGACCCTGTTAAAAAGTATTTTAGGCCAAATTCCTTTCATTAAAGGGCAGGCCGTCTTCGGGACTAACGTGGTAACTGGTTATTACGACCAAGAGCAACGCAACTTACACGATAACAAGACCGTTTTAAGTGAACTATGGGACGAACACCCGACGACTCCCGAAAAAGATATTCGGACGATCCTCGGCAGTTTCCTATTTACTGGTGAAGACGTTGATAAACCGATTCACGCCCTCTCCGGTGGTGAACGGGCCCGCTTGCTGCTCACTAAACTAGCCATGCAAAACAACAATTTCTTAATTTTAGATGAACCGACCAACCACTTGGACATTGATAGTCGGGAAGTCTTGGAAGTGGCCCTTAACGATTTTGACGGGACCCTGTTATTCGTTTCCCACGACCGTTACTTTATTAACCAGGTCGCAACCAGCGTCGTCGAAGTTTCACCCACGGGGACCGAACTGTTCCTGGGTGATTACGACTACTACGTGGATAAAAAGCAGGAACAAGAAGAATTAGCTGCCGCGGCGGCCAGTTCAGCGGCAGAGCAGGAAGCAGCCGCAAACCCGGAGGCAACTCCCGTTTCAGCAGCCGCCCCGCTTTCCAAGGGTCAGCAGGACTACCAGGCCAGCAAGCAACAGCAACGTGACAAACGGAAGCTGGAGCGCTCAGTCGCGGCCCTCGAAGAAAAAATGAACGACTTGGAATCACAGGCCAACGCCATTCAAGAAGAAATGGCCCAGCCCGAAAACTTTTCCGACTCTGGTAAACTGGGTGACTTGCAAAAACAGTTAGACGCACTCAATGCCGAACAGGAACAAGCCGAAACGGAATGGACCGAACAGGCCGAGGAACTCGAAAATCTTGACTAACAAAAAATAACAGCGTGTGCCAAAAGTCGGTTAGCCGGTGAGCATTAACGGCGGATGGCGCATAATCCTGAGCTTGGATTGTTTGACATACGGGGTTAAGCGGAGCCCGTTGACTTTTGAAACCCGTTTCGACAATAATTATTCGAAGATGAATAAGAGGCTGTGACATAAGTCACAGCCTCTTATTTTTGGTTCCGGTTAGTCCCCTGACGCCGGTATTGCGTTGGCGATAGGCCGTAAATCTTTTCAAACGCCGCGATAAAGCGCTGCGCACTACTAAAACCGTTATCCAGCGCAATATCAATAATTTTCATCGAAGTGGTGTTTAATTGGTTTTCCGCCATCTCGACCCTTAAGTTTAGTAAGTAGTCCCGAAATCCCAAGCCCACTTCCTGTCGAAATAGGTGGCTAAAATATGTGGGGGATAACTGGTAGTGGCGGGCAAATTGTCGCAAAGTTAGTTTGGAACGGTAGTCCGCGTGCAGGGTCGTCAGCGTCGACTTGATCCGGTAGTCACAATGAATGTGCTCTTCACCGCCCCGGATGAGCCGGGCCCGCGTGGTTATCAGGTACAAAATTTGGTAAAGCTGCGCACCGATCCGCAACTGGTACCCCGGTGTCCGTTGCCGATACCAGTGTCCAATCAACCGCATCTGAGTGATTAATTGCCGTGTTAACGCCGAGTTTCCCCGCAATTCAAACTTTACCTGATCATAATTAGGCAAAGCACGTTTAATAAAATCATAGGAGATCAACAAAGTAACGGCCTTAACGTGTGCACTTGGTGACTTCATTTCGTGTAAGGCCCCCGAATTGACCAGTATTAATCCCGGTGCCGTAACGCGGCTCGTCTGGTTATCAATGGTCACGGTGACGTCCCCACTCGTAATTAAATCTAATTCTAAACTTCGATGCCAATGTAACGGGATCGTACGGGCCTTCCCGGTTAAATCTTGTAACAGTAACATGGCCGGAAACCGGGCGTTGACCCGGACACGTTCATAATTAGAAACTGACACTGAGTTTTGGCCTCCCAGCCCAACTATTCACTGCAAAACTAATCATAAATGCCACCGGTGCTCCAATCATCAGCCCCAAGTACCCGGGCTGACCAATGTAGGCCGGAATCGTAACCACACTCGGAATGATAAACGCCGTGACCTTTGTTCGAAACGCGCCAACGATTAAGCCGCCCACGGCCGCTGCCAGCATACTACCAACAAACTGCCGCCGATGATCCAAACCAATGCCAAAAACGGACGGCTCACCTACACCTAACAACGCCGTGACGACACCAGAAAGCGCGGCAACCCGTAACTGTGGTTCCGCCTTTGCCTGAACGTACACGGCCAGTGCCATTCCAGCTAACGCAAACAAGCTGACTCCTAGCGAGATCAAGATCGTATCATCGCCCTTAACCGCGATATTATTGATGGCAACCGGTGCCAACGCCGTACTGATTTCCAACATAATAAAGACTGGAAACAGCCCCGCTAATAGTGCCATTGCAATTACCGGACTGACTGCCATCGTATTGTTGTACCCTAGTGTAACGCCCTTAGCGACTAAATTACCAACGGGACCTAGGATAAACAGGGTTATTGGTAAAACAATTAATAAACTGATCAATGGGACAAACATCGCTTGGATCAATTTCGGCAAAACCTTTTTAAGCCCCCGTTCGACAAAGTGCAGTAGAATCACTGCAAAAATAATGGGTAATACGGTTGAGTCGTAACTTGTATTGGGTAATTTTAATCCTAAAAACGTCGTTCCCCGTTTTAACATCGCGGCCAACTGGGGCTGCACTAAGAAAGCCGCTAGTAAAACTGCCGTAAACCGGTTCGTCTGCAACACTTTCGCACTCGTAAAGGCTAAAAAGATTGGTAAAAAGTTAAAAAACACGTTCGATAATAACCATAAAACTTGGTAAGTTGGATTTTGAACCGTTAACCAGTGCAACGTGATGCAAATCGTTAACCCACCTTTTAACAAGCCCACGGCGCATAGAATATTAACGACCGGTCCAAAAATGTCGCCAATAAACTGAATCCCCTTCTCAAAATAGGGGTGTTTGTTAATGACCGTCATGCTGCTCGCCCCACTTTACTAAATGCTGCCAAAGTCTTTTTAATCGCGGCGTCCCAGAAATCCCAATCATGGATGCCGGGCCATTCTGCATAGTGGACGGGTAACTGATTAGCCAATAGTAACTGCTTAAAGTCCTGATTATCCTGATACATAAAATCCTGTTGTCCCTCATACTGTAACAATAGCGGTAGCCGTGCTTTATGTGCACATAGTTCCGGCGTAATCAGCGCCTTTAAACCGTACTGCGCATCACTCGGGTTGGGCGTCCCAAATACCGTTTGGTAGATTGGCTCAAATATGGACCGCATGTCAGCCGGTGCTTCTGCCTTCAAGTGTTCCAGTGAAACTACACTTGAAATTCCCGCAACGCCCTTGTACTTTGCTGGCTGTGTCAGTCCCAGTAACCACGCACCGTAACCCCCCATTGAAATTCCGGCAATAAAGGTGCGTTGCTGATCAATTGGGAACCAGTTTGCCATTCGATAGGGTAATTCTTGCTGAAAATAATCGTACCAGCGTTTCCCGTAAACCGCATTCCGGTAAAAACTGTGTTCCCCGTTTGCCATCACGACAATAAAGTGATAATCACTGGCATAGCGTTCAACGTTCGTCAGGCGCGTCCAACCACTCGCATTGTCACCGACACCGTGTAATAAATACAAAACCGGGTAGCGGGTAACCGCTGCTGGGGTGGTGAACTCCGTTTTGGACTTATCATCGGGAATAATCACCTGGGCCTCCGTATCGTGGCCTAAAATGCTGGAAAAATAATTCATTGTTAATAAAGCCATTCTTAAACCCTTCTCTTTTTGTAACCGATTACATTTCTTGCTAACGGTTATAGTATAGGTCGGTATTCTGGCTCTCAGTTAACGTTAGTTGCGCTATTTATGCCCGTTAGTTGCGCCTTACGTCCGTTTTTTTCGCTACTAAAAAAGTTCGCAAGGCGTTACCTTGCGAACTTTTTTAACGGACTCCCTTTAGCGTGGCATGTTCGGCATCCAATCAAATTCCAAACTCGGATCCGCGTTTAACGTGGCATCACCAAATTGGTGGTGCTGGTACTGAACGTAGCCGGCTGCACCAATCATGGCACCGTTGTCACCACAAAGTTTGAGCGGTGCCAAAATTAAATCGGTATCCGGAAATTCTTGTGGTAAAACGGCTTGTAGCCGTTCACGCAAGCCGTGATTAGCGGCAACCCCTCCGGCCAACACGAGTTGTTTAACCGGGTACTGCTTCAAGACTCGGAGTGTTTTACTGGTCAAAACGTCAACGACACTGGCCTGAAAACTAGCTGCCAAGTCGTTTTTATCCAAAGTTTCGCCAATCTGATCCGCATGGTGCACGGTATTGATAAAGGCACTCTTTAAACCACTAAAACTAAAATCATAGTTATCTTCATCGATCATTGCCCGTGGAAATTTAAAAGTGTCGTGGCCCTGGTGCGCCATTTCGTCAATCACTTTACCGGCTGGATACGGCACACCCAGCACCCGGCCAATTTTATCGTAGGCTTCCCCGGCAGCGTCGTCACGGGTCTCACCAATAATTTCAAACTGACCGTCCGCTTGCATGTAGACCAGTTCGGTATGCCCACCGGAAACCAGTAACGCCATCAGCGGAAACTCAAAGGGCTTAACGAAGCGGGCCGCGTAAATGTGGCCAGCCATGTGATTTACCGGAATTAACGGCAAGTTGTGGGCGTACGCCACGGTTTTAGCCGCGTTGACCCCCACCAACAACGCGCCAACTAATCCGGGACCGTACGTGACGGCGACTGCGTCTAAATCATCGTAGGTGACGTTTGCTTCGGTCATGGCTTCTTCAATACAAATTGTAATTTGTTCAATGTGGTGGCGACTGGCAACTTCCGGGACCACCCCGCCGAACCGTTTATGACTATTAATTTGCGTCGCAATAACGTTTGATAAAATTTCGTGCCCGTCGCGAATTACGGCGACACTCGTTTCGTCACAACTCGACTCAAACGCTAAAATCAAATTCTGTTTCTCCACCGGTTACCATCCTTTAATCTATAATTTTACGCATGATCCAAGCGTCTTCAGTTGGATCATGGTAATACCGTTTGCGCGTTGCAATTTGGCCAAATCCCGCTTTCAAATAGAGCCGCTGGGCCGCAACGTTACTTTGTCGAACTTCTAAAAAGACTTGATCACTAATTTTTAAACGGGTGAGTCCCGCATTTAGTAATTGCTCCGCCAGACCTTGCCGGCGAAAATCAGGGTGAACTGCCAAGTTCGTGAGTTCGACTTGGTCTAAAACGACCGTCCAACTCGCAAACCCCACCGGGTGCCCACCTAATAGGAGTAAATCATAACGGGTTTGGGGTGCTTCGATATCGGCCTGAAACGTCGCCTGCCGCCACGGTGCACCGTTAGGATAAGCCACCGCGGCGAGTTGGTAACACGTCGCCGCTAACTGCTTGGGCTCCCCGGAAGTTCCACTGACCAACTGTCCCTCAGTCATCAGCTGCGGCCGGTAAGTGGTAGGTCATGTCGATGGCATCTTCGTGATCCCCAAAGTAGTAGCGCTTTTTAATGCCCGTTTTTTCAAAGCCCATACTAGTGTAGAGACGCTGAGCGTTCGTGTTGCTGTACCGAACTTCCAACGTTACCGTTTTGTAGTTTAGTTCAACGGCACGGTCCACCATGGTTTTCATCATAAAATGACCAAGCCCGTGACCCTGAACGTCCGGATGAACCGCGATGTTCGTGATGTGCGCATCTAAACGCCGGTCATCAAAAGCACAACCACAAAACGCCACTAATCGGTCTTCGTGACGCATGACAATGTAAAAGCGACCGCTCTGACGTCGCAGTTCAGTCTTAAACGCGTTTTCGTCCCACGGCGTTTGACCCGCATACACGGCCCGTTCAATCGCTAACATTTCGGGAACGTCCGTGATCAGCGCCTGTGAAAGGTAGTATCCGGTCCCGGCTACCTGAACAATGTGGTTATCAATCGTCAAAACCTTTTGGCGGTGCTGACTATGATTAGTTGTAATTTTTTGAAAGTATTCCTTAAATCTTTTCAACATAGGGCGCATGATCCTCTTCTGGGTGCTTAGCTTGCCAATCGCGTTCGGCCTGTGTCAAACGTAAGTAGTTGGGCACGAAGGCGTGCAAGTGTTCTACGGGTTGGACCGTTTGTCCCAGTAACCCCAGGACGCCGGCTTGTGGCAAGTCGAGTTGGGGCTGGGCCCGAACAAACTGGTCCCCTAACTGTTCCTTTAGCGGTGCTTCATACTTCGCAACGTCGCTGCCAATGAAAACGACCGGTTCGCGGTAAGCCGCAAGCCGCTGTTCCCACGCCGCAAGACTAACGTGTTGGTCGGCAATGACGTTGACTGGCCGGTGATTTTGAATACGGTATAACCCCGTAAAAACGTTGTCGCGACGGGCGTCAAATAGCGGTGACACCAATTGGCCTTCCGTTAGAACGTTGCCAGCCAAAGCTTCTAAGCTTGATAAACCAACTAATTCCTTATGTAAAGTGAAGGCCAACGTTTTTGCAGTCGTCACACCGATCCGTAGACCGGTGTAGGATCCCGGGCCGGCAGCGACAACGACCCGGTCCAAATCAGCGGGTTGCATCCCGGCTTGGGCTAACGACCGTTCAATAATGGGTAATAACGTACTACTGTGGTTGCGACCAACGTTGGTGGTCGTCGTGGCCAGTATCTTAGTATCCTCTAAAACGGCCACACTTAGCGGACGGTTGGAAGTATCAATAGCCAACAACTTCATATTTTTACAGACTCCTCATTTTGAATTACTTCACATATCTTATCATAATTTGATTACTTTGAAAGCTTTCCGGCCGGAACCAACCAATTCGGGTTAGGTGTAAGTCGGAACCGTTTTTACTTGATCAAGAACGGCCTTACCAATTTAACCCGTGTAATCAATTCGTAAATATCATTTACACAACTTATACATATACTTCACTAATCCTTTTTAGCACATTTACATTGCCTTGTTATGCTACACAAGTAACTAAATTACTTGGAGGTAATTGAAAATTATGTCAAAGCTCAGCAAGTCTCTCTTAGGTCTTTCATTTGTATCGGTTCTAGGTCTCGGTCTAGCCGGCTGTGCGAGTGGTACTAGTACCAGTTCAAGCAGCAACAGCAGCGCCAGCAAGGGCAAAGCCATCACGGTCGTTTTCTACCCGAACGAATCGGCTAAAAGTTTCGCCGGTTCCCGTGACGCCTTAAAGAAATCCATCGAAAAAGCAACTGGTAAGACGGTTAAGTTACAAACTACGACCGACTACAACGTTGCCATCCAAGCGATTTCTTCTGGTAAAGCCCAATTAGCTTACATGGGGGCCAACGGTTACATCCAAGCCCACAAGTTAAGTAAGGACGTGGTGCCATTCGCCGCCCAATCTGATGGTGAAGGAACCTTGAAGAAAGCCACTTACAACTCATACTTAATGGTACAACAAAAAGATGCCAAAAAGTATGAAGAAAACGGTAAGTACAGCATTAAGAACATCAAGGGCAAGAAGATGTCCTACGTTTCAAACAGCTCCACTTCCGGTTTCTTAGTACCAACGGCCGAAATCACCCGTGAATTCAAGGTCAAGGATAGTGACAAGGATAAGTTAACTCAAAGTGGCCAGTTCTTCAGCAAAGTCCTTTACGGTGGTTCTCACCAAGGTTCAGCCGTCAACTTGATTAAGGGTGACGCCGACGTTGCCGCCTTTGATGACGCTGATTTGATGCCGTACTTGAAAGTAACTAAGGGTTCTTGGGATAAAGTTGGGTCAACCTTCACCGTTAAAGACGACGCCGAAGCACCGTTTAGCAGCTTAAAGGGCAAATCCGTTGTTAACATTGCGATGATGCCTGTTCAACAAGGTCCGTGGGTCTACAACACGAAAGCTTTGACTAAGGATGATCAAGAAAAGATTGCTAAAGAATTTACGTCACAATCATTTGCTGATAACGAAAAAATCTTCTCAAAACCAGGTGCCAAAACACCAATGATGTTCCCTAAGAAGACGAACAAGACCAAATTAGTTAAGGTTACGGATAAATGGTACGCCCCAACTCATAAGTTAGTTGGTTATTAAACCGATCTCCATTTAGGTATTCAGGAAAGGAACTGCTATGCTCAAGGTCATTCAACTAGATAAAACTTACGGTTCAAATAAGCACTCGCTCAAAAACGTCAACTTCACCGCACAACCCGGAGAAGTGACGGCCATCATTGGGCCTTCAGGTGCTGGGAAAACAACGATTCTGCGGAGTATTAATCAGTTAATTCGCGATGATAGTGGGCAAATTTTATTAGATGGACAGGATATTCGCCAGGCTAATAAAGCCGGCTTACGCAAAATTCGTCACCACATTGGGATGATCTTTCAAAACTATAATTTGATCAGCCCCCTCACCGCTTTAGAAAACGTCTTGCACGGGCGGTTGGGAGCCAAGTCCACGGTAGCGGGTATGCTGGGTCTTTACAGTAACGAAGAAAAGACTGAAGCCCTTGAACTTCTAGACGAAGTGGGCTTAAAAGAATACGCCTACCAACGGTGTGATCAACTTAGTGGTGGTCAACAGCAACGGGTCGGCATTGCCCGTGCCCTGATGCAACATCCCAAAATGATTTTATGTGATGAACCAATTGCGTCCTTAGACCCTAAGTCCACTAAAATCGTCATGGATATTTTACGCCGACTCGCGAAAGACAAACAACTGATTATTCTTATCAACCTTCATCAAGTTGACATTGCGATGGAATACGCCGACCACGTTGTTGGCATCAACAGTGGCGCCATCGTCTTTGAAGGGGCAACCAAAACAGTTGATGACGACGTTTTACAAAAGATTTATCGCCAAACTGACGACGCTAAAACGGTGGTGAGTGCAAATGAAAACTAGTTTCCAATCACCCCAACAATTTTTCCGTCAACGGCGGTTACGTTTATCAGTCGTTTTAATCATTTTGATTGGAATTTACGTCACTTCGATGGCCCTCGTAAACTTTCAAACTTGGACCTCGATTGCTAAAATTCCGGCAGGTTTAATTTGGTTGTTCCACAACTTTATTCCCACGGAACGTTCGATTTCTTACTTAGGACCCATTCTTTATCAGTTATGGCGGACCTTGCTCGTTTCAATTTCTTCCACCATCGTTGCGAGTCTGTTTGCCCTCATCTTTGCCATTCTGGGTGCTAAGACGACGACCCCTAGTCCCGTCTTCCGGATTGTGATCCGGTTTGGGGCCTCACTACTCCGGAATATTCCGGTGGTCGCGTGGGCAATGATTCTCCTGTTTTCTTTCAAACAAAGTGACTTCACCGGGTTCTTAGCCTTGTTCTTTATGACCTTAGGCTACCTCACCCGGGCTTTCACGGAAACCATTGAAGACCTCGACGCCGAAAAGTTACAAGCTTTACAAGCCGTCGGTGCTAACTATTTTCAATGCGTTTTCTGCGGCGTGTTGCCCGAAGCTGCCAGTACGTTGACCAGTTGGGTCCTGTATATGATTGAAAACAATTTACGGGACGCCACCCTTGTTGGGCTGTTAACCGGGACCGGTGTCGGGTTTCTCTTCGACTACTATTTCAAGAGCTTCCGCTATGACGCCGCCGGTCTGATCGTCTTGTTAATTGCCATCTTGGTTATTTTATTAGAGTTAACGTCCACTCAAATACGGAGGGCCATTGCATGATTGAAAATAGTCAACCTAAACCGAAAACAATTCAGCCAGTCGCACCCCAGACTAAGCACGTTTCCTTAGTCACCCGCCCCCGCAAAATTTTACGCGGGGTCCTCGCGGGTCTGGCAATCATCACTATTTACTCCCTCGCAACGTTAAATAACGGGAATTTAGTGTTTGCGGACGCTTTTAAAAGTCTCGGGGTCAACCTGAACGCCATGTTCTTACATCCCGGAGTTGGTCAGGATACCTTTGGGCAATTGTTACGCGCACTCGTTACGAGCGTTTCTTTGGCCATGCTGACCACCCTGCTCGGAGCGGTCATCGCCTTCTTCATTGCCGTGGGCGCCGCCCGCAACTTAGCACCTAGCTGGTTAGCCACTACCATCAAAGCGGTTATGGCCTTCATTCGCGCTATTCCGACCATTCTGTGGGTTCTGATTTATTCCGTCGTTATGGGTTTGGGGGCCAGTGCCGCCGTGGTTGGTTTGACCTTCCACAGTGTGGCCTACCTCGTTAAAGCGTACTCGGAAAGTATTGAAGAAACCTCTCAAGATACGATTGAAGCTTTAAAAGCTAGCGGCGTTGGTTTTTGGCCAATTGTTTTTCAAGCCATCCTGCCATCAATCGTTCCCGCACTGCTCAGTTGGACCTTCATTCGTTTTGAAATCAACTTTGCCAACGCGGTGGCCGTTGGGGCCGCTGCCGGCGCGGACGACATTGGCTACTTCCTCTTCATGGCGGGTAGTTTCTACTTTAACTTCCACGAAGTTGGTTTAATTGTCTACTTACTCTTAGCCGTTGCCATCGTCCTCGAATTGGTTTCCATGAAACTACGGGGCCACTATTTAAAGCATAACTAATCTATCGTATTCAAAGGAGTTTTCACATGACTATTCAAGCAGTTATTTTTGATTGGGCCGGTACGACCATTGACTATGGTAGCCGGGCCCCCATCGTCGCTTTCCAAAAAGCGTTCGCAAACGTCGGCATTACCATTACCGAAGCTGAAATTCGCCAGGATATGGGGCTTGACAAATACACCCACATCCACAAAATCATTAGCTTACCCGCCGTTCAAAACGATTGGCAAGCCCGTTTCCAAGTTTTACCTTCAAACGATGATTGTGACCGCATTTACCACGATTTTAAGTCCATTCTCTTGGCTTCCCTAACGGACTTTGCCCAGTTAAAGCCGGGTATGGATCAAGTGATCAGTTACCTTAATGAACACCACATCGCGTACGGCACCACAACCGGTTACGATGCCGAAATGTTAGCCTTAGTTTTACCGATTGCCGCAAAACAGGGCTACCGGCCGACCGTTAACATCACCTCAGAGCAAACCAACGGTATCGGTCGACCGGCGCCCGCCATGCTGGAATTGGCCAGTGATAAGTTAGAAATCACCGCCGCTAACAGCGTGATGAAAGTCGGTGATTCAATCAACGATATCCTCGAGGGTCAAAACGCGGACGCCATCAGCGTTGGAATCGTCGACGGGAGTAACTTAATGGGCCGTTCACAAGCTGAATTTGACGCCCTTTCAGCCGCCGAACAAGCCGCTTTACGGGCTCAGGTCGCTGGTGAATACGAAAAAGTTGGCGCGGATTACATTCTGCAATCAATGGCCGAGTTACCGGCCCTGATTGACAGTATTAACCAACCCGTTACGGATCAGTAGTTCGGAGGAAAAACAATGAAACAACCTTACTTATTATTAACACCCGGCCCACTAAGTACCACGCCCACGGTTAAAGAAGCCATGCAAATTGACTACTGTACCTGGGATAGTGATTACCGGCACGTTACGGAAACCATTCGCCAACAAATCTTAGCGCTTGCTCAGGCTAATCCCGACGTTTACACGACCGTCCTCATGCAAGGTAGTGGCAGCTACGGAGTTGAAGCTACGATTGGGACCGCCATTCCCCGTGAAGGCGCCGTTTTAATGGTTGCCATCAACGGAGCGTACGGCCGCCGGATCAGTGAAATTGCGGACTACTATGGGATTCACCACGTCGACGTGGTCTTTAACGAGGACGAAGCCGTTGATCCGGTCCAGGTCGAAGCAGCGCTTGCTGAACATCCCGAGGTCACCCACTTCGCTACCATTCATAGTGAGACCACGACCGGGATTCTCAATCCTATCGAGCAACTGATGCCCATGATGCACGCACGCGGTATTGTGACCATCATCGATGCCATGTCCAGCATGGGGGGCGTCCCGATCAACGTTGACGAACTGGACTGTGACTACATCATTAGTAGTGCTAACAAGTGTGTCCAAGGCGTCCCCGGCTTTGCCTACATCATTGCGAAGCAAACGACCCTCGCCCAAACGGCCGATAACGCCCGTTCACTGTGCTTAGACCTTTACGCGCAGTGGCGCGCGATGACTAAGCAACCTGGTAAGTGGCGCTTTACGTCACCAACCCACGTCGTTCACGCCTTTGCGCAAGCTTTAGTTGAACTGCAAGCGGAAGGCGGCGTACTACCACGCTACCGGCGTTACAGCGCTAACCAAGAGCTGCTTAGTCACGGTATGCAAGCCCTCGGATTTGACCTCGTAATCGATCCGGCCGTTCAGGGCCCCATCATTACGTCGTTTAAATACCCAACGCACCACTTTGATTTCGCTGATTTTTACCAATTCATTAAGGAACGGGGCTTTGTCATCTATCCTGGTAAAGTCTCAACTATTCCTAGTTTCCGGATTGGTACCATTGGTGACGTTGACACCACCGATATCAAACGACTACTCGCCATTGTTAGTGATTACCAACAATTAAACCAGTAGTTCAACGAGCAAAGAAGCTCCGGGATACACGTAAGCGTGTGTATCCCGGAGCTTCTTTTGACTGTTCAAGGTTAGTGACGATCGTCGTAACCGTTAGGGTGTTTCTGCGTCCACGCCCAAGCGGTTTTAATAATTTCGTTAACGTCATCGTAGTTTGGCTTCCAGCCTAAGACTTTACGGGCCTTATCACTAGCCGCAACCAGTGAATCCGGATCACCAGGGCGCCGTGGTGCGACTTGGGCAGGAATTGGTTGCCCAGTGACTTCACGGGCGGCCGCTAACATTTGTTTGTTAGAGAAACCGGTCGAAGAACCCAGGTTAAAGGCATTACTGTCGTTACCAGCAGCTAAGTACTTCAACGCTAAGATATGCGCGTCGGCTAAGTCTAAAACGTGCACGTAATCCCGGACATTGGTCCCATCCGGCGTGTTGTAGTCGTCACCGAAGATCTTCAGTTCGTCCCGTTTGCCTTGAGCCACTTGCAAAATAATTGGCACTAAGTGGGTTTCAGGGCCGTGGTCTTCACCAATACTCCCGTCCGGCTTAGCACCGGCAACGTTGAAGTACCGTAAAGCAACGAACTTGATGCCGTACGCCACGTCGGACCAGTGCATAATTTGTTCCATCATCAGCTTACTTGCGCCGTAAGGGTTAATTGGTTCTTGCGGATCAGTTTCCTTAATTGGAATCCGTTCCGGTGTCCCGTACGTTGCGGCGGTTGATGAGAAGACGATCCGTTTCACATCGTGAGCCCGCATGGTTTCAAGTAACGTAATCATACCACCAGTATTGTTATCAAAATACTTCAGTGGCTTAGCCATTGATTCGGGAACGACGGAGAACGCTGCAAAGTGTACAACGGCTTCGATCGGTTCTTCATCAAAAACGTGGTTTAAAAAGGTCGCGTCCCGGACGTCGCCTTCGTAGAACTTCGCAGCGGCGTTAACGGCTGCCCGGTGTCCAGTTACCAAATTATCCACAACCACGACGGAATAATCGTTAGCAACTAAACGATCGACCATGTGAGAACCGATGTAACCGGCTCCCCCTAAAACAAGAATTGACATAGTGTACCTCCCCTACATAGTTGCTTTAATCATAGCATATTCAGGGCCCCTGCGGCTTTAAAAATTGCCCGTTCGGTAAGCCAGTTTATTTGAACAAACAAAAAAGTCGTCACGAATGACGACTGCGTTTTAACTGCTTATTTAATGGGTTCCGCTAGCGTTTGCCATAAAATGGTCACTTCACAGCACTTTTCATCGCCAACCTGAATCAAATGACTGGTTTTAACTTGGTCAGCTTGCTCGGCGGGTAAAATATTGACCTTGGCATCAACCGTGTGCCCGTACTGGACTTCGTTCTCGTAACGGACGTCAACGTGTAATAAATCGTGCTGTAACAAAAACTCTGCCGGCAACGTATCCAGTAACCAGTCAAAGTAGTGCGCGTTGTTCACGTGCCGGTTCGGGTCAATGTCAAAGAAGCGCACCTGGTACGGCTTGCTGATAGTCGTTGCAGTTTCCTCAAAACTAATTGGTCGGGGTAACCGCGGAATCCGTTTGACCTGTTCCGAATGGTACGGCTCGACCAGCTCGGGTAAAATTTTAACAATGCGCCGGGTCGTCTGGCTCATCGTCACCCAAATACTCGTGATGTAAGCCAACTGGTTACCCTGAGCATCGCGAATCCAAAATTCCCGAAACGCAAAGTACGGGTTGTAGGCCGTTCCACGGACGGCAATCGTGACCACTTCGTCTTGACGCGGCATCCGGGTAATGTCAATGGCGTACTGGGTGACGACCCAGCCCACCCCGTGACTCTGGACAAAGTCGGTCGTTAACCCCAACGCGTCACTCTGATCTTCCGATGCCAAAACGGCAATGTCGATCAACGTGGCCAAGGTCGCCCGTCCCGTGCGGTCACATTCATAGTACGTGATGCGGTGTTCTTCGCTATATACGCTGGCTGCTGCGCCTAAATTGGCCATTTTAATTCTCCTCACCATTCATTTTTAAACCGTGAAATTCATTGTAAACTGCTTGCCGGGAAAGCTCCCGGCGCTTAGCAATCGCCTTAATTGCGGCGTTGGGCTTATCCCCCGCCGCAATCAGCGCTTCTACCTGGGCCTTAATTGGCAGCTGAGCTAGTTCGTCCGTTTGGGCCGGTTCACTCGTGTCAGGGTTAGCACTGATCAACAGTACGAACTCACCCTTTAGCTGGTGGTCCTGTGACCAGGCCACCATCTCATCCAACGTTCCACGGGCAAACTCTTCGTAGCGCTTGGTCAGTTCCCGGCAAGCCACAATTTGGCGGCTCCCCTCACAAACCGTTGCTAAGGTACTCAGGGTCTTCGCCACCCGGAACGGGGATTCGTAAAGGATCACCGTTTCGTGGCGTTTAGCTAAGGTGGCTAGGACGTCTTTTTGTTCGTGTTTCTTACGGGGTAAAAAGCCGTAAAAGTAAAACGGTTGGGGGACTAATCCCGAAGCAATCAACGCCGTTAACCCCGCGTTAGCTCCCGGTAACGGAACCACCGGAATCTGACTCGCGACGCAGGCCGCCACCAGTTCCTTACCCGGGTCACTAATCGACGGCATCCCGGCGTCACTAACTTGCGCTAGATTAACGCCGTCTTCCAACTTGGCAACCAGTTGCGGAATCCGTTCCTGGGTATTGTGTTCGTGGAAACTGATCTGCTTAGTCGTGATTTCAAAATGATTTAGCAACTTTTGCGTGTTGCGGGTATCTTCCGCTGCGATTAAATCGACCGTTTTAAGGGTTGCGACCGCCCGGTAAGTCATGTCCTGTAAATTACCAATCGGGGTGGGCACCAAGTACAGCGTCCCAACGCCCCCGTGATCAGCAAAGCTCTGTTGCGTTTCCAACCGTTCCTTCCTCCTCTGCGTACTAAGCCCGTTCCCGTTCGCCGTAAATAACTTCTAGGCAAAAGACACAGGATTCATCATCGTCACGCCGCTTACCGTAAAATTGGTTGCAGACGTGAAAGCCTTCGTCGTACAGCTTTTCTAAGTTTTGCCGGGATTTCGAAAGCGTGGTCGTGCCCGCGGGTTTCTTCGGCAGTTCGTTTTCAATTTCTACCATGTGCTCCCGTAAATGTTCGTTCTCAATGACCAATTCCGCATTTTTTTCCAACACGGTCGTCATATCGGCGCGTAACTTAGCCATCTTGTCTAGCATTTGTTGCATCTGTTGTTCCATATCGCCAAAACTATCGTATAAATCACGCTTATCCACGCGCTCACCCTCGTTTTCCTTTATTTAAGCGTTTGTCTGAAAAATGGGCCATAGCTTCAAGGTTAGGCCCTCTAATACGTTTTGAAAGCTAATGTTGCTGGCGAGCTGCCGTTTAGCCGTCAAAGCTAACTCGGTCGCTTCAACTAACTGCCGGGAGCCCAACTGATCGGTCAACGCCGTCAATTCGCTGGCATACTGACCAAACGTTAATTCCTGCTGCTCGTCAACTTGAAAATGTAATTGTAATAAGTCTTGAAAAAGTGCCGCAATCAGGTCCAGCATGACCGATTGATGACTCGCATCCTTCGCCAAGCCCACCAAATTGACTTGAACCGCCACAAAACTACGGGGCTCGCCCTTTACGACTTGATCAAACCACCGCCACAGGGCCTGAGCCGCTTGCGGTAACCAGTCCTCTTCCAATAACGCCTGGGCCTGGGTCACACTGTTAGTCAATCCCCGTAACATCTGAGCCATTGGGGGGGTGATTCCGGCCGCCTCAAACGTTTGTTGGAGGGCCTGGGCGTTTAGCGGTGGAAATTCGATCACCTGGGTCCGTGAAATGATGGTCGGTAAAATCAACTGCTTATTGGTCGTTAGTAAGAACGCCGTCACGTTGCCGCTGGGTTCCTCGATAAACTTCAATAAGCTGTTGGCGGCCGACGCGGTCATCTTTTCAGCGTCCTCGATAATGAAGAGTTTCCGGTTACCTTCAACGGCACTCTTGGAGAATTCGGACTTTAAGTAGCGGACCTGATCAACCTTGATGCTTTGTCCGTCCGGAGCCACCGTGACGATGTCCGGGTGTGAACCGTTGGCAATCCGCAGGCATTCTTCACAGGTGCCGTCCGGTTGGTCGTCAACGACGTGTAAACAGAACAGCCGCTGGGCGATCCACCGGGCGAGTTCCGGTTGTCCGGCCCCCTCCATGCCCGCAAACAGGTAGGCGTGAGCCAAATGATTTTGTTTAATGATGTGTTGAAACGCCGCTAGTAACCGTGGTTGTTTGGCAGCCAACGTTGCGGCTAACGAATCAGTCGTTGCCATTTAAACCACCCTTAGTCTTTAAAATTGATGGAACTGTTCGATTGGTAAGACGAAGACGGTCGCGCCGCCCACTTGCACCTCGACCGGGTACGCCGCGGCTCCGTCCATCGTTACGTCCAAGTTAACGGGGGGCGTCATAAACTGCTCACGGGCGTGGCTGGTCTTTTTAATCATTTCTAGGACTTCGTTGACCCGGTCATCGTCGATTCCAATCATAAACGTCGTGTTACCGGAACGCAGGAAGCCCCCGGTGGTTGAAAGTTTGGTTGCCCGGACGTTAGCTTCGATAAACTGGCTACTCAGCCGGTTACTATCCTTATCCTGCACAATGGCAATAATTAGTTTCATTATTTCGACTTCCCTTCCGTTCCTAAATATGCCGGTAGCTGGGCCGTCATAATTTGTAAGGCTTGTTGAACGACCCGTTCCAACGGCTGACTGGCATCGACCCGCTTAATACGCGCCGGGTGATCGGCTAAAAGCCGTAAGTAGGCCGCCTGGACCTTATGGTGAAAGCTCAGGGCTTCCACGTCTAAGCGGTTAATTTCATTTTGTCGGTGGGTCTGAATTCGTTGCAAGCCCACGGCCGCGTCAACGTCAAAGTATAACGTCAAGTCGGGGGTCAGCCCCTTGGTCGCAAACTGATTCATATCATAAACGGCCTGCTCACCAATACCACGACCAGCCCCCTGGTACGCAATTGAACTATCGATGTAACGGTCGCATAAAACTAACTGGTCATTTTGTAATGCGGGTAAAATTTCTTGCACAATGTGTTGCCGCCGAGCCGCCGCGTACAATAACGCTTCGGTACGATCGTCCATCATCGTGTTCTTACGGTCCAAAATAATCGCGCGAATGGCTTCTGAGATGTGGTTACCACCGGGTTCACGCGTCACCACTAACCGATCCCCCAACCGCGGCTGTAAGTCAGCCACGATGGCGTTCAAAGCTGACGTTTTACCGGCTCCATCCGGGCCTTCAAAAGTAACTAATTTTCCTGTCAACGTTCCCCATCCCATCTAGATTCTCTAATTTACGTATATGTGATAATTGTACTTGATTATGGAAGCCATGTCTAACCCGCTCACCACTAGCGAGGGTATTTTGAGTGGTGATTTTTTCCATTAACCACTACCAATTGTGTTTTTACTAGTATTAAAAAAGTTCGGGAACGTTGTCCCGAACTTTTTAGGCTTAATTATCAATAACCGACCGCTGGATCGTCTGCCCGTGAACCTGCCGCCGGCGCGCTTCACGGTACAAGTATAAATACTTAGCCCGGGCGAGCGCCGTTTGGGTCACCAGTTCACTAGTATTATTGTCGTAAATCGCCTGTTCATTTTCCTTAGCGCGGTCCCAATCAACCTTGGCCGTGTTTAAGGTATTTAATAACTGCTGGTCAAAAACTTCCTTGGGTTGTTTGATCTTCTTGCTTCTTCTAAACATCTCTTATGCCCCCAATTACATCTCTTGACGTCCCTCAACCGCTTTAAACAGCGTCATTTCATCGGCATACTGGATATCACTACCAACCGATAATCCGTGGGCTAAACGGGTGACCTTGATGCCCGCCGGTTTAACTAGCCGTGAAATATACATGGCAGTCGCTTCCCCTTCCGGCGTGGCGTTCGTCGCAATGATGACTTCCTTAATGGCATCGTTTTGTTGCAGCCGTTTTAACAAGCTGGCAATGTTGATGTCTTCAGGGCCCTTGCCGTCTACCGGTGAGAGGACCCCGTGTAACACGTGATACAAGCCGTTGTATTCCTTGATCTTTTCCATGGCCATAACGTCCTTGGCTTCTTCAACGACCAGTACGGTACTTTGATCACGGGACTTATCGCGACAAACCACGCAGGGATCGTCCTCGGTAATGTTCCCGCAAATGCTGCAAAAGTGCAGGTCCCGTTTAGCCGCGACCAGTGACTTGGCAAATTCAGTCACGTCGTCACCATCCATGTCGATCGTATAAAATGCTAAGCGGGTCGCAGTCTTACCACCAATGCCGGGCAGCTTCATGTAACTATCGATCAACTTAGCAATTGGTTCTGGATACTGCATGCAATTACCTCACTCTAATGTTTTACTTTAATCCCTTGGTGTACTTGCCCATCGTGCTCTGGGTCTGAGCGTCGACCTTCCCCAAAGCGTCGTTAACGGCAGCTAACACTAAGTCTTGTAACATGTCCACGTCGTCGGGATCCACGGCATCGGGGTTAATGGTGATATCCTGCATCTTCTTGTCACCGGTAAAGGTCACTTTGACCATGTCGTCGGGAGCCGTGCCTTCAAAAGTCTGTTCGTTTAAAGCTTCCTGTTCGGCGGACATTTGTGCCTGCATCTTCTTCATTTGTTTCATCATGTTTTGCATATTACCCATACCACGCATCATAAGTATCAGTTCCTTTCAGGATCAAAATTAGTTGTTATCAATTATTATCGTTATTTTAACGGAAACCTTTGAAGTTTTTGTTACCCAGCACGTGACTTTCTTAGTCCGGCTTAACTTCAACTAAGTCGCCGAACATGTGCTTAGCCTGGTCCACGACCGGTTCGGCTTTGGGGGCCGGCTTTGCGGCCTGACCACCGGGTTGGTGGGTAGCCAAGTAGTCCTTACGAATCTGGGGCCACTGGTCCTTCGGAACGCAAACAATCTTTGGTGACTGTCCCATTAACCGGTCTAAGCCGTTACTGAGGGCGTCGATCAAGGTTTGGTCATCGGTCGCCTTTTGGTAAATAAAGGCGTAGTCAAACGCGACGACCAGACCGTCGTCACTCGCCGCAACTGGTTGGGCCACGTGCATTAGGGCCCGCTGCGTCACACTGAGAATGTTCATCAAATCGCCCCAGACGTCGCGAATCTTCAGTAAGTCGTTCTTTTTCGCGCTATCCAAAATCGGGTAGATCTGGCTCACGTTAACTTTGCGCACGGCGGGACCATTCTTCGGTGTTTGTTTGACCCGGTTGGCCTTGGGCGCGCCGCCCTGACTCTTAAGGGTCTTAAGTTCACTTTGGAGCTGTTCAACCTGACTCGCCAGCTTCTGTACGGTCGGGTCGCCGGGGTTAACGGCGGCCGTAGCGGCTGGTTGCGCCGACTGCCCGTCTAACTGGGCTAACTTGACCGTCAGTACTTCCAAATAAACGTCCGGGTGAGTCGTAAAGCGCATCTGCTGCTGAATATCGTTCAACGTTTTGATCATTTGATACAACACTTCGGCGTCGATTCCCTTAGCGAAGTCTTCAAACCGTTTGTCGTCTTCCCCCATCGCCACGCTGTCGACCATTTCCGGGGCCTGCTGATAGAGTAACACGTCGCGCATGTAACTAATCAAATCTTCGATAAATCGGTTAGCATCTTTACCTTCTTGTAAGATTTCCCGCATCGTTTCAAGGGCCGGCTTAGTGACGTGGTTCGTAACTTCCTCAACGTAATCGGCAATTAGTTTTTTGGTTACGCTCCCGGTCACCATTAAAGCGTCGTCAAGCGTAACGGTATTATCACCAAACGAGATCACCTGATCCAAAATACTGAGAGCGTCCCGCATCCCGCCTTCCGCGGCCTGGGCAATCACCCGCAGTGCCTTTTCGTCGTAGGTAACGTCCTTCTGGTTCAAAATGTACACCATCCGGTCGTAACTATCCTTGGCCGTGATCCGGCGGAAATCAAACCGCTGAGTTCGCGAAATGATGGTCAACGGAATTTTATGTGGTTCGGTCGTGGCTAAAATGAAGATCACGTTAGCCGGTGGTTCTTCCAGCGTTTTTAGTAAAGCGTTAAAGGCCCCGGTCGATAACATGTGGACTTCATCAATAATGTAGACTTTGTAGTCGGCCTCGGTCGGCGCGTACTTGGCCTTGTCCCGGATGTCCCGAATTTCTTCGACCCCGTTATTGGAAGCCGCGTCAATTTCGATGACGTCGTTGAGCTGGCCGTTTGTAATGGCCTTACAAGTGTCACACTCGTTGCAGGGTTCCCCGTCCACGAGGTGGTGACAGTTAATGGCCTTGGCAAAAATTTTAGCAGCGGACGTTTTCCCCGTCCCCCGCGGCCCAGTAAACAAATACGCATGACTCGTTTGGTGGGTCATGATGGCATTTTTTAACGTTTGGGTAATCATTTGTTGACCAACGATCTCATCAAAGCGTTGGGGGCGCCAAACCCGGTATAATGCCCGATACATGCGAATCTTCCTTTCTCACTAGCCCACTGGCTGCACGTTGTTTGGTTCGTTTGATTTTAAATAAAAAGCTCTCAACCGAATGGCTAAGAGCTGTTACATTTCATAAAAACTTAAGGCACAAGATGAAGCAAACTTAGTGCTGCTTCCTTCCGGACCTGACACGATTCGTAAATCCACCCTTGCCTTAAGGCCTTACGGCAAATACTATAATACATGATTTAAAGGGAGATTACCAGCCATCGGTTTAATTTTTTTCGGCCGCGGCTTTGCGGGCTTTCTTCTCGGCCTTCTTCCGTTTACGAATACTGCGAAAGAAGTTTTCTAGCATTTCGCCAGCTGGCCGGGCCAAGACCCGTTCGTGTACCGTGACCTGGTGATTTAAGCGGGTATCGTCCATCACTTGGTATAAACTCCGGACGGCCCCGGCCTTGGGGTCCCGCGCGCCGTAAAACATCTCCGGAATGCGCGCGTTAATGATGGCGCCACTGCACATCAGGCACGGTTCCAACGTGACGTAAAGTTGGCAGTCTTCCAAGCGCCAACTGCGCAAGTACTCACAAGCTTCCTGAATCGCAATGATCTCCGCGTGCATCGTCGCATCCTGACCATGTTCCCGTAAATTATGACCCCGGCCGATAATCTCGCCGTCGTGCACGATGACCGCCCCAATCGGAACTTCCCCGATCAAGTACGCCATCCGCGCTTCGTGAAGGGCTTCCTGCATCCAGTCTTCCGCCGTTTTTTCACTCACCGTTAACCCTCCTTTACACTTTGTAAAATATAGTACCCCTTATCCTTCTTAATAATTTGGCAATTACCAAAGGTCGTCTGCATCAACTTTTTAGCCGACGGGGCCCCCTGTTTTTTTTGCAGAACGACCGTCAGTGTGCCGCCAACGACTAGGCGTGGTAACGCTCCCGTGAGCATCGCGTCTACCACGTGCTTTCCAGCACGTACGGGCGGGTTGGTTACAATGGCCGCGTAGTTGGTCTTCGTTACCTGTTCATAAACGTCGGACGTAAAAATGTTAACGTTAGTGATTTGATTTAACGCCGTGTTTTTTCGGGCCAGGCTCAGTGCCAGTTCGTTGACGTCCACCATGTCAACCGTCCGTTCGGGCGACTGGTAAGCTAACGCCATCCCGATTGGGCCGTACCCGGTCCCCAGATCAAGAATCGCGCCAGCCGGTAAGGCACTAGGATCAAAGGCCGCTAACAGCGTGCGGGAACCGTAGTCCACGGTCCGCTTAGAGAACACCCCGTTGTCGGTTGTAAATTTAAACGGGTGGTTAAAAATTTCAAAATTCCATTGTTTTTCGTCATGCACAACTTCGGGATTGTGTGTATAATAATAGTTAGTCATAAATATTTTCCTCTGATTTTTAATCTATATCTATGATAACTGATTCTCAGAAGGAACAACAATAAAATAAAAAAAGTTTTTTAACAATGGTTAAAGGCCGTCATTAACACAACATCTTGTAGTTTGAGCTCATCTCAAGCCCCCCAGATGTTGTGTTTTTTGATTGTTTTTTCCCCCACATGTTGTATACTGTGTTTATCGAGAAAACGAATTAAGGGTGATAACAATGAAAAAAGTAACGGTTTTTACTAAAAACAACTGCATGCAATGCAAAATGACCAAAAAGTTCCTCACGGCGCACAACGTGGCCTTTGAAGAAAAGAACATCAATACTAATCCGGAATACGTGGACTACTTGAAGGATCAAGGCTTTCACGCGGTTCCAGTGGTCGAAATTACCGGTGAAGACAGCATTGCCGGCTTCCGTCCAGACGCTTTAAAACAATTAGCTGTTTAACTTACCGCGCTTTTTTGCGTGGTTACATAGCCGGTTAAAGGATAACTTTTTATAACGACCCACAATCAATAGCCATACTGATTGTGGGTCGTCCACTTTGACCCGTCTCCACTCACACTGAATAGAAAGAGGATTCCTTATGAGCTTAAAAGATTTAAAGGACGTTACGTATTACGACTTAAATAATGAAATCAACATCCCCGTTAATAATCAGATTCCGTTAAACAAGGATCAGGACGCCCTGGCCGCGTTTTTGGAACAAAACGTCAAACCCAACACCAAACAGTTTGCGAGCTTAAAAGACCGCTTCGATTACCTCGAAAGCCATAATTACTTAGAAATGGACGCCGTTAACAAGTACGACTTTAGCTTCATTGAAAAACTCTACGACTACTTGAAGGCGCAGAACTTTCATTTTAAGACGTTCATGGCCGCGTATAAGTTTTACGCCCAGTACGCGTTAAAGACAGACGACGGTGATTACTACTTGGAAAACTTCATTGACCGGGTAGCCATGAACGCCCTCTACTTCGCGGACGGCAACGAAACCCTCGCCATGGACCTCGCTAACGAAATCATTCATCAACGTTACCAACCCGCAACGCCTAGTTTCTTAAACGCCGGCCGGGCCCGCCGTGGTGAATTAATTTCCTGTTTCTTGATCCAATCAACCGACGACATGAACTCGATTGGCCGGACGATCAACTCCGCCTTACAATTATCCCGAATCGGCGGCGGGGTCGGGATCAACCTCAGCAACTTGCGGGGTGCAGGTGATCCCATCAAGCACATTGATGGTGCGGCCAGCGGCGTTGTCCCAGTCATGAAACTATTGGAAGACAGCTTTTCCTACTCGAATCAACTGGGCCAACGTCAAGGTGCCGGGGTCGTTTATCTCAGCGTCTTTCATCCCGACATCATCGCCTTTCTTTCCGCTAAGAAGGAAAACGCCGACGAAAAGATCCGCTTAAAAACGTTGTCCCTTGGCGTCACCGTTCCGGACAAGTTCTACGAATTAATCAAGGAAGACGCCGACATGTACCTCTTCAGTCCTTACGGCGTGGAGCGCGAGTACGGCAAACCGTTTTCCTACGTTGACATTACCAAGGAATACGACAACATGGTCAAGAACCCGAACATCAAGAAAACCAAGATCAAGGCCCGCGACCTCGAAAACGAAATCAGTAAGTTGCAACAGGAATCCGGTTACCCGTACGTCGTTAACATCGATACGGCGAACCGCGATAACCCAATTGACGGTAAAATCGTGATGAGCAACCTCTGTTCCGAAGTCATGCAGGTCCAAACACCGTCCCTGATCAACGACCAACAGGAATACGAAAAGCTGGGTACCGATATTAGTTGTAACTTGGGGTCCACCAACATCGTTAACTTAATGGCCTCCCCCGACTTTGGGCATTCCGTTGAAGCCATGGTTCGCGCGCTGACCTTCGTCACGGACCATTCGAACGTTGACGTCGTCCCTTCCATTCAAAAGGGGAACCACCAGGCGCACACGATCGGCTTAGGAGCCATGGGCTTACACGCCTTCTTCGCTAAGAACCAGATGGAATACGGCAGCAAAGAATCGGTTGATTTCACGAACATCTACTTCTTGCTTTTAAACTATTGGACACTGAAGGCTTCCAACGAGATCGCCCGCGAACGCCACGAAACCTTCGTTAACTTCGACAAATCGAAGTACGCCGACGGTTCCTACTTTGATAAATACATTAATAATGACTGGCAACCGAAGTACGCTAAAACGGCCGCATTATTTAAGGGAATCTTTATTCCAACCAAGGCCGACTGGGAAGCGTTAAAGACGGCCGTTATGCGTGACGGCTTATACCACCAAAACCGCATGGCCGTAGCACCGAACGGGTCTATTTCGTACATCAACGACACGACGGCCAGCCTCCATCCAATCATTAATCGGGTGGAAGAACGCCAAGAAAAGAAAATTGGTAAGATTTATTATCCCGCTCCGTACCTATCTAATGATACAATTGGTTACTATAAGTCAGCTTATGATACTGACATGCGCAAAGTCATTGACGTTTACGCCGCCGCACAACAGCACGTTGATCAGGGCATGAGTTTGACCCTCTTCATGCGTTCAACGATTCCAGCTGGCTTATACGAATGGAAAGACGGTCGGACGAACAAGATGACGACCCGTGACTTAAACATTCTTCGCAACTACGCTTACCGTAAGGGTATCAAGTCGATCTACTACATCCGGACCTTTACGGATGATGACGGTGAAGTCGGCGTTAACGAATGTGAAAGCTGCGTAATCTAGCACTGCAGTACCTTAGATCATTAGGAGGATATCAAACGATGGCAACAGACTTGGCTTACTACCAAAAATTGCTCAGTAATGGTAACTACAAAGCTATCAACTGGGATCAGGTTTCAGACGCAATCGATAAAAGCACTTGGGAAAAATTAACTGAACAATTCTGGCTAGACACCCGGATTCCGGTTTCTAACGACATGGCCGACTGGCGGAACTTAGACGATGACCACCGTTGGGTCGTCGGTCACGTTTTTGGCGGGCTAACTTTGCTCGACACCTTACAGTCTCAGGATGGTTTACAATCGCTCCGGCGACACGTGCTGACTTCCCACGAAACGGCCGTTTTAAACAATATCCAATTCATGGAATCAGTTCACGCCAAAAGTTACTCAACGATTTTTGAAACGCTGAACACGCCGGACGAAATTAACGAAATTTTTGACTGGAGCGACAGTGAAGAGTACCTGCAAAATAAGGCACAGTGGATCTACAAGATCTACGATAACGTTGACGAAGACCCCCTGAAGCAAAAGGTGGCTAACGTGTTCCTAGAAACGTTCCTGTTCTATTCTGGGTTCTACACCCCGCTCTACTATTTGGGTCACAACCAGTTACCAAACGTCGCCGAAATCATTAAGCTGATTTTACGGGACGAAAGTGTCCACGGCACCTACATCGGTTACAAGTTCCAGTTAGGCTTTAAGGAACGTAGTGAAAAACAACAGGCCGAATTTAAGGACTGGATGTTTGACTTCCTCTACAAGCTCTACGAAAACGAAGAAAACTACGTCCACTTAGTTTACGACCAAGTGGGCTGGTCCGACGAAGTGTTGACCTTCAGTCGTTACAACGCGAACAAGGCGTTGATGAACTTGGGCCAAGACGCCCTCTTCCCGGACACCGCGGAAGACGTTAACCCGGTCGTCATGAACGGGATTTCAACCGGGACCTCCAACCACGACTTCTTCTCACAAGTAGGAAATGGTTACCGTCTGGGCCAAGTTGAAGCAATGCAGGATACCGATTACGACATTGGCGAACCCGATGACGAACGGGACCGCGATTAACTTTTAGTCAAAAAATGCGGCGCCACGCGTGGGCCGCATTTTTAATTACAGTTTTTTATTGGAGGAACAGGCATGGCAATTCATAACGTTTGTGTTTTTTGCGGGTCCAATTCCGGATTAGACCCTAAGTTTGCGGCTAAAACGGTCGCCCTCGGCAAGTACTTGGCCGACAACGATTACCAATTAGTTTACGGTGGCGGCGATCACGGGTTAATGGGGAAAGTCGCCACGGCAACGCTCGCAAACCACGGTCGGGTCATCGGCATTATCCCGCACTTCTTAGTTGAACGCGGACTCGCCCTCAAAGACGTGACCACCTTTGTCGAAACTAAAACGATGACCGAACGTAAAGAAAAAATGTTACACCTAGCGGACGCTTTCATCGTCTTACCCGGTGGCTTTGGGACCTTTGAAGAATTCCTTCAAATGTTATCCTGGAGTCAGATGGACATTCACCAAAAACCAATCGCGCTCTACAACGTTGACGGTTTTTACGACGACCTGGTCGCCATGCTCAAAAAGAGTACGACCATGGGCTTCGCTCCAACCGCAAACATGGACCTCTTCATCGACGGTCACGACCTTGACGAGATTTTCACCGGGTTCCAAAACTTTAAACACGTGTTACCACCCAAATATACGAACTAAATTGCAGATCACGCATGCTTAATTAAAATCAGCGGGCTACTCATTAAGAGTGACCCGCTGATTTTAGTTGACGATACTAAATTCAAACAAAATCTTGGCGTTAGTCCCAGAACTTCCAGCTCGCTCGGGGGCCGTCCTGACGGAAGTGGTACTTTAAATAAACGTTGCCGGCCTGCTCACGCATGACGCCGGGAATTTGCTTGCGCGTCACTAACCGAATCCCACTAACCGACGCTCCCCGGTGCTGAACGAGCGCCCAGCGGTACTTGGTGCCGTGCTGTCCCGTCGTTAGTTTTAACCAGCTCCCCGCACCAAACGGGTCATCCGCCACGAAGGCGTCCACCGTCTGAGTTGTTTGGCTAGCAGGTAACACGGCGTAACCCCGCTTAGTGGTTAAAAACGGGTTGTAGCGGTCAACCAAGCTGTTTTGGTAGCGGTGACCCCAACTCAACAATCCCAGCCCCCCGCTAATTAATAGAATGACGCAAATTAGGCCCACCAACCACCGCTGATAACGCCGTTTTAAGCGGACGTCCCGGCTAATTTGTTGTACGACCGGTGCTACCGTGACCCGCTTTGCCTTCAGCAACGTGTCTAGTGAAACTGCCAAGTGGTCACTTAACGCCACTAGCGTATCTAAATTGGGGTAGGTACTCCCATTTTCCCACCGTGAAACGGTCTGCCGGGTCACGTGCAATTGGTCAGCCAGGGATTGTTGCGTCCAGCCCCGGGCCTCCCGCTCCCGTTTTAACTGCGTTCCTAAATCCATCTGATCAAATCCTTTCCACCCTTCCAGCATGCAACCCTACGCCCGCTTTGTCGAGCAACTCCCCCGTTACATCCCGTCACGACGGACGTTACAATGCCAAAAAACGGGGCTGTGACAAAAGCCACAGCCCCGTTTTCATCTCCAAATAATTATGCGCTAAAAGTCAGCGGGCTCCGCTTAACCGACTTTTGGCACACCCTGGCCGCATTAATGCCGTGAATTATTTTGTAGCCGCTTCGGTACTAGGAACGTGTGGTGACCCCTGCGCTTATTGACCCGCGTGTTAACCACTTGTAAGAGTTGCAGGATCGTAAAGATCAGTGAATTCCGTTTGCGGTACGCAATGTATTTCGGTTCCCATTCGGTCACGTATTTTTCCTTATACGACCGCAAGCCTTGAAAACCATACAGCTGATACCCGTACTCGTAAATCAAGTGGGCAATTTTTTCCTGGATAAAACTGTAACGCGAGACCCCCACCCCGGATAACGGGGCCATTCCCATGTTAAAGGTTGCAAAACCCTGATCACGGGCCTGTTCAAACAGGTGCACAAAGACTGTATCCATGATCCCAGACGGGGCGTCCGCACTCGACCGCATTAAGTCGATCGACGTCACCTGGTCATTCCCCTGGGGCATAATGTTAGCAAACGCCACGATCTTGTGTTCGGGACTGTATACGACCGCAATTGGGGCCTGATTGAGGTACGTTTCGTCAAAGAATCCTAGGGAAAAGCCCTTTTCGGTTTCCCCAGCGAGCCAACTATCCGAAACGGCTTTGAGTTCGCGCATCGTTTCCGCGGTAAACGGTGGTTGTAACAATTCAAACTGGTAGTTATCCCGCTTAAACTTATTCATCAAGGCCCGCTCACCGCGTAGGCGTTTACCAGCCAAGCTAAAATCAGCTAACTTAACGTGGCCCTCCTCACCCGTTTTGATGAAGTCAAAGCCCATTTCGTGCAAGCGCATCGTTAAGCTTTCACTAATTTCGTAAAAGACCAGTGAGCAGCCGTCGCTATCGGCATCGTCCATCAGTTGTTCCAACCCGGCTTGGAGTTGATCCTGGTTGCCGAACGGTTCTCCCATAATGATCAGTTTATCCGCCTTTTTTTGGTATAAAAAGATCAACTGGTCCTCACCAGCCACTTGGTAATAGTAGGCTAGCTTATCATTTAAATAGGCCAAATGTGAAATTTCATTGCCACCATACGTGTCAATGACGTGCTTGACTCGTTGAGCATCCATCGTTTGACCAATTCGAGCGTTATGACCGGCCGCAAAGTAGCGGTACATTAAAATCAAAATCATGGCCGCTAAAACCAGCCCAATGACCCCGAAAACCCACAGCTTTTGCGACGGGAAGAACAGGGCCTCCGGAACCGCGTGGCGGTGGTGAATCTGGGGAGCGTTATAGACCCCAACGATCGTGTACAGAATAAAGGTGATCACGTACACGCAACCGACCCACAGCGTTTGTCCCCACGAAAATGACAAGTGTTCCCGGTAATAGGCCCGCCTGGACAGGACAACTAGTGCCAGGATCACCACTAGGAAAATAATGAATTTCATTGAAATTGCGTCGTAAACTACCAACCAGCGAATGGTGTTCAAAATGGCCACGAGTAAAACGACCACGGTCGGCCAAAACGCCTTTTTGACCCGCCCAGCGGTTCCTAAGGCCACCCCAATCAGTAGAAAGGCCATCACAATACTGCTGGCCTGGTTAATGAAGAAAAAAGTGTACGGGTAGAATTGCAGAAACAGTTTATTGTTGTACGCAAAGTTCGGCACCGTCGACATCAGTAACATCAAGAAGCCCGACGCGTACAAAAAGACCGTTAACGCCATCTGTGCGAAGCGTTGTAATGCAACCTTGGGGATGCCTTCCAAATGTTCGTTAAACCGGTGACCGGTATCGTGTACGAACAACGCCAACCCAATCGCAAACGGGATGATATAGTAGAATAATCGGTAAAACAGGAGCCACGCCACCGCGTCCGGTCGCGAAACTCCGACCGCGCCCAGTCCAAAGATCATGAACACGTCAAAGGACCCAATTCCTCCGGGGACCATCGAAACCTCCCCGACAACCGAGGCAATCACAAACAACGGTACGACGGCGGCAAAGTCGATCGGTAAGTGCATAAAGTTCCCAATCAGTAAGAAAAACAGGACACACCCGGTCCACTCACCAAATGACCCACTCAGCAACCGGACCACGTTGCCCATGGTCAACCCATCGAAAAATTCCGAGTCGTTAACGCGGGTAAAAATGAAGATGGCCGGGAAGTACAGCGCCCCACCGACTAACCAGATCCAGTAACTACCGTACACGTTCCCGATGCCAAAACCGTAGACCAGAACTAACGAGATCATACAGTAAATTGACAGTCCAGAAACTAAAAATAACGCGATTTTCGAAATGGCAAAAACAATTTGCTTCTTCGTTGCCGACTTATTATAAAAATTTGCTCGCAATGAGGCGCCTAAGACCCCACCGAAGCCCCCAATGTTAGTAAACGTATTCGTAATCCACCCGGCTTTAAAAATGTACCCGAGAGAATAGTGATTGGGCAAAAATTTGGTGATCATCACGTCGTACGTCAACATTGGCGTAACCGCAATGATCCCAATGACGACCATGCTGAGGAGGTGCCACCAACTTTGCGAAGCGAGGGCGGTAGCTAATTGTTCCCCACTAACTTCCTTCGCAATTTTGCCGACCTCCGTGATCACAAACAACAGGACGGAAAAAACGAATAGGGCTTTGATCATACCCATCCGTTTATTCAGTACCGCGCCCATTTTCTGTAACGCTGCCTTCAAAGTTAATTCCCCCAATAGTTTAATTGTTCTTATTATCGCAATCTTATCAGATTTATACAACCGTTGACGGGAGTTTTAAAGGGAGCTTAACCAGCAGTGTAATTGACTTTTAATAAACTGACATTATCATCACCACGCTCACGACGGTTCATCACGTCAGTGTTTGTTCATCACAACTAAAAAAGCGCTTTACCCCACTTTTTCCTTCTTATATAATTAAATTAATAATTTACATAGGGGGGAACCACCATGCATGGTCCAAAAAGGATTTTAATGACCCTACTGAGTTTGACGTTACTGGCGGGATGCACGTCAACCACCAGTAAGGGGACGTCAGCCAAGGATACCAGTATCAAGACCACCTACGTTTCGAAACGCACAAAGGCCAACCGTGCCGCCTGGGCGTCCGCTAAGGCGGCTAGTCGGGCCTGTGCCGCGTCCGCTAAGAAACTGGATGAATCAGCAAGCACCCTCGCCAAAGCCGATGATCAGGCTAGCTCACAGGCAGAATCGCTGAGTGACCGGCGCGCCTCGTCAATTGCCGCCGTCAAAGCAGCCTCGTCTTCGGCCGCATCCGTTGCCTTGGCCCAGTCAAAGGCTGCGTCTAAGACCGCTGCCAGCGCCGCAAAAGCTAGTTCAACGGCAGCCAAGCAAGCCGCCGCAACTCAACGCAGTTCCACTAAGACCACCCGGGCTAATAATTTTTCGGGTGACACCAATACGGCCCAAAGTGGCCGCATCGTCGGCAACAGCCGCTCAAAGATCTACCACGTCGAAACCGGGCAGAATTACCGGATGGCGGGTAAAAATGCCGTTTACTTCAATACGGAAGCCCAGGCTCAGGCCGCCGGTTACCGTAAGTCATTACGCTAGGGGGGGCTAATATGGAAATCTTAATGCTGTTAGCACTAATTAGCGCCCTCATCTGGGTTGGCTGGCACGTTACGTTGCCGTCTGAACGTCAGCGCCACCGAAAATTATGGTTGCTTGCCGGACTGTTGCTATTGACGTTAGGGACGTTGGGCGGTTGTGGCAGTCCCACTTCTACCAAAACGCAAACCAGGCACGTGACCAAGACCCACTGGGTCACGCCCACCAACGACCACGAGTTGGCTTCTTTAAAATCTGCCAACTCCAGTTCCATGAGCAGTTTAAAGGCGGCAGCGACCAGCTTAGCTAAGCACCAAAAAAAGGTTGATCAATTAAAGGCTAAAAATCAAGCCGCGGGGGCAACCAAGCCAACTGCGGCCACGACCGTTAAAACGGGTAGTAATCCAAGCAACGCAGCGTTAGCTGATAAAACGTATGCGGGCCAACAAACCGTGGCCGTTAACCATAACCAACCGGCGTTTAGTCGGAGTGACCTCGGTACGGGTCACGGGGCTTGGCAAAAATACGGCGCTCTCGATAACTTAAACCGGGCGACGGGCGCCGACGCCCTCCTCAACCAGTCGTTAATGCCCACAACCAAGCGGGAAGCTCTCAACGTGGACCCCACCGGCTGGCATAATAAACGAATCAGCAGCGGTTGGCTCTATAACCGCAGCCACCTGATTGGTTACCAACTAACCGGTCAAAATAACAACTGGAAAAATTTGATCACTGGAACCCGAAGCCTTAACGATCCGGAAATGGTCACCTACGAAAACCAAGTGGCCGATTACCTCAAGGAAAACCCTAAGCACTACGTTCGCTATCAAGTTAAACCAATTTTTAAGGGTAACGAACTGTTAGCCCGGGGCGTTCAAATGCGGGGCCAATCCATCGGCGACAACCGCGTTAGTTTCAACGTTTATATTTTTAACGTTCAACCAGGCGTTACTTTGAATTACAAAACTGGAACCAGTCGCATTAGCAATTAATCGCAAAATAGCCATTGAAGCGGTTGAAGTCCGGGTTCAATGGCTATTTTTTCGCAAAAAAAAGCGCACTCACCGAAGTGAGTGCGTTTTTAGATGTCGTTCCTTTAAGTAAGAAATTACTTAAGGGTAACCACACCACCAACTTCTTCAAGTTTAGCCTTGATATCGTTGGCTTCGTCTTCTGAAACGCCTTCCTTAACAACTGAAGGTACGTTGTCAACAAGACCCTTAGCGTCTTTCAAGCCAAGACCAGTGATGTCACGAACGGCCTTAATAGCCTTAACCTTTTGGTCGCCAGATTCAGTTAATTCAACATCGTATGAATCCTTAGCAGCGGCAGCGTCGCCACCAGCAGCGCCGGCTACGGCAACTGGAGCTGAAGCTGAGACATCGAATTCGTCTTCGATAGCCTTAACTAAGTCGTTTAAATCTGAAATTGAAGCTTCTTTTAATGAGTCGATAATAGCATCTTTATCAAAAGCCATTTTGTGTTCCTCCATTTTGTATGAACTTATATTAGTTTTATTTTTTTACACCGACAGCCTAAGCTGCGTCTTCGTCGCCTTTTTCAGCAACCGCCTTAACAGCGTATGCAACGTTACGAACAGGTGCTTGTAACAAGTTGGCAATAGTAGCCAATAATTCTTCGCGTGATGGCATCGTAGCGTATTCTTGAACAGTTTCAAGACTAGCAACTTTACCTTCGATAACGCCACCCTTAAGTTGTAAGGCATCGGCAGTTTTGGCGAAGTTAGCCAAGATTTTAGCAGGAGCAACTGGGTCTTCATCAGAGAAGGCAACGGCAGTAGGACCAGCAAAAACGGGCTTTAAGTCGTCGTAACCAGCTTTTTCAGCGGCACGCACCATGATCTTGTTCTTGATAACGCGCATCTTAACACCGGCTTCACGTAATTGCTTACGTAAATCAGTTACTTGTTCAACAGTTAAACCACGGTAGTCAACCACAACGGCTGAAACGGCGTTCTTTAATTGTTCCGTAACTTCTTCGACTTCTTTTGCTTTAACAGCAATCGTTTCTTTACTCAACAGATTCACCTCCCAGAATTTTGGTTCAGGGATTTATAAAAAAATCCCTATGTCCACCAAGACATAGAGAAAAAACAATGTCCTCGGCAGGTAGATTAAGGCCAATGTGGCCGCCTGAGTCTTAGGTAGAGATATTACTTAACCTCTAGTAATCTATCACAGATCACCTACGGGGTCAATTGTTTTCAGAAAATTAATCCTTAAAATGATGCTAAGTCAACCCGTACCGCTGGGGTAAAGGTTGAAGTAACAACCAAGTTTTGGATGAAAGTCCCACGTACTGAGGCTGGACGAGCTTTAACGATGACGTCTTCAATGGTCTTGAAGTTGCCAACTAACTTGTCAGTATCAAATGATACCTTGCCAACAGGAACGTGAACGTTACCGTCACGATCAGTCCGGTAAGTAACCTTACCAGCTTTTGAATCATTAACAGCCTTAGCAACGTCCATCGTAACCGTACCAGTCTTAGGGTTAGGCATTAACCCCTTAGGACCAAGCACCCGACCTAAACGACCAACTTGGGCCATCATGTCTGGCGTTGCGATTGCGACGTCAAAGTCTAACCAACCGTCTTGGATCTTCTGAACTAAGTCAGCTTCACCAACAAAGTCAGCACCGGCTTCTTCAGCTTCTTTAGCCTTGTCACCCTTAGCAAAAACGATAACCGTTTGATCTTTACCAGTACCGTTAGGAAGGACAACCGCGCCACGAAGTTGTTGGTCGGCTTGCTTTGTATCAACGTTTAATTTGAACGCAACTTCAACGGTTGCATCAAACTTTGCGAAATCCATTTTTTTGACCAAGTCTACCGCTTCCGTTACATCGTAAGCTTTGTCACGATCAACGAGCTTAGCGGCGTCTTGGTATTGTTTACTTTTCTTTGCCATCTAAGTGTTTTCCTCCTTGCAAATGTGGTTCAAACGGAGATTTCCTCCCACTTGACACATTCATTTTGATGAAGTGTCCGACGTACTCATCAGTATTGAATTAGCCTTCGACAGTGAATCCCATACTACGAGCAGTACCTTCGATCATGCGCATAGCTGCTTCAACGTCAGCTGCGTTTAGATCTTGCATTTTAGTTTCGGCGATTTGCTTAACTTGATCTTTGGTTACAGTTGCAACCTTCTTCGTGTTAGGTTCACCGGAACCACTTTCAACACCGGCAGCTTTCTTTAAAAGAACGGCAGCAGGTGGGGTCTTAGTGATGAAGTCGAATGAACGATCTTCGTACACCGTGATCACAACGGGGATGATCATACCTGCTTGATCAGCAGTACGAGCATTAAAGTCCTTTGTGAATCCCATGATATTGATACCTGCTTGACCTAAAGCTGGGCCAACTGGCGGAGCAGGTGTTGCTTTGCCCGCAGGAATTTGTAATTTAACAACGTTAGCTACTTTTTTAGCCACGAGACATTCCTCCTTAGTCCGTGATGTGGTAAATGGAGCTGAGTTTTTGCTCCTCCCACGTAAACGTGCATACGTGACGCACAAATGACATTGTAGCATATCTATTTTTGACCAGCAACCATTTTTGTGGAATCCGGGTACAAGAATTGAACGATTTGGCGATCCACCGCGTAGTTTTCGTGTAACCGGGAATGCCGGGCGTTTTTTCCGTGGACCACGAATTCCTGGTACTGATCAATGGCCGGTCGCAGTAAAAAGCGCAGGGACAACGCACTGTTAAGGGCGACCGCCCCGTCACTTTGCGCCGCATCACCAATGTTACCGGCGATGTTTAAATAAGAAATCGTATTGGGTAACCGTTGCAACGTCCGTAAAAAATAATTATACACGGGCGTCGTCTGCGCCGGTCCGTCCTTCGTTAACGGATGGTTTTCAATCGGGTAGGTATTCTGACCCACTTCACTATCGTTAAAGGGGGCCCCAATCGTCACGACCTTGCGTACTTCCGGTAAATTGACCAGTTTAGCCGCGGTAGTCAGGTACTGGAACAGGACCACCCCACCCATCGAATGAGCAACTAAGTTAATCGTTTGAACGTGTTCGTGGGCAATCAGGTACTGCACTACGGCTAAAATACCGTTAGCCTGTTGGCGCACCGCGACCCGCGGCGTAGCAAAAATAACTTGGACCATTGGACGATACGGGTCCAAGTGACCGGTCACGTGCGGCTGATTATGCCGATCAACCATGACCACCAGCGATTTATTCGCAATGCCACCGGTCACAAACCGTTGCAGCATCCCGCCAAACGAGAACCGGTTTCCGGCATACCCTGGAATAAATAGTGTGACCGCACCGTCATCCGCGCAAGTCGCTTCCGGAACGTGTTTTAAGTGTTGGGGCCGGCCGTACTGCCAAAACTTGACCCCGATACGTGCCAGAATTCCAAGAATCAAAACGCCGATGATGATTAAAATCATTTCTGCCAAGGTGGCCCACCAGCTTACTTAATAGTTTTGTCCGACAACCTACTTAATTTCATCAACTTGGTCAAAGTCTAATTCGGTACTAGTTTCGCGACCGAACATGTTGATGTTGACCTTTAACTTCATCTTTTCGTTGTCGATTTCCGTGATTTCACCAGAAAGACCGGAGAACGCCCCGTCAATGATGGTAACCTGTTCGCCAACTTCGACGTTTAATTCAGCGTGCCGGGCACTCATCCCTAATTGATGCAGAATTTGTTCCGCTTCTTCTGGCAACAACGGCGTTGGTTTACTCCCTTGGCCGTGAGACCCTAAGAAACCGGTAACGCCGGGCGTGTTCCGCACAATGTACCAAGCTTGGTCGGTCATGACCATTTCAACTAACACGTAGCCGGGGAAAACTTTCTTCATTTCAACTTTATCTTTCCCATTTTTAACTTCGTGGGCTTCTTCTTCAGGAACGACCACGCGGAAAATATTGTCTTCCATGCCCATTGACTGGACCCGGGATTCCAAGTTAGAACTAACTTTGTTTTCGTAACCAGCGTAAGTATGTAAGACATACCACTTTTTTTCTACAGATTCGACCATGATTGAACTCCTTTAACCTTGTTTTGGGTAAAATAAAAAAACCTCGTCAAGACGAAGTTTTCTCTCAATAAATCCATTATACCAAATTGCCGACTAAAAAACCATTAATGTAATGTGGTCAGCGTCTGCAATAAGAGTTGAATGATCCAATCAAACAAAGCGAAGAACGCCACGAAGAACAGGGACGTTGAAATAACCGTCCACGAGTCCCGCCGGTTTTCCCGCCAAGTTGGCCAGGTCACTTTTTTCATTTCATGGCCAACTTGACCAAAGAATTTAAACAAGCGCATGCTTTAACCCCCTACCGCGTTTCACGATGAAGTGTATGTTTTCCACAATATTTACAAAATTTCTTAACTTCTAAGCGGTTAGTCCGATTTGGATTGGCGTCCACCGTGTAGTTTCGCGAACCACAAACGGTACAAGCCAGTGCAACTTTTTTCTGAGCCATCGTCAAAACCTCCATAATAAATCAGGTTTAACAGTAGCATGGAATTTTTCGAATGTCAATTTCACGCCTGACTCCGTAGCAGGAGCCGCAATTTACGCCGGCACCGGTCAGCTGCGTTGGTGACCGGTGCTAGTTCCACTTGCAGCATCGTTGCGATCCCCTGGGGCGTCATCCCCGTTAACATTGCTGCAAAGACCTGCCCCTCAAACTGGGAACAAAGCTGTCCAAACTCACTTAAGCGGTCGTGAACGTAAACCACGTCGACCGCCGACAACGTGGTCACTAACGCGTCACTCAAGACGTCCTCTTCCTCATCGTCTAAGGACAATACTTCCTGTTCGGGACGCCGTTTTTTGGCTTGGGACCGGCGAATCAAATCAATAATCTGGTTATTAAGCAGTAACCGGTAAAACGACCCAAAACTGCAGGGTTGCGCCACGTCGTACTGCTGGGCCGCCCGGTGAATCGCAATCCGGGCTTCCTGTAACCAATCGTCATCATCAAAATTACGAATGAAATACTGGCGCCTTAACTTTAAAACTACTGGCAAATATTGATCAGCTAAACGGATAATACTGTAATCGTCACCTTGTGCTGCCAACGCAATCAATTGCTGCTCGTTCAAATGGCATTCCTCGTTTCTGTAATTTCCAGAAACCGCACCCCAATGAATCTGTAACCCCAATATACAGGGGCTTTTTCAGCAGCACAAGCGAACGAACGTTTTTATTTCATACTAAAAACCAATGTACCAATTAATTAATTTGGTGTTATTAACATGCTCGTTATAACGTGCCGGTTACCACCATATAAGACTATTTATGATGGTGTTTAACGTGGTCGCGTTCCAAACGTTCTCGATACTGGTTCAATTCTGACAATTGATCGGCGTTCCACGGTGATTTGCGCACGGAGCCTAAGTCCTGAGTTCGAACGGCCGCGTGGCGCACTTCCTTTAACGCGTCGTGGACCCGTTTACGGAGCTCTAAGGCCGGCACGCGTAAGGCCCCCTCAGAAAAGATGACCCACTGTTCGGCCTGATCACTAGTAGCGACCGTCACTTGCAAGACCCGTGACTGCTTATCGGCCGCGTACTTTTCAATGTAGCTATCCGCCGTTTGGTCCTTACTTGTCCAGACGATTTCTAAATCAGCCTGCCGGTAGCTTTTGGAATTGCCCGGAACGTACATTGCGTCAAAAATCAGGCTAATATTGAGACCCGTGATTTTTTTATACTCCGTTAAAACGTTGATCAGCTCATCCCGGGCTTCAGGGAGCCGACCAGCCTGTTTTAACCGCGCAAGTTCCGGCCAATTACCAATCATATTATATGCATCTACGATTAATAATTGTTGTTTCATCGTTTATTTTCCAAGTGGGTGCCGGGACGTGAAGCCTTGATAGATCAGTAAGCTGGCTGCCACGCTGGCGTTCAAACTTTGAACGTGCCCAACCATCGGAATTGTCAGCATTTCATCAACGCTCTTCTTCAAGAGCGGCGAAATACCTTTACCTTCGTTCCCAATGATCAAACCAACCGCACCGGATGCGTCCCACTGCCGATAATCGGTCCCGTTCATATCGGTCCCGAAAATCCATAGTCCGGCCGTTTGTAGCTGTTTGACCGTCTGAACTAAGTTAGTGACCCGGGCGACCTTGACGTGTTCGATGGCCCCGGTTGACGTTTTAGCAACCGTACTGGTTAAACCAACCGCCCGGCGTTTGGGAATAATGATTCCGTGAACGCCGGCCGCGTCGGCGGTCCGCATAATTGATCCCAAGTTATGGGGATCTTCAATGTTATCGAGGATCAGGAAAAACGGGGCTTCGTCCTTCTCCTTAGCAACGGCAAATAAGTCGTCAATCGTTGCGTATTCAAAGGCGGCCACCCCGACGGCGACCCCCTGGTGGTTAGCGTTATCGGTCAGCCGGTCGAGTTTTTGTTTCGGGACGTACTGAACAATTAAGTTGCGCTTCTTGGCAATCTTAGCGATATCGTTTAAGACGTCCGCCTGTAACCCACTCTGAATAAAGACCTTATTGATCTGCTGGTCGCTCTTAATAGCGGCCATGGCCGGATGCCGGCCAATCACAAAGTCCCCGGTCTCCTGCGTTTGGTTTCGTTCATTATTTGACACTTGAAATCCTCCCTTCATCAACTTGTTGTATACACCAGTTCGCGAGTTCCGCGATGCGGTCCGTTTGTTTCGTGAGTTGCAAATAACCAAAGACCGCTTCAAACCCGGTTGAGACCCGGTACGTGAGTACGTCGGTATGTTTCGCTGACGTGTGGCTCTTGGCATTACGACCACGTTTAAACACGTCGGTCTCCGTGTCCGTCAACACGTCGTCGGCCTGCATTCGTTCGATCAGCGCGGCCTGCGCCTTAGCTGAAACGTAGTGCGTCGCGTGGTGGTGTAACTTTGTGGGTTTAGTATACCCAATTTCAATCAAATGTTGGCGAATAAACGGTTCGTACACCGCGTCACCGAGGTACGCGAGGGCGATTCCGTTTAATTGCTGATAATCAACTTGCATATTATTCCTTTCTGAACCGAACCCCTTGGGGCGTATCTTCTAAAATAATCCCCTGGGCCTTTAAATCATCACGAATCTGGTCAGCCTTGGCAAAGTCTTTTGCCTTGCGCGCGGCTTGTCGGTCATCGATCAAGGCTTGAATATCCGCGTCCGCCAATTCATTAGCGGGAGCTTCAAGCTTAACCCCGAAGACACTTGCCAGTTCGGCCAACGTCGTCGTTAGCTTCGTTAACGTTTGTTCGTGGACCGTTGTTTGAGCGGCGTAAACGTTGGCCAACTTAGCAAGTTCGTACACGGCGGCAATCCCATTTTGCACGTTAAAATCGTCGTTCATCGCGTTGACGAAGTTGCCTTTAAGTGCCTGTAACTGCGCTAATACGTCCGCATCGCTCCCCGCTTGAGCATCCGTTAACCGGAAGCTTAAGTTGCGGTACGCGTTTTGCAGTTTGCTTAAGTTATTAGCCGCCTCGTCCAAGTTTCCTTGAGTATACTGGATTGGTCGCCGGTACTGGGTCGTTGCCATGAAGAAACGGAGGACCTGGGGATCGATTTTTTTAATAATATCATGAACGGTCACAAAGTTGCCGAGTGACTTGCTCATTTTTTCGTTGTCGTCCCCAACGGTTACAAAGCCGTTGTGCAACCAGTAGTTGGCAAATTTCTGACCGGTCTTGGCCTCACTTTGCGCAATCTCGTTTTCGTGGTGTGGAAACTCCAAGTCCTGACCACCACCATGAATATCAAAGGTATCACCCAGGTACTTCGTCGACATGACGGAGCATTCAATGTGCCAACCCGGACGTCCGGCACCCCACGGGGAGTCCCAGGAAATTTCTCCCGGCTTGGCGGCTTTCCAGAGGGCAAAATCAATTGGATCTTCCTTACGGTCGGTTTCCTCGTCGGCAGTGTGCTGACTAGCCCCGACTTCCAAGTCGTCAATTCGTTGATCAGACAATTGCCCGTACTTCTTGAATTTCCGGGCGCGGTAGTACACGTCGCCGGCGGATTCATAGGCGTAGCCCTTATCAATTAGCACTTTCACAAAATCAATAATTTCCGGAATGTTTTCCGACGCGCGCGGGTGAGCGGTAGCTGGTTCAATGTTAACCGCGGCGGTGTCTTCCATAAAGGCCTTAATAAAGCGGTCGGCTACCTTGGGCACCGTGGTATGGTCCGCGGCGGCGCGCTTAATCAACTTGTCATCTACGTCGGTAAAGTTAGAAACGTAATCGACGTGGTAGCCTAAATATTCAAAGTAGCGCCGAATCGTATCAAACGCAATGGCGGAACGGGCATTCCCGATATGAATGTAGTTATAGACGGTCGGTCCACAAACGTACATTTTAACAACTCCGGGAGTCAGTGGTTTGAACGGTTCCTTTTGACGCGTTAGCGTATTAAAAACATTTAACATGCAGTGGCACTCCTTTCCATTTCACAATTGCTTTGTTGCTAGTTTACCATGTTCTACCCACGGGTGAAATTGGGACCCGGTTGGTTCACACTTTAAAATTTACTAATAATTGGCCAGATCACTTAAATCTGTCGCAATTAATCAACCTTAAAATCAACCTTAAACTAAACGGCGTGGATGGATTTTAAATCAGTGCGACTTGTCGCCTTTCAGCGCCAATCAAGCGACGGCATCATTCCACTCGTCAGACTATTGCGGCTCATTTTTCCGTGGGTCGTAATAAAAAACGCCTCCGCACCACGGAAAATCCGTAATGCAAAAGACGTTTAACGCGTGCTTCCACTCTTGCTTCGCCGGTCAAGCCGGCCTCATGATGGGATAACGACCACCCGGCTGCTTTCGTGATAATCGCACTTCAATTTGTAACGGTACGACTTTGCAGTAACCGTCGCTCCCTAAAAGCCGTTCACAAACTTACTCTTATTATCAAACAGTTATTTGGCGAGTTCCGCGATCATGGCATCGAGGTGCTTCATCGTGGTTTCGCGACCTAATAATTCGATGGTTTCTGGTAATTCTGGCCCGTGCATTTCGTGGGAAACGGCAATCCGAATCGGCATATAAAGTTGACGACCCTTGATCTTAGTATCCTTTTGAATGCTCTTGATAGTCTTTTGAATGGCGGTTGCTTCAAAGACGTCAATGTCTTCGATCCGTTGACGGAATTCTTTCAACACAACCGGTGCCGTTTCGTTATCAAGTTCCGCTTTAGCTTCATCGTTGATGTCGGCCGGACCATTGAAGAACAGGTCGGCTAAGTCCACGATTTGGCCGGTGTAACTCATTTGGTTCTTGTAAAGTGAAACTAACGTCCGGGTCCATTCAATCTGACTCATGTCGGGACGCTTTGGTAACCGTCCGGCTTTGATGAGTTGACGAATGGACATTGCAAAGACTTCGTTTTCGTCGGCCTTCTTAATGTACTGGTTGTTGACCCATTCAAGCTTTTTACCGTCAAACGAAGCCGGTGACTTGCTCAAACGCTTTTCGTCGTACATTTTAATGAATTCGCGTTTAGTGAACAATTCGTTTTCACCCACTGGGGACCAGCCCAAGAGGATGATGAAGTTCAGCATGGCTTCTGGCAAGTAGCCCAATTCCCGGTATTGTTCGATAAATTGAAGCACGGTTTCATCCCGCTTACTCAATTTCTTACCGGTTTCGGTATTGATGATCAAGCTCATGTGACCAAACTTCGGGGCTTCCCAACCGAAAGCTTCATAAATCATTAATTGCTTAGGCGTGTTGGCAACGTGATCATCACCACGGAAAACGTGGCTAATCTGCATCATGTGGTCGTCAACCACAACGGCAAAGTTGTACGTTGGCATCCCGTCACGTTTTTTAATGACAAAGTCGCCGCCGACCGTCTTGGATTCAAAGGAAACTTTCCCCTTGACCATGTCATCCCAAGCATAAGTTTTACCTTCAGGGACGTGGAAGCGAATAACGGGCTTTAAACCGGCCGCTTTAGCAGCGGCAATCTTGGCCTGCTTTTCTTCTTCCGTCATGCCAGCAAATTCGTAAACGTAGTGTGGCATTTCCTTGTTGGCTTTTTGGGCTTCACGCTGAGCTTTTAATTCGTCTTCCGTCATGTAAGACTCGTAAGCCTTGCCTTCATCGATCAATTGTTGAATCAACGGGTCGTAGATGGACTTCCGTTCGGATTGACGGTAGGGACCGTAGTCGCCACCGATATCCGGACCTTCGTCCCAATCCATGCCTAACCATTTCAGGTTATCCATTTGACTCTTTTCACCGTCAGCGACGTTGCGCTTTAAGTCGGTGTCTTCGATCCGAAGAATAAACTTCCCCTTATTATGCCGGGCAAATAAATAGTTAAACAATGCTGTCCGGGCATTACCAATGTGTAAATGGCCAGTTGGACTTGGTGCGTAACGCACACGAATCTTGCTCTTTGCCAATGTGATTAACGCCTCTTTCATTTTTTTATCACGTCTAGTGACGATACAGAACCGGCGACCACCCTTTTAGAACGGGGCCATCGTCCAGTCCACTTGCTTATTCAGTTTACCATGTTTACCGCTAAAAATTAAGTTCTGGCCTTGATTTCACGACGATAAACTAATCAACGCTAGCGTTTCTTATTATGGTTATTCTCGTTAGCATGGTTGTTACCGTTATTGTGGTTTCCACGGTTATTGTTATGTTTATGACTACCGTTATGGCCACTTTCATTTTCGGTATGGTCCGGGATTCCCCGGTTAGCGTGGGCTAAGCGGGCAAAAATCATTCGTCCGGCGTCGGTTTGCAGCGCACTCGTCACCACCACGTCAACCTTTTCGTTGATGTAAAACTTCCCGTCTTCCACCACGACCATCGTTCCGTCATCCAGGTAACCAACCCCCTGTTGACGTTCACTCCCGTTCTTAACCACCATCACGTTCATTTCTTCACCCGGAATCACACGTGGTTTGAGTGACTTGGCGAGTTGATTGATGTTTAAGACTTGCACGTTTTGAAACTCGATGACTTTATTTAAATTGTAATCGTTAGTCACAATGACCCCGTTGACCTTTTTAGCCAGTTGGATCAACTTACTATCGACTTCCGGAATGTCTTCAAAGTCGCCCTCGTACATTTCCACCGGAATGATGTTTTCGTTTTGTAACTTATTTAAGATGTCCAAACCGCGCCGACCCCGGACCCGTTTAATACTGTCGGCCGAATCCGCGATGTACTGTAATTCGTACAACACAAAGTTCGGAACGAGCAGGGTCCCTTCTAAAAAGCCGGTTTTAACGATATCGTAGATCCGACCGTCAATTAAAATATTAGTATCCAAAATTTTATAGTGGTGGTAGTTTTTATCCGGCTGTGCATCCGTAATTTCCGGATCAGCTTCCTTCTCCCGACGTCGGAAGTTAAAGACCTTACGCCACTCGTCAATCCGCGTCGTCCCTACGCGGGCACCAATGTACCCGAAGAACAACATCAGAATGATTGGGACGACCGTGTTCAATAAAGGTAGCGGACTACGATTGAATAATTGCGAAATCAGAACCGCGATCAGTAACCCAATAATAAAGCCGATACTGCCAAACAACAGTGTCATGGGGTTTTGCTTGGACAGATTTTTTTCAACCCGGTCCACTAACCGCATCGCGGCGTTCGCTAAGAATAGCGACAAAACCCACAGAATCAAAGCACCTAACAAGAAATTCGTTAAAATATTATTTAATAGCGTATTTGGTTGCGACCACAGCGTGTCCCATAAATACGGCAGGTACGTTAACCCTAACGTCCCACCGACAACGATAAACACGAGTCGCACCGTTAACTTTTTCATGGCGACAACCCCTTTTTAATTAATTTGGCTGCTGTAATGCTAACTGGAGGGCTTCCTTCAAAGTGGCCACCCCAATCACGTCAATTCCCTTCGGAATATCCCAGCCTTGCAGATTATTCTTAGGAATAAAGATTCGTTTAAACCCTAATTTAGCCGCTTCACCGACCCGTTGTTCGATCCGGTTGACCCGGCGAATTTCACCGGTCAACCCAACTTCACCCACGAAACAATCCGTTGGGCGGGTCTGCTGGTCCCGGTAGCTCGAAGCCACGCTGACCGCAATGGCCAAGTCAATGGCCGGTTCATCCAACTTAACGCCACCAGCCGCCTTTAAATAGGCATCCTGATTTTGTAACATCAAACTAGCCCGCTTTTCAAGCACCGCCATCAGTAAGGAGACCCGGTTATGGTCCAACCCGCTGGCCGTCCGCTTAGCATTACCAAAAACGGTCGGCGTGACTAACGCCTGAACTTCGACCAAAATTGGCCGGGTCCCTTCCATCGAAACCACGATGGCCGATCCCGTTGCGTCCTTCAAACGTTCTTCCAAAAAGATCTCCGACGGGTTAGCAACTTCGTACAGGCCGCCCGTCCGCATTTCAAAAATCCCTAATTCGTTGGTTGAGCCAAACCGGTTCTTGACCGCCCGTAGAATCCGGTACGTATGGTGCAGGTCCCCCTCAAAGTAGAGCACCGTGTCCACCATGTGTTCCAAAATCTTGGGCCCGGCAATTGCTCCGCCCTTAGTGACGTGTCCAACGATAAAGATCGTAATGCCGTTTGTTTTGGCAATTTGCAACAGTTCCGCGGTAATTTCACGAATCTGAGAAACCGACCCAATGGCAGAATCCACGTCGGGTTCCTGCATTGTTTGTACCGAATCAATGACGACGAACTGGGGTTTCATCGATTCAATGGTCGTGCGAATGTTAGTCATATCGGTTTCCGGGTACAGGTAAAAGTCCTCGCTGTCAACGGCTAACCGGTCCGCCCGCATTTTCACCTGGGAGGCACTTTCTTCACCAGTTACGTATAGAACCGAACCACCGGTTTCTGCTAACTGCCCCGATACTTGCAGGAGCAACGTGGACTTACCAATGCCGGGATCCCCACCAATTAAAACTAGTGAACCCGGCACCACGCCGCCACCCAGGACCCGGTTAAATTCGCGCAACTTAGTCTTGACCCGCGGCGTTTTAGTCAAAGAAACTTCCTTTAACCGTTGGGGCTTAGCCGTTTTCCCGGCAAAGCTCACCCGAGACTTCCGATCGGGCTTTTTATCAAAATGTTCTTCGACCAACGTGTTCCATTCGCCACAGTTAGGACAACGCCCAAGGTAGCGGGGGGTTGAATACCCACAGTTGGAGCAGACAAACTGAGTTTTAACTTTTGCCACTAAAATGGGCCTCCCATCCGTGCACCGTTTTGGCACTTAATCGATATTCAATGTACATCACTTTATTTTACCATTATTAACCATTAAAGCTGGTAAATCGAACTAGTTTAATGGATTTTTATTTATTAGTGGAACCAAAGCCCCCGGAACGGGTCGTCGTAACGTCCGCCTCGTTAGTTGCCGTTAAGTACTGGGTAAAAATCCCCTGTGCGATTCGTTCCCCCTTCTTAATGTGGACGTCCCGAATACCCATGTTAATCAGTTGGACGTAAATGGCCCCTTCATTTTTAGCGTTATTGTAATAATCCGCGTCAATTACCCCGATGCCGTTTGGTAAGATCAGGTTACGTTTAAGCGGGTTACTGGAACGGTTGGCAATCAATAAATATTCACCATCATTCATGTACGACTTAATTCCGGTAGGGACCAACCAGGGCTTTAAAACCTTCGCCGCAGCGTCTAAATCGGCTTCCGAACTGGTTTCACCGTGGTGCATCTGCCACAACACCTTGATGAAGTTCTTTTTCCAAATCGATGGCAGCGTAAAGTCTTCCGCCGCCTCAAAATCGTATCCAGCCGCCTGCTTCGTTGTCCGGTAAGGGACGTGCAAACCTTGGTTAGCATACGCACTGACAATTTCAAATCCTCGGGCCATTCTAATTCCTACTTTCGTCTTTAATTTCGTGTCCCAATTTTACCATACTTTGATTAGTAGATTCGTTGACAAAACGGGCATTTACCGGTTTAATTAGCTTAAGTTATAAAACCCTTTACAAGGTGGTGACAGCAATGGAATTCACGCGTGAACCGCACCGTTTTTTCTTTAACGATGACCAGGGAAAATTAGCTGGTGAAATTACTTTTCCAGCCATCAACGACGACCAAGTTTGGGTCATTGAGCACACCTTTGTTCGTGACGATTTTGGTCACCAGGGCTTAGCTGCCCAACTGACCGAAGCCGTAATCGACGCCGCACGGGCTGAGCACAAACAAATTCAGCCCCTCTGCACTTACGCCAAGGCTTACTTTGATCGTCACCCCGATACACAGGATGTTTTAGTCACTAAGTCTTAATTTAAGGAGCACGGATACTAATGAATCAGCAGGATCAGTTAAAACAACTCGTTGGGCAAAAGGCCGTTGAATATATTCACGATGGCATGCAAGTTGGGCTTGGGACCGGTTCGACCGTGAAATTCATGGTCGACGCCCTCGGTGAACGGGTCAAAAATGAACATTTAAACATTGTCGGCGTTTCGACTTCCGAACGGACCGAAGCACAGGCCAAAAGTTTAGGCATTCCAATGAAGTCGGTTGACGAAGTCGATCACCTTGATCTAACCATCGACGGAGCCGACGAAATTTCCGCAGACTTCCAAGGGGTCAAGGGTGGCGGGGCCGCCCTACTCTTTGAAAAAATCGTTGCCATCAACTCGGACAAGATCATGTGGATCGTTGATGAAAGCAAGATGGTCAAGCAACTCGGCGCGTTCGGGTTACCAGTGGAAGTCATCCCTTACGGCAGTCAGCACGTCTTTGAAAAGATGGCCGCTCGCGGTTACCACCCGGTTTTTCGCAAGGTAAACGGTGAATTTGTCCGGACCGATTCCAACAACATCATTATCGACCTCCACGTTGACCCGATTACCGATCCACACGCGTTAGCCGAAGATTTGATCCACATGGTCGGCGTCGTGGAACACGGGCTGTTTCTTGACATGGTCAATACCGTTATCGTCGGTCACGAAGATGGTCCCGAAGTGATTGAGACCCGCCCATAAATTTAAACGACCGCATGGCTTGTCGGTGCCCGCATAAACCGATACAATTAGAATAAGATTAAAGGAGCGTGATTTTTTGAGTAAAGAAATTAGCATGAATCAAATCGCCAATTTTCAAGCCGATTTAGATCAACGTGCCGATGCCAAAGTCATCGAACGTAGTGTCACGAAAAACGGAATCTTGGCCAGCAGCCAGGATATCCAGGCCATGAGCCAAACGACCCCGGTCTTTTCCATTGATTTGGACACCGGTGACGTCGCTAACCAAAAACAAAGTGGGCGTTGCTGGATGTTCGCCGCTTTAAACACGATGCGTCACGATTTAGCCGTAAAGTTCAACTTAAAGCACTTTGAACTTTCCCAGAACTACACTTTCTTCTGGGATAAATTCGAAAAAGCCAACTACTTCTACGAAAACGTCTTAGCGACCGCTGACCAGCCAACCAGCAGCCGCAAAGTAGCTTGGTTAATGACCACACCCCAACAAGATGGTGGTCAATGGGACATGTTAGTCGCCATCATTCAGAAGTACGGGATCGTTCCTAAGAGTGTCATGCCCGAAACTTATAACAGTTCCAAGTCCGCTGAAATCAACGCCACTTTGAACTTAAAGCTCCGCAAAGACGCCGTTGAATTACGTGAATTAGTTGCCGCTGGGACTAGTGCCGACGCCATCCAAGACCGTAAGGAAAAGATGCTAAACGAAGTCTACCGGATGTTAGCCTACGCTTTTGGCGAACCCGTAACTGAATTTGACTGGGAATACCGTGATGACAACAAGCAATACCACATCGACCAAAAGCTGACGCCGCAAAGCTTCTTTAAGAAGTACGTTGGTTGGAACTTGGACGATTACGTTTCAATCATCAACGCCCCAACCGCTGACAAACCTTACAACCACACCTACACGATTGAAATGTTAGGCAACGTTTTAGGTGGCCGGGAAGTTAAACATTTAAACGTTTCAATGGCCGATTTTAAGCAACTCGCCATCAAGCAACTCGAAGCTGGTCAAAGTGTCTGGTTCGGTTGTGATGTTGGTAAGTCCTCCGACCGGCAAAAGGGCGTTATGGCTATGGACGTTTATAACCAAGACGAACTGTTTGACGTAGACTTGGCCATGTCCAAAGCGGAACGCTTAGACTACGGTCAAAGTTTAATGACCCACGCCATGGTACTAACTGGTGTTGACTTAGTTGACGGCCAACCAACCAAGTGGAAGGTTGAAAACAGCTGGGGTGACAAAGTTGGGACTAAGGGCTTCTTCGTTATGAGTGACGCTTGGATGGACGAATACTGCTACCAAGTTGTTGTTAACAAACAGTTCTTACCTGACGAACTCAAAAAGGCCCAAGCCGAAGAACCAACCGTGCTCGCACCTTGGGACCCAATGGGTGCTTTAGCTTAATTAACTTAACAAGTTAAATTTAAATCCCCAACCGGTAATTAAACTGGTTGGGGATTTTTCTATACCCAAACACACGCTAATAATAAGCTCTAGTTAGTCCTAACGATTCAGCATTGACACTAACGTGCGGCCCACCACCACGCTTCGGCCAATTCCGTGCCTTGCTCAACCATTTGATCCTAAGTCACAAAAAAAGACACCACAACTCGGTTGCGATGTCAGCTTCTTTAAAACTCTTCTTTACCGGTGATCCGTAATTGATCATCGAGGTGGTAACAAATCGGAACACCGTTAGCCACTTCGACGCCGTCAATGCCGGTGTCGCTAATGTGTTCGAGGTACTTGATCATCGCGCGTAACGTACTGCCATGAGCCACTACCAGTTGGTTTTTACCGTCGAGTAATTGCGGCGCAATGACGTCGATCCAATACGGCATAATCCGGTCGTACGCCATTTTAAGACTTTCACCACGCGGCTCAATGGCCGGACCGTACTTCATGTAGCGCCGGTCATGATCCAGTTCCGCGGGCGTTAGTAACGGCGGGACCGTGTAAAAGCTGCGTCGCCATTTCTGAACCTGCGCTTTGCCGTATTCTTGCCGGGTGGCATCCTTGTTTTGTCCTCGCAATGCACCGTAATGCCGTTCGTTTAGCCGCCACGTTTTGTATTCGGGTAACCACGCTTGCCCAATTTCATCCAACATAATGTTGGCCGTTACGATGGCCCGTTTCAAGACCGACGTGTGGACCGCGCTAAATTGGAGACCCGTTTCCCGGAGCCGTTTACCAGCGTGGTGCGCCTGTGCAATTCCGACCGTCGTTAACGGAACGTCGCTCCAGCCCGTATACGTATTATCGCGGTTTGCCGTACTCTCCCCGTGTCGTACTAGTACCAGTTCTGTCATTCTCTACACCTGCCATATTAATTAACTCTTATGATAATCGATTTTAGCCGTTTTTCAAAGTCGCAGCCGGTTGGTTTCCATTAAAAAACGGCTAAACCAGTGTTGCCACCGAGTTAACCGTTCATCAATTTTACTGTTAAATTAATCTTCTTGATCAGAAATTGCGTTCGAGTGTTGCACTAACTTGGATTCAGCACTCGCCGTTTCACCAGCCGATTGCGCAACTTTGCCCATGGCACTGTCGCGTTCGCGGAACCGGTTGCCAACGAAGGTTACGATCGACCCAATCAAAATAACCACAATCCCAACGATCGTCGTTAATAGGATTTGCTCGTGAAGAATCAGGGCCGCCAAAATTGGAGCTAAACCTGGTTTGATAAAGAATACCAGGGAAGCCGTTGATACGTCGGTCTTTTCCATGGCCAGGAAATAAAAGGCAAACCCGCCCCCGGTAACACAGACCCCGATGAAAAATAGTAACCAAAAGTAGGTCATATTAACGTTGACCAGAATTGGAATGGCTGCAAATTGGCGTAAGCCCATCGCCGTTAAACCGTTAGCGACCGCCGGAATTTTCGTGATCCAGGCGAGCACTAACAGTTCAAACGCCCCGGCAAAAAACGTAAAGCACGTCATCGTCAAGCCGTTGAGTCCCCGTTTAACGGAACCGTAGCGTGAAACGATACTGTACAAACCGAAAGTCACCGCGGAACTAATGGCAAGGATCAACCCCAAGCCGTTCGTTAAATGGGCGGGATTCACAATGATCAACAGCCCGATAACGGAAATGATCACCGAAATCAAGTTGGCCCGGCCTAACCGTTCGTGCAAAATCAGGTAGGAAAAAATAAGTGCAAATACCGGGTTGCAACTAAACAGCACGGCCACCGTAGAAGCCTGATCCACGGTAATGGCTAACTGATACAGGGACATACTGACAATTACGCAGACAAATCCGGTTAGTGCAAAGAGCCGCCAATCGGCCCCCACTAACTTCCGTCCAGATTTTTTAAGCGCACTTAGCGCGAACGGTAATAGAATTACCGCCCCAATGAAAAATCGAATTAAGTTCAATTGAATCGGATTAAAGGCACTACCGGCCATCTTTAGTGCAATTTCCATTGAACTGAACATCAACGTCGAAATTGCAATGTAAAGATATGCTTTCTTCACGAAACGTTCGCTTCCCTCTTAATAAAAATTTAATAAGTCACGTTTGCTAGTATAGCACCATTTTCAAGGGATTTTCAAACTACCTAATAAAATTAGACTGTACAACCACCATTAAAATTGGAATAACGATCAGACTCAGCAACGTCGTTTCCGTCACCATTACGGCGGCGTAATCAGCATCGGCCCCGTAAAGTTTGGAAACGACCGGTGCGTTAGTCATCACGGGCATGGCGGATTGTAAAATGAAAACTTGTTTCATTTCCACCGGAATCGACATTGGGATCAGCATCAACGTCATCAACACCGGCGCGAAAATGAACCGCCCTAGTAAAATCCCGATACTATCCCGGTCAAAGCGCATACTACTTAAGCCGGCCTTAGCCATGGAGATTCCAATAAAGATCATCGATAGCGGTACGGTTAATCCCCCAACGTAGGAGAAATCGTCCATTAGGAACTTTGGCAGTTTAATTTGCCATAATACCAGTAAAACTCCAATCATGAAGCCTAACAGCGGTGGTGAAAAGATCTTCTTTAACGTCTGTTTCAAGTCAAACTTAGCCGCCCCGACGCCATCACGTTGAATCAAATAAACCCCCAACGTCCAAAAAATCGTGGTATTGGCCATGTAGTAGACCAAAACATACGGTAACGCGCTGTTACCGAACAACGCCTCGTTAACTGGTAAACCAATAAAAACGGTGTTGGAGTTCAGAAACATCGAGGAGAATAACCCCCGGTGTTCCTTCTTAATGTTCAACGCCCGCATCACCCCAAAGGAGATTCCGAACAGGATCGCCATGTTTAGGACGGGAAAACGTAATCCCGGTAACGTGGCCAATAGCTTTTGCGCGGTAAACTGCTTCGTAATCGTCGCAATCATGTACGCCGGTAACGCAATTTGCGTGACTAACCGGGCAATTAATTTAGTAGAATCTTCACTAAACCAGCCCCAACGTGCTAATAAATAACCCACGGCAATCATGATAATGATTGTCATAACCCCTTGGATACTATGTAAAAATATCGGTAAGATTTGCATTTTCGCACTCCTTTCACGTGAAAATAATAATTCCATGAGAATTAGTCAAGTATACCACTGTTTTTTAACGGCTTGAACCTAATTTCGCATTGGAAACGTTTGACGTTCGCAATAATTTTAATTATAGTGTTCTATAATTGTGTACTGGTCGATTCGTTTACTAATTGACTAGTCGATTGTTAAAATCTTATTAAGTCAGCCGTTTTTCGAACCAAAAGTTTGATATCCGTCATAAAATAGGATTGGTGAAAATACGAAATGATGAGGAACGATTATGTCAGAAAATAACAATAATAATGAGATGGGGCCCCGTGAACGGCGCTATCGGCAACAACAGCAACGTAACCCGCACCTGAAGCCCCGTAAAAAGCGTCCCTGGCTAGTTGGACTCTTAGTCGTACTTGGCCTCATGATCGTTTGGGGGGCTTACTGGGGAACCAAAACTTGGAACGCCGCTAAGGACACCATGAACACGACCTACCAGTCAACCGGCTCGACTAAGGCGCGTAACGTGGACGCCGTCATTAAAAAGGGCAAACCATTTTCCATCTTACTGCTCGGAACCGATACCGGAGCCCTGGGTCGCGGTAAGAACTTCTCCGCGCGGACCGATACGATGATCATCGCAACGATCAACCCTAAAAAGGAAAGCATGACGTTGACGAGTATTCCCCGGGACACTCAAGTCATGATCAATGGCCAGTCCCAAAAAATCAACGCCGCCTACACCATTGGCGGTGCGAGTGGCGCGGTTAAATCGGTCGAGAAATTACTCGACGTCCCAATTGATTTCTACGTGTTGATCAACATGGGTGGGCTAAAACAGATTATTAACGCGATGGGCGGCGTGACTATCACACCGAAGATGACCTTCAAGTACGGTCATGCCAACGTGAAGAAGGGCGTTAAAATCAAGCTTAACGGTGCGGCCGCCCTCGACTATTCCCGGATGCGTTACTATGATCCGTTAGGTGATTACGGTCGGCAGAAACGACAACGGCAAATTATTATGGCGATGGTTAGTCAATCTAACTCACTTGGGTCGATTGCCAATATTGAGAAGATTACAAAGCAGCTTTCCAACAACATGCGGACCGACCTGACTTGGAACGACATGGTTGCTTTAGATACTAAGTACAAGAACGCCTCGCACCATGCCAAGACGTACACGTTACAAGGAACCGACGCCACCATCGACGGCCTTTCTTACCAAGTTGCCTCCGCTTCGGAGCGTTACAAAATTTCTAAAAAGCTGCGGACCCAGTTACAACTTTCAACCAGCAGCTTATCCGAATCCGACTTCACGGACACCGCGTCAATTACGACCGGCAGCAGTAGTTCGAGTTCGTCATCGTCCAGTTCCACTACTACCGACAGTACGCAGGAAACTACTACTGACAATACCACGACGCAGGATTCAACCACTACGCAAGGCACCCAGTACTAAAGACAGTTATCAAACTAATTAGGGTAAACAAAAAGCTCGCCATTAACGGTGAGCTTTTTGTTTACCCTAATTAACGGGCCACGTTGCTAATAATTGTTGAAACTTTGCTTTCCGCTGTTCAATTAGCGCGCTAGCACCCATCCGCTCCAGTGTGGCTAACTGTGCTGTAATGGCGGTAACCAGCGTCGCCACTAAGTCGGTTGCCTGGTGTTTGATCACCTGATCGACTAACCCGCGGTTGGCAAGTTTCGCCGCCGTCATCGGCAATAAGTCGATGGCGGCGCTAACGGTCTGTTGACCATGCAAAATGGCGGCCACCGCCTCGGGGGACGCCACGTTGAAAAGCGCGTCGTCTAACATGATGATCCGGTTAGCATTGGCAAATGCCAAGGCCCCACCACTGTGACCCTCACCTAAAAACACGACCACGTTCGGCACGGTCAGTTGTCCAGTGGCAGCCATTAAGTCGGCAATGGCCTGACTCTGACCAAACCGTTCCGAAGTTGGACTGGCATCCGCTCCAGGCATGTTGATCAAACTCACGACCGGCAGATTAAACTTTTGGGCGTGTTCAACTACCCGTAACGCCGTTCGGTAGCCGGGAACCGTTAACGCCCCGCCATTTTTAGCCCGGCGAGCCGCTAAGTCGGCCCCCCGATCAACACCTAAAACGGCTAAAGACTGACCCGTAACACTTGGTCCAAATCCGGCCGTTAACGCCGCGTCCCGTCCAAGTAACCGGTCGCCGCGCTGAACGACCATTGTTGGCAGCAACGCTTTGATCACCGTGGGCGCACTGATACGATTCGCAGCGCGTAACCGCCGTAACCGTTCATCCATGATTAACGTCCCCCTCTAAATGATAAGCTGCTAAAACGTTGGCCAGGTAGGCCCGTAACCGTGGGCGTTCAACCACCGCGTCCAGCATCCCGTGGTCTAATAAACTTGCCGCCGTTTGAAAATCGGCGGGGAGGTCAACTGGCATGGTTTGCTGAATGACCCGGGCACCGGCGAAACCGATTTTAGCACCGGCTTCGGCCACCACGACGTCGCCCCTAAACGCAAAGCTGGCGGAGATTCCGCCCATCGTAGGGTCCGTTAAAACCGTGATCAGTGGAACGGGCACCGCGGCTAACCGTGCGAATTCCGCTAAAATCAAGTTCATGCCAACTAGTGCGTAAACGCCCTCTTGCATCCGGGCACCTCCGGAAGCGGTCACGATGATCAAGGGGAGGTGCCGCTTGCGAGCCACCCGACTCGCGGTCACGATGCGCCGGGTCACCGCCGTGTTTAACGTTCCCATCATGAAATAACTGTCCATGACTGCAAAGACCGCCGGATGATGGCGAACGGTGGCCGTCCCAATAACGACCGCCTCGCTAGAAGTGGTTCGTTGAGCTGCCCGGGCTAACTTTTGATCGTAACCGGGAAAATGGAGTTCATTGACCGGGCGTTCCGGCATGGGCAACGCGTGAAAACTGCCGGGATCCACCAACTGATCAAGCCGCCGTTGCGCGGTCAACCGTTGCCAATGTTTACAGTACGGGCACTGACGAAGCGGCCCCCACTGGCTGTGGTGCACGTGCCGTCCACAGGCCACACAGGTCGTCCAAGTCCCCGGTTCTGGATAATGACTCATTTTTCCCCCACCTTCCAACGACTTAAGCTATGGATTGAATACTCATCCTGAACGTACTCGGGACGGGCGACCGTCGCCCGCAAAAAGGCTAAGTCGGTTTCCGGACCAAGCAGTTTTACAGTGGTTAGTGCTCGGCGTAAAGCCGTTACTGCAACTTTCCGGGTTGGCCCGGTCACCATTAACTTGGCAATTAAGCCGTCGTACATGGTCACTAAATCGTCACCCGTCCGGTAACCGGTATCCACACGCACGTTTTGGGGCCAAGTTAACCGTTCAATGGTCGTTCGCCGAATAGGTAACGTGGCGGTAATCCGGGCTTCAATCGCGGTACACCGGGGATGTAACCCGGTATCGGGTGCAATTTGCACGGCAACGCCCGCCGCCTGCTTAATTTGTGCCTGCACGATGTCTACCCCGGTCGTTAACTCGGTCACACCGTGTTCAACTTGTAAACGGGTATTCATTTCCATAAAGTAGAACTGGCCGTCTGCAAACAAAAACTCGACCGTGCCCAAGCTTTCATACTGGGTCCCGGCTAACAACTGCCGGGTCAACTGATACAGACTTTGGCGCTGTGCGGTGGTTAAAATACTTGCGGGGCTTTCCTCGATCACTTTCTGTTTGTGCAATTGCAGACTACAATCCCGATCCCCCAAGATCAATAAACCTTGGGCCGTTCCTAGTACCTGCACTTCAACGTGACGAGCCCGCTTTAAGTAGTGTTCTAGGTACATTGCATCGTTCAAAAAGGATGCGGCCGCTTCCTGACGCGCTACCCGTAACTGCTGGTGAAGTGTGTGAACGTCTTGAATCACCCGGATTCCCTTACCACCACCACCATGACTGGCTTTTAGTACTAACGGAAAACCTAACCGTTGGGCAATCGGTTTAATCTCTGACCAGTTTGACCCTTGAATCGAGCATCCCGCTAAAACGGGAACGCCCTGCCGACGAGCAAAGTCTTTCGCCCGGGCCTTATCCCCCATCAACTTGATTTGGGCCGGCTGGGGACCAATCCAGGTTATCCCGCACTCCGCGCACATGGCGGCAAATTCGGCGTTTTCCGATAAAAAACCGTAACCGGGATGGATGGCGTCCGCGTGAGTATTAATTGCAGCCATCAGAATGGCTTCGGCGTTTAAATACGACTGATTCGCGGCGGCCGGCCCGATACACACCACTTCGTCTGCAAGCTGCGTATACCACGCCCCCCGGTCCGCCGTGGAACAAACCGCGACCGTTTGAATATTTAATTCTCGGCAGGCTTTGATGATTCGAACGGCAATTTCACCGCGGTTGGCAATTAAAAGCTTGCGAAACATACTTACCGGTCCTTTCGCACTGTAAATAACGGCTGTTCAAATTCCACGGTGGCGTCATCCGCCACCAAAATCCCCGTCAAGGTCCCGGTAATTGGACTCGTCAACGGGTTAAACAACTTCATACTTTCAATTTGCCCCAGTTCCTGTCCCGCTTTCACGGGCTGGCCAACCGCGACGTCATCAGCTAAATGAACCACCCCGACCATTGGACTGGTCACGGTCGTTGCCTGGTCATCACTTTGACGAGCCGGTTGCGCTGCTGACGTTACGGCCATAGATTCACTACTGGGTTTGGTGACCTCAATTTCAAGTTCACCCGCTTTAATTCGGATTTGTTGATACCCTTGGCGCGCGTACTTTTCAACCAACCGGTCTAAATCCCTTAATTCCATCACTGCACCCCCCTACTTTTTAATTAACACCGACCCGTACGCCAAACCACCACCAAAGGCGGTCAGTAACGTTGGTCCCGTTAAGTCATCAAAAACCTCAGCAAGTGCCATCGCAACCCCGGCAGACGACGTGTTTCCGAACCGTTCGACGTTATGTGGGAACTTTGTCATCGGTAACGCTAAGTTAGCAGCAATCTTTTCAATGATGCGCAGGTTCGCCTGGTGGCAGATTACGTACTGCAACTCACTGGGTAACACGTTGGCCGTCTTTAGTAGCGTCTTCATCTGCTCAGGAACGACGTTAGTGGCAAATTGGAAAACTTCCCGCCCATTCTGGTAAAAGGCGTCGGTCTGAGGATAATTACTAGCAGCCACTGCCGTAATCGGTTGAACCCGCCCCGAATGAATCACTTCGGCGTTGCCCCGTGTTTGTAATTTTTCTGCCAGAAGACTATTTTCGGCAATGTTCGGCGTGGCTTGGAGTAACGCGCCACCGGCACCATCCCCAAAGAACACCGCGGCCGTTCGATCTTTAAAATCCATCATTTTCGAGTTTACTTCGGCACTAATAACCATGACGTTACGGTACTGCCCACTACGAATAAACTTGTCGGCGGTCGCTAGGCCAAAGGTAAAGCCCGCACAGGCGGCACTCATGTCAAACGCAAACGCGTTATCCGCGCCAATGTTTGCTTGAACAATGCAAGCCGTTGCCGGCGTCAAAGCGTCCGGCGTGATCGTCGTCACAATGATCAAATCAATCGCACCGGCGGCTAAGCCACCTTTAGTGAGCAACTGTTGTGCGACCTGGGTCGCTAAATCCGACGTATTTTCTTGGTCCATGGCAAAGTGGCGGGTTTTAATCCCGGTATGGGACTGAATCCACGCGTCGCTCGTATCCATAATAGTTGCAAGTTCATCGTTATCAACAACGCGCTCAGGAACGTACCGTCCCATTGCCGTGAGTTTTGTGTAAATTGGCATCTTTTTCGCACCCCGTTACTTTCCGTTTCGTTATTAATTCAATTACGTTAATTTTATCAATAAAAGTCCATTGGTCAAAGTTAGCGGCCGCTTTTTTAGGTAAATCCTTATAATCATAAAAAAGCGACTAGCCCGCGACCCTACGCATAAATAAAGCAGTGAGACTAACCGGTACCGCGGTCAGTAATCACTGCTTACTTAACTAATTAACGGGCGCTTCAAAGCCATTCTTAACTAGCAATGGCATGACGTCGACTTTTTTATCGGTTGGGACTTTCTGGGCAAAGATGGGCAACCCGGCAGCGTGTATGGCGTACAACGCGTCGGCCTCAGCCGCACCCACCGCGATGGCATTGGTGACCATCACCATCCCAGCAGAATAGGCTAGGCTCCCAATATCCACCCCGGTCGCGCGAAAATCCAGTCCCCCCGCCACCAACCGGGCCATATTTTGCGGCGTATCCGTTAAAATTAGCGGTTTGACCCCGTCAAACAGCGGGTTCTGATAAATTTCAATCATCTTATCAACCGTAATAACGTTCGCCTTGACACCCGGCGGCGCGGCTTGCACGATCAGCATCTTACGCAGCGCGTCCTGGGCCACCGCGTCCGACACCACCAAAATGCGGTTAGGGTTAACGCTCTTCGTCCAAACCGTCGCGACTTGCCCGTGTAGCAGGCGGCTATCGATCCGGGCTAAGCGGATTTCCATCGTCATAGGGCGTCATCTTCTTCATCATTCTGGAGCAACTCCAAGTGCTTGATGCCGATCTTACCAGTTTCTTCCAAATGAGCAATTACTTCGGCTAACGGTTTATCCCGCACCGTGTACGCCTCAATCAGCATTGGTAAGTTTAAACCGGTAATGAGTCCCATCCGGTCCGTATGCTCCGCTACAATTCGACTCGCCGCGTTAAACGGTGAGCCCCCCCATAGATCAACTAAGAATAATACCTGATCATCGGCGTCAAAGTGCGCGACCGCCGCCGTCAAGTTCCGATTTAAATCCTCGGTGTCTTCATCTAGTTGAAACGTCACCACTTGGACTTTTTCTTGGGACCCAAAAATCATGTAGGACGAGTCCACCACGCCCCGGGCAAATTCACCGTGGCTGACTACGACAAACGCTAACATCAAAATTTCCTCCTTTTCATTCAAACCGTTCATCTTTATTTATGCAAAAAACGTGCCAATTAGTGTATCAATCGGCTATTACTTCAGCCTGGTGGGTTTCTAGTAATTGAACAATGTAATAATTTTCAGCGTCGGAAAACGTTAACTGTAACTGATCACTGAGTTGCTGATTGGCATCACGAACGATTGGATACCATTTAGATTCCGTCACGCTGGGTAACTCTTCGGCGGGAGCCGTAATTTCATCCTTGATGGCCGTCCGTTCCAACGCACCGGCTAAGTGCATGATCAGGTCAATTCGAAACGCGTTGGTCATATCGTTTGCTAAACTTTTTTCGATGGTTTCGCTATACTGCCATAAAATCGGGGTCAGTTTCCGGGGATTTAAAAAGGTGAAATAGTCTCCCAAGTAGCGTTCACATAGTTCCGGCGTTAACGCCTGACTTTCCGCGACCGTACTCTGGGGAGCGTTAATGCCCGTGGCTAACTGGTCAACAAACTTTTCACCGCCACCCTGTAAGAGTTCTTCTAAGGAAATAAACGGAACGTCCAAATCCGGGCGAGTAATCCCAGTAGCCGCAATAATTTGGTAATTTTGGCTAATTTGTTTTAAGCGGGTCGCCATGTTAACGACCGAGATTGGGAAGACCGTAATTCCCTCAATAAAGTTCTGGGCCAGTAAACTATCTAAAATAGACTTAATTCGTTCCGCCGTCCCCACCCCGGTTGAGCAAATTGCAACAATGGCGCGTTGTCCGGCACTCTCAGTAGCGGCTGCCGGTTTAGCAGGCGTCTTCTGGTCTTCAGTGGGTAAATTACGGGAAATCCGGGAGTAGCCCTTAAACCCAACCAACTCTTGGTAAATGGAGTCTAAGTTACTATCAATTAAGCTAGCCTTGCGAACGGCCTCCAGAACGACCGGCGTGGTAACCATGTCAATGGTTCGAATCTCAATCCCGGTTTCGGATTGAATCCGTTCGCCAAAGGTAGTCAGCGACCCCATGTCAACCAACAATAACACCCCGTTGCCCGCGTCCAACGTTTGGACCTGTTTTTTTATATGGCTGTACGCGACGGTGGGATCCATGTCCAGTGGCATGTCAAACGCCCGAACGTCGTAATCATCTAGTAGTTGCCCCACCACCTGGGCCATTGACGACGCGGTACTCATCCCGTGTGCCGCCACCAGTACGCCCACTTTACCATTCAGCTGCATGGATTTTAACGAAATCAAGAGAATGGCTAAGTAGTAAACTTCCGACTGTGGAATTGGCAAATGGTAACGTTCATCGAGGCCCTGCTTCAAGACCTCGGCCGCCTTAATTTCCGCCGGGTACTCCTTGACCATGGCTAACATATCAGAACTCATTTGCCGCATGGGTTTTCCTGCCTGGATACGTTTAATGAACGAGCTAACGTGCAAGCTAACGGCGTAAATAAAGTTGTCCTTAAAGTTATAACCCAGCATGTCCTGAATCGTCGCCTGCGCGGTTTTGGTAAAGTCAATCACGTCCTGATCAACGATTTCAGCGAGCTTATTTTCGGGTGAAACTTCCATCTGGGTCTGCTTGTAAAACGACTTCAAATGCAAGTTAATGTCGGTCGTAATGAAGCGGTTAATGTGTTCTTTATCCAGGCCTTCTCGACGTAACAACGACGCCTTATCCCCAATAATTTCATACAAATTATAGGGTAACTCGTAGTTATCATTTTTGTTTCGCATCGGCGTGGGACCGTCGTTCGGTTTGACCGTTAGGATTGGGTCCAGCAATTCGGAGATGGCTCCCAGTTCATGCCGGTTGGAAGCCACCGTCATCAAACCGCTACGGATATTCTGTGGTAAGTCATCCATCGTAATGTTGATCTCACTGTCATTTTCAATACTGTTAACGAAGCCCTGCGCACAAACGAGTTGAATATTAGACTTTAACTGTCCAACGTTCCCAAACGTTACGGAGCCTAATAGCGCTTGGACCACGTCTTCGGTTAGCTTAATTTGTTTATTGATTCGGTTAGCTTCAAGTGAAAGCAGCGCCTTTAAAAGTTCCAACCGTTCTTGGGCGGAACGGTTATTAAATGCTGGTAACTGGATCGTGATTGGAATCCGCCGGACAAAGGTTTGGAGTAGGGTACTCTCCGGATCCTCAGTCGTCGCACAAACCAGCCGGACGTTAGCGTGGTGATTCTTCGCCGTTTCTCCTAAGCGAGAATACGTCCCGTGGTCCATGAAATAAAAGATCATTTCTTGACCTTCCGGTGGTAAGCGGTGAACTTCGTCCAGGAACAGCATGCCCCCGTCCGCTTCTTGAATTAATCCGTCCTTATCTTCATTGGCACCGGTAAAGGATCCCTTAATGTAGCCAAACAAATGGGACATTAACAGCTCGGGGTTGTGCGCGTAATCCGCACAGTTAAACGTGATCAATCCCTGGGGATTAGTCAAAACATCGTTAGTTTCGGCGAAACGATACATGGCGTTTGCAAAGTAAGTTTTCCCGGAACCGGTAGGCCCAATAATTAACGTATTCAGCCCCCGCGGCGGGTATAAAATGGCCGCTTTAGCTTGTTCCACTTGGTTTGATAAGCTTTCATGCGAACCAATCATGTTATTAAAAACGTCGCCCTTTTGGACCTGCGTTGGTGTCACCGTCGACGCAGTAACGCTATCCTGGGTCGTATTCGCTACACTCGTTGCTGATACCGTCGCCTTGGTAGTTTGCGGCTGGGATTGCACGGCGTAGTGAACCGGGCGACCGCTCAATTTTTGGAGCTGGCCCTCCCGTACCAACGTGTTCAACTCCTTACTAACGTTAGACCTGGCCAACGTTAAAGCGTTGGCCACCGCTTCGGTGGTTAACCCACTCGCGTCACTATGCTGACAAAGATAGTCAAATATCCGTGCTTTTCTGGTCAACTTCGCCACTCCTTTACGTCGCAGTACGTCAAATTAATTTGAGAACTTCAGTTAAGTCTAATCTTACCACACAGTGTATTAACACACTATTAATTTTCTTGTTATTCAGCTAATAATTGTTAGCGATTTCAGTATCAATTAAAAAAAGAGTTACTAGGCTTACGCCCAGTAACTCACTGACTGTATCACTACCACTACTTTAGATAGTCGTCGTTATTTTTACGTTTAAACGAACGCCGTAAAACTTGAAAAAAGGTTAACGACTTAACAATGTTCTCCGGCTTGATGTAAACCCGAATTGCACGTAACACCCGTTTCGGGTCCTTAGATGAGAACGTGAACATACCGTTTTTCTTAGTTTTAAAGGCAAAGCGGGGAATCCAGCGACCACCAAACATCACCGAAACGACGACCCGGTCCACTTCGCTCCAAGGAATCTGAATGTAGTTTTTAACGTTGCGACTATCATAAAATTCGAACCCCTTATCGCCGACCATAATCTTGCCATAATCGGTTAATCCCATGTGGGAGTTCGCATCCATGACTAAATCAACTTTGTGATTGAGTGATTGAACCATTTATCTGACTCCATTTCTTTTACTTGACTACACCGATTATACGGCGCCAACGCCGCCGATGCAAAACCGTTACTACGAAAAAGGATGAACTCCACGAGTCCATCCTTTTTTGCCTAAGCCTGCGACTCAGATTCAGAAAACACTGATTACATAACACCAATAACGTGCATTACAACCCCAAATACGAAGAGGCCAAGAATGATGATGATTGGTGAAACTTTCTTCTTGAGTAACCACATGCATAAGAAGGTCAAGAGTAAGGCAGCTAACCCTGGAATCAAACTGTTTAAGTTATCTTGCAAAGTCGTTGTCTTGTACTTGTCAAGTGAAAGGCCGGCCTTTTGTTCAGTCAAGGCTTTCTTGATTCCTTCAGCACCTGCTGGCAAGTTGTTCCAGTCAATGTAAGCACCACTTTGTTGCTTGATGGTCGAAACCTTAACCGGACTGAAGTCCACGTTAACCCACCGTTCAATTAAGGCGGCTAAGATGAACATCCCTAAAATTGAAGCACCCTTAGTAATATCTTGTAAGATACCACCTGATAAGTCTTCGGTGATCTTAGAACCAGCTTTGTAACCAAATTCTTGCGTGTACCACATGAAGCCCATCCGGATCGCGTTCCAAACAACGAAGTACAGGATTGGTCCCATGATGTTACCAGCCATGGCAAGTGAAGCCGCTAAGGCCCCAACAATTGGCTTAACCGTGTACCAGAATACAGGGTCACCAACACCGGCCAGCGGACCCATCATCCCAACTTTAACCCCTTGAATGGTAACGTCATCAATGGGAGCCCCATTGGCACGTTCTTCTTCAAGCGCTAAGGTAACACCAATAACTGGTGAAGCCACGTATGGGTGGGTGTTGAAGAATTCCAGGTGACGCTTCAAAGCAGCGGCACGGTCTTCTTTAGTTGTATATAATTTCTTTAAAGCTGGAATTAAGGAATAAGCCCAGCCACCGTTTTGCATACGTTCGTAGTTCCATGAACCTTGGAGGAACGTTGAACGCCACCAAACACGCCGACGATCACTTTTTGATAATTTAACTTGATCAGCCATTATTAGTTTCCTCCTTTATTAATACTTGTCGATGATGTCGCCAACGGGGTCACCCGTGTTGGATCCACCACCACCATTGCCAGAGTTACCACTCTTTTCAAGGTGTAAGTAAACTAAGGCTAATGACACACCAATAGCACCTAAACCAATCAAAGTGATTTCACTAACAGCGGCTAAGACAAAACCTAAAGCGAAGAATGGCCACATTTCGCGTGAAGCCATCATGTTGATAACCATCGCATAACCAACGGCAACAACCATACCACCACCAATTGACAAACCATCAGTCAACCATGAAGGCATTGAGTTCAACATTGCTTTAACGGGACCAGCACCAACGGCTAAGATGGCAGCAGCTGGAATGGCAATCCGTAAACCTTGCATGCAGATGGCGATCCATTGCCAAACATCGATCTTGGCAAAGCTACCTTCTTCAGCAGCACGGTCCATGATGTGGACAATGGCAGTTGCTAAAGTCCGGGCGATGATGGTTAAAAGTAAACCAGCAACGGCTAAAGGAACGGCGATCGCAATGGCGGAAGAAACTCCGGCACGGCCTTGACCACCTAAAACTAAAATAATTGCAGATGCAACAGCGGCTAAAGCGGCATCGGGTGCAACGGCGGCACCGATGTTAGCCCAACCTAAGGCGATCATTTGAAGTGACCCACCTAAGATCATGCATGGTACTAATTGACCGGTAACTAAACCGATTAACGTACATGCGATAACTGGTTGATGGAAATGGAATTCATCCAAAATACCTTCCATACCAGCTAAAAATGAGACCAGTACGACTAGAATCACTTGAATAAAATTCAAAGTCATGATTTAATCCTCCATTTTTCTTCTGATAGTTTATTTCTGTTCGTTTAACATGTTTTGCGCTTTTTGAAGAATGTTATCCATGTTATCTTTACTGTCCGTTGGGACTTTACGAACGTCAAACTGAACGCCGTCTTTTTCCAACTTCTTGTAAGTATCGATATCTTCTTGACTGAAAGCCAAAACCTTGTTTGGTTGAACCTTACCAACGGAGTGAGCCATTGACCCGATGTTCAAGGTCTTAATTGGAACCCCACCCTCGATTGCAGTTAACGCATCTTCCGGTGTTTCGAATAATAGCAATGCCTTTTGACCACCGAAGTGTTTGTCGTCCTTAGCAATCTTAATCATTTGTTTGATTGGGATAACGTGCGCTTTGATTCCGGCAGGAGCAGCCTGCTTAATCATGCTTGAACGTAATTCGTCCTTAGCAACGTTATCGGAAACCACGATGATCCGGGTTGGGTTAATCGTTTTGCTCCAAGCAGTGGCAACTTGCCCGTGTAATAACCGGGAGTCGATCCGAGCCAAACCATATTCGAGCGAACCAGGACGACCGGCGTTATTCGCGTTAGTCGTAGCGGCTGCGGCGGCCTTATCTTCCTTAGGTGCTAAAGCTTCTGGACGAACCTTAACGCCATCCTTCGCCGTTTCAATGATGTGGGTGGCAATTTCGTGAGCCGAGTTCATCGAAAGCCGTGAAGCGTAGGCTTCAATTAACATTGGCAAGTTCAAACCAGCAACGATTGCCCATTTGTCCTTGTGTGCTTCGAACAAGCCGTTGACTTGGTTAAACGGAGTTCCGCCCCAAAGGTCAACTAGGAATAAGACTTGGTCTTGATCGTCGAAAGAAGCAATGGCTTTTTCCAACTTAGCCTTGATGTCGTCAGGGCCTTCACTAGGCATCAACGTAACCGGTTGAACGTTTTCTTGTTCGCCGAAAATCATTGAACCAGATTGAAAAATGCCTTTAGCGAATTCGCCGTGACTAGCAATGATAATGCTTACCATCTTTGTACCTCCTATTTTTCGTTACAGTCAAATGAACCGAATAAATAATATCTAAATCGCCTGTAACTGTTTTGGTTAATACTGAAAGCGCAATCTTTTTTGCCCTCACTTATATAGATGCAACTTCCGTGCCAAAATACACTAAAACTAAATTGCCGGTATTGCGGGCTTTCCGATTGATACACAAGCTTGATACAGTATTAGTTTGTTCATTTTGTGTATCAATTAGCGTATTTTTAAGACTAATTTACGAAACACTGTACTTTCTTAACGATTTTTTCAGCTATTTTTTAATAACTCAACGCGCGCCGTCCGTTTTGCTGCCAAATCGTTTCAAACGAGTGGTTCGTAATAGTGGCCCGCTGCCCGGTCCACGGATCATTATAGCGGAGCGTCGTCGGTGTGTACCCGACCACGGTGACGGTATGACTCGCAAAACCATCGAGACCAGTCACCCAAACTACGACCGGGTGCCGTTTGCCTAACTGGGCTTTTAGTTGGGACAAGCTCATACCACTAAGATTGACCGCCGTTGGCAAATAGTGGCGAACTGTACTTAATAGTCCCTGCGGATAAACGTATAGTCCGACACCAACGTTACTGGTGGGCTCGCCCACAAAACCCACGTTAGGATCAGAACTCCGTGGAACCGCCGCTGCCAACTGTAATTTATCCAATTTCACACCGGCATATTGTAACATCATCGTCGTTGCCGTCATTTCACAACCGGTCGGTAATTCTGGTAACTGGCTAATTAGGGGCACCGTTAAGTTTAAAGTGGTTGGGACCGCAGCTTTTAAATCACTTGCCCGCACCCAACCGCTTTGGTGAGCCGTGTTGTGGACGTAATAAAAGCGCTGTTTTTTACCGTGCTGCGTAATCCAGGCCTGCTCTTCCCGCGTCCAAACGGTATGTTGATGATTTTTTAGATGTAAAGTGACCCGCAGACGCGCCCGTTGATGTTGCTGCACGGTGAGGTGATAGCCCTTACCACGCCAATTTGCCGACAAGTACGTTTGGCGAGTCGTCACTTGAATGCCATTAATCGGGTACGTCGCGGCGGCTTGGGCTGGCTGGATCAGCTGACAACCAGCCCACAAACTAACTGTTCCAACGATCACGCAACCAAACTTATCCAATCCGTTACGCCGCCTTTCTTTTATAATTTTTCAACCGTTTTCATTATAATGCTGGCAAAAGTGAGATAAAAATAAAAGAATACATTAATTTTAGTGAACAGAAAAAGGACGTAACCAGGAAAACCTGATTACGTCCTTCGATATTCGTTAGTGCGGCCAAGAAGATTCGAACTTCCACCGAGTTGCCCCGACAAGATCCTTAATCTTGCGCGTCTGCCAATTCCGCCATGGCCGCATCATAACTCACAAAAAATATCATAACAAAATTTTGTGAGTCTGACAAGTCTAAATTAAGAATTCTGAACTTTTACCCCGGTCGCATCCACGGGCAATAAGTAGTATTGACCACTCAACGCCACGTTTTGTTGCAACTTTTGCTGTAATTCGGTCAGCTGACCGTAATCCCCCAACGTTAAGACCGTTGGGCCGGCTCCGCTAAGGTACGTACCCACGATACCTAGCTGGTGCGCCGTTTCACGGATGGTTGCCAGGGCCGGGACTAACTTGGCCCGGTACCGTTCGTGGAACTGATCGGCTTCTAGTAACGGCAGCGCCACGCCCCAGTCCTGGGTCGCCAGGGCTGCGACCAGGGTGTTAGCCACGCTGCTCCCGGCAATCGCCTGCTTAAACGGCAAGCTGGTCGGTAACGCTTCGCGACTGGCCGACGTCAACAACTCTTCGTTGGGAACGTAGACGCTGGCAAACAGGTTCGGTAAGGGCAGTTTTACCGCGTGAACCTGCTCATTGACGTAGGTTGCCACGACCAGGCCGCCTAAAATGGCCGGTGCCACGTTATCGGGGTGCCCTTCTAGCCGGGTCGCCACCGCTAATAACTCGTCAAGGGAGCGTTGCCTTCCACTTAGCTCGTTAGCTAAGACCAAGCCAGCCACGATGGCCGTTGAGCTGCTTCCTAACCCCCGAGCTAACGGAATCTTAGACGTCATTTGTAAGTGTTGTGGTTTTAGCTTAGGTTCCAACGTGAGCGCCGTCTTAATAATTAAGTTGTGTTCATCATTCGGGACCTCTTCACCAAACGGGTGGTCAATCCGCCAGTGGTCACTTGGTTGGATCACTTGCAACGTCAACTGCATATCCACGGCAATCCCAATCGAGTCAAAGCCCGGACCAAGGTTGGCCGAAGTTGCGGGTACTGAAATGGTTAACATTTACTCACCTACGCATTCTTCAAAACTTTATAACTAGCCAATAGTCGCATGTTATCCTGCTCACCAATGGCCGCCGTGATCTCCGCTAACTGCTGGTCGTTCATTGCATGGGTAATGATGACGACACGCGCGTTACCGTCACTGAGCTGGTTTTGAATGATCCGACTAAATGAAACCTCCGCCTTCGTCATAATGGCGGTCAGCTTCATCATCATCCCGGGAACGTCCCGCATTTTTAGCGCGATGAAGTGTGGATAAACCACGTCTTCCGGTGCCGCCAAAACGGTCTCCTGCCGGTACGAATTAAAAGTGTTACCGGTCGTATTCAGGGCGATGTTCTTGGCAACGGTCGTAATGTCACTCAGCACACTGTTGGCGGTAGGTAATTCTCCGGCACCCGGCCCGTAAAACATCGTATCCCCCACGGCCGTCCCGGTCACCATCACGGCGTTGTTTTCATTTTGGACCGTGGCGAGCGGGTGTTGATCTGAAACAAGAACGGGTCCCACCGAAACGGCGATGCGGTCATCCACTTCTTCAGCAATTCCTAATAACTTAATGGTGTAACCAAGCTGGTTGGCCTCACTGATGTCTTCGGGACTAATGTTGGTAATCCCCTGAACCTGCACGTGGTCCATTGATAAACTCATTCCGAACGCAAACTGGGTCAAAATAATCATTTTATAGGCCGCGTCCAAACCCTCAACGTCGTTCGTCGGGTCACTTTCAGCAAAACCCAAGTCCTGCGCCGAACTGAGGGCCTGTTCGTACGACCATTTCTTTGTCAGCATCTGGGTCATAATGTAGTTCGTCGTTCCGTTGACGATTCCCATGACCCGTTGAATCTTGTCAGCCGCAAAACTGTTATCAATGGTCCGTAAAATTGGGATCCCGCCGGCCACGCTGGCTTCGTAAAACAGGTCACGGTGGTTTTCACGCGCAATCTGAACGAGTTCGCGACCGTACTGGGCAATTAAGTCCTTATTCGCCGTAACCACGTGTTTGCCGGCTTGCAGGGCCCGGGTAATGTATTCCTTGGCCGGGTGAATCGAGCCCATCACTTCCACCATGATTTGAATGGACGGGTCGTCAATCAACGTCTCAATTTGGTCGGTCAGCTGCACGTCCCCTAAATCAACTTGGTCGTGCTTTTTTAAGTTGTGGACAACCACGCAAGCCAGCTCCAGCTTGCGGCCGGTGATTTCAGAGATTTTTTCCTGGTGCGCTTGTAACATCTTAACAACGCCGGTACCGACTGTCCCCAGTCCGACTATCCCAATTTTAATCGTTTCCATGCTAAACCCTCCATTAATCTTAATAGTTAAGCCCATTCTATCGGAAGCCCGGGCGTTAAGCAATCCCTTTCAAACTAATTTGATGGGACCCCGACAACGACCGCACGTATAACGACTAGTATCCATCCGCCGTTTGCGCCGGTAAAGCTGGCCACAACGTTGGCACTGGTACGTATACCGGTACGCCTGAACAACCTTCTCCTTTGGCGTTGGCGCGTACCGTGAACCCTTAACCGCCGCTAACAATTGCTTGAAATCACGGTCCCGGTGCTGATAGCCGCGGTGTGCTAAGTGCAAATGGTAGTGGCACAGTTCATGCTTGATGACCCCGACCAGCGTCGCTTCCCCGAAATCCGTTAACATCTTGGGATTAATATCGATGTCGTGGCTTGCTAGCTGGTAACGGCCACCGGTGGAACGTAAGCGCCGGTTAAAATAAGCTCGGTGGCGAAACGGTTGGTGAAATGCCCGTTGTGAGATTTCCATAACCAGCTGTTGGAGTTCAGCGTCAGTCATCGCTCGGTGCCACCATCGTCAGGGCAATTCGTTGCCGTTGTTCGTCAACACTTTCGACCCAAACGGTCACGATGTCGCCGACCGCTACGGCCTGACGGGGATCCTTCAAGAATTTATTGGTCAGCTTCGAAACGTGGACCAAACCATCCTGCTTCACGCCGATATCCACGAAAGCGCCGAAATCGACAACGTTGCGGACGGTCCCCTGTAATTGCATCCCCGGCTTCAAATCACTCATTTTTAAAACGTCTTGACGCAGTAACGGGGCCGGCATGGTATCCCGCACGTCACGCCCGGGTTTTTGCAACCCACTCACGATATCCTTTAAGGTCAGCACGCCCACTCCGGTCGTTTCGGCTAACTGCTTTAAATTTAACTGACTTAATTTCTGTGCCTTAGCCGTTCCAACGTCGGTCGGTTGTAACCCAGCCGCTTTTAGTAAAGCTTTGGCTGCCGGGTAACTTTCCGGGTGAATGTCGGTGTTGTCAAAGACGTTTTTTCCATCAATGATCCGTAAGAAACCGACCGCCTGCTCGTAGGCCTTGGGTCCCAAGCGGGGAACTTTTTTTAGCTGTGGCCGACTGGCAAACTCGCCGTTTTCATTCCGGTACGCCACCACGTTATTGGCAATCGTGCTGGATAATCCCGAGATATGGGTCAATAGTTCCGAACTAGCCGTATTTAAATTGACACCAACCTGGTTAACAGCGGTTTCAATCACCGTATCCAGTTGTGTTGTCAGCGCCTTTTGCGGGACGTCGTGTTGGTACTGGCCGACCCCAACGGACTTTGGATCAATTTTGATCAGTTCGGCCAACGGGTCCTGTAACCGGCGGCCAATACTAATGGCACTCCGCTGTTCCACGTGTAAGTCGGGAAACTCTTCGCGAGCCTTTTTACTGGCCGAATAAACGGAGGCACCGGCTTCGTTGACGATGACGTAGTAAACCGGCCGGGTAATGGTTTTTAGCACCTGCGAAACGAATTCTTCGGATTCCCGGGAGGCCGTCCCGTTCCCGATGGCAATCATTTCGACGTGGTACTTTTCGATGAAGGCTTTAAATTCACCCGCGGCCGCTTCCCGCTTGGCCGTTGGCGCCGGCTTATGCGGGTAAATGACCAGTTTATCTAAAAATTTACCGTTCGCGTCCATCACGGCGAGCTTGCAGCCGGTCCGGTACGCCGGGTCAAAACCTAAAACGACCCGGCCCTTTAACGGCGCCTGCATTAACAAGTGGTACAGGTTATCACCAAAAACTTTAATTGCTTGTTGATCAGCCGCTTCACTTAGTTCGTTACGCAGTTCTCGTTCAATTGCCGGCCCGATAAACCGTTTATAAGCATCCTGGTAGGCCGCTTCAATCACGGCCACCGCCGGCCCCTGGTGCTGACCAATGAAGCGGAAGTGGCAGTAACGGTCAATGCCGGCCTGGTCAACTTGAATACCGACTCGCAGGACCTTTTCCTTTTCGCCCCGGTTTAAGGCTAATACCCGGTAGGACACCAGTTGCTTGATTGGACTGGTAAAGTCGTAATACTGTTGGTAAACGCCCTGTTCATCCAGTTCCTTTCCCTTAGGCTTCACTTTCGCCACTAACGCTCCGCGGTCCCGCGTGTAGTTGCGCACCCAGTTTCGTAGTTGGGCGTTATCGCCAAACGCTTCGGCCAAAATTTCGTGGGCACCGGCTAAAGCGGCCTCGGCGTCGACAACTTCCCGTTCCGCGCTGACAAACTGTTTAGCCCTTTTCAATACATCTTCTTGCGGAAACTTCAATAGCCACGCTGCGAGCGGCTCTAATCCGGCTTCTCTTGCAATCGTCGCCTTAGTTCGCCGTTTTTGTTTATACGGCAAGTATAAGTCTTCGACGTCCTGTAACTTTTCGGCTTTTTGAATCGCCGCCTTCAACGCCGGTGTTAACTGCTGCTGCTCATCAATTAACTTGATTACGTCGGCCTTGCGACTTTGCAAACTTGCTAGCCGGTCGTAGTTATCCTTAATTTCACGAATTTCGACTTCGTCCAGGTCACCCGTGCGCTCTTTCCGGTAACGTGCAATGAACGGCACGGTATTGCCCTCACCCATCAAGCCCAACACCGCTTTGATCTGTTGCGGTTTAAACTTGGTCAAAGTCTGATTTACTAAAGTTAAAATCTGATTATCCATTTTTTCACCCATTCTATTTGAGACTCACGCTTTCTATTATACGCGGTAGAAACCACAAAAAGGACCTGGAAAGCCAGATCCTTTTGAGGTAAAACTTGGTTGATTTTTAGAACATTCCTATTTACATCACGACGTTCATGATCCGTTGAACGTCACTCGATACGCGTTCCATTTCCGCTTCCTGGTCCTTTTCAGCTTGGTTGAACGCGGCCACGTCAATGGTTTGGTCCTCAACGTTCATACTGGCAGTCATCGCTGCACAAGCATTCGCGTACGCTTCGTAAGCCGTCAACAAGTTGCGGTGGCGTCCCATTAACCGCACGGGGACTTGGGCCTTTTTTAACTGAGCGACGTTTTGCTGGTACTGTTCGGTTCCGTCACTAAATTCCATTTGAATATCGTTAAATTCGGCGGGAACCATCTTAGCAACTTCGTCCGCGTCAATGGCCTTCCGTAGTTTTTCAAACGACGGGTTCAACTGTTCCCCCATCTTTTCCGTGCTTTCAATCACCTTAGATAGTACCGGCATGTAAGTCTGAACCGTTGCTTTTCGCATTATTAGCAACTCTTTTCTTTAATTTTTGTTATTTCCATTTTACCAGTTAACGCGTCCCTATGCTTGCCGCATGTGACGTCGTTGGAAGAACTTAACAATTTCCACGACCACCACCATTGATAAGGAGGCGACCACAACAATTCCCCACTGGTAAGCGTCTAAGTGGCTCACGTGGAATAGGCTGTTTAGGCCCGGTACCATGATTGTCACGGCTAACATGGCAAAGGCAATCAGGATCGCCCAGTTGAAGAACTTGTTTTTAAACAAGCCGACCGTAAATAACGATTCGTGAATCGACTTCGAGTTAAACGCGTGGAACAGCTGAATCAAGCCTAAAGTGGCAAAAGCCATCGTTAAAGCGTCGGCGTGGGCCATTGAAGCCGTTGCGTGAACCGGGTACGTTAATGCCAGCCAGTAAACGAGCAACGTAATTCCGCCTTCCAGTAATCCCTGGTAAATAATACTACTGAAGACCCCACCGGAGAAGAAGTTCGAGTTTCGCCCCCGTGGTTGGTGCTTCATAATGTTCTTTTCGGTCGGTTCAACACCCAGTGCGATTGCTGGCAGCGTATCAGTCACCAAGTTGATCCATAAAATGTGGACCGGGGCTAAAATCTGCCACCCCAGCATGGTCATCATAAACAGGGTCAGCACTTCCCCCAAGTTGGCGGATAACAGGTACTGAATGGCTTTTTGGATGTTAGCAAACACCTTGCGGCCCTCTTCTACGGCAACCACGATGGTGGCAAAGTTATCATCGGCCAACACCATGTCACTGGCCCCCTTAGAAACTTCGGTCCCGGTAATGCCCATCCCGATCCCGATATCGGCAGCCTTCAACGCGGGCGCGTCGTTGACCCCGTCACCGGTCATGGCCACGACCTTTCCGCGTTTTTGCCAAGCGTTCACGATTCGAACCTTGTGCTCCGGTGCGACCCGCGCGTAAACGGAATATTGGCTAACTTGCTTATCAAACTGTTCGTCACTCATGGCGTCTAATTCGGCCCCGGTAATCACGGCAGCGTCGTTGCCGGCTTCAATAATTCCTAAACGAGCGGCGATGGCTTCAGCCGTATCCCGGTGGTCCCCAGTAATCATCAGTGGGCGAATACCAGCCGACTTAGCGTCGGTCACGGCCTGTTCAACTTCCGGTCGTTCCGGATCAATCATCCCGACCATTCCGGCAAAGACCAGGTCGTTTTCTAACGTATCGGTATTGACCGTTTCCGGAATCACGTTGATCACCTTGTAAGCAAAGGCTAAGACCCGCAGCGCCTGAGTGGCTAAATCGTGGTTGGTTGCCAAAATTTGGTCGCGCACCGGTTTAGTCAACGGGCTAACGGTACCGTCCGTTTCAACCTGGGTGACCCGTTTGAGTAATTCGTCGGGAGCCCCCTTAACGGCAACTAAGAAGCGCCCGTCTTCCAACGGGTGAACCGTCGACATTAATTTTCGTTCGGAGTCAAACGGCACTTCGTTGACCCGGGGTTTGTCCGCCAATAATTGATCAACCGGATAACCTTGGTCTAAGTTATATTGAATCAGCGCGGTTTCGGTGGGGTCACCGGCTAAACCATCCGTCATGATTTTAGTATCGTTACTCAAAATCATTACCTGGGCCAAGTGGCTATCAATTGGTAATTCGGTTGTCCGGGCGTCGACGAGTTTTTGATTGACCACTAATTTTTCAACCGTCATCTTGTTTTGAGTTAACGTCCCGGTCTTATCAGAAGCAATGATGTCGGTACTACCCAACGTTTCCACGGCGGGTAACTTCCGTACCAACGCGTGGCGCTTCGCCATCCGCTGGGTTCCTAACGCTAAGGTGATGGTTACGATGGCCGGCAAGCCTTCCGGAATAGCAGCCACGGCTAATGAGATGGCCGTTAACAGCATATCAATCAAACTTTCGGAACCACGTAACATCCCGATACCAAACACGATCGCCGCAATGACCAAAATCAGGATGGTCAACGACTTCCCTAACTGGGTCAGGTTAGCCTGCAGTGGCGTGGTGGTTTCGTCGGCCGCCTCAATCATTCCGGCGATTCGCCCGACTTCGGTGTGCATTCCGGTCGCCACAACGATCCCGTTGGCCCGGCCGTAAGTCACGTTACTATTCATGTAAGCCATGTTTAAGCGGTCCCCAATTGGCAGGTCGCCGGCTTCTAGCGTGGCCGCGTTCTTTTCAACCGGCACCGATTCACCGGTCAAAGCGGATTCTTCCACCTTTAGCGAGGCACTTTCAATTAACCGTAAGTCGGCGGGCACGATGTCACCGGCTTCTAACGACACCACGTCACCGGGAACCAGTTCATCACTCTTAACGGTTTGAAGCTGGCCGTCCCGTAAAACGGTCGCGTCCGGGGCCGCCATCTCCTTTAACGCGTTGATGGCCTCTTCGGCTTTGGATTCCTGAAACACCCCGAAAATGGCGTTTAAGATCACCACCATCAGGATAATGATCGCGTCGACAACTTCACCACTAAACGCGGCGACTAGGGCGGCGACTAACAGCACGATGATCATAAAATCTTTAAACTGGGCGATAAACTTTTGCAAGATCGACGTTGTTTTTTGCTGGTTCAGCGCGTTTTTACCGTACTGCTCCAGACGTTGCTTAGCGTCAGCGGTTGCTAAACCGTGTTCGTCGGTTTTAAGTTCGGTGTAAATAGCCGACAACGGTTGTTGGTACTTCGGTTGGTTACTCATAGTAAGCTCTCCTCCTGGCATCTGAATCTCATTTTCTAAATGGTCCGGATATAGAAAATGAGACCCATGTATGCACGCAAAATGTGTGAACATACATAAGTCTCACTATTTAAGACAATACCGGATTGGCTTCTTGCTGACGATATTGCCGCGAATTTAACTCCGCTAGTTACTCCCTTATGATTATACCGTTAGTATAACGGATTCATTTAAGACTGTCTACCGATAATCGTTAAACCTATTTCCAAAAATCGTCGTAAACGTTAATGGCCGCGTGCCGCTTGTGGGCCGTCTTGCGGTACCAAGCTTCGATTTTTTCAGCCGCCGCGTCCGCAATTTGTTTACCTTCCAAGTAGTCATCAATGTCGTCATAATGCACGCCCAACGCCACTTCGTCCGGCAACGCGGGCCGGTCGTCTTCTAAGTCGGCCGTAGGAACCTTTTCGTACAAGTGCTTAGGGGCGTTTAAGAAGGCCAACATACTTTTACCCTGGCGTTTATCTAGCCGCCACAGCGGTACCACGTCGGCCCCACCATCACCGTACTTGGTGTAAAAGCCCGTTACGGCTTCCGCCGCGTGGTCGGTCCCGACGACGGCACCGTGGGTCTCACCGGCGATGCCGTATTGCACGATCATGCGTTGCCGGGCCTTGATGTTACCCTTGTTAAAATCGTGGATGGTCAGGTCGTTAGCTTCCAACGCATGCACCATTGCATCGGTTGGTGCCTTGATGTCGACCCGGTCCGTCGCGTCGGCGTGCATAAATTCAATGGCTTCCATGGCGTCCGATTCGTCGGCCTGACTACCATACGGTAACCGCACGGCGATAAATTGATAATCGTCGTCACCGGTTTCGGTCCGCATCTCGCTAATAGCCATTTGGGTGAGTTTACCAGCTAAAGTGGAATCTTGACCGCCCGAAATGCCTAATACGTACGTCTTTAAAAAGCGATTCTTCTTTAAGTACGCTTTCAAAAAATCAACACTGCGCCGAATTTCAGTTTCGGGATCAATGCTGGGCGCAACGTGTAACGTTTTAATAATTTCTGCTTGTAATGGCCGCATCGGCAAATTCCTCCTAATAGTCTTTCTTGCTTACCCAATCCCGAACGGAATTGATAATGTTCATTTTATGGTCGTAGAGCTTTTGCGACAAATCGACCGGGTAGTCTTGCGGATTTAAGTCCCGCTTGTATTCGTCCCACAGGGAGTCTAAACTCTCGTAAGCGTACTGCTTAATGGCGTCTAAACTTGGTAGCTCATAGACCTGCTTGCCATGATCATAAATGGGAACTAACACCGGACGAGCATCAAAATCACTGACCGTCTTGTTAATGTAAGTGTAACTCGGGTGGAACATGTATATAGAATCTTCGTTACGCGGGTCTTCATCATACAAGGTCACGTAATCCCCTTCGGACTTCGCATCCGCCCGTTTCGTGATTCGCCAAACCTGTTTTTGTCCCGGCGTGGAAACTTTCTCCGCGTTGTTGGACAATTTAATGGTGTCCACCATCTTATGGTGATCGTCTTCAATCGAAACCATCTTATAAACGGCCCCTAAAGCGGGTTGGTCAAACGCGGTGATCAGCTTGGTCCCAATCCCCCAGACACTAATCTTGGCGCCCTGCATCTTGAGGTTTTGGATGGTCTTTTCGTCCAAATCGTTAGAAGCGTAGATTTTAGCGTCCGGGAACCCGGCTTCATCCAGCTGTTCACGCACCCGCTTAGACAAGTAGGCCATGTCACCACTGTCGATCCGGACTCCTTGGAAATTGATCTTATTACCCATTTCCTTAGCCACTTTAATGGCACTTGGAACCCCGCTGCGTAACGTATCGTAAGTATCTACTAGAAAAACACAGTCGTGGTGGGTTTCCGCGTAAGCTTTAAAGGCTTGGTAATCATCGCGGTAAGTTTGCACTAACGCGTGGGCGTGGGTCCCGCTAATGGGGATTCCAAAAATCTTGCCGGCCCGCACGTTACTGGTGGCGTCAAAGCCCCCAATATACGCGGCCCGGGTTCCCCAGATAGCGGCGTCAAACTCCTGCGCGCGCCGGGTCCCGAATTCCAGTAGCCCGTCTTCACCGACGACCGACTTAATCCGGGCGGCTTTGGTGGCAATCAGCGTTTGGTAATTAATAATGTTTAATAACGCCGTTTCAATTAACTGACACGTCGCTAACGGCCCTTCAACTTGTAATAACGGTTCATTGTTAAAGACCAGGTCACCTTCCCTAGCCGAACGAATCGTCGCGTCAAATTTAAAATTCTTTAAATAATCCAGAAAACCGTCAGAATAACTGCCGGTTTCGCGGAGGTAGGCAATATCCGTATCCGTAAAATGTAAATTATTGATATAATTAACTACCCGTTCCAGGCCAGCAAAAATCGCATACCCATTTTGGAAGGGCATCTTACGAAAGAAGACTTCAAACACCGCGTGCTTGTTGTGGATTCCCTCTTCCCAATAGGTCTGGATCATGTTGATCTGATAAGCATCCGTATGCAAGGTTAAACTATCATCCGGATAGATTTGCGTCATGAGTTTATTTCTCCATTTCGTCATTGTAAAGATGTTTACAGTAAGTTAAGCCTATTTTAGCATTTTTTATAATGGTAATGAATGTAAGCACCCGAAAAAGTTGCAGAAATCCACGATTTACTTATACTTTAATTATGATTAGAAAGTGAGGTCGCTTATGTCAGCCCCTTTTGACACGGTTTCCATTTTAAACGTTTCGTTTATTAACACGACTAACGCCGCCTTTATTCAACAACTTCAACAAGACGTGACCGCCCACCGTAACCGGTTCGTAGTCACGGCTAACCCTGAAATTTTAATGTACGCCCGGGAACATCCCGACTACCAACGAGTTTTACAACGTGCCGACTACGTTACACCGGACGGCATTGGGGTCATCCAGGGGGCTCAAATTCTCGGGACCCCGCTCCCCGAACGGATCACCGGTTACGACACCTTACTGAAACTTCTTGAGTGGGGGAGTTTAACCCACCAGCGCATCTTCCTGCTAGGTGCCAAGCCGGCAGTTCTTAAAACGGTCGTTAATAAGATTAAACACGACTATCCCGGCGTCGTGCTGGCTGGTGCCCGCGACGGTTACTTCCAAGATGAAGCGGCGGTGGTCACTGAAATTACCGCTGCTAAACCCGACATGGTCTTTGTTGCGACTGGTTTTCCTAAACAGGAATTTTTCATTGCCAAGTACCGGGAACGTTACGCCGCCCTTTGGATGGGTGTTGGCGGTAGTTTCGACGTCTTGGCGGGTGCGGTCAAGCGGGCCCCAAAATTTTGGCAAAAACACCACGTTGAATGGCTGTACCGTTTGATCCAAGAACCCAGCCGTTATAAACGCATGTTAGTTCTTCCCCGTTATTTACGGTTAATTAAAAAGATTGCGCGCCAACAACGGTAAAATCGTCACATCGCAAAAAATAAGACTGCAAGTTCTCTGCTTTGAGAATTTGCAGTCTTATTTTTAATACCCGTATTTGAAGCCTGGGTAACGTTTATGCGTCATCTTTTTAGCAACCCGCTTACTACGGTAGTAATTCGTACTGTCCCACACGCCGGCGCCACCCGCAGTGGTCAGAACCTGGTGTTTACCAAATTTATGCAGGTTAAAGTAATCACCGGCACCAGCAGTTTGTTGCCAACCGTACGTGTGAATCCAACGGTAACCGTGAATCTTGCCCGTCTGAGTGGCGGTCCAATACTTAGCCGTCTTTCGTGCCTTTTTTCCAATGTAGACCTTGTGTTTTTTATACTTACGCAAATTTTTATTGGTCATGTGCAGTTTGTAGATCTTCTTTTTACCGTAGCCAAAGTTCGTATAAGTGTACCAAGTCCCCCGCATCCGCTTAGGTAAACGGCTATATGAATAGCCCACGCGTTTGGCCTGAACGGTCGTGTTAGCCGCCCCCATTACCAATAAAAACATGGCCGTTAATAAAACGAGCCTTAATATCTTTTTCATTTCCCAAAAACTCCCCTCTAAGTTATGGGACACTGACACCAACGCCCGAACTTCACTTGAAGACGCCAGCCCAGTTCCCCCTTAACACCCCACTTAGAATATCACATATATTATTTACATTTAGCTATATTTTAATATTTATACTAAGACTACGCAAAAAGGGCCTGCGACGTTAGTCTCAAGCCCTTAAAAAATCTTTAAGCGTTATTTTTCGAGGTAAAACTCAAACCGGTTACCGACGTATTGTGTTCGAACGTACTCAAACGGTTCACCCGTTTGTAAGTAAGAAATTTGACGCAACCGTAGCAGGGCGTCCCCCCGACGAACGGAAAGAAATTCGGCAATCCGTTCCGACGCCGACATGGCCGACACCGTTTGCTGCGCTTTCCCCGGTACAAACCCGGCCTTTTCTTCCAACGTCCGGTACAACGAACTGGTAATTTCGTCCTTAGTGAATTGTTGGACGAGCCGTTCTGGTACGGTCGCCACTTCAAAACAAATCGGGACATCATCCCCGTAACGAATTCGCTCCATCCGTAAAACTTGCTCGTTAGGTTTTAGGGCTAACTTTTCGCTCTCGGATAACGACGGACTCGTCACGTGGTACGAGATGGTTTTACTAGAGGGAACCTTCCCCTGAGCTAACATTAGGTCGGTAAAACTGGTGACGCCGGACATCTTTTCTTGAACCTTTTGATTGGCCACGAACGTGCCGGCTCCGACCCGCCGCTCTAAGATTCCTTCATCAACCAAGGTTTGAATCGCTTGGCGAAGCGTCATGCGACTCACATCAAACTGACCAGCCAGCTCACGCTCGGACGGAATCCGGTCACCAACGGCCCACCGTCCAGCCTCAATGGCTTGCTTAATTTGGTTGTGAATTTGAATATAGATTGGCGAACTCATGGTACTCATCCCTTACTTCATAAATTTATTTCGTTGCTTTTTGGCCGTAACTATAAGTTGCGACTAAGTTTTGATTAGCATCCAAGACGTTAATATCAGCGTCTTTCCCGGCTTCCAAGGAGCCTTTCTGGGTCAAACCGAATTCACGGGCTTGGTTTACGGAAGACATCTTAACGGCTTCCGCAATACCACAGCCGGTGAACTTTTGAACGTTCTTGAAGGCGTTAATATAAGTTAACACAGAGCCGGCTAAGTTACCAGCTTCAAGGCGGGCTTGGCCGTCCTTAACGATCACTTTTTGGCCACCTAACTCACTCACACCATCGGGTTCACCCTTGGCACGCATGGAGTCGGTAACTAATTCGATTCGGTCGGCACCCTTTTGTTCGTAAGCCAATTTGATCATGTCAGGCACGATGTGGAAACCATCACAGATCAATTCACAGTACATGTTATTTTCAAGCATGGCGTGACCCGTAACCCCGGGTTCGCGGTGCTTAAATTCACGTTGAGCGTTGTATAAGTGGGTAACGTGAGTGGCTTTACTTGCTAATAATTGTTCACGAGTTGCGTTACTGTGACCTACTGAAGGAACGATGCCGTTTTCAAGGCAATACTTTTCGAAGTCCCGCGAACCAGGATCTTCCGGTGCGTAAGTAATTAACTTAACCCGGCCGCCGGATAACTTATTCCAGTTGTCCAGTAATTCCACGTTAGGATTCTTAATGTACTTTTCAGGTTGAGCACCCTTAAAAGTTGCTGAAATAAATGGGCCTTCCAAGTGAACCCCTTGGATCACTGGGTTTTCTTGGGCCGCCTTGTTGATTCCTTCCATCGAGTGATTCAAGTTTTCGTTGGATTGGGTCATGGTCGTACAGAAGTATGACGTAATCCCTTCACGGGCCACCATGTCATTGACCATTTCGTTAATTTCAGCTGGATTTCCATCCATTGAATCAAAACTATAACCACCATGGCTATGAACATCAATAAAGCCCGGCACAATCGTCTTGCCACTCACAAATTCGATATCGTCGTCGGGTTGGGCAACGTATTCGTCCATTGGACCAACCGCTTCAATTTCCTTACCAAAACGAATGTAGCCGTCATCGATCTTTTCCAGACCGGTATAGATGATGGCATGTTTTAACACTTTGCTCATGAACAATTCCTCCTTGGATTTACTGATTATATTATAATCGGTATAGACCAAACTTGCAACCGCTAGCACCAAGTAATTTTTATTCACCTAATTCTTTTGCAATCGTTGCGTCAATCCCCTTGACTACCGAAGTCATGAAACCAGCTTCTTCCATTGCCAGCAAGCCGGCCACCGTGGTCCCACCCGGAGAAGACACCTGGTCGATCAGGTCAAACGGAATTTTATCTGACTTCAAGACCATTTCGGCACTGCCCAACGTCGCCTGAGCCGCAATTTTAGTCGCAGCAGCTTTGCTTAAGCCGTGTTTAACGCCGGCCCGCGCCATGGCATCGATGAAAAAGTACACGTAAGCCGGTGAGCTCCCGGCTAGCGCGGAGAAGGTGCTAAAATCTTTTTCGGCGACTTCGCTAGTGGCACCAATGGCGTCAAATAGTTTCTGTCCGGCCGCGTACTGTTCAGCGGTTAAAGCGGCGTTGCCAATTAGAGCGGTCATCCCGGCGCCAATTGCGACATTCACGTTCGGCATGATTCGTAGTACCGGTACATTTGGAACTACCGTCGCGTAGTCGGCTAAGTTTAAGCCGGAGACCATTGTAATAACCCACTTGCCCGTCGTTAACGCAGCTTGGACTTCCTTCAATGCGTCTAAGGCAATGTTGGGCTTAACGGCCAAAACAACCACGTCAGCAGCCTTAGCCACCGCTAAGTTGGAGTCTACTGCGTTTAACCCGTTTTGTTTTGCGTAGGGCTCGTAACTGGCCTTGTGCGCACTGTGAATATAGATGTCCTTCGGGGAAACGGCGGCTACTTTTAACCAACCATCGATGATGGCCCGCCCCATGTTACCGGCGCCAATAAATCCAATTTTCATAAGCAATTGCTCCTTTAAAATTTACAGTTAAATTTGTACCACTTCTAATTTACACTATCCTAGTCCGAAAACGAACTCAACTCCAAACTTTAAACCGGACATAATTTATCTGTTTTTTCCGTTTTCGTTAATCAAACCACCCGATTTTCTTCATACTTAGCAGTTATAATTAAACTAACACATCCTAACAGAAAGGTTGGTTTAATGATGAAAAAGCTGAAGGAAAAATTAGTCATTGCCGTTGTGGGACTCGCCATCATCGGCAGCTTAAATTGGAGTGGTAACTTTTTACAAGACCACCCTAACGTTCTAGTGGAACAAACGAAGCCAACGACCACGCGTGTCAACAGCTAGGCGTTGTTAACGTTGAATATTGCCACACTATAAATTAATTAAATAATATTAAGTGGTTACCGCAAACATCCATTTTAAACTTCCAGCACAAATGAACGCTTTAGGACCATTATCTATCACCATTAATCATCTAAATCACTAAAATAACTTTAATTATATAGTTATATGCACAATGCTCAACAGCGTTGACAATGTCTACCGGTACGCTTACCCTTACATACTAATAACGACCCGTTCCAACAGCGTTGCATCCGAACACGGCTGTCTAAAAACAATTAAGGAGATTTTTTATGATGAATAATAGTGCCAAACAGGATTCCAACGTCACAACGCAACAACTCGTGACTAACTTTAAAACCGATTTACGCGGTTTACCAGCTGCCACCAAGGCAGTTTTTAACGTCAAACGGAACGTGACCGAGTTACGCACACTCCAACCCGCAACTAAATTGATGATGAGTTTAATGTTACTCGCTAACATCGTGGGTTTTGTGCTGGGACGCGACTTCAGTGTTAACGGCTGGATTGGCCTCATTACCGGTCTTGCCGTTGTTTTAAACCTGATTCTCGTAGATCAAGGCCGGCTAACCAATTACAGCTGGGGCATCTTGGGTTGCGCCGTGTGGCTGATTATCGCCATCAATAATCGTCTAATTGGCGACATTGCTTCACAAACCTTTTACTTAATCATGCAATTCGTTGGCATCGCCGTGTGGCACCGAAAAATCAACGAACAATCCGACACTCACGAACTGGCTTCTCGTAGTTTTAGTAAACTAAGCGGTGTTTGTTGGCTGATTACCACCATTATTATTTATTTGATCGTGCTATATTTCAGTAAACGTTTAAACGGGACTCAGATTTATTTAGACGCAACTTTGTTGCCACTGGGTATCGTTGGAATGGTACTGATGGTCTATGGCTACCGCTCTCAATGGTACGCTTGGATCGCGCTAGACGTCATTAACGTCATTATTTGGTTTAACCAGCTGAAAGGCTTCAGTCCGGCTTCCGCTTCGATGTTTGCCCTTCAACTAGTCATGCTAGCAAACGGGCTCTATGGCGCCTATTTGTGGTTCTACGGACAATCTCGGGCTAGTACAAGTAACTAAGTCCACTTTGTGATCAGTCGACTGGAACGGGTCGCTAGTTCCACGTCATTTTCACCCCACCGCGTTTCTGTCGGTGGGGATTTTTTGTCGACTAGTCATACAGTTTTGGTCAAACAATTTGGATTTTTATGCACAAAAAAACAATCATCATTCCTGATGATTGTTAACCGCTTTGGTAGTTATTGGGCTAGCTGGGTTCGAACCAGCCTTGAATTAGAACGCCGGTATATCAACGCTGACGGCCTATATTAACGTTTAAAATATGTTTGTGGTGCACTTTTTGGTGCATTTCATTCTAAAAACACATAATTTCATACAAATAAACGTGCTGGCGGGCACTACATAAGTCTTTTAAAGGGATGCATCTTTAAGCATCCACTATTACCACAGCATACAACCTAATGGCGTTAAAGTAATCATCTATTTATCATATTTATACATTTTAGTCAGATATAACAAACGTAACTATGTTTACAGTTGTATTAATCACTCCGCAAAACACTTGGTAAGTTCCTTCTATATTAATGCCTTTTTATAGCCTGCCATATCTGCCCTATTGTCCGTTCCCACTTGTGGGCACGGTGTAATACTACATTAGCGGATGGCTTTTCTATTTGCCTAGATCATTCTTAAAAGCGTTGCTATATATGGCTAAAATCATTTTTCACTTGTGGTAACTAGATAAATTAGATTTTGCCTTATATAGCTGTTATAATGTATTTGCGATAAAGATTGAAACAGTGTACACACCAATACCCCCAACTACAGCCATAGTTGAGGGTATTTTTTTACGCTTATGTACTAAACGGGTGGGTTAGAGTGTTGCCTGTGATACTACTTGTGACGTCTACGGTCTAACCAGTCCGTAAACAGGGCTACAAGCGGTGCGATAAAAGCTTGAAACAATGTACTCACCTCCCCACCGTTGCGGGTGTAGTGGAGGCAACTTCTATATTATCCAGTGTTCAAGGATCAATTACAATAGCAAGTCCGCTGTGAGCATCCGTATTTTCCTTTTTTTAGGGACTACAGAATCTACAGATAGCATCCCAGCAAATTGCCTTACGAATCGGAGCGCTCCCTTTCGTGAATCGTAACGCTCCGATTGAAATAATCACATTTAATAGTAACGTTATGGCATTGCCAAGGCTTACGAATGGCGGTGCTACAGCATTGCTAACAATAATCTGTGTTGAGTTGTGTTATGTTTGAATCCGTGTTGTTTTGAAATGGATCCGTGTTTGTTTTGTAACGGCCTTTAATATAACTCATTAGCTAGCCGCCACCACTCCCGCACTGCTTGTTTTCGTAGCGTGCAATAATAACCGGCACTCACATTTAATTTAGCTTGTGCTAGCTTACGCCCGCCACCCGGTATTATGTATTCATCCCGGATCAGTTCTGCTAGTTTAGGGTTAGCAATCGCATCTACTGCCCCAGTAACTTGCTTACACCACACTTCCAGTCGCTTAATCCGTTCAGACTTTCCCACATTCAACGAATCGTTAAACGGCATTCCCGTTATTTTATGGTACAAACGGTAGTGCTGTAAGTATTCCCGCGCTTCTTTATACCACTGTTCCAAGTTAGCCACCTCAATATACAAAAAGAGAACGCTAGCCACCCCGCAAACGCTCTCTAATGTGTCACCGTCACTGGCAACGCTACAATTACTCTCAACAAGGCTATTATACCACGGGCTATACTACAACAAACTGCGCGAACTACTGTATGCACTATTTGCACGCAACCAGGTACCCCAACTAGTAGCCCAACAACTACTTAAGCAGTGACAAAATTAAAAAACATTCCTACATTTTCCAACATTTAGTTTATCCGTTTTCTCGGAAATACCTGTCCTTATCCTCTTTAGGGTGTCCGATTTGTCCGGTTTATTCAAAAAACACAGGTTTTAACAGGTTCTTACTTAAATAGTTTCAGGTTTTTGCAGGTAGTTCTAAAATTGATATGAGGTTTTATGAGGTAGTATTTTGTATTTAAAGTGCACCCTTTTATGACTTAGGCGCATCCCTTTTTATTCAGCAAAATACTGATATACCACTGTTTAAGGCTGTGCACCCTAGTGTTTGTTTCGTAAATTCGCTCTAACTAGGGGTGCACCCTAACATCTCGCATAAACGTTGCTATATCAAGCATTTCAGCAAGTGCACCAAAGTGTTGTTTCGTATTTTCTTTCTATATCAGTAAGGCACCTCAGCCGGGATGCAAAAAGGCCGTCACTTACTAACTTGTGACGGTCTTTGCTTAACATTTACTAACATTTTCCGTATTTAGGCACCCTGATTACGTTGAACATTGTCCGTTAATCGTTCAATATCCGGCTTTAAGGCCAGTTCCCAGCCATTTAAATCAGCTCGCTCAATAGCCCTGATACGGGCGTTCATAGTAGCGACTTGGCTCTTAAACGCTGAAATACCAATATTACGTTCATCTTCATTGGTAGCAATAAACATACCGGTGTTAATACCGTTCCGGTTCGCTACAATTGGTACCCCATGATCATTGATCAAGATACTAACCGCTTGGCGAACGTCCCGTACTCCTAACTGAGTAACTTTACAAATATTAGCCGTAGTCATTGGATAACCGGCGCCCCGTGGTAAGATACTCAATACTTTAAATTCATTCATTGATAACGGCATTCCGTCACTCCCATTCTTATTCAGTCATTCAATAAATACTTTTCACCAAAAATGGCGTAAAGTCTGCAACTCATGGTCCGATAATTAGTTAGCTATTATTTACTCGCTATATTGAACTCCTGATCAATGATCCTTTTCACTGAACGTTCCCTAATATTGAACCACCAATTAGTGTATTCTAAGCCGTCTGCTTTAAAGCCAGCTAATAGCATGGCTCCTTTAAAGGCTCCATTATCAACATAAAATCCAGTATGGCCAAAAATATGTTTTAGTCCGTAACTGGTACGTCCCTTATAAATACGCTGCCGCTTTTCCAATCTTTTGCACCATGCCAATAATTCGGTTTGCTGTTCATCCGTCAACAGCCAAAACGCATTAGGTGAATCATATTTATCAAAATCCGGTCGGCTACGCTCGGTATTTCCGTATAAAGAATCAATTGGCATTGGTAACTTTTTGCCGTAACACTTTATCTCTAAATCAATCTTTTTCATGATATATCTTCCTTTTACTACTACTCTCCAAAATGAAGTTAGGTTCAAAAGTGGTACCGATTAACAAAAACACACGCTCCGGCCTTACGTACCAAAGGATTAAGGCGGTACCACTTTCATTTTTCAAAGTGGTACCACTAATTTTAAATACAGTATTCTATCCCTTGTGTCCCAAGGCTTTAAGGCGGTACCACTTTTGAAAGTTAAAAGTGGTACCAAGTAGTACCGAAACTGGTACCTTTTGGCAGCGGTACTACTTTTTCCTAATTTGGTACCACTTTACTATTTCAAAAGTGGTACCGCTCTAACGCCAGCCATATCAATGGTTACAGACGTTTTTTTAAAAAAGTGGTACCACTTTCGTTTTTTAAAGTAGTACCGCCTCCATCCCCGTCATAGCAACAATTACAGTAATTTATTTCAGTTTGGTACCACTTTTAACCTCAATTTCATTTTGGGAACTATACTATTTTTTCTTTTTTACCAGGCAATTATACTTAAATCCGTGAATTGGCTCTCTCGGAT
>NZ_QWZQ01000020.1 GCF_003885105.1 Lactiplantibacillus garii
ATATTAAAGAATACTTTTATTATCGGTTTATAGACCAAATAGTTAGCAAGAATCTAACGAAGTCTTCGGGATTTGACGCTTGGGGTGAAGATTATAATGCAACATTTGACTGGCGAACGGATGACTATAAAATTTCTTACAACAAGTATGATCCAGCTATAAAAGCATGTCTTGATCAGGCCAAAAAGAACACAGAAAAACATTATAATTTAAAACTTGAGTGGTAATAAATAGTTTCACCAGCACTCCGCCATTGGTTGAGTGCTATTTTTATACCCAAATTGTCCCGAACAAGACGTAAAAAGGTTCTTTTGTTTTGCATAAATTGTGGTGCAACCACGTAAAAAAGCGTAACGGAGGAAAACAAAAATGAAACGTGAAACACTAACAGAATTAAAGCTTACCGACGAACAAATTAAGGCCGTTATGGATATTAACGGCGAAAATATTGAAAATGCCAAGGTTAAAGCTGGTACTGGTTTGGAAGCTTTACAACAGGAGAACGAAACCTTAAAGGAAAATTTAACTAGCCGGGATATGGACTTGAAAGACCTAAAAAACAATTAGGACTTCACCATGCCAGTTACAGACCTGTAATCTAAGCATGACAAAGGTACCAAAGCGTTGACTGTATAGCTTAATCAAACAAAGTTATTTGGAATCAGTAATGTGGGATGCCAACGCCAGTGTTTGCGTTTAATCCAAGTTAGAACAGGATAGTTATGTTAAAATCATTAACACATTGAAAACGACCAAGTTTGATAAGATAAAAATTATCTGTATGACTCTGAGAATCTACATAAACTATTAAACCAATATTCTAGAATTGAAAAACTTGAACGTGATAGAATCGGTAAGTACACCAAGAAAAAGTACAAGTTGTTGGTTATGCTGGCCGGACTGATACGAAGACCGATTCGATCAAGATGTATCACTCGAAGAAGAGAACGTACATTGTGCCACAAGTTTTGCAAGAAAGGACGGATAAACATGACAATTGATATTGATAAATATTATGGTAAGTCTGTTAAATTAATTGATATTAGTAATCAAGTTTTTACGGGGTTTGTCCAGTCTGTGGATGAAGCTGAAGATGGGATTGCTTGCATAGATTTGATTAATACAAAGCAATTCCCAGATGATGTAGTAGATTTTAAGGTAGATGAAATTAAATCAATTAAAATCATTGGTGGCTAACTAGTCGCCTTTTTGTTTGCTCTGAGTACGTTTTTAAACCAACAGAAATGAATGTATGGTGTCCATAAAACCGCATCCGTATTCATTATAGTTACGAGGGAGTTTTTTTATTTCATGCTTACAAAGCAGCCTCTTTAGTTGATTTTTCCAGAAGAAGGCAGAATTACGTGAATTATTCAAGGGTGTTAAGAAAGCATCTTAGTCGGATGAGTGTCCATAAAAGAATAAATTTTACCCGCCAGACCTTAACCGTTTAACTGGTTGTTCGTGTGAAGTGGTCGAGCTTCCTTAAATAAAGCAATTAATATTGAGTCTGACGTCGTGCGCAACCCGCTTTACGAATGATGTCAAAGATGTTTTACTGTGAATGTAAAACATGTTTGACAAGGAGGGTGGTACAACCGTGCGGAACAGTATTGCAGTTCGGCGCAAACAGCGGCAGTTATCCCAAGCCGAAGTGGCCGTATTAACGAACGTGACGCGCCAAACCATCAATGCAATTGAGAATGATAAGTACGATCCGTCGCTAACGCTGGCGTTTGAACTGGCAGCGTGTTTGGGGACAACCGTGGACGAACTATTTGATTTTAGGGGGAAAAGAGAATGAGCGGTGCAAGACGAGTGGTTAGGTTTACCTTTTGGAGTAATTTTGGCACGTTCCTGTTATTGGCGTTAGAAATGGGGAGCTTCATGTACCACTTACCGTTAATGGTTAGTTTAGTAACGGCCCTGATTTTAGCGGGGGCGGTCTTTTTTCAAGTTTGGTACTTAAGACACCATTACGGGGTGACCAAGGTTGAAGAGTTCTATTTGGCGGGGGACGAACGGGATCGCAACATCGCCTACCGCGTCCACAACAGTTGTCTCTACTTTTTAACGCAGGCGCTGGAGGGACTACTAGTTGCCGTCTTTTTGCTGTTGCTGGCCGGTGTGACTAGTGCCGTGGCGTTAGGGACCTGGATCCTGGAAATCGGCTTTACCATCTTAATCCTGTCGAACTGTCAGTACTATTATCTCTGGCAAAAATACGATGCGGCCTGAGCGGGAGGTAACGGCTGGCTAGTTACTGAAAACGGTGCTGATCGTTGCACCCACAATCGGTTTGCTCGGCACGCTGGTGGTTGGTGCGTGCAAAGACAATCCGGACCCGTGGCACTTGGGCTGGGCGGCCTCTTTTTAGACGCGTTTGCCGTAATCATTATCGACGCCCGCCAACGCACGGTGCGCGGACAATCCGATTACGACTGGTTGGCCAAGCTGTTTAACGGTTACTTTGGCATCATCCTGGTTACCGTCATTATTGGGAGCCTCTATTTAATGGGACATCATTAAGTCAAAAAACGGGTGGCCGTTACTGAAACGTAGCGACCACCCGTTTTGTGCGGGTTAAAAAGAATGAGTTAGGACGGAATACTCGAATTGGCTGCCAGACTACTTTCCAAATTGGTTAAGAAAATCGTCACCAAGTCCTTTTCCGCGGGGGTGAGGGTTTTGGTCATCGGAAAGGCGATGAAGTAGTTTAACGCGATCAGGTCTTCGGGCAGCGGGTACAAGTTATAGCGCTCGGCATCCGGTTGGACGTGGACGCTGTCCGGTAACAAGGTGACTCCCATCCCGGCCTGCGCCAGCTTAGTGATCGTCAGGGTGTTGGTACTTTCAACCGCGATGTTGGGTGTCAGGTGGTACTTGGAAAAGAGGTAGTCCAATTGGCGGCGAATGGACGAGCCCTGGGGCGACACAATCAGCGGTTCGGCGAGTAAGCGTTCAATGGGGACGGTGCCCGGGTTCAGGTAGGCGTGTTCGGCGCGGTACAACCGCGAGCTCGCCGGAATGACGGCGTAGTAACCGTCGCGGCCGCGGTCGTGGATCGTTAGTCCGGGCGCGATCGTTTCGGGATTCTGTCCGAGTAGAAAATCAAGCTCACCGTGTAACAAGCGTTGCTCGTTGCGTTCGGAAATGTCTTCGACCAGTTCGATCCGGCTTTCGGGGTGCACCCGCTGGTAGGCGGGCAGCACCAGTGGCAACAGGTAGTAGCCTAAACTCGACAGCACGCCGATTTTAATGACTTGTTTGTCGGGATGCGCGTAATGTTTTAACTGTTTTTGAAACTGCGTGGTCTCGTTTTCTAAAGCGGTCAGGTGTTGGTAATACAGCCGGCCGCCGGGGGTCAGCGTTAAGGGCGTGGCGTCACGGTCAATGATGGCTAAGCCCAGTTCTTTTTCGGCCGTTTGGATGGTCTGCGTTAAGTAGGGCTGCGAGATGTAAAGGTCCTTCGCCGCCCGGGTAAAATTGCCGTGTTTCAAGAGCGCGTCTAAGAATCGCAGCATGTTAACGGAGTTGGTTTTGGGCAAAAAAATCACCTCATAGTAATTTTGTTATGACTTGATAGTTAAATAAATATTTCACAAGGTCGGTGGAAACAACTAAACTAACGGTATGGAAATGAAGTTTAATTGCCCCTGACCGTGGGCGTGAATAAGTCCATCATAGCATTTTTGTGCTGGTGGTAAAGCGAACGGGTCACGGTGGGGGCTTGAAAGGACGTTTTATGATGAAATTAGTTGGAATCGTGGGCACCAACGCCACGCAGTCGACCAACCGGCAGTTATTGCAATACATGCAGCGGCACTTTGCCGACCAGGCGGGCCTCGAAATTTGTGAAATTGTCGACTTACCCGCGTTTAACGAACCGGAACAGCACGTTGCCCCGGCGGCGGTCCAAACGCTGTCCGATGCAATCAGCGCGGCCGATGGGGTAATCTTTGCCACGCCGGAATACGATCACTCGATCCCGGCGGCCCTCAAAAGCGCGATTGAATGGTTGTCGTACACGACCCGGCCGCTGATCAACAAACCGGTGATGATCGTCGGGGCGTCAAACGGGTCACTCGGGACTTCCCGGGCGCAGGCCCACTTACGGCAGATTTTGGAAGCCCCCGAGTTAAAGGCGTTAGTGATGCCCAACGTGGAATATTTGCTGGGCCACTCCCTACAAGCCTTTGACGCGAACGGTGACTTGGTGGACGCGGACAAGCGCCACGAACTGGACCAAGCGTTTAACGAATTCGTTGCGTTTGTTGGGCTGACAGAAAAGTTAACGCCCACGGAGACGTTCTTTGAACAAAGTCGTCAATTTTCATGGTCACAGATTACGAACGGGGAGGACCTTTAAATGAAAAAGTTAGTTGGAATCGTCGGCACGAACGCCCGGCACTCCTATAATCGACAGTTATTGACCTTTATGCAGCGGCACTTTCAGGACCAGGCGGAAATTGAGATCCTCGAACTGACCGACGTCCCGCTGTTTAACGAATCCACGGATGGTTCCGATAGTCCGGTCATTCAAAACTTTAACCAAAAAATCACGGCCGCCGACGGGGTGATCATCGCCACGCCAGAACATAACCATTCGCTGCCTTCCGCGCTGAAGAGTATCTTGGAATGGTTGTCGTTTAAACTACACCCCTTGGATGGCAAACCGGTGATGATCGTCGGCGCTTCATATAGTGTCCAAGGTTCGTCACGGGCACAACTCCACTTGCGGCAAGTTTTAGACGCGCCCGGCGTTAACGCCAGCGTCATGCCGGGGTCGGAATTTTTACTCGGCCGGGCGCAGGCAGCCTTTGATGAACAGGGTAATTTGAAGGTTAGTGGCACGGTGGACTTTTTAGACAGTTGTTTTGCCAAGTTCCTGAAGTTTGTTGACGTGATTGGCGAATTAAACGTCCCGGACGCTATCAGTTATCAGCCGGGGACCTACGCCGTGCACGCGACCGGTCATAACGGGGAGATCCCGATGAGCGTGACCTTATCGAAGGACCGCATCGAAAACATTCAGATCGATACGTCGACCGAAACGGCCGGAATTAGTGACGTGGCCTTTGAACGGATTCCGAAAGCCATTATTGATGGTCAGACGCTGGCCGTCGACGCCATTTCCGGGGCCTCGATGACCAGTCACGGGGTGATCGACGGGGTGGCCACGGCCGTTAAAGAAGCCGGCGCCAATCCCGACGACCTGAAAAAACGGCGCGGTGGCACGACTGCCGCCCAACCCGAAGCGCCGGTGCAAACGCTCGACACCGACGTAGTGATCGTTGGGGCCGGTGGTGCGGGCCTCACCGCCGCCGCCAAAGTTTTACAAAGCGGTCAGCGGGCCCTCGTTTTGGAGAAATTCCCGTCGGTCGGTGGCAACACGGTTCGTGCGGGTGGCCCGATGAACGCGGCCGACCCGGATTGGCAAAACCAATTTGCCGCGATCCCGGGTGAAAAGCACACCTTAAAGGCCTTAGCGGAGCTTGATCCCCAAACGATCGACCCGGAATACCGGGCTGATTTTGAAACGTTACGGGGCCAGATCAACGACTACTTGAACCAGACGACTGGCCAACCGGGGTATCTGTTTGACTCGAAACTGTTACACCGGATCCAAACCTACTTAGGTGGTAAGCGCACCGATTTGAACGGCCACAAGATTTACGGCCAGTACGACTTGGTCAAAGAACTGACCGACCACGCGCTGGACTCCGTGAAGTGGCTGGAAAGTATTGGTGTTCAGTTTGACCAGAGTCAGGTAACGATGCCGGTCGGCGCAATCTGGCGGCGGGGCCACAAGCCGATGGGCGACCTGGGCTTTGCCTACATCAAAGCGTTACAGCCGTACGTAGAAAGTCACGGCGGCACCATCATGACCGAAACGGCTGTTCAGCGCTTAACGACGGCGGACGGCCGCATCACCGGCCTGATTGCTGAAGGACCGGCTCACCAGCGGATCGAAGTGACGGCTAAGGCCGTGATTCTAGCGTCCGGGGGCTTTGCCGCCAACGTGAAGATGCTGCAAAAGTACAACACGTACTGGACCGCCATCGATGACGATATTCAAACGACCAACTCGCCGGCCATGACCGGGGACGGCATCGAACTCGGAACCCGGGTGGGCGCGGACTTAGTCGGGATGGGCTTTTCACAAATGATGCCCGTTTCGGACCCCGACACCGGCGAACTGTTTACCGGCTTACAGGTGCCACCGCAGAACTACGTGATGGTCAACCAGCAGGGGAAGCGGTTCGTCAACGAGTACGGTAGCCGCGACGAACTGACCCAGGCCGCGATTGATAACGGCAGCCTGTTCTACTTGATCGCCGATGACGAGATCAAGAAGACGGCCTATAACACCAGTCAGGAAAAGATCGACCAGCAGGTGGCCGCCGGGACCCTGTTCCGCGCGAATACCCTCGCCGACCTGGCTAAACAGATCAAGGTTGACCCGGCCGTGTTAACGGCGACGATCAAGGCTTATAATTCGTACGTGGATGCCGGTGAAGATCCTGAATTCCACAAGAACGCCTTTGATTTGAAAGTTCAAGTGGCACCGTTTTACGCCACACCGCGGAAACCCGCGACCCACCACACGATGGGGGGCTTGAAGATCGATACCGGCGCCCACGTCTTGAACGCTGGTGGTCAGGTCATCAACGGGCTGTACGCCGCTGGGGAAGTGGCCGGCGGAATCCACGCCGGTAACCGGTTAGGCGGTAATTCGCTGGCGGACATCTTTACCTTTGGCCGCATTGCCGCGGCCAGCGCCGTCGCCGATGAATGCGCGGTGGAAACTGAATAATTGAACGTTAAAAAACGAGTAAACCAGTCCTAGCGAAGGAACTTGGTTTACTCGTTTTTGGAGTGACCATAATGTTATTACGAACGGTGGCTTTGTATAATAAGATGATGAAAGTAAGATGATTATGATGGCCGCTAAACTTAAAGGTAAGACTACGTATAGCTTAAAAATTGCAAGTCGTGGTCGGGTCACGTTACCAGCACCATTGCGGCAGCGGTTGGGTTTAAAAGCGGGTGACGAATTAGAATTAAACCGTGGATAATAAGGGGCAAATGACGCTGAAACGAAAACCCTCTGCTTTAGACTGGTCGAATTTGATTCAGGGATTACCGACTGAAACCGTCGTGATTGATCAGGATGGTCATTTTGATGAAACGGTGTCCCCACACTTTGCTAAATGGATGAAGGGGACTGCAAACGATTGATCCTGAGAATTTTGATAAATGACAGATTAACGATTTGATTATGATTGACTTGCCATACACCGTTAAGAAAAACTACTAGGTGAAACAGGTCAAGCACGCTGTTCGAATAATCAAAAAATCACCGTTCTAAACTGAACACTTAGTTCAATTTAGAACGGTGGTTTGTTAATCCAGTTGTTTCGTGGTGATTTTTCCATCAAGGTAAACGAAGTAGCGGTTGACCAGCTGGCCACGCTGCCCGTTGGCGGTCTTGGCGAAGGCGTTGACCTGGTAGTAGTGGTGGCCTTGGCCGTCCACGTTGACGGTCGGAACGCTGGCAAACAGTTGGTGTTTCGGTGCGTTCAGGACCTGTTCAACCGCCGCGGCGGCCTTCGTGGCGCTGGTGACGTGGTCGTCTTCGGCCTGGTACTGCTGGCCGGTCTTTTTAGCGGCACTGGCATCTTGCGCCTTCGCCTGGTCGTTCGCGGCGGCCGCCCGGTTACTAGCCGCGATCCGGCTTTCCTGTTTGGTGGACAGGCTCGGTTCGGCTTGTGATGTGCAGCCAGCTAATCCTAATAATAAGAGTAAACTACAAGTACTAACGGTAATTATTCGGAACAAGGTCCAACCCCCTCATTGTGATTGTTCCTGCGATAAACTGGGGTACGGCGCGTGGTCGATCACTTGAACGTCCGCGTAGGCCATCACCCCGATACTAATTAATAAAATCATGACGAGTAATAATTTTTTCACGAGTGCGCGCCTCACTTACTTCCAGTTCGGCACCCAAATGACCCGGTCAATTTGTTCGGGGAGGGCGCTGACCTTACTACCGGCCTTGGAGCCGGATTCGACCGCCACCGTGTACGTGATCGGCGCGGCGTCGACTTGGACCACGGAACCGCGCTGACCGTCGATCGTGTCGACTAAACTGTACAGCGGGATCTGGTCGTTATCGATCTCCATTTCGTAGAGCGTAAATTGTAAAAAGTAGGACTTTTTACCGGTTTTAATTTTTAACGGGGTGTCGATTGACCCGTAGTCCTGCAAGTCGCGGTGTTGAGCGTTCGGATCGTTTAAGTACTGCATCTCGTCGACCGCGTCGATCGCCATCTTCCATTCGCCACCGGTCAAGTGGGTCTTAGACGACAACGTCATGACCGAGTTGGCGTAAATGTCGATCACGTTAAAGGCCTCGTTGACCTGCTTTTTCGGCAAATAACCGATGGTGTAACCGTGGTCGGCGACCTTCAGTTCGACCCGCACGGAGCGTTGCGGACCGTCGACTTCTTCCACTAACTGGACTTCACCGATGTTGGCGTTGGCGTCGACGCGGTACTTTTTATCGTAGAGGTAGTCGGCCTTTAAGCCCGATTCGTTGTAGCCGTTGTAAGGCTTGAAGTAGCCGCGCTGACTGGCATCGGCTAAAGCCGCCTCGAATTCCTTTTGGTAGTAATCCAACCCGATCACGTAGGAACGGAAAATGGCCCGCGAGTTGGCGGTGATCCGCCGGGTGTGGGGCACTTCGATCGGGTGGGGTGCCGTGGTCCGCAGGCGTTCGCGGAAGCCGTTATTTTGAACTTGCAGCTTGTTTAAACGGCGTTCCTGGTCCTGATTGGCCAAACTTTGCTGCACCAGCCGGGTCCGGATCGACTTCAACAAGACCGCCTGTTTGTCGGCGTCCTGCTTGACGTGGTGGCCGTGCACCAGCACCATGATCAAAATAATGAATAGTATTAGGCAGGCCAAACCCAGCCCGAAAATTAACGGTAAAGTTGACATTTGAATTCACTCCAAAAAGAATTGCAGATTAGTTTTAGTATAGTAGACGCCGGGCTTAAACGCCAATTTTCTGCTGGTGCTTGTCAGTACGGCCCTAAATGCGTTATGATATTGCTATTGCTTAAATAACTGAGATAATTACATTAAGAAACGGCGGCGAACGACAGTGCAGTGGTTAACAAAAGTCTACCGGCGATATCAGTATTTTTGGAAATACGCAATTTTTGGCTTCATGGCCGCCCTCGTTAACGTGGTGGCCTTCTGGATCTTGCACTCAATTTTATTTGAACACTATTTGTTTTCCAACACGATTGCGTGGATCATCGCCACTTTGTTCAGTTTCTTTACCAATAAGGCGGTGGTGTTCCACTCCAAATCAACCAGTTTTTGGCATTGGTGCCGCGAATTTATCAGCTTTATGCTCACCCGGGGTCTGTCGTACCTATTCGATACGCTGATCATGTTTGTGGGGATCTCGCTGTTATTCTGGGGCCCGATGGTCGTCAAAATCATTGACCAAATCTTGGTCGGAATTTTTAACTACGGAACGTCCCGGTTGATTTTTATGGAACACAACCAAAAAATGCGCATGCGACATAATTTGATGAAGCGGTTAAGTAACCGGAATTCATAAGTTAACGGCCCAGAGCAAAAGCTCTTGGCCGTTTTTTAGATCCAGTTGCCGGTCAAACTCAGGTGCAGCAGGGCGCCACAAACGACCGTGACCACGATGCCCGCCGTCAGTAAGCCGAGTAATTGGCCAGTCAAATGGCTTTCCTGCTTACGGGCAAAGGCGATCTCAATGAGCCCAATCGTGCCGATACCAAGCACCGCCTTGATCAGGGTCAGCCACCAGTTACCGCCGAAGGTTTTGGTCGCCAAATAAACACCCGTAATAATAAGAAGTAAATAACCCAGCCGACTTAAAATTAAGTAGCGGTTAGCCGCTTTGACCGATTTGCGGCTGAGGCCTAACAGCACCATTACCGTCAGCCATAGCCAGCCACCAATATGAATCATTAGAAACATTTTAAAACGCCTCCCAGTTCACTTATGCATGTCTAATTTTAGCATGAAAGTGAGCCTGGGAGGCGTTTTCTTTTAACGGGTGGGCGCTAGATTTTTTTGTTGAACGTAATTCACGAGTTCAATCACCGTTTTGAAGCGGTTAAACGGGGTCACGATGTGGACGCCGTTAAAACAGTCACAAATGCCGTCGATCAATTCCTTGGCAATTTGTAAACCGACTTCCCGTTCGTTACCGTCCAACTCCGCCTGGGCCATCCGGTCGCGGACCACGCGCGGTAAGCGGATGCCGTGGACTTCGTGGTGTAAAAATTCGGCGTTGCGTTTGGATACCAGCGGCAACACGCCCACGAACACCGGCACGTGCACGTCGTTGGCCTTAAGCGCGTTGGCGAGCGCGGTGACGTTGGCCAGGTCAAACACCGGCTGGGTGATCACGTAGTCGCAACCGTACGCCAGTTTGCGCTCGATCGACTTGGTGGAAACGGTGGTGCGGTAGGCGTTGGGGTTAAACGCGCCGGCGACCTTAAAATCACTGGCCTGTTTTAACGACTTCCCGGTCGGACCGACGCCGGTGTTAAACTGTTTGATCAACTTGATCAGTTCCACCGACCGGACGTCACCGACCGACGTGGCGCCGGGAAAGTCGCCCAATTTAGCCGGGTCGCCGGTCACGGCCAGGATGTCTTCAATTCCCAGGCTGTGCAGGCCCATAATCTCGGATTGTAAACCAATCAAATTGTGGTCGCGGGTCGTCAGGTGAACGATCGGCGTGATGCCGTAACTGAGTTTCAACTGGGCCGCGATGGTGGCGTTGGCGATCCGAACCTCGGCCAGCGAGTTGTCGGACAGGGTGATCCCGTCGACGCCGGCCGCCTTGAGCCGTTGCGCGCCGCGGAAAAATTTGGCCGTATCGAAGTCGCGCGGCGGGTCGAGTTCCACCAGGGCGGTCTTTTGGGTGGCGACCTTGGTCAAAAACGGGTGCTGGCGCTTCGTTGGCGTGAGCGGTTGGGATAACGGCTGGTTGGCCCGGTCACGGTGCGGCACGATGGCCCGGCTCGCCAGTCCGCGGACGGTGGCGGCGGTGTGCAGCGGCGTGGTCCCGCAGCAGCCGCCAATCAGGTTCAATCCTAGCTGGCGAAACCGTTCGGCGTAGGTTTCAAAGTATTCGGGTTCGCCGTCGTAAACGACCGCGCCGTCCTGGTCGGTCCCGGGTAGCCCGGAGTTCGGGTAGACCGCCAGCTTGACGTTAGTCGGGACCGTCAAATTTTCAAACGACTGGGCGAGGTAGTAGGGCCCCAACCGGCAGTTGGCGCCGACCACGTCCGCCCCGGCCGCGGCGAGTTGGCGAATGGCGGCGTTAAAGGTCGTTCCGTCCCGCAACACGCCCGGTGACAACATCGAAACGTTGGTGATCACCGGTAAATCGGTCGTGGCTTTGACCAGCTTTAAGGCGCTTAGTAGTTCGGGCAACTCGTAGTAGGTCTCCAGCAGGATCCCGTCGAGCTGCGGCGTGGCCAGCAGGGCGTCCAGTTGTTCGCGCAAACTGGCCCGCATTTCCGGCGGGGTGGCCCGTTGAATCCCCTGGTCGGTGTCGCCGGCCAACCCGCCGATGGTCCCAAGCAGGTAAACGGGGTGGTCGGCTTGCTGACGAGCCTTGACCGCCAGTTGAACGGCCGCCTGGTTAATGGCGGTGACCTGGTCTTCTAAGTTGTAGCGGGCCAGTTTTAACCGGTTGGCGGCGTAGGTGTTGGTCTGGATCACGTCGGCCCCGGCGTTCACGTAGGACTGGTGGACCCGTAAAATCGTGTCCGGGTGGGTCAGGTTGAGGGCTTCAAAGGCCGAAGCGATGCCGTAGTTGCCGTAAAGCAGGGTGCCCATCGCGCCGTCCGCCACTAAGACCCGTTGTTGTAACGCTTGTTTTAGATCCATGGGCGTGACCTCCTACTTACTTGGCGTACTGAGCCGGGCTAACACGGCGTTGCGAGCGGCGACCATGTTCTTTAGCGAGGCTAACGTTTCCGGTTCCTGACGGGTCTTTAAGCCGCAGTCCGGGTTGATCCAGAACTGGTGGACGTCGATCACCCGCAGTGCCCGGGAAATATTGGCCTCAATTTCGGCTACGCTCGGGACCCGCGGACTGTGAATGTCGTAAACGCCCAGCCCAATCTCCTTGTCGTAACCGTTGTCCTCAAAGGCACTGATGATCTCACCGTGCGACCGCGAAGTTTCAATCGAGATCACGTCGGCGTCTAGGGCCTTGATGGTGTCGATAATATCGGCGAAGTTCGAGTAGCACATGTGGGTGTGAATCTGGGTGTCGTTGTGTACGCCGCTGGTCGTGATCTTAAACGAGTAGACCGCTTCGTCCAAGTAGGGCTGCCAGTGCCGCTGTTTGAGGGGCAGGCCTTCCCGTAACGCGGGTTCATCGACCTGGATGATTTTGATACCGGCCTTTTCCAGGTTCAGGACTTCTTGCCGCAACGCGAGCGCGATTTGATTTTGGACCTGGGCCTTAGGGATGTCGTCACGGACGAAGCTCCAGTTGATGATCGTGAGCGGCGCCGTCAGCATGCCCTTGACCGGCTTGGTGGTCAAACTTTGCGCGTAAACCGATTCGGCGACCGTGATCGGCTGGGTGTAGGCGACGTCCCCGAAGATCACCGGCGGCCGGACCCCGCGGGACCCGTACGATTGGACCCAGCCGTTCTGGGTCGCGTAAAACCCGGTCAGCTTTTGCCCAAAGTATTCGACCATGTCGGTCCGTTCAAACTCGCCGTGGACTAAGACGTCTAAGCCGAGGTCTTCTTGTAACTTGATCCACCGTTTGGTTTCCGCGTGCAAAAAGGCCTGGTAATCGGCGTCGCTGAGTTTGTGTTTGCGCCAAGCCGCCCGTTTGGCCCGTACTTCGCGGCTCTGCGGAAAACTGCCAATGGTGGTGGTGGGCAGCAGCGGTAAGTTCAAGCGCGCGTGTTGCAACCGGATGCGGGTGGTAAACGGCGCCTGGCGTTCAAAGGTTTGGCTGGCCAAGTGGGCTTCGGCGGCCCGCACGTCCGGGTTGTTGCGGTGACTGGACCGGTTGAGCGCGTCTAAATTGGCCCGGTTGGTGTCTAAGGCCGCTTGGACGCTGGCCGCGCCGTCGTTGACGACTTGCGTTAAGACGTGCAGTTCCTGCAACTTCTGGTCGGCAAACGCCAACCCGCCGAGAAGCACCGGGTCGGCCTTGGTTTCGTTCTTGGTCGTGATCGGCACGTGCAGTAGCGAGTTGGCCGGTTGTAACCAGAGGTGCTGGTCGTCGACCACGGTCAGCAGCTGGTTGACTAGCGCGCCCTTGGCCTGCAGATCGCTGGCCCAGACGTTGTGACCGTCAATGATCCCGGCGGCTAAAATTTTGTCTTGCGGGAAGCCGTCCGTCAACAAGTGGGTCAAGTTTTCCCCGTGGTCGTGCACGAGGTCTAAGCCGATCGCTTGGACCGGTAAGTTGACGACCTGCTCGTATAAGTCGAGGCTGTCAAAGTAGGTCTGCAGTTCCACGTTGAGCGTGGGCGCCGCCGCGTGCAGGGCGGACAAAGCGTCCGAATACGGCTGAATCTCGGCCGGCTCAGTGGTTTGGACCAGTGTGGGTTCGTCTAACTGCACCCACTGCACGCCGTTAGCCGCTAGTTCTTGGAAAACTTGTTCGTACAGCGGTAACAGTTGGGGCAGCAGTTCGGCCACCGCGGCGGCGTCGAGGTACTGGCCGTTACGTTTACCGAGTTTTAAGAAGGAGACCGGGCCTAAAATGACCGGTTTGCCGGCGATTCCCAGTTCGGCTTTGGCTTCCTGGTAGTAACGCAGCCAGCGGTTATCCAGCAGCTGGAAGTGGACGTCGTCAAATTCGGGCACGATGTAGTGGTAGTTGATGTTGAACCACTTGGTCATTTCCGAAGCGACCGCCGTTTTGGTGCCGCGGGCCAGGGCGTAGTAGTCGCTGAGATCCAACTGGTGGTCAAAGTGGCCGTAGCGCTGCGGGATCACGTTAAACGCGGCGATCGTGTCAAGCACGTGGTCGTAGTCGGAGTTGTCGGCGACCGGGATCAAGTCGACGCCTAACGCCCGTTGTTTTTTTAAGTTCGCTAACCGCAATTGTTTGGCGGTGGCGTGGAATTCCTGGGCGTCGAGTTGGCCCTTCCAAAAGTGTTCCAATAAGTGTTTCCATTCCCGGTGTTCCCCCAACCGTGGGTATCCTAAGTTACTACTAATGACAGTCATAAAACCGCTCCCCTTAATTTTATTTAAATCAACATAAAAAAACGGCAACCTCGTCGCAAAAGGACGAAGTTGCCGTTCGTGGTACCACCTTAAATTTACCAATACCTCACGATATTGATCTTAGCCCGTACGTTTCATACGGTAGCTGGGTAACAGGAGCTAACTGTCATCACCTGGCCAAGGCTCAGTGGTGCCGTTTAGGGGCCATTTTTCGCCAAGCGTTCACCGACCCGGTTTCCACTGTTCCGGGTTCACTGCGCGGGATTGCAAGGGTACTTTCCCCATCAAGACGTTCTGGAATGTTTGCTTGATTAGAAAATACCACCAACCTGCCACTTAGTCAAACCAAATTTTAATAAATAGTGAATTTTTATCAGTAAATATTAATTATTTGATGGTGGACGGTGGCTGTCAACCGCGTGCCCGTCGCCAGCGCGGGACGTTAAGTTGCGCGCTGGCATACGTGCACTTTAGTTGGATTATATTTTGCGCGTAACCATTAAGAAAAATTTAAGCCCGTGAGAAGCCCCGCCGCACAACGCCAAGTGGGAGCAGCGGGCAAGCAATCAGCCCGTGACGAGGCCCGTAAAGCGCGGGCTGACGGGGGTTAAACTTCAAGACTTATCACCAATGTCGTCGCAATTCAATCATAAAAACATCACAACCATTCCTTATCATGGGGCTAATCATTTAAAACCCGATTGGAGTAATGCGATATGATCTATGCCCAAATTTTAGCTGGCGGTAAGGGGACCCGAATGGGGAACGTGCCGATGCCCAAACAATTTTTAGCCTTAGCCGACAAACCGATTTTAATTCACACCATTGAAAAATTTTGCCTGGAACCCCGTTTTGACGCGATCTTAGTCGTGTGTCCGGCCGATTGGCTGAGTCACACGCAGGACCTGATCACCAAGTACGTCACTGATTCGCGGGTTAAAGTCGTCGCGGGCGGCAGTGAACGCAACGCGACGCTGATGAAGGGCATCCGTTATTTGCAGGAAACCTTTGGCCGCCATGCCGACGACGTGGTCGTGACCCACGACGCGGTGCGCCCGTTCGTGACCCAGCGGATCATTAGCGAAAACATTGACGCCGTGCTGCAACACCCGGCCGTTGACACCGTGGTCCCGGCCATTGACACGATCGTGCAGGGGGAGGCTGACGCCATCAGCGCCATTCCGGTCCGCTCGAGCATGTACCAGGGCCAAACCCCGCAGAGTTTCAACGTCAAAGCGCTGGTGGACGCCTACGCGACGCTAACGGATGAACAGAAAGCCAGTTTATCGGATTCGTGCAAGATCTGCTTGCTAGCCGGCCAGCCGGTGACGATGGTCCGGGGTGAAAACCTGAACTTTAAAATTACGACGCCTTACGATCTGCGGGTCGCGTCGGCGTTGATCGAAAAGAGGGCCTAAATTATGTTAAATCAAGTTTATCGATTAGTTTCCGCCCGGCAGTTTGAAGTCCAAACGGTTGCTGAAACCGTCAGCGCCGACCAGATTGTCGTTCGGCCGCGCTTTTTATCGGTCTGTCACGCCGATCAGCGTTACTTTACCGGTCAGCGGCCGCAAAACGTCTTGCGGCAAAAGTTGCCGATGGCGCTGATCCACGAAGGGGTCGGAACGGTGGTCCGCGATCCGCAAGGCAAGTTTGCGCCGGGCACGCTGGTCGTCATGATCCCGAACACCCCGGTCGAACACGACCCGATCGTCCCGGAAAACTACCTGCCGAGCTCCAAGTTTCGTTCCAGCGGCTACAACGGCACCATGCAGGAATACGTCGTGTTAAACCGCGACCGCGTCCTGGCCGTTCCGGCCGACTTTGACCACCCGATGAGCGCCTTTATCGAAATGGTGTCGGTCGGCGTGCAGGGCTTGACCCAGTTGCAGGCCACGATGGACGCCGACGCGCGGGTGATTGGCATCTGGGGTGACGGTAACCTGGGCTACATCGCTGCCACGCTGGTCAAACAACTGTTTCCCGACAGTCAACTGGTCGTCTTTGGGCGCCACCAGTCCAAACTGGACTACTTTTCGTTTGCCGACAAGACTTACTTAGTTGACCAGATCCCGGCCGACTTAAAAGTGAGCCAGGCCCTCGAATGTACCGGCGGCCGCGGGAGCGAAGCGGCCATCGCCCAGATCATCCGGCACATCCACCCGTTGGGGACCGCCGTTTTAATGGGCGTTTCGGAAGAACCTGTCGCCATCGACACCCGTTCCGTGTTAGCGGAAGGTTTAACGCTGCGGGGCGTCAGCCGCAGTGGCCGGGCTGATTTTGAACGCGCCATCCAAATCTTGACCGATAGTCCCGTGACCCGCGAGCGGCTGCAAAACCTCGTCGGCCTGACCCAGAAAGTAAGCACCATTCAGGATATCATTGATTTCTTTGAACGGGACCTCACGAATTACTGGGGCAAGGCGGTGATGGAATGGGACGTCTGAACCTCAAAAAAATAAAACTAAACCTGTTACGGCTCGGCTTTAACTGGTTTTACCAGCTGAGTTACCACGTCCGCGGCCCGCAAAAGCAGCGGGTCAGTTTTGTGACCATGCGCAGCGCCCGCTTAAACGACAACTTAAAGGCGCTCCACGCCGAATTTGCCCGGGACGGGCGCTACCAGTTAAAAGTCCTGTGTTTTCAATACGACCGCACGTGGAAAAGCAAGTTAGGTTTCCTAGTGGCCGCGCTGCGCACGCTGTGGCTGCTGGCCACTTCCAAACTGCTGATCATTGACGACTACTGTTTGCCGCTCTACGCGGTCCACAAACACCCGGAAAACCAGGTCGTGCAGTTGTGGCACGCGGTGGGGGCCCTAAAAAAATTTGGCCTCAGTTTACCCACCGCCAGCCGCAGCGTGATCAAACCGCATACCAACTACGACTGGGTGTTCATCAACACACCGGCGGATAAATTCGCCTACGTGGACGCCTTTGACGTCGACCCGGACCACGTTTTGGTGAACGGGGAGCCGATGGTCGATCAGCTGATGCGCCAGCGGCCCTTGCAACACACCGGTGCCAAGCGTTTATTGTACTCACCGACGTACCGGCCGGGAGCCCGCGGCACTGCCCAGGTCTTAGCCTACGTTCAGCAGCTGGTGCGGTCCTGTCAACAATTGACGGGGGTGTGGGACGTTTACGTTTCTTTGCACCCGTACTTACGGTTACCGGTCCTTGATTTACCGGCCAACGTCCACGTGTTTCAAGATGCCGCGCGGGTCCGGGCGTTAATGCCGACCATCGACCTGTTCGTGACCGACTATTCGTCACTATCGCTGAGTTTTAGCCACTTTGAGCGGCCAATCGTGTTGTACACGCCCGACTACGACGCCTACGTCAAAACGAGCGGTTTTTACGTCGACTACTACGACTACCTCGACGTGCCGCACTTTGAATCGGCCGAACGGGTCGTGGCGTACGTCAACGCCGACCTGGCCAACTACGACTTGGGGCGGGTGCGGCGGCTAAATGCCAAAACCTTCACCCACCAAGACGGCCACAACGCGCAGCGGGTCTTTCAATATTTAACTAAATTAACTTAATCATAAAAAGCGGGGAGTTATCTGTATGTTACAACGACTAAAAAGGATCGCGCGCCGGATCGTCTACGGACGCCGGCGCAATGCCATGACCAACCAGGCGGTACCACCGGACGCGGCGGAAAACCGTGCCGACTTTTTGAACGAACCCCGGCTCGACCAGGACGCGGAATCGCTGATCAAACGTTCCGTGACCAAGTTGGACTTTAACAGTTCGTACTTGGTGATTGAAGGGCGGGCCTGGTTTGAAAAGTACCCGGAAAAAGACGCCGAAAAGATTGTGAAAAGTTTGATCTTGGTGGGTGAACCGGGCCAGGAGATCGAAGTTCCACTCGTGAACCAGGCGAGCCAGCAAGCGGACTTTCCGCAGGCCGGCTACCGCGGCAACGTCAATTTTTCGACCATCAGTGACGGCAAGCCGCTGGTCCCCGGGACGTATAAGGTGATGCTGCAGCTTAAACAGTACTTAGACAAGGGCTGGTTGATCCGGCGCACGAGCCTGGGCCTGATCCAGGACGCCGAACGTGACTTAAACTATACGACCAAGATGACCAGCTACGCGGCGAAGAGCAACAAGTCGTACAGCCTGATCTTCCGCTACAGTTTGGCGTCGCAGGCCCTCAGCGTCACGTCCTACAAGCTTAGCGACGTGAACCCGCTGGAAAACGAGTTCAGTGAGGATACCGGCATGGACAGCGCGGCGATGCGGGCCGTGAAACGCCGGGCCTTGCAGTGGTGGTACCGGTGGTATTGCTTACGCCCGGTTCGTTCCAAGCAGATCGCGTTCGTATCGGATAGCCGGGTCACGATTTCCGGGAACTTTGAGTTTATTTACCAGGAATTAAAACGCCGGCACACCGATTTTAAGATCGCGTTTTACTTAAAACCGAGCATCAAGGCCAAGAAATCCTGGAAGGAAGTGCGGACGCTGGCCAAGGCCCTGGCAACGAGTCGCTACGTGATCTTAGACGACTTTTACCCGCTGGTCTACCCGCTGCGCATCCGGGAAAACGCCGATTTGATCCAAGTCTGGCACGCGGTCGGGGCCTTTAAGACCTTTGGCTACAGCCGCTTGGGAATGCCCGGCGGTCCCAAGATCCAGTCGTTAAACCACCGCAACTACACCAAGGCACTGGTGTCCTCCCACAACGTCGCGGACAAGTATGCCGAGGGCTTTGGCATTAGTGACGAGAAGGTCGTGCCGCTCGGAATTCCGCGGACCGACGTCTTTTTTGACCAAGCGAAGCAGCGGACCATCCGGGAACGGTTGGAAGCGGACCTGCCGTTCATCAAGGGTAAAAAGGTGATCCTGTTTGCGCCGACCTTCCGGGGGAACGGCCAGCAGTCGGCCTACTACCCGTTTGAAATGCTGAATTTTAAGGCCATCTACGAAGCGCTGCACGAGGATTACGTGTTCTTACTGAAAATTCACCCGTTCGTACAGAACAAGCCAACGCTGCCGTACGAGTACGCCGACTTTTACTACGACGTCTCGGACTACCGCGAGATCAACGACTTGTTACTGGTCGCGGACCAGTTGATCACCGATTATTCGTCGGTTTGTTTCGAATACGCGCTGCTCAACCGGCCGATGGTGTTCTTTGCGCCGGACCTCGCGGATTACATGCAGTCACGGAGTTTTTACTTCAACTACTTCGACTTCATCCCGGGGTCGTTGGCCGAAAATACCGGCGACCTGATCGAGCAGCTGCAACACCCGCAAGTTAACCAGGCTAAGCTGGACGGCTTCGTCAACTTCTTTTTTGACGACCTGGACGGCCATTCGACGGCCCGCTTCGTCGACGCCCTCGAAAACAACTTTGCGGATGCCGACACCGAACCGGTGACCGACGAAAACGGCACGGTACTCAGTGAAGACGGTAAGGTGATCCCCGATTGGGGCAAAAAGGCGCAGCCGGAGAAAAATCACTGATTAAATTAAGTCATGAGTGGCTCCTAAGAAACTTTATTTGTGAACCTCAACATGAAAAAAGTGCCAAATTCCAATTCGGAATTTGGCACTTTTTTGCTTGAGATGGCAGCACTTTAGGTGAGCGCAAAGCCGAATGGGGCTTAAAGTACGGGCGCTATAGTTTCTACAATGTTGATCTTTTGCGTGACCTTCATGTTATAGAAAAAGACCGCCAATTAGTTCCCAATAGCTACTGGTTAATTGAATAGTTCATCATGCGTTCCGGTACGGACCAGGACAAGTTGTAAGTGTTCATTAGTGAAACGGCACATTAATAACCAGTCACTTTCTAAGTGTAACTCGCGAAAATCCCGATATTTTCCCTTTAACGGGTGGTCTCGATATTTTGTTCGTAATAAATCTTTATCCTGAATGATTAAAGCGTGGACCGTGTCAAAGACTTTTTGAACTGAACGATTTTTCTTTTTGACCATTCGTTTTAAATCCCGACGGAAGGTTGGGGGTTGATCAATCGTTATTTTTGAGTTCATTGAGAACACTTGCCTGCCAGTCCGCTTCATGGTCAAAGTGTTGAACTTGACCGGTCCGTGCTGCGTAGACGGCCTTCGCAGTATCATTGACTAATTGTGGTCGAAACGGTAAGCCGTTTTCGGCAATGCTTTGTTTTAAAAATAGATTAATCGCCGTTGTCATATCCATACCAAGTGCTTTAAATAAATGGCTAGCGGCATCACGATCGGATTCTAGGACGTTCACACTTAACTTTCTTTTAATCATTGGTTGATCTTTAACGTTATTTTTCAAATCAATTCACTTCCTAACAATTATGACTGGCATCAAGTCACCAGTTAACCTATCGTCATTTAACATTGTTAAGCCTTAAATGCTCTTGATAAACACCCAATGTCTAGCTAAATGTGCAAGCGGGGAGGGCCACCAATTGAATCGGAGGCCTGATTTTATTTTGAACGTGCTTGGTTAACGGGGAAACCGGGCCAACTTTTTTGATTGGTTAGTGTCGTTGACTGGTCGCCCAACGATTTCCGCCCTGAACTCGTTTTCACTGGCGACGAATGGTGAATTGTCAGGCTTCTTAGCATGTTCATAAATTATGCGGTTTTCAGTAAAAGGGTTCAGTTTAAACCCCGCCGTTTCGACGGCTACACTGGCTAAGTGACGCGGTGTTCATAGAAAGGTCATACCTTTTTCCATTTACGGCAATTGGTTTGAACAATCTTCTTGGTAGGATAATTTGTGAACCCAGAAGTTAGTCCCATTTATCAAAATAAGAAGTGAAGGATGATCTGTATGAGTCAAAATTTATGGCAACGCCTGTTTAGTCGCCAACAACCCAAACAAGCAGTGTTAGTTCTAGGCAGTGGCCGTTCCGGAACTTCCGTGATGACCAAGTGCATTAATTTGATGGGCGTGTCGCTGGGCACCGACAACCTGCTCGCACCCAGCAAACGGATCAACCCGAAAGGTTACTTTGAAAATAAGGACGTCATCAAAATCCACAAATCACTCGGGAGCAAGATCCGTTACCGACCGGCCGCGCCGGGATACTACGATCGCCCCGCCATTAAAAATGACCGGGCGGCGCTCACGAGTTACTTACAAAATTTCTTTGCCGACCAGGCGACGCTGGTCATTAAGGATCCGCGGATGAACGATTACGTGCAGCTTTGGCAACACGTTTTGGCCGACATCAACGTCCAACCCGCCGAAGTGATCCTGTTGCGCAACCCGCTGGACGTGGTCAACTCCAATTCTCGGGCTTGGCACCGCGACACCACGCTGGCGATGCGCCAGTGGCAAGTGCGCACGTTGTTATCCCTAAAGGACACCCAGCCGCAGTCGCGGATCCTGGTGACTTATGAGGACCTCTTTGAACAAACCATGCCGACCTTAAAACGGATCGCCACCAAGTTTGACCTGCCGTGGCCGGAAGACGAGGGGCTGCTGCAAGCCCAGCTGGAAGATTTTATCGACCCCAACTTGCAACACAGCGATAGCCGCGAAAGTTTGGCCGACTTCGAAGCCCGCCCGGACGTTCCTAAGGACGTTAAGGCGTTGTACCTGTTAGGGCGTCAAGCCGCGGCCGACCCGGACTTCTTCGGTTCGACCGAGTTTCAACAACGCATCGACGACTTGATGCAGGACTACTTAAAACGTTACGGGGCGCTGTACCGCGACTTTAACGCGAAGATCAACAGCAAGACCTTCTTCGTGTTTGGTCCGGACCAGGCCGCCGTTGACACCGTCAATGAACTCCTGGCGCAAAACCGGGTCGAAATGGACGGGCCGAGTGGCAAAGCGCACGCCGTGGCGACGCAACTGGCCGAACAATTAGCGGCGCACCAGCTCGACGTTGCCACGTACCCAAAGGACTACGCGGTCGTGGAAGCGAAGCAGACCCTGAACAACTACCTGCGTAAAAATGCCAAACAGAAAAGCCGCTGGGGCGTGGGCGACGTGCTTAACGCCGACATCGTGGAAATGTTAACGACCGTCAGTGCCGAACTGGGCGCCGATACCCATAACGTGGTGATCGTGCCCGACCTGACAACGGTGACGGACGACGACGTTCTGCGGGTCCAAGTACAGCGCCTCGTCCGGACGCTTAAGGCGGTCCAAACGCCGCCGTACTTAGTGGTGATGGCCGATCAGCTGGACCAACCGCTGACGAGTGAACAGCTGGCCGCGTTCGTGGCCGCGACCCCGACGACCACCGAACTAGCGCCCGATACGCAGTCCGATGAGGCCTTGCAACTGCGGGCAACGCTGGACTGGCACGAAACGGCGACCATCCTCACGGAACTGTGCCGCAACGCCAGCCAGGACGCGACGGCCCAGTCCACGCTGAACCACTTTATTAATTTAAATGCCGATAAAATTTTAACGACGAAAGGTGATCAATATGCAAACAGTATACGGAATTAAGGCCCACGGGGGTCAACTCATTAACTTAGAAGACTTTAGTGAAACGACCGCTCAAGCGGCGGCCCAGTTACCCAGTTTGACGATCAACGCTTGGAACCTCTCCGATTTGGAATTGATCGGGATCGGGGGCTTTAGCCCGCTGACCGGTTTTATGACCAGCGACGACTACCACGCAGTCGTCAAAAACATGCACTTAATGAGCGGCGTTCTCTGGAGCATTCCCATCACGCTGCCGGTCACTAAGGAGCAGGCCGCGGCCATTGAACTCAATTCAACGATTGCTTTGAAGGACCAATCCGGGGTCATCTACGGTACAATGGTGGTTGAGGATAAGTTTGTTCCCGATAAGCAGTTAGAGGCGCAAAACGTCTACGGGACGACCGACTTAGCCCACCCGGGGGTCAAACGGTTATTTGAAAACGGCGACGTTTACCTCGGGGGTGCCATCAAGTTGCTCAAAAAGCCGAGCCACGGTGAATTTAGCGACTACTACATGGAACCCATCGAGACCCGCAAGCTCTTTCACGACCTCGGCTGGAAAACCATCGTCGGCTTCCAAACGCGTAACCCCATTCACCGGGCCCACGAGTACATCCAAAAGTTGGCGTTGGAAAACGTTGACGGGCTGTTTTTGAACCCGCTGGTTGGTGAAACTAAGGCCGACGACATTCCGGCCGACGTTCGTATGGAAAGCTACAAAACGATCCTGAAGTATTACTACCCGAAAGACCGGGTCCGCTTAGTAATCTACCCGGCCGCGATGCGTTACGCCGGCCCTAAGGAAGCCATCCTGCACGCCATTGTCCGCAAAAATTACGGCTGTACCGACTTTATTGTGGGTCGCGACCACGCCGGGGTGGGAGACTACTACGGCACCTACGAAGCCCAGGAATTGATCACCGCGGTTCAAAGTGAACTCGGGATGCACTTCTTCAAGTTCGACAACGCCTTTTACTGCAAAAAGTGCGGGTCGATGGCGACCCAGAAGACCTGCCCGCACCCAGCGAGTGACCACATTTCACTTAGTGGGACTAAGGTCCGCAAGATGCTGGCCGAAGGAACCGTTCCGCCGAAGGAAGTTTCCCGCCCAGAAGTGGCCCAAGTCTTGATCGACGGACTTAAACGCAAACGCGAAGCGGAGGTGCACGCATGATCAAATCCGACAACATTACCTGGCACGCGTCGCAGGTGACCAAGCAGCAGCGCCAAACCTTATTGAACCACAAGAGCGCGGTCCTCTGGTTTACCGGGTTATCCGGTTCGGGCAAGTCGACGGTCGCCAACGCGGTCGAACGGGCCCTCTACGAACAGCAGGTCACCAGTTACGTGCTTGACGGTGATAACATGCGCTTTGGGTTAAACAAAAACCTCGGCTTCTCCGCGGCGGATCGGACGGAAAACATTCGCCGAATCGGTGAGGTGGCGAAGTTGTTCGTCGACGCCGGCACGATCACGCTGACGGCCTTCATTTCACCGTACCGGGCCGACCGCGACCAGGTGCGCGCCCTGCTGGACGCCGATGAATTTATCGAAGTGTTCGTGGATACGCCGCTAGCCGTGTGTGAACAGCGCGACGTGAAGCAGCTCTACGCTAAGGCGCGGCGCGGTGAGATCACCGGTTTTACCGGCATCGACGCGCCGTACGAGGCCCCGGAAAAACCGGAGATCACGCTGGATACGTCCGCCCAGCCGTTGGAAGCCTCGGTGGCCCAAGTCATGACCTATTTGCGTGAACACGGGATCGTTCCGGCCGTGACTGCCGATGAAGAGTAACGGCTTATTAACGGCGATCCTGCAAAACATTCAGCGGGCTGACCGGATCCTCGTTTACCGTCATACCAATCCCGACCCCGACGCGATCGGCTCGCAACTGGGATTGGTGCAGCTGTTAAAAACGGCCTTTCCCAGTAAGCAGGTCTTGCCGGTCGGGGTGGTGCCGGGCCATTTGACTTGGATCGGGGTCGGCGCGCCCGAACTGGTCACGCCGCAAACCGGCGATTTGGTGATCACGGTCGACTGTGCCAACCACGGCCGCTTAGCCGGCAATTTGCCGGACGACGCCTTTATCATCAAAATCGACCACCATCCTAACCGCGACCCGTACGGGCAGTTGAACTGGGTCGACGACCGCTACAGCAGTTGTGCCGAAATGGTGTACGACCTGTTTGCCGCGCACCCGGCGGAGCTGACCATGACGACCAGTATCGCCGCCAAACTGTACGCCGGGATTCTTGGCGACACGGTCCGGTTTTCAACCCCGGAAACTTCGGCTAAGACCCTCGCGACGGCCGCCGAGTTGGCCGCTTACGGCATCGATATCGCGACCATCAGCCATCACGAAATGGACCTGACCCCGAAGTTGAGCAAACTCTACGGCTACGTGCTGAGCCACCTGAACGTGGACGCGTTGGGGCTGGCCCACGTCACGCTGTCGCAGACGGTGTTACGGACGCTGGGCGTGCCGTACGACGAGACCGACGCGATCGTGCCGCTGCCGGGCAATTTGACCAACGTCAAGGTCTGGCTGATTTTTGTCGCGACGCCGCAAGGGACTTACCGGGTTCATTTCCGGTCTAAACACCTGCCGGTTGACGGGGTGGCCAAAGCCTTTAACGGTGGCGGTCACGCGTTAGCCAGCGGGGCGTTTGTGGCGGACGCCGGGGTGGTTGCCGACGTGATTGCGACCATGCAGACTGAACTTAAGAAACAACTTTAATTAAAATGAAAAGGGGTGACGGGGCGATGCGTAAACGAAACTGGCTCATCGCGCTTGTCGTGGTGGTGTTGATCGCGGTTGGGGGCTTTTTTGGCTACCAGCGTTACGGTCAATCAACCACTTCGACGACGACCACGAGCAGCAAGGTGCGCTCGGACAGTGCCGTCAAAAAGGATATCAATACCCGGTTAGTGAAGACCGAGGTTAAAGCCCAGTCGAGTACGACGGCGGCTTTGAAAAAGACGGCTAAGAGTAGCAGTTACACCGTTAATAACATGTATACCAAGGTGAACCCGTACGGAACTTCACCGTTGTCCGCGAAGGTGATCTTTAAGACCAGTTCCGCGGCGAAGGTCAGTTACACGGTGGTCGGCAAGAGTAGTAAGACTTCGATCTCGAATAGTGTTAATAAGTACACGACTAGTCACAATTTGACCGTGCTGGGCTTATACGCCGGTTACAACAACACGGTTAAAATTAAGGTGACCTATAAGAGTGGCAAGGTCGTTAATAAAACGATCCATTTAAAGACGGCCAAGTTACCGACGTCGCTCAGCAGTATCAAAATCAACGTGAAGACGGCTAACAAGAAAAAGATGGTCGTGGGGACCGGGAACGCCAAGCTGACCTTCATGGTGCGGACAACGATCTCCGGTAAAAACCAGTCTAAGAACTTTACCTTTGGGCTGGACGCCGACGGGAACATCCGCTGGTACACGACCAAACCGACGTCGCACATTTTTAAACAGTTAAATAACGGGCATTTGTTGATCTGGACCAAGTCCAACAGTAGTAATTCCTACTTCGACGAGTTGGTTGAAATGGATTACACTGGTAAAGTTTATAAAACTTATAAGTTCAACCATAAAGCCTGGGGCAAGGCCAAGGGTTCTAAAAAGCAGAACCATAACCAAGTCCACCACGACGTGACCGAATTGCCAAACGGTGACCTGATTGCCACCGTTTCGGACGGCGGTCGGACCTACGTCGAGGATACGATGATCGTGATCTCCCACAAGACCGGGAAAATTACCAAGGTCATTAACATGAAGAACATCCTGCCTTCGAAATTTTATACTAAGTACAACGCCACCAGTTCCAATAAATACATGGGCAAGAAGGACTGGTTCCACCAGAATTCGGTCTACTATGATAAGACCGATAAGAGTTTGATTATTTCCAGCCGGAACCAGAACCTGGTCATGAAGATCGATTACAAGACCGAAAAGATCAAGTGGATCCTCTCCAGCAAACCGACCTCGGCTTGGCCGAAGTCTTACCGCAAGTACCTGCTAAAGGCCAGCGGCAAGATCTCCTGGCCGGGCGGGCAACACGCCGCCATCGTCGACCCGACGACGCTGGGTAAATCCGGTTCGCTGAACCTGCTGATCTTTAATAACAACGTGGCGGTCGGGACGACTAAGAAGTCACTGGAAGCCTCGTCTGGTAAGTATTCGGAAGGTGTGGAATACCACATTAACGAAAAGACCAAGACAATCTCGCAGGTCGGCAGTTACGGTAAATCGTTAGGTAAGAGCAACTTTGCCAACATTATTGGTTCGAACCGCTATTTGAGCAAAACCAACCGCTTGATCGACTTCGGTTGGCTCAACAACGGTAAGTCGGCCAACATTATCGAGTATGATACCAAGACCAAGAAACAGGTTTACAACGTCGAATTATCGAACTTAGGCAGTGGCGGCTACGTCTACCGCGCCGAACGCTTCTCGTTGTACCCGACGAAGCATAGTTACGGGATCAATGAATAGGGACCACATACCTTATTAAATTTGATGGTTTAAACCAACCGTGGTAAAAAAATTGAATGAAGACTGGGATAAAACTCTCGGCCAGTAAAAAAGAATGGTCACAAAAAATTGTTTTTTAGATTTTTTGTGACCATTCTTTTTAATCTGTTAAAGTTTTCAAAATGCCCAACTGTACGTATAAGAACAAAAAAACCGTGTTAATTACGACCAAGTGACGATTATTTGCTAAACGTAAAATGATAGCCGTTCGATTACTGGCCGTTAATAATCTTTTATTAATCGATAAAAAGAATTCTGGTTATTTATGCGCTTTAAAGCTTTGTGCCCGTATTAAAGGTAGATGCTAATTGATGAATCTAAGCACGTAGCTATTCCGTGAATGTTGTTTAATGATAAAATTATTTATGGCTGACGTGTGATATAATTTTCATGATTGAATAAGACAGCAGTTATTGATGTTTTCGTCTTAAATGTGATTTGCAAGAATCAAGACGCATTGTGGGGGGATATGTGTTTTAAATGAATGTTAAGACTACTGAATTTTTCAACTAACAGGGTTGGTATTCTAGGAGGAAATCATGAAAAAATTAATTTCAAGCTTGTTATTACTGCTAGCATTAACTTGTGGACTAGCCGGCGCAACGACCGCTGATGCAGCAACTTGGCATCACGGTAGTTTTCCAAAAACCGTTCGCGGGTATTGGCACCAAACGATTAAGAAAAATAAAACGACCGTGCAGTACCGTTATACCAAAAAGTACCAGGATGCTCAGTTATTGGGCAAAGTAAAGGGCAAGTGGGAACACGCGATGCTGAATAGGGTAAATACCTATAATGGTCCAGTTCGCTACAAAGTGACTGGGCATCATAAATATTATTTTGCAGCTACCAAAAAGCAAGTTAAAAATCGTTTCTTCACGGGGGCTGATCGGATGATTCTAACGAAAAAAGGTCATCGGTTGATCATGAAACTACACTATAAAGGTGCCCATAAATGGACTAAGCCCACAACGCTGCACGCTGGGAAAGTTAAGTAGAACTTAAATATTTAAAGGGAACCGGTGACTCAATTTAAGTTGAGCCACCGGTTTTTTGCTGGACTGGTGGACGCAAAAGGGTCAACTTATAAGTATCAATAATGGAATGGAACTTTGTTGGACTAACCGGCTTATCTTGGTTAGTGGGTGTTTGGATTAAAAAGTGGACCCAACAAGTCGTGGCGGTCATTTGGTTGTTGATGATGGTCGTGAAAAAAGCCAACCCTGATGCTTGCTGGTGACGCTTATTAAAACAAATAGCAGGTCAAAACGGACACTCCGTTCAAGTGGTGTGCCCGTTTTTGATCAATTGAGGCCTTTAAGTTTGTAGAGGCGGGATTTACCGGGTACAAAATCTTCAAAAAGTCACCACGAAATTGTCGCGGTTTAACAAAGAACTTCATACCATGTCGGATTTATGTTCACATTGGAAGTTTACAATTATTGCCATGTTGAACGAAACCGACGCGGGCAAAACGTCCGGTGGGATCGCTATTGGGGAGCACGTTTCAGCAAAAATCAACCAGATTGGAGCGGTGGACGATGACCCTCGAAATTGCAATTGTTTTACTCACCTTATTAGTTTCCTTCGTTTTAATGGCGATGGAAGTCACGACGCCCAACGCCGTCATTCTCTGCGCGCTGGCGTTTCTAATGTTTGTCGGTATTCTGTCACCCAGTGACGCTTTGGCCGGGTTTGCCAACGACGGGTTGGCCACGATCGCCTTAATGTACATCGTGGCTTACGCCATCGCCAAAAGTAACGTGATCACCCGCCTGTTTAACCGGGTGCTCGGTGCCGGTAACCATGAAAAAAAGTCACTGTTCCGCCTGCTTGCCAGCGTGAGCGTGATCTCACCGTTTATGAACAACACGCCAATCGTGTCGACGCTGACGCCGATGATCCAGCGCTGGTGTAAACAAAAGGGACTGGCGGTCTCCAAGTTTTTGATCCCGTTATCCTATGCCACGATTTTAAGCGGCCTGTTAACGGTGCTCGGGACGTCCACTAACCTGGTTGCCCAGGGGTTGTTGTCCAAGTACGACTTGAAAAAATTTGGCACCTTTGACCTGGCCATCGTGGGGATTCCCATCACGATCGTCGGCCTGGTATACCTGCTGACGATTGGCTACCGCTTGTTGCCGACCTACCACGGCAGTTCGGTGGACGACGTGGTGGCCGCACCGAACGATTACCTGATTGAAATGTCGATTGGACCGGATTTTGAGCACCTTAACCAGACCGTGGTCGCCGCCAAACTGCGCAACCTGACCAGCTCGTTTTTAGTGGCCATCAACCGGCGCGGTGAGTCGATCATTCCGGTCACGGATGGCACGGTGCTGCGGCTTGGCGACCGGTTGTACTTCACCGGCGCGGTCGACAGTATTAACGATTTGATCCAAATTAAGGGGCTGATCCCCAGTACCGAAAAAATTAACATGGACGACGTCACCAACGAACACGCCCGCTTACTGGAAGTCACGATCCCCGACACGTCTAGTTTGGTCAACCAAACCGTTAAATCGGCGCGGTTCCGGAACGTGTTTGGCAGCGTGGTGGTGGCGATTCACCGCAACACCGTCAACTTAAAGGGCCAAATTGGCCGCATTAAGCTTAAGGGCGGTGATAACCTGGTCGTGATCACCACTAACGAAGCGGACGAAATGGATAACTTAAAGGACCTCCACGTGTTTAACGTGCAGGAAATGCAGCCCCGGCAGCACACGTACAAGGACTTTCTACCGATTGTCTTGTTAGTGGCGACCATCTTGTTGTCAACGCTGAACGTGTTTGACCTGTTTGTCGGCTTAGCGGCCAGCTGCGTGATCCTGTTTGTGACTAAGTGTGTTTCAGTCAGCGACATCGTCAAAGCCGTTGACATGAACGTGCTGTTCTTAGTCGCCAGCAGTTACGGCCTGGGACTCGCGATGTCCAACGTTGGCGCCGACAAGTTTATCGCCAAATCGTTAGTGGCGGTGGCCGGCAACGCGTCGCCGTTGATCTACATGTTCTTGATCTATTTTATTACCAACTTCCTAACGGCGATCCTGTCCAACGCGGCGGCGCTGTCACTGATGTTTCCAATCGTCGTTTCGGCGGCGAAGTTAGAAGATTTGCCGGTGATGATGCTGGTGATGCTGATCACCATCGCGGCCACCGCCGATTTCTCGACGCCGATTGGCTACCAAACCAACCTGATCGTTTACGGCCCGGGGCACTACAAGTTTACCGACTACTTCAAGGTCGGTATCCCGCTGAATTTGATCTGTATGGTGATCTGCGTTTTCGTGACGTACTACTACTATATGGTGATTTAACGGCGCCTACGTTGTGCCGTTGAGCTAAGAAGGGCCGGTTCACCGTGAAACGGGCACGCTGGATGTTCAAGAACTCGGAAAGGACGGGTGGCATTGCATTACTTTAAATTTGGTACGCCTAATCAATTCGTCCTCGTCGCGCATCACAACGCCTGGGTCGCACGCCGAACGTTGCTGGAACAGCACGGTGACCTTCCAGCTAATATTCCGTGTCAGGAGATTAGCCGGACAACGGCTTGGGCCATCTACCGGGACGTTTGGGCTCACGAGTTGGAAATGAGCAATTCTGAAGTTGACCGGATTGCCGGGATTACCTTTGACCACCCCGGTGTAATGGCCCACATCAGTTACGGTGACTGACGCATTAACATAGTAGCGAGTCGTTCTGTGTTCAGTTCGGTAACCGACCAATACTAGTCAATCTAAACTAATTAAAACTATCGCTCCCACACAGATTTTGTTCAAATGAACACGCGTGGGAGCGATAGTTTTATGGTTGGCGGCCTTATTTTGCCGTTAAATACATCCGCCGCAAGGTTTGCTGTTTAGCACTGGTGACGCCGAGGCGCCGCAAGAACTTCGTGGTCGAACCGTAGCGGTGGTTGATCTCCTGGTAAGCGGCGTTCAGGTCACCCGTCGTGACGCGCTTAAACGCTTGGTTGGGGTCGGCTGGGTCCTTGAAGGTCAGCCGGGACCCCTGTGCGAGGTTGACGTTGGAACGTAGATATTCCCGCACGATGGTTTGTTTAGAAACGCCCAGTGCCGTCAAAATCAGCATGGTGGCCACGCCGGTACGGTCTTTGCCGTAGGTGCAGTGGTACAGCAGCGCGCCGTTGTGGTTGGCTAACAGTTGTTTGAACAGCGTGGCGTAACCCTGAACGGCGATCGGGGTGGCAACTAAGTCCTGGTAGTAACGTTTAGTGGTGACTGGCAACTGGTGGTCGGCCACCACGCTGTCCTGATAGTAGGTGACACCGGGCATTTCCACGTCCGGTGTAGTTTGGATCTCGTCGTGGGAGCGTAAATCGGCCACCTTGGTGACGTGAAAACGGTGCGTCAGGGTGCGGACGTCCGCCTTGGTCAAATGGGCCAGTTGATTACTGCGAATCAGCCGGTGCGAGCGGATTCGCTGACCGCTCGTCGTTTTGATCCCGCCGAGGTCCTGGGTGTTGCTGGCGCCCTTTAGGTTGATTCGCTGCCCGTAAGTTCCGCTGATCGGGTCGGCCTCCGCCGTACAGCCGCTGAGCAGGCCGACCGCTAATAAGATAATGGCAAGTGGTTTAAAAAGTCGTGACATAACGTCCATCCCCCATCATGGTTTGCCCCTAGTATACCGGTGTTGGTCGGGTATGCGGGGGCAAAACGGCTCCTTCGTGCGGTATGTTTATTTATTCAAAAGGCGTCAAAATCCGGGTGAAGGTGCGCAAAAGTCAGGACTTTGCACTTTTCGGGCAAATGACTAGTATTCGGGCCCCAAAGTTGATATACTAGCAAAGTTTGCTTAGCAGTCCGGTCAGTCTGAAACCGGTTGCTTGGCTGCCAACTTAATAGATGAAAGGGGTGCGAAAATGAACGATTTAACAAAGGGGAAACCGTTAAAACTAATTTTTTGGTTTACGATTCCGTTACTAATCGGAAACATTTTTCAGCAATTTTACAGTTTATCAGACACACTGATCGTTGGCCAGACGCTGGGCGTTAAAGCCTTAGCCGCCGTGGGCTCGACCGGGAGTGTTCAGTTCTTAATCATTGGCTTTGCACAGGGGCTCACGGCCGGGTTATCGATCCTGACCGCGCAGTACTTTGGGGCTAAGGATTACAAGGGTGTCAGGCGCAGTTTTGCGATTAGTATCGTGGTCAGTCTGATCGTTGGCATCATCCTGACCATTATTTCGATGATCTTTGTCGACCACATTTTAGTTTTGATGCAAACGCCGAGTGATATCATGGCCGACGCCCGGACCTTCTTGCAGATCATGCTGGGCGGGATGCTGGCGCCAATTGCGTTTAACCTGTTATCGAACATTATTCGCGCCCTCGGGGACAGCCGGACGCCGTTGTGGTTTCTGATCGTCAGTTCGTTAATTAACATTGGGTTGGAACTGTTATTCATCCTCGGTTTTCACTGGGGCATCGCCGGGGCCGGCTGGGCAACCATCCTGGCCCAATTAATTGCAACCTTGATGTGCGTGGTCTACATCGTGGCGAAGGTGCCAATCTTACACATTGGTCGCCGCCACTTTAAGCTGGTCTGGTCCGAAGTGAAGGCCCATTTAAACGTTGGGCTGCCAATGGCCTTTCAAATGTCGATCATCGCGATTGGGACGATCGTGTTACAAGCGGCGTTAAATAGTTTGGGGACCAACTCGGTGGCCGCCACGACCGCCGCGCAGAAGATCGACCAAGTGGCTACCCAACCGTTAATGTCGTTCGGGGTCACGATGGCGACCTTCGCCGCTCAAAACTTCGGCGCGCACAAGTACGAACGGATCATCAAGGGGGTCAAACAGACCATGTGGTTATCCGGGAGTTTTAGCGTCGCCGCCGGGCTGATCGAAATTATTTGGGGTAAGCAGTTAGTGGGGTTGTTCGTCGGTCACCAGGACATGGCCGTTTTAAACTTGTCGCAAACGTATTTTAACGTGATTGGGAGTACCTACATCCTATTATCAATGCTGTTCATCATGCGTAACACGCTGCAAGGGCTCGGCCGCAGTGCCATCCCAACCTTAGCGGGGGCCGCCGAACTATTTATGCGGGTGTTTGCCGCGCTGATCTTAGTCCGGTTCTTCGCTTATCCGGGGGCCTGCAGCTCCGAACCGCTCGCGTGGCTCGGGTCCTGCGCAGTTTTGTTACCAGCCTACGTAAAGGCGGTCCGCGAACTCCGGTTACGCGCGCGTAATGAACGGGAACACCCTGAAAAAGTGGCACCCGCGTTAGAAAACGTCGTAAAAGAGTAATTTGGACTTGCGTGCTTTGACATTTTTTGATAATATTTGTTATCAATTTTAATTAAGGAGACAACACATGGCGGTAGAATTAAAAATTGGCGATTACGTCCAAGGTAAAAAATTTGCTTCACTGGAACACAATTTCAAGGGTGAGATCGAAAAGGTGTATGAAAATTCAGTTCTGATCTTGATCAAGGAATTCGATAAGTCCGATGAACCAATCGTGAACGAATACAATCACCGTGCGGTTGTTCGCAAAGGGGACGCCAAAATGATCAAGGCGGCACCGAAGCCGGTCAAAGTTCCAGAACCCGAAGCGTAAAAAAATTTATAAATAACCATGACAACGGAAAAAATGTATGCTATACTAATTTCTGTTGTCAAATGCGGGTGTAGTTTAGTGGTAAAATTCAAGCTTCCCAAGCTTGCGTCGCGAGTCCGATTCTCGTCACCCGCTTAAGTTTTAATTCGGAGCAGTCACGCACGGCTCCAACCCATGGTCCGTTGGTCTAGTTGGTTTAGGACGCCTGCCTGTCACGCAGGAGATCACGAGTTCGAGTCTCGTACGGACCGTCTGGTAAGGCATTCTGAGGAATGTCTTTTTTTGTGTGATGAATAATAAACGGAGGAATGGTCATGCAATTTAAAACCTATCAATTGGACACTTTAACGCCGCGCCAACTCCACGCCGTGTACAAGTTACGGGTGGCGGTTTTCGTGGTTGAACAGGCCTGTGCCTACCAGGAAGTGGACGATTTAGATTTAACGGCGACCCACTTATTGGGCAGCGGTGCGGACGGCCAGTTATTAGCTTACGCGCGCTTAATGCGGGAACCCAATGACCAGGCGAGAATCGGCCGCGTGATCGTCAGCCCAGCGGCCCGTGGTGGCGGCCACGGTCAGGAACTGGTCCACCAGGCGATCGCGCAAATCAAGCGCCAGTGGTCGGCGACGACGCAGATCAACATTCAGGCCCAGCACTACTTAGACCGCTTTTACCGGTCGTTTGGTTTTGTGCCGGTCTCAGCGGTGTATTTAGAAGACGGTATTCCGCATCAAGACATGGTTTTAGCGTTACGCTAGTCAAAGTTCGTAAAGTCTGTTATACTAACACACGTTAAAATTTTCACGTCTAACGAGAAAGAGGAGTAGAACGTCACACTGGTTTAGCGAGTTCGGGATGGTGTCAGCCGAGCCCAGTGCCGTTCGAAGCGCGCTTTTGAAGACGACAATTCGATAATTAAGTGGATATTATATCAATTAGAGTGGTACCGCGGGAAAATCTCGTCTCTTACATGTTTAAACAATGTGTAGGGGACTTTTTTTATCCCGTTAAACCCGAGGAGGAAATATTTTGGATTACAAACAACTCGTGGCGGATGCCTTAGCACCGGCCTTACCAGATTTATCAACGGACGACATCTTAAGCAAGATCGAACAACCGAAGACGTCCAAGCAGGGGGACTTAGCGTTTCCAACCTTTACGTTAGCCAAGATCATGCACAAAGCACCGCAAATGATCGCCGGCGACGTGGTGGCAAAAATCGACCAAAGCAACTTTGAAAAGGTCGTTGCGATGGGCCCGTACGTTAACTTTTTCTTCAAAAAGGACGCCTTTTCCGCCGACATTATGAGTCAAGTTTTGACGCAGGCGGAGCACTTTGGTGACGGCAAACTTGGTGAACAGGGCCAAGTCCCAATCGACATGTCTTCACCAAACATTGCTAAACCGATCTCAATGGGCCACTTACGTTCTACGGTAATTGGGAACTCCTTAGCCAACATCTTAAGCAAGTTGGACTACCAACCGGTTAAAATCAACCACTTGGGCGACTGGGGCACCCAGTTTGGGAAGCTGATCACCGCCTACAAGATGTGGGGGAGTGAAGCAGAAGTTAAAGCCGACCCGATCAACAACTTACTGAAGTACTACGTGCGTTTTCATAAAGAAGACGTCGACCACCCCGAAATGGACGACGAAGCCCGTGAATGGTTCAAGAAGCTGGAAAACGGCGACGAAGAAGCCACCCACCTGTGGTCGTGGTTCCGTTCCGAATCGTTGAAGGCTTTTAAGAAGATCTACAAACGTTTGGATATCGACTTCGATTCCTTCAAGGGGGAAGCCTTCTACAACGACAAGATGGCCGAAGTCGTTGACATTTTGGAAAGTAAAAACTTGTTACACGAAAGCCAGGGAGCCGAAGTCGTCGACTTAAGCAAGTACGACCTGAACCCGGCGCTGATCAAGAAGTCCGACGGCGCGACGCTCTACATCACCCGGGACTTGGCTGCGGCCATTTACCGCAAACGGACCTACGACTTCGTGCAATCCCTGTACGTCGTGGGGAACGAACAAACCAACCACTTCAAGCAATTGAAGGCCGTGTTAACGGAAATGGGCTTTGACTGGGCCGACCAGATCCACCACATTCCGTTCGGTTTGATCACTTCCAATGGTAAGAAGTTATCAACGCGGAGTGGGCGCGTGATCTTGCTGGACAAGGTCTTAGACGACGCGGTCAGCTTGGCGCACGAACAAATCGAAGCCAAGAACCCGGACTTAGCTAACAAGGATGCCGTGGCCGACGCCGTGGGGATCGGAGCCGTGGTGTTCCACGACTTGAAGAACGAACGGATGAACAGCTTCGACTTTAACTTGGAAGAAGTCGTGCGGTTTGAAGGGGAAACCGGGCCGTACGTTCAATACGCCCACGCCCGGGCCGAAAGTATCCTGCGCAAAGCTGGCAGCCCAGCGATTGCCACGGACGGTCAGGCTTTAAGCGACCCGGCCGCTTGGGATACCTTGAAGTTACTGAGCGAATTCCCGGCAACGGTGGTTCGTGCCAGCACCGAATACGAACCGTCCGTCGTCGCAAAGTACGCTATTCACTTAGCCAAAGCCTTTAACAAGTATTACGGTAACACCAAGATCCTAGTTGAAGACGATGAATTAAACGCCCGTTTGGCCCTCGTAAAGAGTGTCAGCATCGTGCTCAAAGAGGCCCTGCGCTTACTTGGCGTCAAGGCACCGGACGAAATGTAATTTAAATTAATCACGGGACTTAATCAGCCCAAAAAAGAAGTTGCCATGCTCAGTTAGAGTGTGGCAACTTCTTTTTAATGGTGCGCGTTTGGCGATTCAGTTTGGTGCTCCCACCAGCACCGGCCCAAAATAATGAGGAGCACCGGTAACGCCACCGGTAGTAGCACGCCCTGAATAATGAAGTTGAGGGTCATGTTCATTTGATTGTCGTTCATTTCGTTATAAGCGGCTAACCGGTCGTGACTACCGACACCGTCCCGGTAGATGTCGCCAAGGTTATGGTGCGCCGCGGTGATTTGGTGTAAAGCACGGGTTCCCAGTGAGACGAACTTCAACGGGTTACGGTTAAGCTGGGGGGCAAAGTAAATGACTAACGGGTAAAAGAGTAAGTAGGCCGCGGTCAGATAACCGTTGACCCAGTTCCATTTCAAAACGAAGGGCCCGCTCGGACTGGCGGTTGTTGCGTAGAAGGTCAGGGCAAAAAAGATCAGTACCCGCACGTACGAAAAAATAAAAGTTTTAATTAGTTTTATTGCCGTGACCTCCCACTCGAACGTGTGATTGTTGATAGTATACAACGGTGAGGGTTGAAAGTATCCACGGGTGGTTGCGTAGGTTAGTGACCGAACTAAAGTCAGAGCTGTAAACGGGATTGAATCCCAAAAAACGTGCCAATCATTTGCCGAGCGTGGCTTGGTGGGTCCCCGTTGCGGATAAAGTTAGGGTTAAAAACAAAGTATTGTCAGTAATTTCATATATAAGTAACCAATTGCTTTCAAGGTGAATGTCGTATAGTCCGCTCTTGTCACCTGATAGGGCGTGTAATTTATACTTAGTTTTTAAAAGATCTTCGTTTTCATCTAAGATAACGGCAATTGCTTTTTTTTAACTTATCCATTCGATAATGTTTTTTACGCAACTCACGGTTAGACGTCTTCACGATTGGCCTCCCGCATTTGTTCATCAAAGTGTTTCATGTACTCCTCGCGGGAGTAAGCTTTTCTTTTACCAGCGCGAACCTCTGCAAGCGCTTCGGCGTTTTCTGCTTTGATACGCGTCGCGGGAGTTTGAATTTCAAAGGGAAGCTTACCAGTTGCAATAATTTCTCTTAAATATAGCACGATCCCTTGGGACAAATTTAGTCCCATTTTTTCAAAAGTTTCATTAGCGTCTGTTTTGATCTGTTCATCAGTATTAACAACGATTCTAGCTTTTTTAGGAATGAATTTTTCACTCATAATTTTCACCTCACACTGTACGGTGTAACACCTGAGTGCTAAAAGGTGCTAAATTGTGCACATTTAGGGAACGGATTAAGCAAGATAAATCAATCGTAGAATTAAACTTTCCAAAGCAATCCCGCTTTTTTCTCCGACGAAAAACATAAGTAAACTAACGGTACCAACGGGTCAAAGTCCCCGGTTGAGCCTTGAAATGCTAAGCTTAGGCATGACTGATAGTAGAAAATGGGGGAAACGGTATGGCTTATTTGGAACTACGGGGCATCCGTAAAAGTTATTACATTGGCAAACGGGCCTTTCCGGTTTTGAAGGGTATCGATTTAACGGTGGAGTTAGGGGAGTTCGTGGCCATTTTAGGGGAATCCGGTGGCGGGAAAACGACCCTGATGAACATCATCAGCGGGTTAGACCGCCAGTTTGACGGGACGGTCACGGTCCACGGTCAGGAGTTGGACCACTTGCGCGACCGGCAACTGGACCGCTACCGTCGTGAAACGATTGGTTACATTTCGCAAAGCTATAATTTAATTCGCCATTTAAACGTGCTAGAAAACGTTTTGTTAGCCCTTGATATGACCAAACTGTCCCGCGGTGAACGCACGCGCCGGGCCCACGAACTACTGCAACAGGTGGGGTTAGCGGATCAGGCTAAAAAGTACCCGAGTCAGCTTTCCGGTGGGCAGCAGCAACGGGTCGCGATTGCCCGGGCGCTGGCGGGCGACCCGCCAATCGTGGTGGCCGACGAACCGACCGGCGCTTTGGACGCCGATAACACCGCCGAAGTCATGCGCATTTTACAACAAATCGCGGCGGACGGGCGGATGGTCATTTGCGTGACCCACTCGGACCGGGTCGCGCAGGCCGCCAACCGGGTGGAACACTTGGTGGACGGCCAAATTAAGGACCAACAAGTGTTGCGGCCACTGGCCAGCGACCAGACCCAACCGGCCCCGGCGCGGCAAACGATCGCGACGCGACCGCTCCCACTGCACGTTTCGTTTACGACCGCCTTTCGCCACATGCGGTTCACGTGGAGCTGGAACAGTTTGATCGTGCTGGGGACCGCCATCGGTCTCTTTGCGGTGATGTTGTTTGCCGGTTTAGGCAACGGAATTCGCGGCTACATCAACCACCAGATCAATAACGTGGTCGACCCGCAGTCGATCACCGTCATGCGCTATAGTAATAACGGCAAGGACCAGGAAGAACAGTCGGCCGCGGTTGACCCGGCGGTGGCCGGCACGATCGCGCCCCACATGCAGACCTTTTCACCACAACAACTCCAGGCACTACGGGAGTTGCACCACGTGATTGGGGTGGAACCGGGGATCTCAGCGACCAACGCGACCATCAGTATCGGCAATAACCGCTACTCGGCACCGGAGCTGACGACTTGGACCAGTACCGACCCGGTTTCCAGCTTAAAAGCCGGCCACCCCGCGGGCAATAACCAAATCGTCCTCGATAAAACCACGATCGCCCAGAAGTGGTCCGCAACGAATTGGCGGCAACTCGTCGGCAAAACGGTCACCGTCGCTTACCAGACGCTCAACGCTAAGGGCCGGCCGGTGACCGTACAGCGGCAGTTAAAAGTTGCCGGGATTGTCGATAGTCCGTCCGGGGCCAGTTTAAACGCGGTCAACTACGCCACCATGCAATCGATGTCGCAGGCGGCCGGTTTGTCTAAACAACCGACCTTCGCGACGGTCCGGGTGGCCGTTCGTGAACAAAACGAGGCGGTCGTAAACGAGATCAACCAGCTCAAGGTCGGTGGTCAGCAACAGTTTTCCGCCAACAGTATTTCAACGACTTTGGACCGGGTCAACACGTACGTGGGCATTGCGACCGCGGTACTGGCCGCCATTGCCGGGATTTCGCTGGCCGTGTCGGCGCTGATGATCATCGTGACGATGTACATGTCGGTCAGCGCCCGCATGAAGGAAATCGGGGTGCTGCGCTCACTGGGTGAGAGTCGCCGCGACATTCGCCGGTTATTCACCAGCGAGGCGCTGATGCTGGGCGGGTTAAGTGCCGTTTTAGCGACCGGCTTAGCGTACGGTCTCGGCGCCATTTTAAACCACTGGTTATACCGGATCGCCGGTTACCCGCTGGTCCAAATCCACGCGACCAGCATCGCGCTGATCTTTGGCTTAGCCATCGTGATCGCCTGGTTAGCCGCCATCTTACCGGCACGGCGGGCGGCCCGGGCCAATCCCATTAAGGCGCTGGCCGCAAAATAGGTAATTATGAGTAACTCCAATTTTAAAACGCGTCAATGATCCTACTTTGAACGGGGGTCGTTGGCGCGTTTAGTCGTTCGATTGAATAGTTAAAACTGGCCGCGTTTTATTAATTGGGAGATAGTTTCACGGTTATTAAAAAATAATCGGATTTTTTTATGGGTAATGGCTCAATAATTGCGGTCGTTGAATACGGGGGCGACGGGTGGAAAAAAACGGGTAGCCGGGGCCGATTAAAAAATTTAAATTGACCGGTTTCGTTTAAGGGTGGTTATTCGAAAGCAGCGGGCCAAACCGGCACTCAGAGTTGTTTTTAAGTGCCGGAAGTTGATAATAAAACCGTACCAACGCACCGGTCATCCGACCTAGTCGATCGCACTCACCATTACCTTAAAGGAGTCTGAAAAAAATGAAACCTGTTGTACGGTTATTAATGGGGACTTTATTAGTTGTCGCGACGTTGTCTACGCCGACGCTTACGGCACAAGCCGCGCCGGTACTGACCACTTCAAGGCCGCGTTCAACGGTCCGGCCAATCCAGCTCGCGACTGCGCGCGCCTCCGCCACGGCCAACTACGACGAATACGTTGTGGCCCACGGGCGCTTAGTCCTGGCCGATAGTCCGGCTGGACAAGCACATACCCGTGAAGCCCGCTTGCCGGTGCCCAACGAATACGGTGTTTCCAACCCGCGCGACAAGTTCCGGAGTTATTATTTGCCGAAGGGTCAGCGGCCGACTAATTACCGCATTGACGAGTCCGGTCGGGCCCACTTTTATGGTCCCGTGCAACCCGTCACCCCGGCACAAATGGTGGCCCGGGTGACGCAGCGCACACCGCGTGTGACTGAGCAGGCTGCCCAAACCAGGACGCACCGCGCGCGCCGGTCGCCACGGGCTGCGGCTACGGAAAACGCGCCGAGTGAACCATTCGACGCCGACGCTGAATCCCAATCAACGGTACCGACCAGCCGTGAAGTGGCGGATCAAGACACCGACCAAACAACGTCGCCGGATACGGCGACTACGTCCGTTGAAACTACTAAGCCGACCACGTCCGTACCGGAGCCATCGATGGGTAGAACACAACGGTTGCCTCAAACTAGTGAGCGGGCGAACCTGCCGGGCACGGTGGTTGGGCTCGGCCTACTCTTGATTATTGGAAGCTGGGTGTATCGCAAACTCACGCACTAATCAAAAGCGGTTTTAGAATCTGATTGGGCCGGTCACCCGTTTTTATGGGGCGGATGATCGGTCTAAAGTTGTCAAAAAAAGCTAGCATTCTAGCGGATGAAAGCGCTAAAATAAAAACGAAGCAATGATTCGGAACCTTTGACTTAGTCACGTTACTTGGTCGAAGCTGAATTGATCTTTAATTTTTAGTAGGGGGCTTACGTTATGTTAGCAATGTTGATTGGGTTAACGATTGGGTTGGGACTGCCAATCCAAACGGGGTTAAATTCGCGGTTGCGCCGTTCAGTGGGGTCACCGTTTTTGGCGTCCTTAGCGTCGTTTACGTTAGGGACGCTGTTCTTGGCGGTGGTCACGCTGCTAGCGGAACACCAGTTGGGATTTAGTCCTAACGTCTTCACGACGGCCCCGGCCTGGATTTGGCTGGGCGGGTTGTTTGGTGTCATTTATTTGACCGGTAACATCCTGCTCTTTCCCAAGCTCGGCAGTGTTCAAACGGTCATTATGCCGGTTTTAGGTCAGATCCTGATGGGACTGCTGGTCGATAACTTCGGCTGGTTTGGAGCCAGCGTGGCCCGTTTGACCGTGAGCCGGGTGCTAGGCGCCGGCCTAGTGTTAGGGGGCGTCTTGATCACGGTCGCGTTAAACCCGTGGCTGGAAAACCATCACCACCCGGTGACCACGGCGCGTGGGAGCCACAAGGGCTGGTGGCGCTTAGTCGGCGTATTTACGGGGATGCTTAGTGCCTCCCAAACGGCGGTCAACGGGCACCTCGGGTTGGTGCTGGGGTCGTCGTTGCAGGCGGCTTTGACCTCTTTTTTGATGGGGATGCTGATCCTGCTCGTCATCGTGTTAGCGACCCGGACCCCGTTTAAACTGACCCAGCCGGACGGACGGCCCAATCCCTGGTGGATGTGGGTCGGTGGGGCACTCGGTGCGCTCTACGTTTTAGGTAACGTGGTCTTAGTTCAGCTGGTGGGGACCGGTCTAGCGGTCGTGATTGTTTTAGTCGGTTTAATGGCGGGCAGCTTGCTGATCGACCAGTTCGGTTGGTTACAGGCGCCGCGCCACCCGGTAACGCTGGTGCAACTGGGCGGGTTACTGGTCATGATCATTGGTGTGGCCGTAATTCGTTTGCTGTAAGGCACCGTAATAACTAACAACTGGGGACTGAGCGGCGCAATTCCAATCAGTCCTTTTTTGGGAGCCAGTTAAGTGTGGGTTGGGGCCAGCACTTGCATTTGGTTAGTTAATTATCGGAACGTTAATTGTTAGTAAAAACTCATTTAAAGTTCAACGGGGCTAACTTTCGGGACATTAAGTAGCATGCCGATTAATTGTGTACCACCTAGACTAATGAGTTGCGTGACAATTTAAACCAACGTCCAGTGGTCACTTGAATGAACCTACTAAAGTTGACCGGTTTAATTGATCTAAAAATTAATTTGTCAAGCAACTTATCAGTATTTTCTCATTAATCGCGTTCTATTAACCGTGAGATGCAATTCTAGGCTAGTAATTTGGGTGTGAAGCGGTTATGCTGTGGGTACTTTCAAAGAAATATGGGGTAATTAAATTGAGAAAAAAGACGCGTACGCTGCTCATTGGTGGTACGCAAACGGCCAGTGGTAAGAGTTTACTGACCCTTGCTTTTGCAAACGTTTTACGTGACCGGGGTGTTTCGGTCACCATCGTGCACTGCGATTATGAGACCGTGACCTGGACCCGCGTTAGTCCGAATAAGCGTCAACACCAGTGGCAAACGGAGTTAGAATCACCAGAACAACTGGAAAACTTTTGGTTAGACCTACAATTTATTAAAACCGACTACTTATTGATCGACCTAGCTTCAAGTGGGCCGCGCCACGCCAACTACACGTGGTTATTAAACCAGTGCTGGTTGCCGTTAGCGGACGAAGTCATCTTGACCTACTCCGCTAAGAGTGACCTGAGCCAGCAATTATTTGAGGATCTTGGAACGCTGCAATTTAGCATGGAATATACGAACACCCACCCGACGATCTATACGGTCTTTAACGACTGCCCGTCACCAGCGGCGGTCAAACAGGTGCTCCCCGCCAAGGAACTGGTCCCGTTTCACCGGGAATTTCAGTTCCAGTACTCGGAATTTGCCGCGCTGGATCTGCAGCCGTTAGGCACGTTAGCGGACGCCCGGCAGAATCCGGGACGGGTCATCGACGACGTGGAACATTTTTTGGACAAATTAGTTGCCTAATTCGGCAGCGGGATAACGGACGTGACCAGTCAACTGGTCCGGCCGTTTTTTTGTGGCGCGGTTCAATGGTTAATATAAATATCTAAATAACCATTTCATTTATTAATTAATTAAATTATAATTGAAGGCGTTTAATAAATGTTATTTGAAAAGGGGAATTATCATGAGCATTACCCAGGGGAATCGGGGATTAGTACTCGGTGTCGCCGCCGTCATCGGGGGGTTGACGTTACTCACGCCAACGGTTGTAAACGCTGACACAACGCCGGCCGCCACGGATCAAACGAAACCAGCGCCGGCCACGACGCGCACGGCGACGGTTAAATTACCGGCGACCGCGTACTACGCCGTCAACGGTGGCAAAACCTACGCTATGACCGGGAGTACCGCGGACGTGACGTTGAAGGCGAACCACAACTTAAAAAATTACACGACGACGACTTGGACCGCCACGGCGCAAACTGACGTGACCACGCCGAACGGTCAAACGGTGCGTTATTTATACGTAAAAAACGCCCGTAACGGCGCCACGGGGTGGGTCGCGCAGAGCCGCTTAAAAGCCGGCCGTCATTACCAATCCGACGCGCCGAAAAAGCTGAAGGCCAAAAACTACGTCCGGGTCAAAACGTTCAAGAAAGCCAAGGCCCCGACCGCCAAGGTTTACCAATTTTCCGGTAAACGGGCCGTCATGCACTGGACGAAGGGCAAGGCTCTCAGTAAGACTAAGACTTATAAGGTGACTCAAAAACGGACGTACTACCAAAACGGCAAACCCTATTCGTACTACCACGTAACTAGTGGGAAGACCAAGGGCTGGGTTTGGCGTAAGGACCTCAAAGCGGGGACCTATTACAGTGTCGCCAAGCACCAGGCTAAAATTAAGGCTAAGTTGAAGAAGTACCTTAAGTCGGTCACAAAGGATAAGACCGCCGAAGTGGCGTTTTACAATTTGTCACCGGTGAAGGGCAGTGCCGCGGCTAAGGCTAAGCACGCGGCCGTTTATAAGAGCGGTAAACTCGCCGTAAACGCCCGCGGTAACCACGTGACAACTTCGGCCAGCACGTATAAGCTCTACATCGCGGCGTACCTGATGCATCTGAAGCAACAGCACCGGTTTTCTTGGACTAAGGCCAACCGGGCGGGGATGACGCGGATGATCGTTAATTCCGCCAACGACTACCCGGTCAGCATTTTACAAAAATACGGTCGGACGAACATTAACCACTGGTTAGCGTCACAGGGTTATTACGGGGATCCGTTTAGCGCGACCCGCAACTCGATGACGACCGCTAACAGCCTGATCAAAGTTTTAAAGGACTTGCAAAATGGGAAAAAGGCCTTCACCAATAAAAAGGACCGGGCCTTCATTTTGGGCTTGATGGGGCGGCAAGTTTACCGTAAGGGGATTCCAACGGGTGTTACCCGCGCCAACCCGGGCACTACGGTGCAGGATAAAGTTGGCTTCCTCTACGACAACAACGGTGACGCCGGGATCGTGACGATGCCAAACGGGCAACGCTACTTACTCGCGGTCCTCACCTGGGGTCACGGCCAACACGCCTTCACCGGTTTCCCACGGATCGCCAAGATTGCCGAAAACGTGCAAAAAATCGTTTATTAATTATAAAAATTCGGCAACCTTATTAGGAATGCCAAATTCAATCGTGATAAGCATAAAAGGTCACCCACCGTGTTTTGGTGGGTGACCTTTTTGGCGCCGGACCGGTTAAAAGCGGCCGCTGCGTTTTGATGAAGTGCCTCGCAACTCAGTTCTAGACTGGTTGATGGTGAGTGCAAGTTAAAAGGCCCATCACGAGGCTTAATAGGATAACACCAACGATCGTTGGGATGTCGGGAACGTCAAAGACGCGCAGCTGGACGTACAACGTGATGAAGATCGTGATTAAGCTGATGATGAAAGCCATTAGATTAAGCGGCCGGCTTCTCTGCCAGAGGTCCAGTAATTCCAGCAAAACCAGAATGCCCGCTATCCAGATCATGAGTTGTCCGGTATTCAATTGGTAGCCGGGACCCGCAATGTTCGCAAACGCGTTGATCAAAAGAATGAACGCCGAATACAGCGCTGCCAGCGTACCGATAATTTTTAACCCCCATTGATATTTTGGCATGGTGAACGCCTCCCAAGCTCAGACTACGACCATTAATAAGTTGATACAACCCTAAAACATAATTAATAATCGGTCTGATGATATCAATGGGTTAATCACCGATAATGCGATCAAGCCGCTTGTTTTAAAACCTTTTAATGCCGGTTAGTTGCCGGGTGGGACACGGTAGACGGCACTTGCCTCATCGTTACCGGAATTTGCGATGGGGCGAAAACGGTTGGGCTGCAAGTTCCGGCGCCCTATTTAAACAGGTGAAACGGTTGCTTCGTGAGGCCGCTGTCGAGGGCAACGTAGAGGTAGCGGGCAGCCAGGGAGGCGTAGGGGCGCCACTTGCGGCACTTTTTGCGGACCGCGGCGGGGTGGTAGTCCTTCGTTTTGTAAACCCAACCGTACCCTTGTAGAAAAGCGACGTCCTCGACGGGTAACACGTTGGGGCGGTCGAGAACAAAAATCAGGTACATTTTGGCGGACCACTGGCCGATGCCTTTGATGGTGGTTAAATCTTGGATAATGGCGGCGTCGCTCAGCGACTGGTAGCGGTCAGCGCTAATTTGACCGGTACTGGCGGCCGCGGACAGGTTGCGGATGTAGCCAACCTTGGTGTGGGAAATCCCAATTTGACGGATCTGGCTATCCGTCAGTTGGTTGATGGCCGCTAGTCCGAGTTGGCCGGCACACTGGACCCGGAGCCGCGCGGTCAGGACCGCGGCAACCTTATTTGACAACATTTGCCCGATGATCTGGGTGACTAAAAAGGCGTAACCGTCCGCGGCGGGCACGTATTCGAGTGGCCCGACCATCCGAATGACTTTTACTAAGTGTTTGTCCCGCCGGCTTAAATACTGAATGGCGGGTGAATTCTGATCGTATCGTGGCATCTTAAGACCTCGCTTTAAGTCACATGGTAGCACCGTTCCGGGTCCCCGGGTTAAATTTTACCGGCCACGGGTGGGGGCGGTAGCTGAGACTAAAAAAGGCAGCGCTGATTGGGAGGACCCGTTGCGCTGCCGTGGTGCTTATTTTGATCAGACTTACCGCCGGCGCCGACCGTACCAGGCCAAGGCGGTAAAGCCGAGCAAGCTGATGATTGAAACGAGCAGGCCGCTGGTACCGCCCGGCACGTGATAGACCAGTTTGACGGTGTTGCGCCCGGCCTGAATCGGTAGGGCTTGCATGCCGCCGACCACCGTTTTGCTAGTGACGGGGCGGCCGTTGACGCTCACGTGCCAGCCGGAGTCGGCGGGAATGGCGACGTAGAGCCAGTGACGGTCGTTGACGTTATCGACATTGCCCGAAACGACCGTGCGGAACCCGGAGGCGTGGTATTCGGGCACGAACGCGCTCCGTTGCAGCACGTGGTAAACGTTTTGAAAGGCGGCCTGGTCCAGACTGGCGATGTGCATGTGCCCGTCAAATTGCGCCCTGGTCGTCGTGACCGTTAACGTGACCACCGTGCCCTTTTTAAAGTGACCGAGGTCGCGGAGAACGATGCCGCCGTTCGGGTTAAACTTGGTGGCCAATAGCCGCCCGTTGACCCGCATGGTGGTGTACTTGCTCGTGGCGGCCGTGTCGTCGTAGTACAAGTCACCGGTGTGGTTGACCCTTAAACGGAGCGTGTGGCGGTAACGGTACTGTTTCGCGGCCGGGTCGCGCTTGACCTGGTGTTTGAGCACCGTCGCGGCGGCAAAGTACGGCGTTTTGCGCGGCCGCAAGCTTTGTAAGATGCGCTCCTGATTAACGATGGCACTGTTGGGCCGCAGGGCGACGCGGGTCACGGCGTCCGGCACCGCGAAGCCCATACCGGCGTGACTAGCTAACGCGGTGGTCGTGGCGCGGCCGGTGGCGTTCAGGTTAACACTGTACTTGACGCCCAGCAGCATCGCGCTGACCGGGTTCAAGCCTTCCGAGCTGACCCGGCGGGCGTTTTTGCTAAACAGTCCCAGTGATTTCAGCATTAAGCGGGTCTGGTTGTCGAAGGTGGAACTGTAGTAGGTGATGTCGTGGAAGTTAAACAGCATCGGGTCGTTGTAATTGCGGTACTTGCTATCGTAGTTGTAAGCCTTATTGATCAGCGTGTTCTGGTTTTCGACCCGGTAAAGCTGGCCGTCCGGGTCGTTGACCGCCTGCATTTGGCGGTACTCGGTCTGGTAGGCCTTATTAAAGGCGGTTTGGTTGCCAAACGGGGACTTTTGCATGGTCAACACGCCGTTGCTGACGAGTTCGGCCGCGACCACCCCGGTCAAGAGGCCGGCCCGCAGGAATTTGCGGGTGGCAAACAGGATCAGGGCGGTGATGACGACGAAGGCTAGGCTCAATAACAGAATATGGCTTGCTAACGGAGCGGCGGCGTGGCGCTGCCGCTGCCAGCCGACGATCAGCGCTAACGCCAACCCGCTCGGGAGGAGCCACTGCCACTTGTTTGCGATGGCTTTAGCGTTGGCTTGCCACGCTTCAAAGGCGACCATCACCAAAACGAAACTGAAGAAAAAGGCTTCGCGGTACGGAAACCCGGCCGGCCGCTGGAACATGTGCCAGGCGGTGTCGAGGGTCCGAATTTCCATGCTCAAAAAGAGCGTTAATAACAGGCCGAAAACGTGCCACTTGTGCGCGCGCCGCACGTTGGGGTGGACGAAAAAGACCATGACCAGCAACACGACCAGCGTGGTACTAAAGATGGTCGGCGTGTGTTCAAGCCGGGTGGCGTAGTTGTTAGCGCCCAGTCCCAACTGGCTTAACGCGCTGAAACCGAACTGGGGGACCGGTAAGTAGCTGGTCGTTTTGACCGCGGACTTGGCGGTTTTTAACATCCCCAGGGCGGTCGGGATCAGTAAAAACAGCGTGCTTAACCCGCTGAGGAGCGCCGTTAAGCAAACTTTGCCGATCAGGCGGGCCTGCATTTTAACGGCCTGCCAAATGGAACTGCCGGGCGCCTTCATTTCGAACAGCAGGTAAACGAAGTAACAGATGACAAACAGGCAGGTCATGTAGCCGAGGTAGTAGTTGGTGACGATGCTGACCCACAGCCACCAGAAAAACATCGCGGGCCGGCCGGTCGTAATCAGGTGTTCGAGCCCCATGATCACGAGCGGCAGCCAGATCAGCGCGTCCAACCACATGATCGTAAAGTAGTTTAAGGCGACAAAGCCCGATAAGCTGAACGCCACGCCGAATAATACCGTGGCCCAGCGCGGCGTGCGGTAGTGGGTCTGTAAAAAGAGGGTCGTCGTCACGGCAATGGCGGCAATTTTGACCATGATGATCAGGCTTAGTCCGGTCGGTAAGTTGGCCGCTGGGAAAAGCAGGATCAGCAGGTTAAAGGGACTCATCAGGTAGTAAGCGATGGTCGGGACCGCACTGCCCCCGAGGGATTGAGAAAACGAGTAGAGCTGAAAATTGTGTTCCAAAATAGCGTGCCGGTACGCGGTGAAAAAGGAAAGGTACTGGCCCCCCATATCGCTAATTAATAAATTGCGCTGACCAAACGGGGTGATGCCCGTTGCGATAAAAATCACGCTCAAAATGAGTAACGCGAGGACCCCGGCGCACACTGGCCGCACCCACGCCCGTTGTTGTAATGGTTTCAACATCCCTGCTCAACTCCGATACCTTTTGATTTTACGACGACTTCATTATAAAAAAGCGGCTAGAAACCAACTACTTAGGTCAAAAGAGAACTTTCTGAAAATTTTTCAGAAAAAAGCGCGAAAATTAAAGACACCTGAGAAAAGTCACAAGTGTCTTGGGGATTAAGCGCCAACCGGAGGGGTCGTTGCTAATTGTAAGGTAAAAATGGTACCGCGCGGCTGGTTGTCGTGCACGCTGATCGTGGCGTGGTTCAGATCCACGAGGCGCGCGACGATGGCTAGGCCCAGCCCGGTTCCCGGAATTTCCTGGGACCGGGCCTGATCGACGCGGTAAAAGCGTTCAAAAACGTGTGGTTTGTTGTCGTCCGGAATCCCCATTCCCCGGTCGGCAACGGTCACGGTGGGCTGGCCGTTTAGCGTGGTCAGCGTGACCGTAATGGGCGCGTTGGTTGGTGAATACTTGCTGGCGTTACTCAGCAACGCCACTAAAATCTGTTGTAAACTGTCGGCGTTCACGTAAGCGGTGAGGGCCGACGGTGGCACGTGTAAACGGATCGGCTGCGGCAAGTTTTCCCGGTAGTTGGTGACGGTCTCTTCGACCAGCTTGGTGAGGTCGTAATAACCGCCCGCCACGTCGACGTGGTCCATGCGTGAAAGTCGTAGCAGGCTTTCCACCAGCGTCTCCATCCGGTGCGACTCGTGGTCGATAAAGTTTAGTGAGCGCGGAATGATTTCCGGGTGCTGCTCCCCCCGGCGTTTAATTAAACTAATGTGACCCCGAATTGCCGTTAGCGGCGTCCGTAACTCGTGGGACGCGTCGGATACGAATTGGTGGTCACGCAGCACCTGCTCGTTGAGTGATTGCAGTAACTCGTTGATCTCAAGTCCTAAGTGGTGCACTTCCGCGGGATGGTCCGGCACCGGTAACGCTTCGTGGTACGAAACGTTTTCGGCGTGGTTGATCCGGGACGCGGCGCGGGTGAGATCGGCGAGGGGGCGGTTCAGCCGTTTGGCGAGCCATCCCATCACAAAGTAGCCTAACACGCCACAAATCATTAACACCAGTAACATGTCTCCTAAAATCAACTTAAAAATGTGAATTACCGTATTCAAACTAGTCCACGTTTCGTAATAGACCCGTTTTTTTTCAGCCCCCAGCCGGTAAAATAGGCCGTAACCGCGCCGGTAGCGAATGGCGGGAAAGCCCGGAACGGTGAGCTCCCGTGCTTTGAGGAACTTTTTAGCGCGGGGCGAATAGTAGGTGTGGTGGCCCCGTTTGCGGGTGGCCGTGTCGACCTTGACGTAGGTGTCCTTGGTATTGATCGGGCTGTTTAAGTTCCACTGGTTCCAGTCGGGATCGTCGTCGGTCACCGAGCGTTGCAGACTTTTCATCAGGGTGGCGGCGTCGTCCATCCGGTTGTGGGTGAGCCGCCAGCCGACGACGGTCGAAACCGATAACCCGGTGATAAAAATAATGATCAGCATCATCACGGTAAAGGTGCGGGCAATTTCGGCGGCGTTAGAACGTCCCTTGATGAAATTAAGCATGGGCGTCATCTCGCAGACAGTACCCGACGCCGCGGACGGTGTGGATCAACTTGCGGTCCTGGTCGGTATCGATCTTGTGGCGCAAGTAGCGGACGTAGACGTCCACGATGTTGGGCTGTCCGTCAAAGTCCACGCCCCAGACCTGGTCGAGCAGTTCGTCGCGGGTCAGCGTTTCGGGGGCGTTTTTTAACAGGGCCAATAATAAGTCGTATTCCCGCTGCGTGAGTTGGACCAGCCGGTGGTCGCGGTGGACTTGGCGGGCCTTGGTATTGAGTTCCAAGTCGGCAAACCGGTACACTTCTTGGGGCCGGTGGTCGCGTTGTTCGTGACGCAGGCTCACCCGGATACGGGCCAGCAGTTCCTCGGTGTCAAACGGTTTGGTGATGTAGTCGTCGGCACCGCCGTCTAAGCCGGCGACCTTGTCACCAACGTAGTCGCGGGCGGTCATCATGATGACCGGGATGTCATCGTGTTTGCGGATGCGCCGCAGTACTTCTAGGCCGTCCACCTTGGGTAACATCCAGTCAAGGATGATTAAGTCGAGGTCGGCCTGGTGGTCCTGATAAGTTTGCAGGGCCTGCTGACCGTCCGTGGCGGTAATCACCCGGTAGTCTTCAAAGGCGAGTTCTTGTTGTAAAAAGTCGATGACGCTCGTTTCGTCGTCAACCAGTAAAATAGTGGCCATCGTTGCTCACTTTCCTTACTTTTTTGATTAATTATAATGATTTTGATATTTACGGTGAATAATCATGCCGTTTGGACTTTCAACTATCATAATACGTCTATTTTAGGAAAACCGCGTCAAATCAGCCACCGCGTTTAACTGAAAAGATTCTGAAAAAATTTCAGAAAACATTTAGGAGCAATAACTAGTTTTTCAACCCGCGATTTTCTATACTAACCTTGAATCCATCGATATTTGAGTTAGGTTTATGGGAATAGAAAGGGGTCGTTACGATGCAACAACCGCGTTTAACGATTATCGTGCCTTGTTACGATGAAGAGGAGGTTTTACCCACTTCTTCCAAAGTACTGGGAACGATCATTCAGAAACTGATCCAGAGTGATCAGATCAACCGGGACAGCAAGGTACTGTTCGTAGACGATGGAAGTACTGATAAAACTTGGCCGATCATTAAGAACTTGGAACGGCAGTCCAAGATCTTTTGCGGCTTAAAGTTTAGTCGCAACTTTGGCCACCAAAACGCGTTAATGGCGGGGATGAAGGTTGCTGGGGCAACTTCCGACGCCGTGATCACCATTGACGCCGATTTGCAGGATGATCCGCAGGTGATTCCCGAAATGGTCGCCCGGTTCAAAGCGGGCAACGACGTCGTTTTAGGGGTCCGCAACGACCGCTCGAGCGACTCGCACTTTAAACGCTGGACCGCCGAGACCTTCTACGGCATGATGCGCAAGATTGGGGTCCAACTAGTCCCGGACCACGCCGATTTCCGGCTGCTTAGCCAACGGGCGGTCGACGCGTTAATGGAATACTCCGAAACCAACTTATTTTTACGGGGCATCGTGCCCCAACTGGGCTTTCCAACCACCAAGCTGTACTACCGGCGCAAGCCGCGGATGGCCGGCAAGTCCAAGTACCCGTTAAAGAAAATGATCGCCTTCGCGATGGACGGAATCACCTCGTTTTCGATTGCGCCAATCAAAGCCATCTTGTCGGTGGGGGTCTTAATTAGCGGCGTCAGCCTGTTAATGATGATCTTCGCCTTAGTCCAACACTTACTCGGCAACACCGTCGACGGCTGGGCCTCGCTGATGACCAGTTTATGGTTCCTAGGCGGGATGCAGCTGATTGGGATCAGTATCGTTGGCGAGTACGTTGGGAAGATTTTTGCCGAAGTCAAACGCCGTCCGCGTTACATTATCGAAACGGACGACTATACCGCGACGCAGCAACCCGCGGTATTAAATAATCAACGCGTTCGTTCATGAACCGCGTTTTAAAGGGAATTAATTGGCTAGCCGCGGGAGTTCTGGGCTGGGCCGGGTTAGTGGCTTGGTTGCAGCCCGTGAATTTTTTCGGTGACCCGGACTTAGCTTCCCCCGTGGTAATTGGCAGTTTTACCCTCGCGTTTTTGATCCTTGTCAACGCGCTGCGACAGTGGATGCGGCGCTGGTCATCGGCAACGTATCGGCGGGTGGTCGTCGGCTTACTGATTCTAATTGCCGTGACCCAACTCGTCGTGGCCGTCAACTTTGTGGACGTGAGCCGCGCGGACGCCTTTTACGTCCGCACCCAGGCCCTTACGTTAGCCCGTGGGGACCACACCTGGATGCACTACTTTGCCATCTACCCGAACAACGTGAACTTTACGCTGCTCGAGGCGACGCTGATCAAGGTGGTCACGACGGTCGTTTCGCCGCCGTGGACCGTGTTAAACGTCCTACGGTTTTTGTGGGTCGACAGCGCGCTATTCAGCGGGCTGTACCTGTTACGCCACTGGCACCACGCGCGCCCGGGGGCCGTCTGGTTAGCCGGTTTTTGGTTAGTTAGTCCGCCCGTTTATTCGTACGCGTTGTACGCCTACACCGACGCGCTCGTCTTGCCGATGGTGCTCAACTGCCTGGCCCTAATGACCTGGGCGTTAGGGCGTTCCGGTTGGCGGCGCTGGGGTGGTTTGATCGCGGCCGGCTTACTGCTAGCCGTGGGGGTCGCCATGAAGTCCAACTTGGTGGTCTTTTGGATCGCCACGCTGCTGTTGATCCTCGTCTTGTGGCAACAGCGCCACGTGACCTGGCAAACGGCGTTAGGCTGGCTTGTCAGCACGCTGGTGACCCTCGGGTTAGTCTTTAGTCTGATGGGCGCCTGGCGCAAGCAGGCCGGGTTTCGGCCCACTGCCAACGACCAGTTGCCGGCGACTAGCTGGATCGCGATGAGTTTAAACCCGAAACACAGCGGCCAGTATAACTACGCTGACTTCGAGTCGGTCAACCGCAAGCCGACCGCCGCGGCGAAGAATCGCCGGACGGCCAAGATGATCCGGGGCCGCCTGAAGCAAATGGGCGTGACCGGGACGGCCGTGCACCTGACCAAAAAGATGCGGGTGTTTTGGGCGACCGGGGACTTTGACAGTTTTAAGCTGACGACCCAGTGGATCAAAGCACCGCGCTTTTACGTGACCGGCCAGCGCAACATTCAATTCTGGCTAGTCATCATGACCCAGGTGATTTATTTAACGTTACTGATCGAAGCCATCATCGTCCTCGTGACCGCGCGAACGCTGCGGCCGGGGCCGCTGTTCATCGCGCTGACGATCCTCGGATTAACGGCGTTTCACGTTGTCTTTTGGGAGGTCGAGCCGCGCTACGCCTTACCGCTATTGCCGGGCTTAATGTTACTCGGCGTGATTGGTATTTGCGAACGGCCGCAGTGGGTACTCACGCCGCGAACGCGTAAAGTCGGGCTGGCGGCGATGAGCGGTCTGGCCGTGTTTAGTTTGTTAAGTCTCTGGCAGACCAGTCAGCGGACCCTGATTACCCACACGACGGTCGCCGTGCAGGGGAACGGGAACTACGTTGAAAACACGCACCGGACCTTAAAGCCGGAACAATCGGTCACCCAGACGATCAAAACGGCCGGACGCAGTAACCGCTTAAGCTTGTCACCGCTGCATAACCGCTACGGTTTAGTGAACGTTCAAATTGAAGCGGGCGGCCGGGTGATTTTTAATCAGGCGGGGACGCCGCGGGATCTGCAATCGATCCGCTACCCGACGACCCGGCACACAACGCTGCGGGTCACGATCACGAACCTGGGGCTCAGCACGGTCAGTTACGGGACGGCGGAGGCGCCGTATAACCCGTTAAACGGTAAGATCACGCCGCACAGCCGCAGTTATTTACAGTATTCAGTTCAGGAGGTGCACCCGCCGCGGACGTTAAGCGGCGGACTCGTCAGTACGCTGATCGCCGTGGTGTTCTTCGGTGGGGCCTTACCGGTATTAAAACGCCTGCCAATCAGCAGTCAGGCCAAGTAAGGCGGACTTTATCAGCAATTAAAAACCAGCTAGGAAGCGCGAAATCAATCGTTTCGCAGCGCCTAGCTGGTTTAATTTGTTTAAAAGTAAGTGGTTAATGAATTACTGCATGCTTTGAACTTTAGCCACGATTTTTGCGGGGGTGTCCCATTCGGAACGTTCAAATTCAGAAACGGGAACTTCGATGCCGAGTTGATTTTGAAGTTCCAATAGCAGTTGAACGGAACCCATCGAATCCAAGATCCCCTCGTCAAATAAGTTGGTATCCATGTTACCGGAAACGTCTTCCCCCGTTAGATCTTGTAAAATTGATAAAACCGTTGCTTTTGTGTCATCCATGATCAATAACTCCCCTTGTATTTTGATAGATTTGAACCCTTATAGCTTAGCATAGTTTTGACAAACTAAAGCATTTCGACGCTTTCTTTAGCAAGTTTTAACGTTCACTTGTTGAAATGTCAATTGGCCGGAAGTTCGTTTTCAAGTGGCGCCTGCCCAGCTGCCGGTGCAAAACAGCCGTCAAGCACCAGTATCAGGATAGTGGGCGGGGTGCCAGAAAAAACACCACGACCTCAGCCGGGTTCGGGTTAGTTTAACCTGGCTGGGGTCGTGGTGTGACTTGGAAAAACTGAACGGTCGCTGAACTTTTCTCAGTTAAGCCGATTAGTCGTTTTGGCGGTTTAAAATGGCGTGGGCCCGGGGTTGCCAGGACCAGAACCAGGCGCGGCCCTGTTGCCAGCAACCACTTGCTAGGGCCAAACTGCCGGCGGTGTCCGACGCGAAGTGGTCACGCAGGTAGACCCGGCTGATTAAGACGATTAGGATCCAGACGATGCCGAGGACGATTAACCCAACTTGTACGGCGTGGGAGCGAATAAACGGCAGCCCAATCGCTAACAGGATCGTGACCAGTAGGGTGGTGCCGAAGACGTGGCCGCTCGGAAAACTGTAACCGGTGTCCGGCATGAGCTGTTGGGTCGGTCGATTGCGTTGAACGAGAAATTTTACGACCAGCGCGGCGGCGTCCCCGCCAAACATGGTCGTGATGGCTAGGATTCCGAGGGTGCGGTGATGGGTGACGTAGAGCACGATTCCAAACAGTAACGCCACGGCGAGCGTGACGGCCGGACTAGCCACCGTGGTGATCAGTTTAAAAACGGTCGTCATGGTGACACCGTCGAGTTTGGCGACGGCTTGAAAACTCAGATTATCAAATTGTTGAATCACGGTGGCGTTGACCTTGACGAGAATCGCCAGAATTGCCGTCAGCCCGAAGCAGGCCCAGGCCAGTTGGCGCTCGTGGTCGGTGCGTTTTAACATGGACAGGACTCCTTGATTATTTTTTGAAAATGAGGTACTTACTGAAGACCCAGTTGATCAAGACGATGATCACTTGGTCGATCAGCTTGACCAGCATGCCGTTGCCTGCGAGTAAACTGACCCCGACGAACATAATTAATTCATCAACGCCCAGACTGAGCGCGCGGTACCAGAAAAAGCTGGCAACTTCGCGGACCCGGGCCCGCAGCGTGGTGGCTTGACTGTCAAAGACCCAACGGCGGTTGGTGACGTAGGCGAACAGCACCGACCCGAACCAGGCAATCACGTTACTGATCAGGTAGGGACAGTTAACGGCGGGCAGGGTCAGCACTCCGAATAAAATGAAGTTGACCGCGGTCGTCAGACCCCCGAAAATGAGGTAGGCGAGCACGCTGCGGTGACGTTGCCAAACTTGCTGGACAAGCTGAATCATAAAAAATGGCCTCCTTATTCGACCGGCTTTTGACGTTTTAAGAAACTTAGGCCAACGGGGGGGCGTGCAATCGACACGATCGTGACCGCGCTTAGTTTAAAGTGGTCATGATCAGTAGTACCGTACTTTTGCTTTAAGCATACGGTTCTCGTGCGGCGCTTGCCCCCTATGGCGACTGAAGAAATGATGATAATTTCTCATAAATTCCTTGATGTTTGCTAAGCTTAAGGCCGTTAACGCCGAAAATACAGTAAAGCTGCCCGTTTGGGATAAAAAATTAACTAAAAAATCTAAGCGACCGCGGCAGGGAAATCGGGGGGAAGACCGACGAACAAAGTGGCTGTCCGGCTGGTGAGATTAGTCTTTGAACTAAGGGGTGAAGGTTAGAAATATGCGGGCGCATCTTTGAAAATAATCTAGTTAAAATAAACGTCATTGGGTACTAAATGCGTGTTGTTAGTTATGATTAAGACGTTGAAAAATAAAAAATATTCAAAAACAATAGACTTGAAATAAAATTTTTAATAATGTAAAGA
>NZ_QWZQ01000021.1 GCF_003885105.1 Lactiplantibacillus garii
TAATTTCGTGGAGTATCGGGTGCGACCGGTACTCTTTTTTATTTTCCATTATATCAAAAGCCAGTCCGGAAAAATCCGAAGATTTTTCCAGACTGGCTTTGTTTTTAGAGACTTATGTCACAGCCTCGTTTGGCTAAGTTACGTTCATCTTAACGGGGTGAAAAACGTGTCCAATCAAGTTACAACTTTTTCGGTGGTCGGTTGGGATCGTACATTCGCTGCTTGATATCATCCATTTCCTGGTCAAGCTCCGTAATTAGTTGCGCCTTTTTCGTTAACGACCGCTGCAACGCGGCCTGGTCGGGAACGTTCTTTTTATAATTTAATTCGTGCTCCAAGGACGCCCAAAAATTCATCGCAATCGTTCGAATCTGTAACTCAACTTCGATAATGTTGGGTCCGTCGACCGTGTAAACCGGGACACCCAGTATTAAGTGCAAACTTTGATAGCCGTTGGGCTTCGGGTGGTGAATGTAGTCTTTGACCTTTAACACCTTAATATCCGCCTGAGTCGCCAACAAGTCTTCGACCGTTTTAACGTCACTTAAGAAGCGCACGATCAAGCGAATCCCGGCAACGTCGTGTAGGTTAGTGAAAACGGCGTTCAGCGTTAGCGGGAGGTGTTTACGTTTAAGCTTTCCAACGATACTTTCCGGGGATTTGATCCGGGACTGTTTGCTATCAATTAAAGCGTAACCGTAACGTAATTCGTACTCCCGACTAATGTAATCTAACTTATCTAAAACTAGTTTCATCGCCACTTCGTATCGTAGCGAGTAGGCCTTTAGCTGGTCAACCGCCTGAAGAAGTTCCGGTGGGGCCGGCAAAAACTGATCCCCCGCCGCGGTTGCTTGAGAATTTGCTGTGCTCACTAAATTTCGCTCCAATTATAGACTCTTCAACTCTCTCATGCTTACTGATTACTGAATCGTAACCATCCATTCACGGACAATTTGATCATAATCAATCTGGTACTCTTCGTCACCGGCCAGGTAGGCTAACCGACCCGCTACGTCTTTGAATTCACTTGGAATTAAACCGTGACCTTCGAGGACGTTTAAGTGTCCAACCACCATGCGGTCGGTTAAAAAGTGCTCAAAGCGCTGCCAAAACCGCTCAAAGGTGGCGAAGTCGTGCACGTCAAAGATTTCGTTTCGCAAAACCTCTGCATCAAATTCTAAGCGTACGTTTGAACTTTTTGGCGTCAATAAGCTTCCCTCCATGAATCTGATAATAATTTAATCATAATCATAATTAAAGCGTTCCGCAACCGTTCCGGACGGTCCTCATGATAATCTTAGGGTTTAATTAATCTTCCGCTTCGGGTTAAGAAGATTCATCGGATCAAAAAGGGCTTTGATCTGGTGCTGTAACTGATCAACATCTTCCCCGAGTTCGGCGTTATTCCACTGGTTTTTCAGCATCCCAACGGCGTGTTCACCCGAGATCGTCCCACCTAGTTCCAACGTCTTTTTAAACATCTCCTGGAGCGCAACGATGATCTTTTCCGGGACCGCTTTTTCCGTCTTAGGCCAAACCAGCGTTGGGTGGACGTTTCCGTCACCCGCGTGGCCGGCGGTGTAAATGTCAACGTCGAGGCGTTTCGCCAAGTCCTGAATATAATCCATCAACGGTGCCAACTGTGACAGCGGTACCGCCATGTCCTCCATAATATGGTTCTGTCCCGCAAAGACGGCCGGCAACATATCCCGCCGTAACTGTTCCAGCTGGGCCTGTTCGTCCGGTTCGGTGGTAATCTTGACGTTACCGGCATGCTGTTCGGCCAGTAACCGCTTAACCACGTTCATGCTGGCCTCGCCACCGTTATCGAGCTTAAAGATCAACATTGCCGCACTGTCCTTGGCGTAGTGGGTCTTTTCGTAACGGTCCAAAGCGGCCACGGTATTACCGTCCAGTGCCTCCAGCATCGTTGGGTAAACGCCGGAGATGCGAATTGCGGTAACGGCCTTCGCCAGCGCGGTCATGTTATCAAAGAAGGCCACTCCCATGACCGGGGTCCCCAAAGGAATTGGCAATAGTTTAACCGTCACTTCGGTAATGATACCGAGCGTACCTTCCGAACCGACCATTAACTGTGTCAAGTCATAACCAAAGGCCTGCTTTAACGTCCGCCCACCAAGTTTCAATTCACGCCCATCGGCTAGGACGACCTTAACGCCCAACACGTTATCCTTAGTGGCGCCGTACTTAACCGTGCTCATCCCACCGGCGTTCGTGGCGACGTTGCCACCAATACCAGAGATTGGTTTTGAACCCGGGTCCGGGGCGTAAAACATCCCCTGCTTGCGGGCTTCCTTATCCAAGTCACCGTTAATAACGCCCGGTTCGACGACGGCAATGGAATCGGCCTTACTGATTTCCAAAATGTGGTTCATCTTAGCTGTGGAAAGAATCAGGCCGTCGGTAATCCCATCGGCACCAATTACGGTACTCGTTGTTTGAGCCTGGGGAACGACCGGAATGTGGTATTTACGCGCAACCCTTAACGTTCCCTGAATATCTCGAGTTGAATGGGCTTCTACGTACGCTAACGCCAAGCCGCTATCGTCGTCCGTTAGCTTAGGACTAAACGAATACTTTTGTAACGTTGCGTGATCCGTAAAGACTTCACCGTCTAACACTTGGGCTTTTAAATCATTTAAAACCGTTTCATTACTAAACGCTTTAAAGACTGTCATTATCAAAACCTCGCTTATTTAAATTAAGTATACGGTCAGTATAAAACAAGAATCTAAATCCAACACAAATGCTGTCCGTCCGTTGTATTCAACCTATTTGATTAGTTACCAATCTAAGTTCTTTTAGTGGTATCTATTTTTTGAATTGAGTACACTCAAAATAAGTATTTTCCGGTCGTATACTTACCGGAGTATGCTGGTTATTGAGGTTTTAAAAATTTTGGGGAAGTTTCACTAAGAGAGAGGTTTTTAACATGCGACACATGGGAAAGTCTAAACTCCGTCCAATTTTAATTGCGGGCGGATTGATTGTTTTGATGGTAGCCATTGCGGCGGGACTCATTATTCGGCAGGCTCAGGCCCGCTACCAGTCCGCCGTTTACACTGGCAATAGCCAAAAGGTGGATACCACCAAGCCACTGAGTATCCTACTACTGGGGGTCGATACCGGTGCTGACGGTCGAATCGATAAGGGGAATTCAGATACGATCATGATCGTCACGATTAATCCCCAAACTAAAAAAACGGTTATCACCAGTATTCCGCGGGACTCCTTGGCGGAAATGATTGGTGACAAAAAGACCAACGTTCAAAAGTTAAACGCCGCTTATAACATTGGCGGGTCCAAGATGGCCAAGGCCAGCGTGGGACAATTGCTTAACATCCCCATCAACTACTACGCCACCATTAACATGGGCGGACTTAAGCAGATCGTCGACGCGGTCGGTGGTGTCACCATTACCAGTCCTATCGATAGTAACTTTGACGGTGTTAGCATCTCTAAAGGGACCCACCACCTAAACGGTAAGGAAGCCCTTAGTTATTCCCGGATGCGTTACCAAGATCCCCGTGGGGACTATGGTCGCCAACTCCGGCAACAACAGGTCATGCGAGCCGTCCTCGTCAAGCTGACTAAAACCGGCACCTACAGTCGTTATAACCAATTATTATCGTCCCTTAAGGGTAATCTCAAAACCGACTTAAGTTTTGACGACTTAGTTGGATTAGCAACCCACGACCGGGCTAATTTGAAAAACATTCAGTCGACCCAAATCGTGGGCCAACCAGCGTGGATCAACACGAGTTCCTATCAGATTTTAAGCACCAGTACCCTGCAAAGCGCTTCTGACCGTTTACGGAAAGAGTTGGGTCTGCAACCAACCAAGATCAGTAACATGGAAACAAAACTCAACGCTAAGAACACCGCTTACGACGGTAAGACTAACCTGAACTACGATACTGACGGGTTGGATACCATCACCTATACGGATAGCACTAATTAACGTAAAAGAAGCTGTGACAAAAGTCACAGCTTCTTTTTTATCTCCGAACAATTATTGTCGAAACGTGCGCCAAAAGTCAGCGGGCTCCGCTTAACCACGCATGGCAAACAAGCCAAGCCCAGGATTATTCACCATACGCCGTTAATGCTCACCAGCTAACCGACTTTTGGCACACTCTATTTTAGTTTGTCAGTGGACCCAGGTTTTTAACTGGGTCAATAGCCCACCGGTATCATCGTTAAATTCATATTTCTTACTGCCCCAAGCCGCACTTGCCTGGTCGTGGCTAATTCGTAAGTCACTAACTTTAAAGGCTAATTCTAACGGCTTAAACGCCTGAATTGAGCGAATCCAAATTCGGTCTGCCCGCCGCTGAGCCTCCACAAAAAAGTACCGTTCATTGGTGGTTTTTAAATCAATTTGTTTTAAAATTCCCGTTTCCATCTCAACCGCTCCCTCACTTATTCTACGCACTTACTATAAATGATGGAACGCGTTTCAGGTCAAGTGACAGCGTTTACTATTTTAATTGCAAGTTTTTTTATTACATTTTGGTAACAGCGTGCTAAAACGCTAGTCAAATTAGTCAAACGGTTGTACTATGTCTATAGGAAAATTCATTTAAACACAACGTTATTTGAATGACCAAAAATCCAAGATGAAGGAGTTTTCCCGTGATGATCAATTCTGATTCAGTTCATACACAAGAATACTGCTACTTTATTGAGCTCACCGGCGACCAACAAACCGAATTACTAGCCGCACTCACTCCCACCGAAAAGGCCCTGGGTGACTGGGAACGGGTCTACTCTGCTAAGCTGCCGACGTGGCGTTTATGGACGAATGCAAACGCTGACACGGTTCGTTTTACCGTGACCCATTTAATTGCTCGTTACGGCTTACCCCAAAACGATTATTGGTTAATTCAATATCAGGGGGCTAACCACGGCCACCCGCGAATGTTACACCCCCAATTCCACACCCACTAATGCTTCCAACACGTTGCACACTTACAAGTGCTAAACGTGTTTTTTTATTGCACGCAAAAACGAACCCGCGGACTAACTCCACGAGTTCGTTTAGCAAACCCAGCTTAAGCTTTAGCAGCTTCAGCAGCAGCTTCTTTGGCTGCAAAGGTCTTTTCTTCCTTAACCTTATCACGATCTAAGGCCTTGAAGAAGAAGTAGTAAATGGCACCATCGATAACGATATTAACAACTTGCAATACCGCACCGGAAATGTGACCAGTTGCTAAGAAACCGGAAATAATTGGCGGCGTGGTCCAAGGAACCATGACACCCATGGTCCGGGCTACTAACCCCGTCGACATTGCGAAGTAAGTCGTCGTAACGTTGACTAATGGCGCAGCGATAAATGGAATGGCCATCCGGTAGTTCATAACGATTGGTAAACCAAAGACAATTGGTTCGTTGATGTTGAAAATTGCAGGACCAACGATCAATTTACCTAACGTCTTAAATTCGGCACTCCGTGAAACAAAGGCAATCATGAAGGCCAACCCTAAGGTCGCACCAGAACCACCCATGTGAACAAAGTTATCGAAGAATTGTTGCGTAACGACATTTGGTAAAGCCTTGCCGGCCTTCAAAGCGTCCGCGTTTTGTTGCATGGCAGCCAACCAGATTGGTTGCATAACCCCAGAAACAACGTTGGCACCGTGAATCCCGAAAATCCAAAGTAAACATACGACGAATTCGGCAACCAAGGCCCCTGGTAAGGTGTTACTCAACATCCCTAATGGGCGGGCCAAAACGAAGGAAATCACGTTTGGAATACTTTGCATTGGTGTTGCTTCAACGATCATCCGAAGAATCCACATCAAGAACAAAATAACAAAACCGGGAACTAAGGCCGCAAATGAGTTGCTGACAGCTGGTGGAACACTGTCGGGCATCTTAATCGTCCAATTGCGGTGAACCATAAACACGTAGAAGTCGGTAATAAATAAACCAATTAAAAGGGCTGTGAACAAACCGGCTGAATCAAGTTGTGTTAATGGAACCCAGAGTGCGCCTGCTTTATCCGTGTTTAACGGAATCGTTAACATCCACGCACTTAGAGAAACGATGGAAGCTGAAATTGGATCAACTTTATAACTCTTTGCCAGGTTATAAGAGATCCCGATAACGGCAATCAAACCCATGATATGGAATGAAGCGTTAGTTGGATACTGAACAATTGTTTGCCAGTTCTTACCAAAGGTACTTAACATAAAGTTTTGGTAACCTTGGATTGGGAACTGGGCAATGATCATGAAGACTGACCCAATGATAATCATTGGTACGGCTAGTGTCATCCCATCACGTAACGCGATTAAGTGACGAGAACCAGCAATCTTACCAAAGAACGGAATGAGTCGGTCATTGACGAAGCTAGACTTATTGTTTTCGCTCATGTCGTGACCCCCTAGAATAATTTAAAAACTGAAACCACACCCGTTAACAAGTTTGTCCCGGATATCGCGGAACGGACCCGCAAACTAACCTACTCCCGATAATGGCCAATTATCGTTGATTACGTTGCGTAACTTGTTTCAAAATACTAACTTTTTTATTAGTCAGCATCGTTGAATGCGCTTCCTACAAAATTAATTATACCCGTCACACCACAAATGTATACCCTTTCAAAACAAAGAGTGTACCGTTTCAAATAAAAGAACATGTTCCATTTAAGGAACATGTTCCGATTTCCTATAAAAAATTGGTCTACGCTAGCGGTTGAACCGTCATTGCAAGCTGTTCCAAATAATAAACGACCGGCATTTGCGAGATAATACTACTCCCACTAATCGCCCGAACTTCCGGGGTATCGTATGTCAGGACCGTATCGGCGATCCCGGCTAACGTCGAATGGCTGCTGGCGGTAATGGCAATCAGTTTCGCCCCGTTTTGTTGATAATAAACGCCCTGCTGGATAACGTCGTCGGTTTCACCCGATACCGATAACATCAACAGCACGGTTCCCGATAAGTCGTGGGGCCGGACGGGGCGCGGTTGAAAAACGTTACTCAGCATCATGCTATAAATTCCGAAGTCCGCTAGTAAATGAGTGCCGTAACTGGCCAACCCAGCGCTGGTCCCGGATCCCACTAACACCACCATGTTCGCGTCACGAATGAGCTTGGTTGCTTGCTTGATCTTAGTTGTCACGTCGGGTAAGTTCATCCGGTCAAAAAAGACCCGCATCGGCACAATTGTTTGGGAGAGCGGCTGTTCGGCATCTTTACGCAACTGTTCCTTGAGCATGAACTTAAATTCCGCGTAACCGTCATAGCCCATCCGTTTCAAAAAGCGCAGAATGGTGGTCGCCGAAACGTGACTATGGTCAGCCAGTTGCCGAATCGTCATCGTACTGACTTCGACCGGATGTCCCATAATATATTTATAAATTTCAATTTCCAGCCGGTTAAGCTGTTGAACTTGATCATATGAAAACATCGGCTCACCTCAAATTTTAATAATATTGGTCTATCAGAATATTGATAGTCACAACTGCAAGTTATGGGAATAAATTCCGCTTATCGGTCACCCCAACGACCATCAATCTGTGGTTTGATCTCTAAATCACTCATTTTTAAGTCGCAAGTTGCTACGGCCGCGGTGAGCTTTTCGGTAAATTCGGCCGTTTTATACGGAGAATCAATTGACCACGTTTTAAAATTAGGCGTGCGGTTTAGACGCCCTAACGCCGCAATCGCGGGCACTTCCTTCGGATCAACCGCGGGCGCGGTCTTCTTAACGTTAACGTTATATCCGTAGTGACCACTGTGATATAGTGCGTGCATGGCATCACCAAAAAGTCCCATTGGAATCACTTACCTTCCGTTATTTAATTAATACAAGTTTATCATAAGTGCCATAACGCTTTCGGCCGGAAGCTAAAATCGCCAAAAATAAATCAAAATATCGGTCTTCCATCATAATTATTCGCTATAATTGAACACAAATTGGGTCGTCAGGAGGATATTTTAATGAAAAATACGATTTTAATCGTTGAAGACGAACTGAGTTTGTCAGGATACCTTACAAAAGAATTACAATTTGAGGACTTTAACGTCCTAGTTGCGAACGACGGACTAGCCGCAATGGAAACGTATCAAGCTCACCAAAACGAATTATTACTTATATTATTAGACTGGATGTTGCCAAAACTAGACGGGATGGAAGTACTCCGGCGCATTCGTAAGCACGACCAAGTCCCCGTGATCATCATGACCGCGCGCGACTACGTTGGTGATAAAGTGGCCGGACTTGATAACGGCGCCGACGACTACATTACTAAGCCGTTCGAAATTGAGGAACTTCTGGCGCGGATTCGGGTCGTTCAACGCCGCGCTGAAAACCAAGTGGAGCCTAACCAGATCTACCAATTAGACGACGTTATCTTGGATACTAAGGCTCACCGCGTCACCAACGCCGGTGCGGAAGTCCAACTGACACACCGTGAATACGACTTACTTCAATTCTTCTTAGCCCATCCCGACGAAGTCTTTACCCGTGACGACCTGCTCGACCAGGTCTGGGGTGCGGACTTTCTTGGTCAACAAAACGTCGTCGACGTTTACGTTGGCTACCTGCGCAGTAAAATCGAAACGCCTAACGCCCAGCCACTGATCAAAACGGTACGGGGCGTTGGCTATAAACTAAGGGAGCCGATGACCAATGACAACTAATCAACCGACCCCGACTTACGAACAACTGATCAACCGGGCCATTCGCCGGTTAATGCTGACAATCACCCTCATGGTCAGTATCGTTACCCTGCTGATCGTTGGGGCTCAGCAAACCTTAAATACGACCCGAGAAGCCCACGACTTGATGTCCAGCTTGAATCAGGCCAACATTAAAGACGTACCGAGCTTTATTCACTGGAACAACACAACGACGCGTAATACTAAGCAACCGGCGTTTATCCGGGTCACCACTAAAAAAGCAACCTTGACCACCGCAACCAAAACTAAACAAACTATTTTAACGACGCCCTCTTCTAAAGCTTTTTTCACTAAACGTCAAACGAAGATTTGCGGCCCGTTAGTTTACGTCCGGGGGTTCGGCTTCTTCTTTTCCTATACGCAAAAAAGCGGACAAAATACTTACCAACTCTGGGTCAGTTTGCGCCGCTTGATCAATAGTTTACTGATTTTGATCTGTTTAATGGTCCTCGTCACTCTGTGGGCGGTCACCGTTGGGACTTGGTGGGCCCACCGCTTAGCCACCCGGTTAAGCGCACCGACGATTGCACTGCTTCACGAGACGCAGTATACGTCCAACAATCCCGACCGTGACCAACCGACCCTAAAGGTCCCGGACAGTCCGCGCGAAATCAACGACCTCGGTCAAGCCTTTAACGTCCTATTAGTTGCCCAAAATGAACGTTTGCAACACGAGCGCCAGTTTATTTCGGACGCCTCCCACGAGTTACGGACGCCCATCGCTGCTATCCGTGGTAACCTCAGTCTGATCCGGCGGCGGGGGGACGCCCACCCGGAGGTCATCCCGGAGTCTCTGAAATTTATTGATGAAGAATCGCTGCGGATGCAACACTTAATTGAAAATTTACTCCACCTTTCCCGGGCGGACCGGGCCAAACTGGAATTGACGGACCAAGACCTTTCGTTTTTACTTCTACAGTTAAGCGAGCACTACCAGCCGTCCATCGACCAGCCCTTAAAACTCGCCATTGACCCGAATATCCACGTGGCCGGCAACGCCGAAATGCTTCAACAAATCGTGGTCGCGTTACTCGACAACGCCCACAAGTATTCGCCGCATGACCAGCCAATCACCCTCAGTCTCAGTCAAACGGAGACCCAGGTTAACTTAGCGGTTGCCGACCTGGGCGAAGGTATCCCGGACGACCAAAAACAAGCCGTGTTCCAACGCTTTTACCGGGTCGATCAATCCCGTTCACAAGAAATCGAAGGTAGCGGGTTGGGGCTCGCCATCGTCCAACAGTTAGTGGCCCTGAACAACGCCAAAATCACGATTACTAACAACCAACCGCGGGGAAGCATCTTCACCGTTAGTTGGGACAAGGCTTAATTTTTAACTCAACTCCCATTGCAAAACACCAGCAGCCCTCCCAATGCGGGGCGTTGCTGGCGTTTTGCAACAGTAAATTATGAAATTATCCCAGTTAGTTTTACCTAAAATGGATGACAGCTAGGATCGCCGCTTTGAAGGCGCTGATGAGCTCACATTTAGTTATCATACTCGCCTCCCGTTCGGCGCTAACTGAGCTGGAGCGTGGTGGGCACGAGTTGAAGCCCACCGAAACCCACGCCGGTCTCCAACCTCGGCCTTTGACATAAAGGTCGAAAAAACCGACCGTAAGTCAAATTTCACCACTGAGCTCATCAGCGCTGTCACTCCCGGCTTAAATTGGTCGTTGGCGCCATGTCTGCCATACAATTTTGGCGTCTTAATGGCATCTCTACATTTAGTAATTGTTTCTGGAATTTCTGTCATGGAAATACCGTAATTAGCACTTTTTGTTAGTAGATGATCATCATTCAATTAATACCAAATCTTTGGTCACTTTTCACGGCGCCAACGACTAGTTTAGCCGGGAAGGAGTGTCGTGATGGGCTCAGCAGTGAAATTTCTCTTGGTCGGGGTCCCTTCCCGGCCTAGTGAAAGACCAAGCTTGGAGACAAGCGGGCTATGCTTGGCTTCAAGTTGTGTCCACTGCGTTCCAGCCCAATCACGGCCGACTGGACGGCGGAAACCACTCACTAAACTGAAATATTTCTGCACGTCCCCACTTACGGTTGGGAATAGATCCTAACCTGGATCAGCTTAGAAAGAATTCATTTAAAATAGAGATTTCACCCGGATTGCCAATCCACACCACAACTAATAAACAAACTTCAACAACAACTCTAAGCACCAAGAACGCGATTACATCAGCGTTCTTGGTGCTTTTTATGAATTCTAAGGCCGAATCTAAGAATTTCTTAGATAAAGTTTATTGAAACGCGGTAGTTGGTTAGGCGGATTCTCGGTAGACTATAGTCATTCAATTAAACAAATCAAGCCATTCAGGCAAGGAGATCATCCATATGTTATTAGATACCGATCCAAAGATTAAAAATATCAGCGCCGCTCAAATCGTGAAGGTGATGTACCCGTTGGTAATTGCTAAAACCGAAGACGGTGAATACGTTAAGGTTAAGCTTAGCGATGACCAGATGCAGGACCCGTTGTTCTGGGATACGTTAAGAAACATTAATAAATCTAAGTTATGGGTGCCGCTTGGCAAACACTTCCACCAGTTACTTTCCAACGACTGGCTCGTCCCAACCGTTTAACAGTTAAAAAATATAACCAAACTAAAAGGAGTTTGATGATGATGAAAAAATTATTTACGAAATTAACGATTACTTTAATGGCCGCCGGAACCTTGTACGCAACGACCGCAACGGCCTCCGCAAATACCACCACAGCACCTGAACAAACGTCCAGTACCTTAGTTAACCGGGTCGATCGGGAAACCAACCTAGCCATGGCGACCGCCACCACTAAACCGGCACACGATTTAACCCCCCGGGCCACTAAATTAGCGACTAAGTCCATTCAAAGTCAGATGCTCGATACCATTGATACCAGTAGTCAAAGCCTAGATAAAATGAAGTATACGAAATAACCGTCCCCCTATGAAAGGAGTTGTCCGCCGATGAGCCAGCTAACTAAAGCCATTACCCGCCAACTACAACGTCAATACCAACAACCGGTTTTAAAAGATGCTAGTGGCAGCTGGTACACCGGTGCCGACGTCCTAGAAGACTTAGCACTCTGTGAAACCAGCCTGCAACAGCAAAACGTCCACGCCGGACAAGCCATCCTGATTAGTCCTACGCAAGTCGCAACCATTCCGGGACTACTACTTGCGAGCTGGCAACTCGGCCTCACGGTGACCCTGACACCGCCCAGTAATCAGCTCCCCGAGTTAGCGCCCCAGGTTTACGCAGCGATGGTCTACTCGCCCCACCAGACGGAACGCCTTGCGACCCAACTCGACCCCCACGAAATTAGCATGCTGACCCTGATTTTAAACACCGCACCGCGATTCACGTACCTCGTACACGACAACGCCGCGCCACTGACCCGGGCCAGCCGTCCCGACTTGATTCTCCCAGCCAGTCGGATTCAGTTGACCCAAAAGGAACTACTCACCATTGCGGAACACCACGGCCCCCAGGATCAGTTGGCCGACCTGTATGATTTTAAACACGGCCTGCTCCCCTGCGTGACCGACTTGCTAACTGCCACCCCGTTTACCCTGCTCCCAACGAAAAACGCGTGCTTACCAAGCTAACCTGGTAAGCACGCGTTTTTGATGGCTATTTAACAATATTGAGTGTTTGTAAAATCAACCAAACGTTTAATACGATCAGAACCGCGGTAATAACCCAGGCGGTCCACTTGACCCACTGCCGGTTTTTGAAGTTCCCCATTAGTTGCGGGTCACTCGTAAACTTAACCAGTGGAATCATGGCAAACGGTAGAGCGATACTTAGGAACACTTGCGACAAGGTCAGCAGACTTTCAATCTTGGCTTCGTTGCCGTGGTAGTAAATTGCAAAGGCCAGTACCGGCGCTACGGAAATTAACCGGGTCAACAACCGTTGGGCCCAAAGCGGCATCCGTAACCGGATAAAACCTTCCATAATAATTTGCCCCGAAAGCGTCCCGGTGATCGTGGAACTTTGACCAGACGAGAGTAACGCAACGGCAAACAACATACTCAGTACCGGACTAGCAATGGCGCCCACGATTTTACTATCGCCCAGCGCGTTGTACAAATCAACAAACCGTCCCAGGTCACCCTTAGTCCCGAAGAACAGGGCAGCCCCTAGAATCAAGAGCAAACTGTTTACTACGAATGCTACCGACAATTGAATGTTGGAATCAATGGTCGTAAACTTCACGGCCTTAGCAACTTCTTTTTCGTTGCTCCGGTCAACCTGCCGAGTTTGTGAGATCGACGAACCTAAGTACAAGTTATGCGGCATCACGGTCGCCCCAACGATCCCTAACGCTAAGTACAGCATTGAGGAATTGGTGACAATTTCCGTGGTTGGAACGTAGCCCTTCAACATTTGGGGGACGTTTGGTTGGGAGATGATCACTTCGTATAAGAAAACGAAGAGGATCACGGCCACCAACGTCGCCACAATGGCTTCAATTTTACGGAAACCTAATTTCATTAACAGTAACAGGAGTAGTACGTCGGCGGTCGTAATTAGGATCCCGACAATCAGCGGAAATCCAAATAACAGTTTTAACGCGATCCCGGAACCAATAATCTCGGCCATGTCGGTCGCAATAATGGCAAGTTCTGTAATGATCCAAAGGAAGATGCCCATCGCTTTGGAAGTGCGTTCCCGCGTTAACTGTGCTAAGTCTTTCCCAGTAACAATTCCAAGGCGCGCCGCCATTGCTTGCAGTAACATCGCAATCAAACTCGAAAGTAAGATTACGGAAAGCAGCGCGTATTTATACTGTGAACCCCCGGCAATCGACGTGATCCAGTTCCCCGGATCCATGTAACCGACTGCCACCAGAGCGCCCGGTCCGGTGTAGGCAATCAAAGTTCGCCAGAAGCTGGCGTTCTTTGGGACCCGGACACTCCCATTCACTTCGTCCAAGCTCTTACTATCGGCACCCGTTGAATGAATCGCCTTTTCCGATTCGGTGGCGTTCATTGACGAGCGGTCCTTCGTTTTTGCTGATTTCATTATGAAACCCTCTCTTCTATTGGTTTAGAATTCAGGTTGTGGACTACTGTGTGATCCTCAACAGTGCGGCTCAAATTGAGCACTCACTTTAATTCCAATTGGTAGTATATCATCATCAATAAAATAGTCAAATGTTTTCAATTATTTGTTTGGCATTCCTAAATTGACTTAAAAGCTGGTCTCATCAACGTGTAAGGGGATTCGGCGGGGGTTCAACCCGTTAACTAAAAAATCACTGAGATACCGGGTCGCCTGTTGACTAGTGAGGCGGTCAACTTGGGGATAGAGTACCTTTTCAACCACGTATCCGCCCAGCGTTGAGAAAACTAGTTGCAAGATCATCCGGTTCGGCCAGTCAACTAGCTCTCCCGCCGCCTTCAACCGGTCCATTGCCTGGTTAGCCTGCGCTAGGATCGTTGGTGAAACCATCCCTAGTACCGCCGCGCGATCGGCCGCGTTGTTAAAAAATTGGGATAAAATCACCGCAAGTGACGCTTGGTTACGGGCGACAAAATCTACCCGGTCCTGAACGAGGGCCACGACGAAGCTTTCCAACGTATCACTGTCCTTATCCAGTACGGCCTGATCCAGGGTGTTCAACATGGTGGGTAAGATGTTCTTAACGATTGGTTGCATAATGGCGTCTAAAATCCCGTTTTTATTCACGAAATTATGGAAGAGGGTCCCCTCAGCCACCCCCGCCCGCTCAGCAATTTCCCGCGTGCCGACTTCCTCGTACCCCTTTTCCGAAAATAAGTCCAGCGCCGCGGCTAAAATTTGCCGTTGCGTCCGCGTTATTCGACCATCCTTCCCCAATGAGGCCGCATAATAGGCCTGGATGGTTTCAATTTCACTCATGATGTTGCTCCTTTTTGCAGTAACTGCTCAATTTTGGTAACCTCATCATATCTGATTCGGTTGACCGAAACAACCATTTAGAACAAAAGTTACACGTTAGTTGGTCTAGAGAACAATGATTGCTTTTAAAATCCCGATAGTTTATAATCTCGGTAATTAATAAAGTTACAGGAAGTGATAAAGATGCGGGTTTCTACTCGTTTCAGTGATGCCATCCATTTACTGGCATACCTCAAAATATACGCTGACACCCGGTTAACCTCCGACGCCATCGCCAATAGTATTGAAACCAGTCCGGTCGTTGTTCGGCGCCTCATGAGCAAGCTCCGACACGCCGGTTTGATCACTACCACGCCCGGCACCGCTCAACCCGCGTTAGCTAAGCCCCTTAGTGCTATTTCCCTGCTAAGCGTTTTTTACGCCGTCGAGGGGGATAAACCGTTATTCGCGGTCGACCCAAAGACCAACCCCGCCTGCATTGTCGGCGGTAACATTCAAACCGTTTTGAAGCAATACTATCAGGACGCCCAAACTGCGGCGGAAGCCCGGTTAGCCCGAACGAGTTTGCAAGACATCGTCGATAACATCCTCGTTGAACAAGCCAAGAAGGATGCCCAGTCACATTAAATCGCTATCAAGGGGCGGGCTGAAAAAAACTGATATCACAGTGCGCACTTAAAGAACCGGGAACAAAACGGTTAAAATTCAGTTTCACTTTTCTAGTCTGTGGTGTCGAAACGTGTGCCCAAAGCCAGTTTGTTCCGCTTAACAAACAGAGGTTGTGACAAAAGTCACAACCTCTGTTTTATCTCCGAATAATTATTTTCGAAACGGGTTTCAAAAATCAGCGGCTTTTGGCCCACTCTTTTTCACGTGACCGTTCATTTTTATTGGGGCTGTTCATCCTGACCGTAATATTTTGGTTGGGACACGTTAGCCGGGTGGTGGGTCAACCAGTCGACGATGGCCGCCCCTAAATCCGCGGTCATCGGTCCCGCCGCCGCAATTTGTGCCTTGGTAATCTGGTTAACATGGATACCGGCCGTAATCGTACAACTGCCCGTTAAATGGGGCTTTAAGATGGTCGCTAACCGTTCCGAAATAAAGTTGTCCTTATGAAAACGACCGTCGTGACTCGGAAACTTAACCGTTTGCGCGGCGGTATCTGCCGTCACCGTAGTTACGTCACCAATGTGCGGGTTGGTGCCCCCCGTCACGACGACTAGTAAGTCAAAACCAATTCGTTGAACGGTCGCGGTCATTTGATAACCGGCCCGTTCCGTTTTAAAAGTTGGCACGCTTAGTCCCCCTCCCAACGCCGATCAGTCTCGTTTTGAATGTGAAACGCGTCTAGAATCTTCATCGTCTGGTGATTGACCAAATCCTGAATAGTTTTGGGATGGTTATAAAAAGCCGGGACTGGTGGCACGATCTGGGCACCAAGTTTCGCTAGCTTAGTCAAGTTCTCCAAATGAATCACACTTAACGGTGTTTCACGTGGAACAATCACGAGTTTGCGCTGTTCCTTGATGGTCACGTCGGCCGCCCGGGAGATCAGGTTATCACCAAAGCCGTACGCGATTCCCGCCACCGTCTTCATACTAGCGGGCACAATCACCATCCCATCATTTAAAAAGGAGCCACTGGCAATCGTAGCACCCTGGTCGTTAACGTTATACGTGTAATCCGCTAAGGCCGTGAGTTCTTTTAGATGATAATCCGTTTCCAACTCCAAATTTTTCTTAGCCCACGTACTCATCACTAAGTGGACTTCCACGTCGGTTCTTTGATGCAGTTTTTCCAATAAATCAACGGCGTAGATCGTTCCCGACGCCCCGGTAATGCCAATAATGATTCGTTTCATATTTAATTCCTCATTTTTTCAAAAAAATATTCAGTGCTGCTTCGCTTAACCCTACCCCTTTATCTTACGGCTCCCCGTCAGTCCGAACAAATCGAGTTTGGACTGGTTAATATTCTAATATTGACTAATAAAAAATTGGCAACAATGTAAAAGGGTCACCGGAATAATTCCAGTAACCCTTGATCATCCCAAATTTAGTTTTAGCGCATCAATTGCCGGAGACGCGTCCGTGTTAACGTAAACGACTGGCCGTACATTTTCCAAGTAAGCGGTAATTGTAAGTGGTCCTTACCGGCGACCACGAATTGCCACTGTGCATACAGCCGGGACAAATCGTGGTGCGCCGTTTCCTGACGCATTACCTTTGCCCGCACGGTTAAAAAAGTTCGCAGATACGTTTTGCTCGTTCCACCCCGTGCCGGGGTCTGGGCCCGCCGCCGGGCCGCTTGTCGAATCCCGCCAAAACTAGTCGCGTCGTGACCAGGGCCGTGCACAACCATGGCGTCGTAGTAAATATATTGTCCCAGTGGGCCCAAACCATCCGTTTGCGCCGCGTGAACGGCGGGACGCAGGTACATTTGATCAACCACGTCATCTTGAGCACGCACTAAACGCTGGTCCTTAGCCGCTTGGTGCCAATCACGCACAAAGGCGTTGCCCAACCCCCGGTGACTGGCCGTCCCGTTAACTTTGCGCAGTGCCGGTATATATTTTACTAACCGGTTACGGGGAACTAATTGGCGGTAACGTTTAACCACTTTTAGCAGGTCACCGGTTCCCGAAGTAAAACCAATAATTCCCGCGGTATAACCCCGACCATCGTGAATATCCTCCACGTAACGGTACTGGTGACGGTATTCCAGCGAAGAATTCTCAGCACTGGAAACTAGTGCAAAGGTCGTTGCCCGCAGTTTCCCAGTTCTAATCGTTTGGTGCTGATAATACCACCAGTAACCACCGCCGAGGCCTAAAATAATTTCTAGACCAACTAACCAACCCCACCATTTTCGCATTGTCCGACCCCACCCTATCAAGATTCACCACTTAGTTTACGCTTTTTTATCAATTAGGGGGCCGACAAATCGGCGGCACTGTCGCTAATTTGCGTTACGGGGTTAACGTGATTAAGCGGCGCGCCTGGTCAATTGTGACGTTGGCTGTTGAACCACCGGTCACGGTTAGTTGAGTGGGGGTTACCGTCACGGCATAGACTTGATTACGGTAACGCAGCTTAAACGTACAGCGGGTCCAAGTTTGTGGTAAAACCGGGTGCAGCGTTGCGTGCTCGTCATCGACCGTTAAGCCCATGAGGCCCCACGCAAACGTGATCCAACTACCACCCATGGCGGCTAAATGCAGGCCGTCCGCCGTGTTACCCTGCAAATTTTGCAAATCGGTATTGACCGTGTGTTTAAAGAATTTGATCGCTCCGGCCGCTTCTCCCAACCGGGCGGCGGCAATGGCGTAGATTGCGGGCGATAACGACGAATCGTGCGTCGTGATGGGCTCGTAGTAATCATAGTTGGTCTGCACTTGAGCCTGCGTAAACTGTTCGGGTAGCAAAACCATCGCTAGTAACAAGTCGGCCTGCTTTAACACTTGCAGCCGGTATAAAACTAACGGGTGGTAGTGCATCAGCAACGGGAAGTGGTCCCGCGGAATCTGCTTTAAGTCGATGCGCCGCTTTGACAAAAAGCTATCGTCCTGGGCAATCAGGTTTCCGTGAATCTCAAAGTACATTTGGTCGGCCGCGGCACGGAAGTCCTCCCACTCACTCGGTGTGACCCCGAAACGTTGTAAGTCGCTTAATTCAAAGTGTTGCGTTAAGTAGCGCAGCTCAAATTGTACTAAGAAATTCGTGTAGGCGTTGTTATCCACTAGGGCGGTGTACTCGTCGGGGCCGGTCACGGTATTTAAAACGAAGCCCTTGTGCGGGTCAAAATTCCCGTACCCCAAGTAAAACCGACTAGTTGCTAACAACAGCTCCGCCCCGTATTTCTGCATGAAGTCGTCATCGTGGGTGATCTGGTAATACCGAATCACGAGGTAGGCGACGTCGGCATCAATGTGGATGGCCGCCGTGCTGGCTGGGAAGTACGCCGACGACTCCTCCCCGTTAATGGTCCGCCACGGGAACAGGGCACCCGTTAAACCTAAGGATTTAGCGTATGCTTCGGCGTGGGCTAATTGCTTATAACGAACCATCAGTAACCGCCGCGCCAGCTCCGGGTGATTCCAGTAGAAGAACGGTGCTTCGTAAATTTCGGTATCCCAGAAGTAGTGACCACCGTAGCCGCTCCCCGTCAGGCCCTTAGCGGCAATGCCTTGCTGGCCACCGTGAATTCCGAGGGCCTGTAGGAGTCCGAACTGGGAAAACCGAATGCCGCGTTGCGACTCGTCATCTCCGGTGATCTCAATGTCACTGGTTTGCCAGAAATCTGTTAGGGCCGCCGTTTGGGCCGCTGCAATCTCCGCAAACGGCCGGGTCAATTCACTGGTGATTGTAGTATCGAGGACCACCTTCCCCAGCATGTGCCAAACCGTTTTAGTCATGGCTACCGGCTGACGCGTCAGGTCAAAGGTACTCATCCAGTTACCGTCCTTTAACCACCGGCCGGGTTGATCGTAATGGGTAATGGTACTTAACTTCTGCCGACTATGTGAAGCCGTGAAGGTCGTTCCGCGCATCGTAACCGAAAACGGGGTGATCTTCTGGTGTGCTAAGATGTCGGTCGTGTCGTAACCCGCCAACCGGGGATCAAACGTCTTCGGTTGGACCATCCCCCGGACGTGTAATCCCGAGACGATTCGTAACTTTCCGCCGTCAAAATTAAGCGCCCGTACCTGAATGCGCTGGGTCAGCAGCGCCGCCGTTTTTAAACTCGTTATCCGGGTCAAAACAATTTCAATTTGGTGGCCGGTGCTGCGCTCTTCCCAGGTCAACGTGTGTTGAAACTGTCCCGTTTGCATGGATAACTGGTAGTGTTCCGCTAAAATTTTACCCTGATTTAAATCAACGGGGACGTCGTCTAACCATAATTCAAACCGTGTGGGGGCTGGGAGGGGAATCATCATCTGGTTACGTTGCGGGAAACCGAACTGGGCTTCACCGTAATGAATTTGTTCGTAATCGTAAAAACCGTTCACGTATACAACGGTGTCCGTCAGGGGTCCCGCTTGCAAGCCGGGAATTTCTGCTAAATCTTTAATTCCAATTAAACCGTTGCTAACCGTTAACTGCGAGGCCAGTTCCCTAGTCGGCTGGTCCGCTTCAATTGTCCATAAACTCATCAACAAACCTCCTAAAACACTTCCTAATACTAGCAAAAACATTCGCTTTCGCCGTCCATTATAACGCCCAACCGAAGGTGAACTGGTCGCAACGCCACTTCTTAGTAAAAAGCCGAACAAAAATGAGTCTTTAACGTGTTGTTTACCATGATTTGACCTATACTTAAGGCGGTGTACCAGTTAGGAGGGGATACCCATGGCCAAACGTCGGATTACTCACGATCCACATCAATTTGTCAACGCCGCAGACGATCGGCGACGCTTACAGCTCGCCGTTCAAACGGCTTTACCGACTAACGTCCACGTTTTAGCCCGTAACTTCGCACGTTCCAGTGCCAGCTCCTACTGGTTGCTCATGCTAGATCAGCCGCACGGTTGCACCCCTAATTTTTTAACCCTGCGCATTGCTGATCATAAACTATGGCTGACCAATCATGATCAACTAACCGTGACTTGGGAGGCCGGCAACTTTGCCGCCGTCCAACAAACGTTGCGCAACCGGTTAACCGCCAAAACGCTCCAACGTTATAGTTACCACCTCAGTTCGACCGACATTATCACCCTGCGTTTGATTTTACACTTAGAACAACACCAATTGATCTGGCTCGTCCAGCTTTCACCGGTGATTGCCAAAGCCTATAAGAATCAACGTTTGGACCTTCACGATGATTTTCCCAGCGCCAAACTATTACTCGGCAACATGAATAATAGCAGCCTGCAACTGGTGCCAGTTACGCAACCAGGTTTTCAGGACCGGCTGGGTCGGTACTTCGGTCGTAACCTGCTTTTTTCACAATTTACCAGTCACCAACTGTTGCGTTTGTTACCAACCAACCAATGGATTCGACCGCTGCTTAAAGAATTGCCGCCCACCCCGCACTTGGAACAGCAGCTTGCGGCCACCTACGGCACTAACTTTGTCCGCATCTACGTCGAAGCCATCCGGCAACAGGCCCAGTTAGCGGCACTGTCCTCATAACAAATAGTGGTACCCGGAGATAAATTCCAGGTACCACTATTTTGATGCCACTATTCTTACTTACGCGGTTTGGCCTAAGTGCCGTTTTTGTGGTGCGACCTTGACCGCCGCGGCGTCTTCGTCCTTAAATCCGAATAACCAGGTTAAAGTGAACGAAACGATGACCGTCGCAATTGATGCGATCCAGAAACCCCAGAAACTAAAGTCCAGTCCCTTCGGGTTCACGAAGGACGTCGCCCCAATAAAGGCGCCGGTAAAGCCCCACATGTTGACCCGCATCAGACCAGTCAGAAAACCACCGACCGCGGCCCCAATACTGGCCGTTACGAACGCGCGACCGTACTTCAAGTTGATCCCGTACATCGCTGGTTCGGTAACCCCACAAAAGGCGGAAATCGTCGCTGGCCAGGCTAATTCTTGAATGTTAGCTAATTTTGATTTTAAGGCAATTGCTAAAACGGCGCCCCCCTGTGCAACCATCGTTGCGGAAACGATGGCGTTCAAGTAACTGTGTCCGGTCGTGGCAATGTCGTTGGCAACGATTGGGATAATCGCCCAATGCAGTCCAAAGATAACGAGTACTTGGTAAAAAGCCCCGATAATCAGGCCCGAAATGGCGGGACTCAGATTGTAAACGGCCACGATACCGTTGGCTAAGGCCGTTGACAGTACCGTAATGATTGGGCCTAAGAAGAGCAGAATGGCACCCGAAATAATTACAACTTCAAATAATGGCACAAAAATCATGCGTAAAACCGTTGGAATGACGCGTTTAAGCCACGGTTCCAACTTACTAGCCAGCCAAGCACCGGCAATCATTGGAAAAATTGAGTACGTGTAAGACGCCACGTGGACCGGTAAACCAAAGAAATCGGCGTTAATAGTCATCCCGAATAACGTACTCAGCGTTTTACCGTTAGCCGCGATGGCAACGATCGACGGGTACGCCAACACGCCCCCAACGATTCCCATGATAACGGGATCAGCACCTAACTTTTTACCAGCCGTGAACCCAACGAAGATTGGCAGGAAGTAAAAGACTGAATCACTCATCGCGTTGATAATGACGTAAGTTGAAGCGGTCGTATTGACTAATTTAAAGGTAATCAAGACGGCCAGGATCCCTTTTAGAATCCCCGAGGCGGCTAACAACCCGATAACCGGAATCATTGAACCGGTAATGACCCCAATTAAATTACTGAAGCCCCACTTGATCAACCCCCAGGTCGTATCCGGACGATTGGCAGCCGCGTTAGTTTCCGCGACGGCCTTCGCCGTTTCGGCATCGTTTGAAAATTCGGGGCCAATTTGCTTGATCACCGCGTCGTATACGTCGGTAACGGCCGGGCCAATCACAACTTGGTACTGGCCCCCAGCCTTCGCAATGTCGATGACCCCCTTCAAGTTCGCCACCACCTCGTCGTTAGCTTTACTTTCATCCTTTAAATAAAAGCGTAACCGGGTAATACAGTGAATTAAGCTATTAATATTTTCAACCCCGCCCACGTTTTCAACGATATCGGCGGCTAATTGGTCGTACTTACCCGCTTTAGGCAACCGACCCTGGCGCTTGGCGTTGAAGGTGTTGGCGTTTAAACGTCCCGTAGCGGCCACGCTTCCGGCCGTCTGGTCACCAGTCGTCACGTCCAGGTGGTCCAGCTTATCGCTTGAATTAGTGACCGCTAAGACTACCGTGGTCTGTTTATTGGCCGCGGTAATCTGTTCTAGATCCATGGTCGCAATAACGTCGCCGGCTTGAACTTCATCGTCAGCCTGGACGTTAAGGGTAAAGGGTTGCCCCTTTAAATCGACCGTATCAATGCCCAAGTGAACCAGCACTTCTAAATGATTATCGGGAGTCGTAAAACCAAGGGCGTGCTTAGTGGCCGCCACCATCGTGACCTTCCCGCTAACGGGCGCCACGATTTGACCGTTAGTCGGCTGGATGCCGAAACCCAACCCCATCATCCCCGCTGAAAAGACGGGATCCTTAACGTTTTTCAACGGCATAACGTTACCACTGACGGGTGTTAAAATTTGAACCGTTTGTGCGTGTACCATGTTTATTCCTCCATTCTTAACCTAACTCGCGTGACAAAACAACTGATTGGTACGGCTTTAAGACCATGGCCGCTTGGACGGTCACGTCGTCATAATTTGATAGTAAAACGTGCGCGTTGACCATTTCAGCCGGGATCGTGACCGTCGTGGCGTTGGGATAAAAGTTATTTAAAACGAGTAATTGCTGCTTTCCCAGTGTCCGCCAGTAACCAAAGACTTGGTCATCGTCCAACCGCCACGTCCGGTATGCGCCGTCGGCAACGACCGGGACCGTTTTGCGCAGGCGGATCAACGTCTGGTAATAGTTAAACAGTTCACCGTGAGCCAGTTCAGCTTCAACGTTGATTTTCGTCTGATTGGTGGGCCGTAACCATGGGCGGCCCGTCGTAAAGCCCGCGTTCGCACTCGCATCCCACTGCATCGGGGTCCGTGAATTATCCCGGGCCTTCGTTTTAACGATCGTAAAGGCGTCGGTGCGACTGTAACCACTTCGAACGAGGGCCCGGTAAGCGTTTAAGGCTTCCACGTCCACGTAATCCGCCATCGCTTGATAATCAGGGTCAGTCATTCCGATTTCCTCCCCCATGTAAATAAACGGGGTCCCGCGCATCAAATGAATGACCGTTGCCAGCATTTCCGCCGATTTGATCCGGTACTGACCGGCATCGCCAAAGCGGTTGATGGCCCGCGGCTGGTCGTGATTATTCCAAAACAGGGCTTGCCAGCCATTACCGGCGTCCATCCCCGTTGCCCAATCATCTAGTAACCGTTTCAGACGGGGAAAATCAAACGGCATTCGCGACCACTTGCGCCCATCCACGTAGTCGGTTTTTAGGTGGTGAAAGTTAAAAACCATGGACAGTTCGTGGTTGTCGGGATTGGTGTACCCCACACTATTGGCAATCGTCGTGGAAGACATTTCGCCGACCGTAACACTGTTCGCGTCCCGACCAAAACTCGCGGCGTTGAGTTCTTTCAAGTAGTCTTGAACAACCGGCGTGTCGGTGTACAACCGTTTGGATTCGGTACCCGCGGGTGCGTCAACGAGTTGCTCGGCTTTCCCGGTCACGTTAATCACGTCGAACCGAAATCCGGTCACGCCCTTTCCCCGCCAAAAATTCACGACGTCGGCGCAGGCCGCCCGGACTTCCGGGTTATGCCAATCTAGGTCCGCCTGCGTTTTATCGTAAAGGTGCAGGTAGTACTGGTCCGTATCACCAAACCGCGACCACGCCGGCCCGCCAAACTTGGATTCCCAATTCGTGGGTAGACTACCGTCGGCCTGCGCCGGTCGGAGGTAGTAGAACCGTTGATACTTTTGATCTCCGGCCAGGGCCTTTTGGAACCACGCGTGTTGCGTGGACGTGTGGTTGAGCACCATGTCCAACATGGTCCCGATTCCCACCGCTTTTAACTTAGCCACTAGCTCTTCAAAATCGGCCATCGTTCCAAACGTTGGGTCGACCCGGTAATAGTCGGCAATGTCGTAACCGTTATCATTTTGCGGTGACACGAAAAAAGGATTAAACCAAATCATGTCAACGTTTAACTTTTGGAGGTACGGAATCTTTTGAATAATTCCCCGTAGGTCCCCAATACCATCCCCATCGCTATCGTAAAAGGACTTCGGGTAAATTTGATAGATCACCTGTTGTGATAGTTTCATCGTTATTCTCCACTCTCTTATAGTTTATAAAGGGTTATGCTGGCGGCGGGCGAAGTCGCGGAAGCGGAACTTATCGGCCCGGTGCCGCGACTCCGTGAATTGAAAGGCCCGGGCATCCGTCAAACTGGTCACGCTGCGGACGACTGCCATGTAGGCGCCGTCGTCTAAGTGCAACTGCTGGCGGTCCTCAGCGTTAGCCGGTTCCATCGTAATTTCCTTCGTCGCGTACCCAATTTCTAATTCCAATTCATCTTCAAAGTAGGCGTATAGTGAATCCTCCGCCGCCCGTTTAGGAACTTCGGGCACGACCGTTTTCAAAATATAATCCTTATCGATAATATCCGGTTCATCATCAATGACCCGAACCCGTTTTATAACTGTCACCGGCGCCTCCGTCAGATCCACGCCAAGGGACGCGAAGGCCGCTACTGGCAGCGTTCCGTTCGGCTCATAGTCGTAGACCACGTTTTTAGTAGTAATGTGCAGCTTTTGTGCCAATTCCTTATAACTCACGATTCCCGACACCGGAAATTCATACTGTCGGTGTTCGATCACCAGTGAGCCCTTACCCCGAATCTTCTGAATATAGCCGTTTTCAGCTAAAGCAGCGAGGGCTTTCCGCCCCGTTTCCCGGGAAATCCCGTAAAGTTCACAGAGTTGGTTCTCACTTGGCAAGTACGTTCCCAGTTTGTAAACTTCCCCATCGATCTTTTGCATTAAATCGTCATAAACCAGCGCTGATTTATTGACCATGACCACCGCTCCTTCCTGTTACCGTTTTCATTTATGAATATAAACTTGTTTAGACAAGTTGTCAAACGTTTAATTTATTAATTTAACAATCGTTGATATATCAGCGATAAATCAGTATTATCAGCTTGTATAAGTTGCCTAGACAAGCTGTCTATTCTGTCTAGACAAGCAAAAAAAGAGTGCTCCCGGCAAATCCCGGAAACACCCTTCGTTGTTAATAATTAATGATTTAATCCTAGTGCTTGATCGTCAGTCGCCGCATCCTTAGCTGCCGCTTGTTCTTGCGCGATTAAGCGGGCCCGTTCGTGCTTGTTATACCAAGGCGAAACGGTGAAGGCTAAAATATCGTTAATCAAGTAGATCGAGCTGTTAATGAACATGGCTAAAGTGGCGGAACCTTGGCGGAACGAAATGAACCAGAGCACCATTTGAGCCAAGCCGGAAGCCACCCACCAGAAGTACTGGTTGTTGTAACGGAGGAAGCAGATCACCCCAGCCGTTAAGCAGATGGCAAAACTAATCGCGTCCACCCACGGCCGCGGATCGTCGGTCAAGGCACTAATCAAGTAGCCCGAAATTCCGTAAACAACCAACGTTGAAACGATTGCCACGATCCAGGTCCGACCAGTAAACTTGCGAATCTTAGAAACCATGTTAACGTTCCAACCAGCACTCAGTAGTACCGGAATGTCCAACGTCACAACGTAGGCTAACTGTTCGCCAATGCTAAGGTAGTTCTTAGCCGAAAAACCGACCACAATGAAGCAAGCGGCGGAAATTAAGCCTAGCCAGCCGTTGACCGATTTGGCCGCGTTAATGGCCAAAACACAAAGAACCCCCAACGTGGTCCCAATAAATGTTAGAATGGATAACGTCGTGATTGGGGCGTTAACCAGGGTCATCACCTGGCAGCCCAGGCTAAAGAAGAATAAGTAGTAGTTCTGTTGTGGCCAACCTTTCAATTGGTGTGATAAGAATTTTAAATAATTACTCAAAATCATGCTCCTCTTTCCGTTTATCTTATGGTGCGGTTGTTGGTGTCCAGTTGGCCAACTGATCACGTTATACTACCATATGTAGTAATCTCGTTCGAAACAACACTATATATTGTATCATTATCTTTGCTGATGAAAAGTCCTAAATTGTAAATTAGCAAACGGTTGTAAGCAACCAATCCGGATTAAGCCCGTTGGACGGGTCTTTTTAAGCCGGAAATTTTTTTGCGTTTTTTTCCGGTAACGTTTTCGCTAATTTCAGAACTAATTTTAGTTTTCATTCCCCGCAACTCCCAGGTTGCACCGAACAATGCGTTTTGTCGGATATTAACCGTTGCTGTATACTAGGGATGGACATTATTTACCTACAATTTATTTAATTTTTTTGGAGGATCACATGATAACTCTTAAATCAGATCGAGAAATTAAGGGGATGCAAGAAGCCGGCGACATCATGGTCGGCCTCTTCCACGCCTTGGAAGATTACATCAAACCGGGAATCACAACTTGGGACGTTGATCACTACGCTTACGAATACATCACCGCCCACGACGCCACTCCCGGCGAATTAAACTTTGAAGGTTACAAGTACTCAACTTGTGTCAGTGTCAACGACATGATTTGTCACGGTTGCCCTAGCAAAGACATTTTAATTAAGGACGGCGACTTATTGAAAGTCGACACCGTTATTAACTACCACGGCTACTTAAGCGACTCCTGCCACGCCTTCGTTGCCGGGACCCCGTCACCCGAAGTTAAGAAACTCATGGACGTGACGTTAAAGGCCCTCTACCTCGGGATTGACCAGGCCGTCGTTGGTAACCGGATCGGTGACATCGGCTGGGCCATCCAAAACTACGCTGAAAACGAAATGGGTTACGGCGTCGTTCGTGAATACATCGGTCACGGCATTGGACCGACGATGCACGAAAAGCCCGACGTTCCCCACTACGGTGAAGCGGGTCACGGGACCCGTCTTAAAGCTGGTATGACCATCACCATCGAACCAATGGTCAACATTGGCGACTGGCGTTCTGGTGAAACCGCCGATGACGGCTGGACCGTTCGGACACTCGATGGCAGCTTAAGTTGCCAATACGAACACACCTTAGTCGTTACCGACGACGGTCCCAAGATCTTGTCATCGTTTGACAATGATTTTGATGCGAAGTACCTCTGGAAAAAATAATAATTAACATCAAAAGAGGCTGTGACTTTTGTCACAGCCTCGCTTTTATCTCCGAATAATTATTATCGAAACATGCGCTAAAAGTCAGCTAACCGACTTTTGGCACACTCCGTTTTTGATTAACAACATATTAGGACTTTATAGATGGAACTATTTAACAAACTTGGCAGCAAATTCACTAAATTGCTTACCAGCACCCGCTAGGAAGGACTGGGTACCTTCATTGGTAATGTGGCCATTTTCGTCGGCTAACTTGTCGGTGTTGCCAATGTATAATTCGGGCTGTTGCATCGTTGGCATGTCTAAAAATACCAATGATTGACGTAAAACGTGGTGAGCTAACACACCGGCGATACCAGAGATTGATTGGGAAGCAACTAGCGCTGGTTTTCCACCCCAAACACTTTGACCCCAAGGACGAGAAGCCACGTCCAAAGCGTTCTTCAAAGCGGCTGGAATGCTCCGGTTATGTTCCGGCGTAACGAAGATGAAGGCGTCTTGGGCTGCCACGGCGTTTCGGAACTCCGTATATTCAACCGGTGAATCTTCATCATAGTCCTGATTGTAAAGTGGCAACTTGGCAATGTCTAAATACGTTACTTCGGCGTCCGCTGGTAGTCCGGCAACGATTGCGTCGGCCACCCCTTTAGAATAAGAATTTTTACGAATAGAGCCTACGATTACACCATATTTTGTCATATTTTTGAACAGTCCTTTCAATTCAATTTAACTTACTAATAGTAAGTATATCAATAAACAGTTAAAGTGCAATTATTTAGACTTCCCCTTTTAAAAAAATGGAAATTAGCAGCCGCTAATTCCCATTGCACCACGTTTATGGCATCTCTAAAAAGTCTTGATAATCATTTTCAACCCGTTTAACGTAAGCTTCGGCCCAATTAGCCATCGCTTCGTCAAACTTAGCGGAACTACCCACGTAGCCCCGAATCATGGCCGCCGTCGGACTCTGGGCATGGGCCTGCGCCAAGATCATGGCGCAGGTGCGCGCGTACGCCGAAAACTGGCCCCAATCCAAGGTTGGAATATCAATGGATTCCTTCATATCCCTGAACTGACGAACGTAGAAACTCTTATCGGCCATCTGAAAGTAACCTAAAAACACGTCCGAAGTCGCTTGTAAAATTCGCTGTGAACTCACGATCCGTTGACCTTCTGAAAGCTCTAAGGCGGCGGTTAACGCCTGGCGGGACTGGCTACCAACTTTTCTAGTTGGTAGGGCTTCTTTAATTTGCAAAACCATGTGACTACCATCCGTACTCGTCAACAACACTAGGTAGCACAAGGAGCCAAAACTCCCGACCCCGACGCTGTGTCGAATAATGTCGGTCACTTCGTATTGTGATAGCAGCAGCGCTACGTCGGTCCGAACGTTTAATAAATACTCTTGAATGCCGTGTTTTAAGCCGCGGTAAGTCTTTTTATCAACGTGTACGGACCGGGGCGCGTTATCTTTAAACTGACGCTCGCCCCGGCTATTCGTCCACGTAAACTTGCGAACGACCTGTTCTGAATTCCGTTTTTGGGCCTTTTTAACGAGATCGGCAATGAAATTGGCCGTATCATCCGGTTCACCGCCGAAATTTAACACCGCCTGCACTTCGTTGTCCCGGTAAAAACGGTCCAACGTTGTTTGGTCAAACATCCGTTTAATGGCTTCACGATAGCTGGCACTCGCCGCTTGAACCAGCTTATCAATCTTCTTAGGCTTAAAATCCGAATCCCGCGCGGCTAAAATAATACTAACCAACAACCGCCGCAGATCCCATTCCCACGGGTGAATTCCAGCTTCATCAAAGTCGTTTAAATCAAAAACTAGGCGCCGTTCCGGTGACGCGTAAAAACCAAAGTTCCCTAAGTGGGCGTCACCACAAACCACGGCGGGAATCCCCGTTGATTTTTGATAATCTAAATCATAGTCCATCAGTTCCACGGAGCCCCGGAAAAAGGCGAACGCGGAAGCGGACATCCGTTCACGCCGCAAGGGTAAGAGTTCCGGCACTAACATTGCCCGTACGTGTTTCAAGTATTCCGCCGCGTTACGCTTAACCGGCGTAAACGTTCCGAGCTGTTCAAACGACGTGGTTTGGCGCCGGGCCTTACCCAGCGCAATTAATTCGGCAACCGTGTGGTGTTGACGAATGTGTGTTAAATCCAGTGGTGGCATGTTGTATCAATCCCTTTTGTTTTAAACTGCCTCCATTATAACGATTTATCCCATTAAAACGAAAGGATTCACTAATCAAATCGTTACAAATGTCACTAGTATTTAACAACCGCTAACGGGTACAATAACAACCAGACTTTTATCATACAGGAGATTTTCATGCAAAACTTAAATTTAACCAACCTCATTTTTGCCGCTTTCGTCCTAGTCTGGATCGTTCGTCGTCAACTGGCTCCCAAAGTGATCCGCTTTAAAGGCAAGGTTTACGTGGTCATTATTCTGGTTGGCCTGCTTACGATCAGCGACGCTTTTACTAAGCAGCACCTCACCATCCAGCCCGGCCAAGCCGTTCTTTTTGGTGGGGCCAGTCTGCTAAGCGCGGTCGTATTTGGCGGATTGCGCGCCTGGTCCTACCGCTTTTGGGTCAACGACGACGGTCTCGTCATGCGGCAAGGTAACTGGCTGACCCTGACCTTCTGGATCATTAGCATAACCGGTCATTTGCTGGCAGACCGATTATGGACCGGTAGCTCGGTAACCATCACACTTTATTTAGGTCTCACCCTACTCATCCAACGTGGTGGAGTTTGGTGGCTCGCACACCGAGCTTACCCACAGGCACTCCGGGCTAATGAAGTCGCTCAAGCGCGCCATTCCGCGAAAAACAAATAGTTTTGGTTGACGCACTCATCGAATTCACCTACAATTTAAGCAACATAGGCGGAAGCGCTTACTTAAATTGAGGGGGTCACAGATTATGGCAAATTCAGAAAAAACTTTAGTTCTTGTAAAACCCGACGGCGTTGCTGAAGGGCACATTGGCGACATTATTACTCGTATTGAACAAAAAGGTTATCAAATTTCCGCCCTGAAAGTGATCAAAGCTACACCCGAGCAGCTTCAAGCTCACTACAGCGAGAAGCTCGAAAAACCTTACTTTAAAGAAATTGAAACGTACATGATGGAGGGTCCGTTAGTCGCCATTATCGTTAGCGGGACTAGTGTCGTCAAAGCCATTCACCACCTGGCTGGTAATACCCGTCCGTCCGACGCCCAACCCGGCACTATCCGGGGAGATTACGCCCACGATTATCCGGACGGAATTTTACGAAACATCATCCACACAGCCGATAGCCGGGAAAACGCCCACCACGAAATTGCCATCTGGTTCCCAGAACTGGCCGTTTCTTCCCGAAAGCCCTTAACTGAAACTAGCATTTAATTCTTAGCAATCCCCGGCCAGTCCGGGGATTTTTTGTTTGGCAATTGAACAAAGCTAACCCGTAAGGTCACGCAACTAACCCGCCTAAAATGTCAGAATTTTCGCACAAACGGACCTTGCCCAGTATGCTTGAACTAATCGATAAAGGTTGGGGGGACTTTTAATGAACTTAGTAGTAGGACCATATTTACGTCGGCAACATACCGCGAGCACGCCTAAATTTTCAATGTACGCCGCGTTAAAACGAATCGATGAATGTCTCCAATTGATCAAACGTACGGGGATGATTGGTTTAACGGATTCGACGGCAACGCTGGGGTTAAACTTGACCCACTTAATGGGGTCAAACGTCGTAGTTACTAACGACCAACGCAGTTTTAATATTATCGTTCAGGATCGGGAAGAAACGTTTACTTTGACCGGATGCATTATTCAAGATACTTTTCATAACATTATGAACCCGTTAGAACCCGGCTATTTAATTTCACTGAATCGCCAATTAATTGCCAACAGCGATGACTTAATTGAAACGATTTATAACCGCCTCTAACAAACTGATTTTCAGCAGCCACTTTGATAACATTGCCACGAAAAAAGCATAAATTACTCCGTTTATGATGTGAGTAATTTATGCTTTTTGAAATTTTATTCCGCAGACTTTATTTGCCCGTAGCAATGGTCCACAAATTACGAGGTTAGCGACTGCTCGGCCGAAACGGGCGCCACTTGCGGTACGCGTAACACCTCTTGCGGAATCTGTAATTGTTTTTTTACGGGATCACGTTGTTCGTCCCGGCGTTCCAGTGCCTGATTCACCACGTAGACCCGCGGTTTTGGTTGGTGCTTGGACGTTTGTACGGATTCAAAAATTAACGCCGCCCCAAAGGCCACAATCCCTAAACGTAATAGCCAAACTAGTCTTTTCATAAAAGCGTCCTCCCCCTGAACGATTTAATGTTCATTTTAATGTACCACGACATCCCCATTTATACCGCTAGAACCGCGCCATTTTCATTATTAATAACTTTTCCGTTCTAACCACGCCCCGTACGCGAATTAGTTTTCATGAAAACTTAGTAGACTTTAATTTGACACAAGCTAATATTTATTAACAATATAAGTTTTAAAATAAAAAAACGTCCCGTTAAGGACGCCTAACTTAGTTGGCCGTTGCGACTTCGGCTAATTTCTGATCAAGGTACTTCTTCAGGGCCGCCTGCGGATGGAAACCAACGACCTTTTCAGCGGGTTGGCCGTTCTTAAAGATCACTAAGGCCGGAATACTCATAATTTGAAAACGTTCAGCGATGGCCTTGTTTTGATCAACGTCCACCGATGCAAATTTTATTTGGCCATCGTAATCCTCATCCAGCGCCTCTAAAGCCGGCGTCTGCATTTTACAGGGACCACACCAATCCGCCCAAAAATCAACCACCGTTAGGGCCGTCCCGTCCGCCACCGTTTCAAAAGTAGTGCTATCGACTGGTTCAATCATGATGCTTCATTCCCCACTTCACTTAGTTTTACGTCTTATCATAGCATGTTTTAGTGAATTTACCGGCCTAAATGTTTGACCCCTAGTCACTAATCCAACGCAAAACGGTACCCGTTCAGTCGCAAATTCGATATAATAGCGTTATAGAAACGATATTAACGAAAAGGAGACCTTTACCATGACTGAACCAACCGCAACGCCCGACCAAGCAACCAAACTAGTGGCCTCCGTTGCTGCCCAGCAGCTCGGCATTAAAGCCGTCACCCTGCGAAAATACAGCACCCTCGTTGAAAAACAATTAGCCGACGAGACCCGTTTTCGAACCGCTGATAATAGTCACCGGCTCTACAGTCCCGCCGACTTAGAAACGTTTAAAGCCGCCATCGCCTTAACGGAACGGGGCGTTACCCTCGCCAACGCCCTAGAACAAACCTTTGACCCGCACAGCCATCCAGTCGCACCGGCACCAAAACAACCGACACCGGCTAGTGCTCCGGAACCCACAACAAAGGCTGTCACCACTCAATCGGAGGGACCGAGTAACGCCGAGCTTGCCAAACAACAGGCAATCATTATTCGGCGCCTCGATTCACTGAATTACCGGCTTAACCTCGTACTGGACCGCTTGGACGACCAGGCTAAGCAACAAGCTGCTAAACCGTGGTGGCAATTTTGGACTAAGTAGCCCCGTTTTTTATAAAAATAAAGTACCGAATCACTATGGCGGTTTGTGATTCGGTACTTTATTTTAATTTACTTTATTTAACGGCAGCTAGGTGCTTTTCGTAAGCCGCCTTAATTTCTTTGATCAAGTCTTCATCCTTCAAACCAGTGGTTTCACGGATAACTTGTTCAATTGGTTCGTCCTTCAACATGGCTTGTAACTTAACGCTTTCACTATCGTTTGGATAGTTGAAGAAGAACATTTCACCGGCAGTGTCCACTAGGGAACTGTAGTCACGGCCACGTTCCTTCAATTCGCGAATTGGGCGGATGAAGCGTTCGTCATAACCAAGCTTCCGGATCGGTGTCCGGCCAACCCGTTCGATATCATCTGAGATATATGGGTTTTCAAACCGGCTCAAAATCTTCTTTTGGTAAGCGTGGTGTACTTCGGGATCAAAGCCCCACTTTTGAATCAGCAGGTCCCCGGTTTCACCTAAGACGCGCTTAGCTTGGTCAACCACGCTATCGTCCTTAACGGCTTCACCAATGGTCTTGTAACCCTTGATGTTCCCAGTGTAAGCAACGGTTGCGTGACCAGTGTTAACGGAGAATAATTTGCGTTCAATGTATGGTTCCAAGTCGTCCGCGTAGTCGACACCCTTTAATTGAATCTTCGGGTTCTTCATTTGAGACTTGTCGATCACCCATTCCTTGAATGGTTCAACGGAAACAAACAGGGGATCGTCGTGTTTTTGCAGTGGAACGATCCGGTCAACGGCGGCGTTTGGGAAGCCGGCGTTTTCGTTGGCCCAAGCTTGTTCGCTGTCATCTAAGGATTCGTAAACGGACTTCTTTAATGATTGGCTCCCACCGATCATGTTTTCGCACGCAATAATGTCAATTGGAGTCGTATTATTGTTAGCATGCCGTAACTTTAACCCGTCGGCAATTAGTGGCGCGATGAACTTCAAGATCTTTGGTCCAATCGCGGTCGTAACCATATCAGCTTTGGCAATTTCTTCAGCAACCGCTTTAGGATCTTTGCCGTTGTTAATGCCCTTTACATCGTGAACTTCAATATGCTTTTGGCCTTCTGCAGCCAATTCAATGGTGTAGCCATTGCGTTTATTTAATTCATCAATCAAAGTTTCGTTAACATCAACGAAAGTGATCTTAAAGCCGTTGTCAGCCAAGGTTTCGCCAATGAAGCCCCGACCAATATTACCTGCGCCAAAATGTACGTCTAACATTCTAATCAACTTCCTTTAATAGATTTATGATTTCATCTTCAGATTGAGCGTCCGCTAACTTGGCAACGTTGGCAACGTCGCTGCAGTATATGGCAATCTGAGACAAGAGGTTCAAGTGTTCACCGTTCAACCCAGCAATGCCGAAGATCACCGTAACGGTTTTATCATCGTCGTTGTTGCCCGGGTCGCCCCAGCTCACACCCATTGGTACTTGGACCACGGAAATCCCGGTCTTTTTAATGTGTTTCATGCCATCTTCAGTACCATGGGGGATGGCAATGAAATTACCCATATAAACGGAGACATCTTTATTACGCGCTTGCATCGCGTCAATGTATTCCGGCTCGACACAGCCGCCATCGACCAATAGTTGACCGGCTAAGCGGATGCCTTCTTCTTGCGTGGCCACTTGTTGGTTCAACGCAATCATTTTTTTATCTAAAGCTTCCATTCTATTCACCTACTCTATTTCGTTAGTTCGTTTAAAAAGGCTTTGCTAATTAACTGATATAGTTGTTGGCGATCACCGGTCATAAAAGTCTGGGTATTATCCACACTTTCGATGACTAACGCACTCAACTTACCCATTAAGCGATTTTCAAAATCGCTAATGTTCTCGGGACCGAGCATCAACACGATTCGTTGAAGTCGAATCTCACTTTGATCCATGCTTTTAAAGGTGATCGGCTGATCCAGTTCAAAGATGGCACAATACGGTGCGGTGACCTGTTGACTTAACGTGTGAACTAGTGCCAGGTTGGTGTTGGGGATACCAACCGGCGCCCGACTCAAACGGTGTAACAATCGCCCAGCGACTTCTAGGGGGTCATGAATCAAATTTGAATCAATGTGTTTGGTGATCTTAACTAAGGTCTCCGCCACGGTTTCACGGTCATTTCTAATGGGGGTGATCGTGAAACGATCCAAAATTTGTTTGGCGATTGTCATTCGCTGATACACGGTATCGAAATCTAGGCTGGTCGTTGAATCGTCAACGACTGGTGAATCAACCTCCAGTGTACTTGGATAGTACTGGTGGATGTATTCACGCAACGCACTGACTTCGTTTTCAAGTAACAACGGGCTCACCACGCGGTAGTTCAACTTAAAACCGGGGAGCGTGGTCGTCGAGAGAATCATGTCAAAATCTTGTAAGTTGATCTGACCAAGGTTCCCGATCCGGGCGACCTCGATGGTGGTAATCTCCGGAACTAGGCGTGCCAAACGGGTCTTCAAGATCCGGGCGGTCGTCATTCCGTTAGGACAGAGTACCAACACCTTTAAAGCTTGGTGACTCAACTGTTGTTCATAGGTACTGGCAAAATGAATCAACAAGTACGTTAACTCATCCGCCTTAAAATCTTGATCCGGGAAGGTGCTGGCAAAGCCCCGCACCACCGCCGAATACAACTTAGGGTACTGTTCACGCACTTCCTGGAGTTCCGGACTCGGTGGTACCGGTCCGTTTACACCGTTGCGCTGTAAAGCAATCTGCATGTGCGCCGTCAAATTATTCAGTAAGCGGTCATCGGTTCCAAACGACCAGTTAAAGTTATGGGCAACCGCGTCAATGAACTTTTTGACTTGGTAAGTCAGCTGTAAGTCGTAGTTTGATAACGAAGCGTCCTGATCGATTCGGAAGGTCAATCCCTTGATCTGCTGAGCTAGAAAATCAATTTCTGCTCCGGTAATCTCGGTTTTAACTTCCGCCGGTAACTGCGTCATGATTGCTAAGGCAATCCGCTGGTACTTCAAGAAGTCGTCACGGTTAATGCCCCGTAAATACGTGACCCGTTTGCCACTATCCAAGCGCATCACACCGGTCGTTAAGGTGATGATCAACTGTTGCAGCTGACCATCCGGAACCGATGAGAAGTACTTTTTCTTTAGATCACGGACGGCGTGGTAACAAACTAACAACGTCGCGGCATCCAGCAAGTTCAAGAAGTACGACTGTTCATCAATGGCGGAGACCGCCAATCCGCGGTTCAATTTGCCAATCGTTTTGAAGAACTCATAATCATTGATTTCGTTATTCAAAATGGTGGCAAACAGGTTGCGGACGTTGCCCTCAGTCCCCGCGACTTGGATGCCCCGGGATTTAAGGCGTTCAATGGATAAATCGTAATCATCAAACGGCGTTGCCAGCGCGGTGAGGTCGTTTGAGATGGTCGCCACGCTAACGTCGAAGTCCAACGCCAACTCCTTCAACTTCATCGACCGGTCCGACATAAGGATCCGACAAGCTAGCGCGTTTTGACGCGTTTGCGAGTCAAACGCCGGTGCAATTTCGTGACCAGCCGTTAATTGTTCTTTGAAGGCAGCCAACGCCGGTTGCGAACCAGTCAACTGAAAATGGTGACTTTCATTAACAATTTTTAGACCCGCGTTTTGTAGCACCAGTTCTAAATTGCTGAACTCCCGGTAAATCGTGCGCCGGCTACTACTGAGACCGGTTTCAATCTGACCCATCGAAAGACCGTTGGGAGTTGCTAATAATAACTGTAATAATTCGTCTTGACGCTGCGTGAACTTAACCATGGTGCCACCTCATATAATAACGGTATTTATATTGATTTATTTCAATTCCGATACCATCTTATCATACTTAGGTGAGCTCAAAAGATCATCGGTTACTAGGATCTGGACTTGTGTGTAGCGGGTCCGTAAGTTCTTAGCAGCTTCTGGACTTGAGACCACTAACAGGCTGTTTGTATCACTTAATTCATCAATACCTAAGTTCTTAACATCAATTTGCTTATTAGCTTTCTTCAAACGATCCTTCATTAAGGAAGTGGCCATGGTTGCCGTCCCTAAGTGATCGTCGTGGTGAACAAAGACGATTTCGTTAACGATGCTCAAATCTAAGTCAGCGGGTAATTCATCCGAGTGATCATCGGTCGCAACCGGTGCTTCTGAAGCTGGTGCCGGTTCATCACTAACTTGATCACGGGCCTTTAAGTTAACGACAACTTGGTCGTACTTAGGACTGCTTAAGAAGTTATCAACGGCTAACCGAAGGGCGTGTGGTGCTTTTTGTGCGGCCCGGTCGGCCAATTCGTTTTGCGTAATGACTAATAATCCTGGTTCGTCTTTCAAATTACTGATGGCCGTGTTAGTTACGGACATGTTGATACCGGCCTTCTTAACCTTGTCACGCAGTAAGGAAGCACCCATTGCGGATGAACCCATCCCGGCGTCACAAGCAAAGATGATGTGGTCAACGTCTTTATATGACGCAATCACGTCGGAAGCTTCGGCGTCACTGACTTCAACGGTCGCGCCACCGTTCTTCATGTTGCTCATTTGACCTTGAGCAGCAGCTAAATCGGCAGTAGCACCAGACTTGTCACGCTTCAAGACAATCGCAGCAACAATGAAGGAAGCTAAGGTTGCTAACGTTACCCCTAAAATCAAACCTAAGTAGTTTGAAACGGAACGTGGTGACATCACGAATAGCATGATGATTGAACCAGGTGATGGGGTTGATTTGAGGCCGACGTTTAACAAACTAAACGTTGCGGTACCGGTAACCCCACCGGCAATAACGGCTAAGAACAATGCCGGCTTCATTAAAACGTATGGGAAGTAAATTTCGTGAATCCCACCGAAGAAATGAATAATCATGGCACTTGGAGCGGAAGCTTTCGCGGTACCCTTACCGAATAAGGCGAAGGCTAACAGGATCCCAAGACCTGGACCTGGATCCGGTTCCAGTAAGAACAGGATCGACTTCCCAGCACTGGCAGCGGCTTGAATCCCAAGTGGTGTCAAAATACCTTGGTTAATCGCGTTATTTAAGAACAAGATCTTAGCAGGCTCAATAAAGACGTTTGCTAATGGTAATAGCTGCATCTTGATGATCCAGTTAACACCAGCGGCCATGGCCGCACTCGCACCCCCGACCAATGGGCCGATGGCGAAGTAACCGAGGATGGCTAACAGCATCCCCATAATCCCAGCGGAGAAGTTATTAACTAACATTTCAAAACCACTGTGAACTTTATCAGAAATGGCATCGTCCCATTTCTTAATTGCCCAACCACCTAAAGGACCCATAATCATGGCCCCAATAAACATTGGGATGGTCGAACCAACAATCACACCCATCGTAGCGATCGCACCAACGACCCCACCACGGTGACCGGCAATCATATTCCCGCCGGTAAACGCTATCAATAATGGCAATAAGTAGTGGACCATCGGTTGAATCATCTTAGCCAAATCGGCATTTGGGAACCAGCCGCCGGCCATGAAGATGGCGGTGATTAGCCCCCAAGCGATGAAGGCACCGATGTTCGGCATAACCATGTTACTCAGGGCACTCCCGAATTTTTGAACGCGGGCCTTCACTCCGACTTTCTTTTTTGCAGCGGGAGCGGTTGGCGTTGCGTTCGTATTTACATTTTCACTCATCTTGTAAAGCTCCTTCCTTTTTCTTAACGTCTCTATCATATCGGGGATAGAAAACGGTTTCAAGAAGTTCTAGGCAGACCCGTGGCACGTAAAGTTGTGCCAAAATTAAACTCACCAATTCACAATTGGCAAAGTTGGCACACTTTTGGTAGTTGCCGTTATATCAAGGATAGCAATCATTATCATCGGTTTGTTAACTCAATTATGATTGTGTTTTCACAAGTGATTTTCGTGAAAGCCGCCCGTTAACGACTATTATTTTTCAAGCATTCTTCGGCGTCGCCCATTAATTTAGTTCCACCAACCATTTTCAATTTCCCTTTTATCCGTTGAAATTCGTTTTCAGACTCCTATACTGGAATTAACTAAGGGGGAATAACTAATGAAGAAAGATTCTGATTGTACTGAAATATTAGTCGGGAAAGCCGCCAGCATGGACGGTTCCACGATTGTTGCCCGTAACGAAGACGGTTACGGTCCAATCAACCCGATCAAGTTCGTGGTCCACGAAGCTAAGGACCAGACCAACGCTACTTACAAATCCGTTACGACCGGGGTAACGGTCCCACTTCCCGACCACGCTTACCGTTACACGGCAACCCCACAGGCCGACCAAAGCGATGGTCAGTATGAAGAGGCCGGAATTAACGAATTAAACGTCGGCATGAGTGCCACTGAAACAACCGCTACTAACGCCCGGGTACTAGGTTACGATCCGTTAGTTCACGACGGGGTTGATGAAGAAGCCATGGTCACCCTCGTTTTGCCTTACATCAAAAGTGCTAAGGAAGGTGTCCAACGTTTAGGCGCCCTGCTTGAAAAATACGGGACCGGCGAAAGTAACAGTATTGCTTTCAACGATCAAAATGATATTTGGATTCTCGAAACAGCCGGTGGCCACCACTGGGGCGCCGTCCGGGTTCCCGATGATACCTACGCCATCGTGCCGAATCAAACCGTCGTTCAAGAAATGGACCTCAGCGACTCTGATAACTTCCTCGGCGCAACCGACTTAACCGAATTCGTTGAAAAGAACCATTTGAACCCGAATCCGGGCCACTTTAACTTCCGTGAAATTTTTGGGACCCACAGTGAAGCCGACGCTTACTACAACACGCCCCGGACCTGGTACGGTCAAAAGTTGTTTAACCCTGAAATTGAACAACAACCAACCGATCAAGACATGCCAATGTTCCGGCAACCAAGCAAAAAGTTAGCAATCGAAGACGTGCAGTTTTTCCTATCTTCACACTATAACGGTACCCCGTACGACCCGTTTGGGACCTTCGCTTCCGGTAACGAGCGTGAACAAAAACGTTACCGTTCAATCGCCATGGATCGTAACCAGTGTTCCTCCATCTTGCAGATTCGAAACGACGTACCGAACGAACAAGCCGCCATTCAATGGGTTGCAATGGGCTTCTTCGCCTACGCTCCGTACGTACCGTTCTTTACCAACGTTAACGACACGCCCCGTGATTACCAAAACACAACGGATAAGGTTGACGTCAATAACGTTTACTGGTTATCCAAGACGCTGTCCGTTCTGATTGAACCGCACTGGCACGAATTTGCGGAAGCCGTTAACGCCTACCGGGACGGTTGCCAATCTTACGCCCGCGGTCAAGTTGCTAAAGCCGACACCACCATCAACGGTGACGCCACCGCCTTTTTGACCCGTGCAAACGCTGAAACCGCTGGCGAGATTTCTAAACGGACCCACGAGCTATTTGATCAACTCGTTAAACACGGCCTGCTACTCTCAAGAACAACGTGGGAAAAGGGACAAAACCTTTAAAAAGCAAAAAAATTGACTACCGTCACTGGTAGCCAATTTTTTTGGTTGTTTTAGTCCACAAGTATCATTACACTGGCCGGGCTAGGTGTCATAAGGAACCAAACCATGCCAATGACAATCATTGCCAATCCAATTCCCGCAATAATCATCAGTTGCGGTTGACGCCTTCGAATACCGATGCCCCCGATAGCAATCAGTGCCACGATCAATACAAGTAGTACGCCCGTTATCCCGATATTTTCCACCCCGATTTTTTAAACTAACCTTAGTTTAGCGTTGCTGGTCGGTCCCCCGCAAGTCCGTACCCAACAATTTACCATTAATTATAGTTAGCCACCGGTTACTTAAATTATTTAGGCCGATTTAATTAGAGCTTTCTTCAATACCGATAAGCGCTATACTTATTACGTTATTTATATTTGGAGGGGATCACATGCACAAACTTGTTAAAGAAATCGTTGTCACCACCACCCTACTAGGTGCCGGCATCGTGGGGCTAAATCAACAGTCCTTAACTGCTCAGGCGGCCGTTAAAACTCATAAATTAACTAGTTTACCCAAGAAGTTTCGGGGGACTTGGTACACCAATTACAAGGGAAAAACTAGTAAATTTAAGGTTAGTGCAAAACGCTTTGGACGCTCAAAATACCGCGCTAAACGCGACCCCAACAGTTACGTTGCCGTTAGTGAATTAACTTTTACACCGTTTCAAGTAAAAGGTGCCCACGCAAATACTTTATATCTCATGCACGGTGAAGGTTCCGAATTACTGCGCCAGACCACGATCAAGCACCAAAAAGCTTTGATTTCATATAATCAAGAAGAACATTATTCAGAATTCACTATCTTCACCAAATCAAAAAAGAGTTCGGTTCAAAAATTTTGGTCAGACTCTAATCCATATGGAAACATTCCATATACCGTTAAATACGCTAAAAAGCAACGTTCTTCTTACAATAAAATCAATAAATCCATTAAAAAATATTTTGGAAAAGCAGTGACCAAACACGTCGTTCGGGGCGGAAAACAAGTCCATCACGTAAAAATCACTTATTACAGTCCCGTTAAACGTATTTGGAATTCCAAATAGCCTAAAAATCGTCCGGCACCCACTTAACTGGTTGCCGGACGATTTTCGGTTTAAAGCTTAAATTTTAGAATTTTAGTCTAGTATTTTTTGCTTAACTTGCTTGCAGCCGCTTCGTCAATAATAACGGTAACGTCTGGGTGGTTTTGCAAAATACTTGCTGGTAAGTCAACGGTGTCAGGACCTTCGATCATACCCTTAACAGCGTCAGCCTTGTTTTCGCCAAAGGCTTCGAGCAATAAGTGCTTGCTCTTCATGATGGAAGCTAAGCCCATTGAGAAGGCTTGCTTAGGAACATCATTTTCGCTGGCGAAGAAGCGTGAGTTGGCTTCGATAGTTGATTCCGTTAAGTTAACCACGTGAGTTGTCACGTCGCGGGAAGTCCCTGGTTCGTTAAAACCAATGTGACCATTCCGGCCAAGGCCTAAAATTTGTAAGTCAATTGGGTGTTCGTCGATAATCTTGTCATAACGTTTAACTTCGGCTTCTGGATCAGCAGCTAAACCGTTTGGTAAGAATGATTCTTTAAATGGTTTTTTATCAAATAAGTTTGATTGCATAAAGTACTTGTAACTTTGTTCGTTGCTTGGCTTAATACCAACGTATTCATCTAAGTTAATGGATGTGCAGTTACTGAAATCTAAATCACTGTTGACGATTTCTTTGTAAGTTGTAACGGGTGTCGAACCAGTTGCCAACCCAAATACTTTAGCCCCATTGTCCAAGGCATCCTTAAATACTTTGTATCCTTCTTTGCCGCCGGCAGCTTGATCCTTTACTACGATAACTTTCATAATTAACTGACTCCCTCTTTGTTTGGTATAGTCCAATTGTATATTGGTCTAGACTAAAATTCAAGGGGTTTGCCTCAAATAATTGATTTTTATTTGGGACCGTTCTCATTTGCGTCTCATTCAGCTTTGACTTAATAACAAATAAATTGTATTTTCCTATTATTTTGCCTATACTTAACTTGTTCGTAACTCCGTAGAGCGTGAGAAACTCTACGACTAGCCAAGGCCTGGAAAGCTATTGGCTATTTTTTTACGCTCATTTCCGGTCATACCGTCTTCTCGTTGCAATTTAATCAAAAAATAAGCCCCATTGAAAATTTATTTTTAGTAACGCGTCAACTGGGCCGCCGTGGGAACGTTCACGACGTACGCTTTTTTACCAAGTTGCCCCACTAATTTTTTCATCGCGCTTAGGCTGATGGCAACGCATCCCGCGGTCGGCCACTGATTTTTAACGTGGATGAAGAATCCCGAACCGTTGGCCTTGCCCCGATTATTCATGACAACGGCAAGTTGATACTGATTATGCGGTGCTGCCTTCGTGTAATCAATCAAATGTTCATTTTTGGCGTTAGCCCAGGACCGATTTTGCCAAGTGTTGTACTGGGCGTCGTTTAGATCCTCAATCCAGTAAGTCGTCTTTTTAATTTTGCGGTACTTAAGGCCGCCCGTTTTGACTTTTCCGGCCTTTCCAAACGCAAAACTCAGGGGATAAGCCCCGATAGGAGTCGTACTACTGCCCTCTTGGGAGCGTCCAATACCGTTCGTCCCGATGCGGCTAGCCGCACTCATTTTTTTGTGCCAAACGTGTTGCTTATTTTGAGTCCATAATTGGAGCGTTGCCGTCGTCCGTCCCTTTTGAACCACCGTCACGATTTGGTTGGCCCGCTTGGCAACTTTCATATTCGTTACCCGGTTTTCAGTTGCGCTGACCGGTTTCAAATAACCTCGCCACAACCAGCCCGTCGCGTTATTACGGCTATTGCGCACCCAGTAATAGACCGTTGGCTTACCTTTTTTCATCACGGTCATTTTTTTAGTCGCCGTCCACCGCGTCTTCGGATAATTAACCAACTTATGATTAGCCTTAAATTGCCAGTGCTTTAAACTACCGTTATTGCGGTACGTTTTGGCCGTTCGACTATTGGAATAGTAAGTTTTTGCCGTTATCTTTTTAGTTTGAGTCCGCTGATAAGTTGGACTAGCCTGGGCAACGGACCAACTTCCTCCGAGTAAGCCAACTCCCGCTACTAAACTGACCATAAATTTTTCCCACTTCATGACGTTTCAATTCCCCCGTTCCGTTATTTAAGCAATAACGTTATTTATAAATAATATTACTTGATTAACTAAGTAATCGCGACCAAATCATCATTGAATTTATCCCCCAGTGCGGTAAACTATTCCCAGAAAATCAAGACAGCCGAGGTTTGATACTATGGAACCAACTTTTAATAAAATGACCCCCGCGGGTTACCACGCCATTGAGCAAGAAATCGAAGACTTGAAACAACAACGTCCCCACCGCATTAAGGTCTTAGCGGCCGCAGCGGCCTTAGGCGACCGTTCAGAAAACGCCGAGTACACGAATGCCAAGCGGGACCTTGGACGCTTAGAGAGCCGCCTACGCTTTCTCAATAAACAACTCCAATACGCTCAAATAGTTGAACCGGCCGACAACGATAAGCTTGATATTGGTAAGTTTGTGACCGTTGAATTCATGGACGACCACGATCAACTGACCTATCAGCTCGTCGGTAAGCAGGAAGCTAACTTAGAGGAAAATAAAATTTCCTTCACCTCCCCCATCGGTAAGGCACTCGCCAACCACGGCGTTAACGACGTCGTGACCGTCAGCGCGCCCAACGGTGACTACCAAGTTAAGATCATCGCCGTTAAACGAAACTAAAAAAGTGCGTCAATCACCCTCAACTTATCGTGAGTGATCGACGCACTTTGACGTTTATTCTATACTATTTTAATTCCATTAAAATTCTTGATAAACCGCGGGGTCCTGGTTCTTTAGCCGGCCATCCGCGGAACTCATCCCATTAATGGTAGCCATGTCGTCCGCATTAATTTCAAAATCAAAAATATCTTGATTACCAAGTTGGCGCTTAGGCGTGGAAGACTTAGGAATCGGTAAGGTGCCGAGCTGAACTTCCCACCGTAAGATCAATTGACCAACGTTTTTTTGATAACGCGCCGCGATGGCTTTAAGGGTAGGATTCTGTAACATTTCACTGGCCCGGCCAAGCGGACTCCAATCCTGCGTTAGGATTCCGTGAGCCTGATCGTATTCCCGCTGAGTCTGCTGGTTAAAGTACGGGTGAAGTTCCACCTGATTAATAACGGGCAGGACCCCGGTTTCCTTTTCCAAGCGGTCCAAGTGTTCCGGCAGAAAGTTGGAAACGCCAATCGAACGTACGAGACCTAACTTTTGGGCGTCAATTAACGCTTGCCAAGCTTCAACGTAGTGGTCCTCCTTGGGGTTGGGCCAGTGGATCAAATACAAATCATAGTAATCTAAGCCGGCCCGGTAGAGCGATTCCTGAATGGTCGCAATGGCTTCGTCGTAGGCGTGGTGCCGACCGGGAAGCTTCGAGGAAACGATCAATTCGGAACGTGGTACGGACGAGCGCCGAATCGCTTCACCAACGGCACCTTCATTTTCATAGTTAAAAGCCGTATCCAATAAGCGGTAACCACGGTCAATCGCTGAATCAATAACTTGAACACCGTGGGCCCCATTCAACTTGTAAGTCCCGAACCCCACCTTAGGAACGGTTAGCCCGTCCCGTAACGTATAACTTTCCAAAAAAATCACTCCTTAAATTATTTTTTAGTCATAAACTTAGCGGTCCGCCAACGCATCCCGGATGGCCGTTTCAAACGCTACCGGCCGGGTCGTGGGTGCAAACCGGTTCAAGACCCGGCCATCCCGACCAATTAAAAACTTCGTGAAGTTCCACTTAATGCGCCCGTGACCGGCCGTTTGTTTTAAGTAGCGAAATAGCGGATCGGCCCGTTCACCGTTGACGAATACCCGTTTGGTCATGGGAAACGTCACGCCGTAGTGCCGCTGACAATAGTCGTGGGTTGCGGTGTCGTCGGCCTTTTCCTGGTGAAACTGGTTCGACGGCAGACCTAAAACGACTAGTCCTTCGCCCCGATACTTTTGATACAATTCCTCTAAACCCTTGAACTGGGGAGCCAGGCCGCAATTACTGGCCGTATTCACAATCAGTAACACTTGCCCCCGGTACTGGGAAAGTGCGAGGGTGTCACCATTCATTTCAGTTTCCGTAAAATCATAAATTGACGTCGCCACGAGCAACCCCTCCTTAATCACATTAAATTTTTGGACTAACTAACCTTAGTAAACCACAAATTGATGATTTTCTAGTGAACTTTGCTTTCAAACTGATAAATTTTGTTTGCGCTTCCGAAATAAAACCGTTACACTGAGTTTATCATCCACAATAGCAACTGGGGTGCCAACTACGGCTGAGATAATACCCATTGAACCTGAATCTGGACAATGCCAGCGCAGGAAGCAATGCTTTATTTGGGGAACCATCAATCACGACTTAGCCGCCTACCACCGCTCCACACGTGGTAGGCGTTTTTTGTCGCACGGGGGCTGTGGGTGAACAATTATTTTATGGGAGGTTTTACTCGTGAAGTGGGTAAAAGACTGGTATTTAAGCGACATTATTTTATTAGCATTAATTGGCGTTTTCTTTGGCATCATTTTTCTAGGAACCAACTACGTTTATGACGTTCTTACCGCCGTATTTGCGCCCCTAGGACTCAGCCAAATTCCTAACGAACTGCTTCTGGGCCTCTGGTGCATGCCCGGAATGCTCGCCGGATACATGCTGCGAATCAAAGGTGCATCGGTTTTAGGTGAATTTCTCGCGTCGGTCGTCGAAATGTTGTTTGGCGGCCAGTGGGGCGCGTCGACCATGATTTCGGGAATCTTACAAGGAATTGGTTCTGAACTAGGATTTACACTGACCCGCTACAAGCATTATGACTGGTTAGGTTTAGCTGCCACGGCCGCAACCACCACGATCGTCACCTTCGGCTGGGACCTCGCCCGGAGCGGTTACGGTAAGTTACAGCTGTGGTTGTTGCTCCTGTTCTTCGTGGTGCGGTTCTGCTCGATGTTCGTCTTTGGCGGCTTGTTGACCCGGGCCATTACCGACTTATTAGACCGTAGTCACGTGCTCAAAACGACCCACACTAACTAACTTTTTTGGAGGCTTCTACCCATGGCGACGATTGCGCTTGAACACTTATCCTATACTTACCAAACGGCGCAGACGCCCATTTTTGAGCACGTCACGGCAAAGTTCCCCGCCCATCAATTCACCCTATTGACGGGGCCTTCGGGGACCGGCAAGTCGACCCTCTTACAACTGATGGCGGGGCTCCTACCCTTGCCGGCCGATCACGGCCACATTTGCTATGACCAAACGCAACTGCAAAACATTTCTGCCCCGGACCGTTCTAAGCGGGTCGCCATGATGTTTCAGAATCCTAACCAGCAGTTTGCCATGGATACGGTCGAACACGAGCTTATTTTTGCACTAGAAAACCAACGAACGGACCCCCACATTATTCATCACCGACTAACCAGCGCCCTTGATTTTATTGGAATTCGGGAGTTGCAACACCGGTTGTTAAACCAACTATCGGGGGGCGAAAAGCAAAAGGTGGCTCTGGCCGTCATCGTCGCCATGGACAGCGACGTTATTTTGTTAGACGAGCCGTTTGCCAGTGTCGATCCAGACGCCCGGGTCAGTTTACTCCGGCGGCTAGTTGAGTTGCGTGATCAGCGGGGCAAGACCATCATCTTAGCCGACCACGATTACGCCGGCTACGACCAAATTGTCGACCACGTTTTACAAATTACACCGACACACCAGGTGGTCGAATTGTCCCGTAGTGACTGGCCCGCCTTCTTTGCGGCCTTTCAACCTCAAACGTTACCGGCCTGGTTCCTGCCAGTACCGGTCGACCAGCCGCTCTTTGCCCTCCACCAAGTCGGGCTACGGCAGGGCCAACACGAGTTGGTGCGTCCAACCGATCTACAGCTACACGCGCACCGTAACACCCTGATCACTGGCGCCAACGGAACTGGCAAGTCCACGCTCTTTGAAGCCCTGGTTCGCCTCAACCCGTACAGTGGCACCATTAATTATGACGGCCATGACATTCAAAAATTGCGCCGTAAACGTTATGCCCGGCACGTCGCCCTCCTGTTTCAGGACGCCGAGGCCCAATTTTTTAACATTACGGTTGCCGAAGAACTGGCTCAAAGTCAAAAATACGCGTACGGGGACTACTTTACCCCCACCCGCATCCAATCGGCCTTGACCCAGTTAAACTTAGCCGGACGTGATGAGCAGGTCATTTATACCCTGAGCGAGGGTCAAAAAAAGAAGCTTCAAATTTTGTTAATGCTGATTATGCAGTCACCGGTCCTACTAATGGACGAACCGCTGAAGGGGCTCGATCTAAGTTCCATTCACGCCCTAGTCAAGTTACTTCAAACGGTGCAGGCGGCGACCCAGCAGACCCTGATCATCATTAGCCACCAACTAACCGGGCTGACACCGTTGATTGATTACCATTTACGCCTGGCCGACCACCAGTTGCAATACGTTGGGGAGGTACGCCATGAATCCTAGTTTGAAGCTGTTACTCTTACTAATTGTGGCGTTAGAAATCTCGTTTACCACCATCGTCAGCTTAAACGTCGCCCTAGTGATCCTCGCCGGCATCTACTTACTGGCTAAGCGGGTCAAACTGCGAACCCTCCTCTGGTTATTGATCGTGCCCCTAATTCCCGCTATCGGTCTCTGGAGCACCCAGTACATTAACGGGACTGGTCAAAAAGAATTGATGGCCTGGGTCCTGTTTACCCGGATCTACGCCTTCGTTTTTACCGGCGCTACCCTAACGTTAACCACCGACGTACTTGAACTGACCGATTCGCTCGAACAAAACTGCCACCTACCCGCCAAATTTGCGTACGGCGTGCTGGCTGCTTACAACTTAGCACCTAAAATTAAGCACGAAGTCCAAGTGATTCGCGCAGCCGGTTTAATGCGGGGCCAAACGTTATCATTTTGGTCCCCCCAGCTCTATTTCAAGGCCATTTTAATTTCCATTACTTGGTCTCAAAATTTAGCTCAGGCCATGGCGTCCCACGGGTTTGTTGAGGACGCCCCGCGGACCCACTACCGTAAAGTTCGCGTCCGCCCCGTGGACTGGGGGCTGCTAATTGGTGGTATCATCCTGTTACAACTCGGCGTATTCGTGATGCCGTGGCACTAATTTATTGACGTTAATTACAATTAAACGAGCCGTTTTCAGTGTTTTGACCCCTGAAAACGACCCGTTTTTAATTTAATTAATTTTTAGTTGCAGCGTCAATTTTTCGTTTAAGTGCCTGAATATCCGCCGTTTTTGCGTTCGAATCCGCCATCAACTGATCGTACTTAAACCGTAATAACGGTAAATCAACCGTTGCCGATTGCGCCCGATGGGGAACCGTATTCGGATCAACTAACTGCTGATGCTTAAGGGTTAGCGTCCGGGTCGCGACGGCCGTCCGAAACGGTTCGTCGTGGGAAACAAAAATAACGGTTCCCGGATAATTTTGCAAGTAGTCCGCCAAGGCGTCGAGCGCGTCAACGTCCAAGTAGTTGGTCGGTTCGTCCAACATTAAAACGTTGTAGTTTCCAACCAAGATGCGTACTAACTGTAATTTGACCAGTTCCCCACCACTAAGTTCAGCCACCAACTGCGGATAAAACCGGGCGGGTAACCCCAATGCTCCTAACACGTTACGGATGGTTTGGTCCGGCAAGTTACTGGCCCGCCGCACCGTTTGCCAAACCGTTAACTCACCATTGAGCGCCGTCATGTCCTGGTTAAACACCCCAACTTTAGCGGCTGGCGCCAAGGTTAATCCCCTGGTTTGACCAGCCAAAACGGCTTCCAACAAGGTTGTTTTTCCACTACCGTTGGGGCCCACCAAGGCCACCCGAGCGCCGGGCTTGATTTGAAAAGTGGCGCGCGTCAGTAATGTTTTTCCGTACGCGGCTAGTGTTACGTTTAAAGCCGTCACCACCGTCTTACCCGTAAAACGGGGGAAATCGGTTGCCACTAACTTAAAGCCACTCTGCGTAAACGGCTTTGCCACCGTTACCTCACGTTCGCCCCGTTCAACTAATTTTTTGGCGCTCCGGTCCATTTTTGCCGCGGTAGCTTCCCGTAACGATTTAGAGTTCGCCCGTTCGGCGGCGGTCATTCGACTACTGCCCTTGCGAATTCGTTGGGCCTTTTCATGGCGCGCCTGGGTCGCCTTTTTTAAGTCCTGTAAATGGCGATGTTGCCGGGTATAGGCCGCCTCCTGGGTCGCAAGTTGTTGCCGGGTAATTGCTTGATACTGCGCGTAGTTCCCCGGATAGGCTTGAAATTCCTGGTTCGCCACGGCCCACGTCTCGGTCGTTACGGCGTTTAATAGCTGTCGATCGTGCGAAATTAAAAGCAGTAATCCCCGAAACTGGCGTAATTGTTTGGCTAACCAGTCCTGGTGCGTTTCATCTAAATTAGACGACGGTTCGTCCAAAATTAGAATTTCAGGGCGTTTATTCAGCGCCGCCCGCACCCGGGCCAACATTGCCTGACCACCGCTCTGCTCAAACGTAGGCGCAATTTGCGGCACGTAGACCACCGGTGCGTTTACGATCAACTGACCTTCAAAGTCGTGGTCTTCTCCCGTCAACATGTGGGCCAACGTGGATTTACCAGCACCGTTGCGGCCGACAATGCCGATATGGGCGCTGTCCGACGCGGTTAGTGATTGAATCGTAAATAACGGCCGCCCCGCAATTAATTTTTGTACGTAGCTTAATTTTATTTCTGTCATTTTAAAATCCCCCTTAAAACCGGGATTCTTGGTGGTACCTGGGCACAATCGCGCACAAAAAAAGCGTTCCCGAACCGGGAGCGCTGGCTACGGACTTCGCCAGCACCACTAATTAATCCCAAAACGGACAGTCCACCCCTTAAACGTGGTAATGACTGTTCAGTTACTAGAATTAATTAGTTGCGCATTGGCTGAAATCCTCCGTGTTTTCATAAGTTATTTTATACAATAGCATGGTTAATTTAATTTGGCAACCGGGTAGAGTTGTCTTTAAACATAACTTTCAGTAAACTTAAACTAATTTCTGAAAGCGGGTGTTCGTTGTGAAAAAGATTCTGGCCATCGCCAGCTTTTCCGTCCTCGGTGGTGGATTACGTGAATTGCTTAGTTTAGTGGTCACTTGGCCACAACACTTCTGGATTACGGCCATCATTAACGTTACGGGGGCGTTTCTTTTAAGTTTGGTCACCGGTTTATTGCCGGCCCGGCTGCCGGTTTCCGAAAACGTGGTGACTGGCATGAGTGTTGGTCTGGTAGGAAGTTTTACCACCTTTTCAACTTTTACTAACGAAGCGCTACAATTATTGCGGGGTGAGCATAGCGTTTTGGGTGTGCTTTACGTCGTAACGAGTCTCGGACTGGGGTTACTGGCCGGCCTAGCCGGTAACCTGCTTAGTGAGCGCTGGTCACCAGTGGAGGTCGATTAATGCTGACTTTAACGCTACTCGCTGGCGGTGGTGCGGCAATTGGTGCCCTCGGCCGCTTTGCGATTATGCACTTTGCCCGCCCACTAAACGACCGCTGGCCACTTCCAATCGCTACGCTCTTCATTAACTTGACTGGCGCATTCCTATTGGGCCTTTTACTGGCACGCACCCTGCCCCTCAACTGGCAGGTTTTTCTTGGGACCGGTATTACGGGTGGTTACACCACTTTTTCAACTATGATCAACGAAGTCGTCCTGTTAGCTCGTCATCACCACTGGCACGTGGCCTGGACGTACTTGGGAACCAGCTTAATTGGCGGATTAGCCCTGGCTTTCCTCGGAAACATTTTATAAACTATAATTAATCTGTTTTTTTGGGAAAAACTATTATTATGAAAAAATTCATCACTAATCATCCGTGTTGGAGTATTACGCTCCTACTCGTCATCTACACAATTACGGCACTAATCACGAGTTTAAACGGCTTAGGCTTTTAGTCCTCAAGTCACAAAAACCTGGCAACGGGACTGCTCCGAGTCAAGTAGACAGTTCAAATAATTAAAATAGCTATGCAGTTTTTAGAATGGCATGATTCCGAAATTCTTTCGGGGTCATGCCATTTAGTGTTTCTTGGCGACGCTTGTAGTTA
>NZ_QWZQ01000022.1 GCF_003885105.1 Lactiplantibacillus garii
ACTCACTCAAATGTATTTCATGATGCAAGCACCAATCAATACCAGAGTTCGTTCGACTTGCATGTATTAGGCACGCCGCCAGCGTTCGTCCTGAGCCAGGATCAAACTCTCAAATTAATGATGAGTTTTAAAGCTCATTTAATGTTGTACTAAAATTTATTTGCTAGCGAATTGACTTCGCAAATGTTTCGCTCTTGAATCAAGTTCAAGAGACCCTACACATTTGATTCGTCGAAACTTTGTTCAGTTTTCAAAGGTCTAATTCGTTAAGTTGATTACCTCAACGCAACTTAATCATCATACCAAGTCATCAATAACTTGTCAACAACTTTTTATAAATGATTTTTGCTGAAGCTAAGCGGTAAACCGCTTTGTGCGCCTCAACAACGTATACTAATTTACCAATTATCCCCCACAATTGCAAGCCCCAAATTTTAAATTTAACCAGTAATTATTGTCATATTAAATCCCCTAATTTTACAATGTACGGATATCTAAAACGTTATTGGTCTATTTTTATTTGAAATTGGTATTTAAGGGACTCATCATTCGGATTTGCTTAATTTTAATCAGATAATCAAAAACAATGTTCGTCCTATGCAAACAGATGATTTTTTCAAAAATAATCTGTTTCACTCCATAAATTCGCTATCCATACAAAAAAACGACTTAAAAATCGGCAACTGCCAACTTTTAAGTCGTTCAAAAATTAATTACTTATCTTCTTCTGGACGCATCGTTGGGAACAATAAAACGTCACGAATTGAGTCCGCGTCGGTCATTAACATAACCAAGCGGTCAATCCCGACACCCAAACCACCAGTAGGCGGCATCCCGTATTCGAGGGCTTCGACGAAGTCTTCGTCAATGTGTTCCGCTTCGTCGTTACCTTCAGTCCGTTCAGCGGCCTGAGCTTCAAACCGTTGCCGTTGATCAATCGGATCGTTCAGTTCACTAAAGGCGTTTGCGTATTCGTTACCTAAGATAAACAGTTCAAACCGGTCCGTAAAACGAGGGTCCTTTTCGTTCTTTTTAGCCAATGGTGAAATTTCTACCGGGTGACCGTAAACGAAAGTCGGTTCGTTTAACGTATCTTCAACGAATTCTTCAAAGAAGGCGTTGATGATGTGACCAACTTTCCAGTACTTTTCGTACTTCACGTGGTGTTCATCCGCCAATTTACGGGCATCTTCCAGTGACATTGGTTGCCAGAAGTCGATTCCAGTCTTTTCCTTAATGGCGTCCACCATGTGAATCCGGTGGAACGGCTGGTTAAAGTCCACTTTTTGATCGTGGTACGTTACGATACCGTCGTCAGTTACGGCGTCGGCAGCGGCCTTGAAAATGCCTTCCGTTTCGTCCATCACGTCGTGGAAATCATAGTACGCCACGTAAGTTTCCATCATCGTAAATTCAGGGTTATGTTCACGGTCCATCCCTTCATTACGGAAAACCCGACCAATTTCATAAACCTTTTCCATCCCACCAACAATCAACCGTTTGAGGTGTAATTCCAGTGCGATCCGCAAGTATAAGTCAATGTTTAACGCGTTGTGGTGCGTGATAAACGGACGGGCCGCCGCACCACCAGCCTGGTTATGCAACATCGGAGTTTCCACTTCGGTAAAACCTTGACCATCCAAGTGGTGCCGAATTGCCGAAATAATCTTGGTCCGTTTCAAGAAACGGTTAAAGCTATCCCGGTTAGAAATCAGGTCTAAGTAACGTTGGCGGTAAATCTGTTCCACATTTTGTAATCCGTGGAACTTATCTGGCAGTGGCCGTAACGCCTTTGATAAGAACGTTAATCTGGTAACTTTGATCGTCAATTCACCAAAGTCCGTCTTAAAGACTTCCCCGGTAATCCCTAAAAAGTCACCAATGTCGGAACGTTTGAAAATGTGGTACGTGTCTTCCCCGACCACGTCTTTCCGGATATATAATTGCATTTTACCGGAACGGTCCCAAATGTCCGCAAAACCAACCTTACCTTTACCACGTTTGGCCTGCATCCGACCCGCAATGGTTGCTGTTACGTGCTTTGCGTCTAAGTCGTCTTTGTCCATGTCCCCGTATTTATCATGCAAGTCCTGGGCTAAATCTGTTCGTTCAAACCGGTGACCAAAGGGATCAATGCCCTCTTCACGCAGTTCATTCATCTTGTCGCGACGAACCTTAAGTTGGTCGTTCATCGTCTGTTCTTGTCGTGCCACTAGTGTTCCTCCATTTCTAGTTAGCGTACAGTTTACCTGTACCTAAACAATCACTACATGTTAATTTTCACAGTCAAGTTGCAAAAATGCAAGTGAATTCTTCACTTTACCGCGTGAGTTGCCAAATAAGTTGCCGTCCGCTCGGAAAACTCCCGCAAAATCGTCTGCATCTCCGCGAACGACTGGGCCTCCATTAACGCAACCTTGGTCCGGGCCGAACGGGGAATTCCTTTTAAATAGTACGGTGCCTGTTCACGAAATTCGTGACAGCCTCCCCGTTCACCCTTTAAGGTTACCAATCGTTGCAGGTGTTCCTGCGCCGTCTGCATTTTTTCCGCCGGACTAGGAGCAGCCAGTAATTCACCGGTCGCCAAATAGTGCGCCGTTTGTCGTAGCATCCACGGATTACCCTCAACAGCCCGGCCAATCATCACGGCGTCGGCACCCACTTTGGTCAGCATTTTTTCGGCATCCTGGGGAGTCTGAACGTCACCGTTCCCCATAAACGGAATCGTCAAGCTATCCGCGACGCGCTTCAACACGTCCCAATCCGCATGACCACGATACATTTGTTTCCGGGTCCGGCCATGCATAGCCAACGCTGCCGCTCCCGCCCGTTCGGCTGCCCGGGCGTTTTCCACCGCGTAGACGTGCTGGTCATCCCAACCAGTCCGCATCTTGACCGTCACCGGCTTAGCCACCGAAGCCGTTACCGCCGCAACCATTTCGTACACTTTACCGGGGTCTAACAGCCACTTAGCACCAGCGTCGGTTTTAACCACCTTGTTGACCGGACACCCCATATTAATGTCAATGATGTCGGCCGTCGTGTGCTGGTCCACGAACTGTGCCGCCTTAACCAGGGTCTCCTTAGAGCCGCCAAAAATTTGGATACTCATCGGGTGCTCCTTGGGATCAACGAACATCATGTCGAGCGTTTTCTGATTGTTATACATGATTCCCCGGTCCGAAATCATTTCACACACGACCAGGCCCGCACCAAAATCTTTACAGATCACCCGAAAGGCGGCGTTCGTCACTCCCGCCATCGGGGCAACAACTAACCGGTTGGGGATAGTGACGTCCCCAATCTGCCACGGACCGTTACCGACCATAATTAATCCTTCCCCTTAGAACGGGACAACACGGCCTCTAATTCAGCTTCACTAAAGTGATACTGGTTACCACAGAAGTGACAGACCGCGGTGGCACCGTGATCCTGATCGATCATGTCACGGACTTCGTGTTTTGGCAACGCCATTAAGGCTTCCGCAAACCGTTCCTTCGAGCAGTCGCATTCAAACTTAACGGGCATCGTATCAAGTACCTTGACGTCCCCATCAAACAACTGGTTTAGGATGTCTTCCGGTGTTTTACCTTCCCGCAAAAGCTGTGAAACTAACGGCATGTCCTTTAACTTAGCTTCCAGCGTATCGATTGCCTCGTCAGTCGCGTTTGGTAACACCTGAACAAGGAACCCACCGGCCACACCAATCGTATTATCGTCGTTCACAAAAACCGACAATCCGACTGCCGACGGGATTTGCTCCGACTGGGCTAGATAGTAAGTAAAGTCTTCACCCAATTCACCCGAAACAAGTTGCACGGTTCCGGTAAACGGATCACCGACCCCCTGATCCTTTGTCACGGATAAAAAGCCGTCGGTCCCAACGGCCCCCTTCACGTCAATCTTATGCTTAGCGTTCAGCGGCAAGTGTACGTGGGGGTGTTGCAGGTAACCCTTGACCGTTCCGTTAGCATTACCGTCGATCACAATGCCACCCACCGGGCCGTTTCCGTTAATTTTAACGGTCATTCGTTCTTCACCCTTTAACACCGAAGAAGCTAGTAGCAGCGTTCCGACCAAGCTACGACCGAGTGCTGCCGAAGCAGCGCTCCACGTATCGTGGCGGCGCTGGGCTTCCCTTACAATTTCAGTTGCGCTAACGGCGTAGGCCCGAAACATTTCGTTCCCGGCCACACTCTTTACTAAATAATCTGCCATTTAAATACTCCTATCTCACATTTAATATTCTGCAATATCATACCGCATAAAAAGAGCCGAGACAAAGTCCCGGCTCTTTTACAGCTTGATTTATTAAGCTTGACTATTGTGATTTGAATCATCGGACTTTGGAGCGGCACTTTCAGCACCGTCTTCACCCGGTAAACCAGTCTCGTGATCGTCAACGGTTGAATCCGCAGATTCCGCCGAATCAGATGCTTCAGAACCAGCTTGTGATTCACTTGGGAAGGTTGGCTGCTCAGCGGCACTGCTTTCAGCAGGTGCTTCTGAGGCCACTTCACCCTTATCAGTCGCTTCGCTGGATTGGATCGTCGCCTGCTTTTCGGCTTCACGACGTTCCAATTCGCGTTTGGATTCTTCAAAGGTAGCGGCTTTTTCACTAGGGAATTGGCTTGCACTATCCTTTTCAGGCATCTTACCAGTCTTAAACAGACTAAGAATTTGCTTTTCATCCAAAGTTTCGTACTTCAAGAGGGCTTCCGCAATCACCTTATGCTGTTCACGGTGCGACTGAATGATATCGGTAGCCGTCTGGTGAGCTTCTTCCGCTAACCGGCGAACTTCGTCATCAATCAACTGTGCCGTGTGTTGTGAAAAGGCGTTTGCACCCATCCCTTGTTGGTAAGCAGCTTGCTGGTTGGCGTTTTCCAACTCAACCGGTCCGAGTTTTTCACTCATCCCGTATTGGGTGACCATGGCCCGGGCAATTTGCGTTGCCTGTTCAAAGTCATTGGAAGCACCGGATGATTGGGCGTCAAAGATAATTTCTTCGGCGGCCCGGCCACCCATTAAACCAGCCATCTGTTCCTTGGCATCGCGTTTTGACATTAGCATTTGGTCTTCACGCGGTAACATGATGGCGTAACCGCCAGCACGGCCCCGTGGCACGATCGTAACTTTATGCACGACCCGCGCATCGTTTAAGACCAACCCAACAATCGTATGTCCAGCTTCGTGGTAGGCGACGGTTTCCCGTTCCTGCTTGCTGACCACCCGGTCGTGTTTAGCCGGCCCGGCGATAACCCGGTCTTCGGCTTCATCTAAGTCGGACGCGTCGACTTGCTTCTTATTACGACGAGCAGCAAGTAACGCCGCTTCGTTCAATAAGTTTTCAAGATCGGCACCCACGAACCCTGGCGTTTGCTTAGCAATTTCTTTCAAATCAACATCGGCAGCCAACGGTTTGTTCTTAGCATGGACTTTCAAAATGGCTTCACGGCCCTTAACGTCCGGACGGCCCACTAAGATCTTCCGGTCAAAACGACCTGGACGTAGCAAAGCAGGGTCCAAAACATCGGAACGGTTAGTAGCAGCCATGACGATAACGCCTTCGTTACCCGTGAACCCATCCATTTCAACCAATAATTGGTTCAAAGTTTGTTCACGTTCGTCGTGGCCACCGCCCATGCCGTTACCACGTTGCCGCCCAACGGCATCAATTTCATCAATAAAGATGATTGATGGTGCGTTCTTCTTGGCTTGATCAAACAAGTCCCGAACCCGGCTAGCACCAACCCCGACGAACATTTCGACGAAATCGGAACCAGAAATCGAGAAGAACGGCACGCCGGCTTCACCGGCAACCGCTTTGGCAAGCAACGTCTTACCAGTACCCGGAGGCCCCTCGAGTAATACCCCCGATGGGATCCGGGCGCCCAGTGACACGAACTTACGCGGATCTTTCAAGAATTCGACGACTTCGACCAATTCTTGTTTTTCTTCTTCTTCACCGGCAACGTCGGAGAAACGAACTTTGTTTTGTTTACTATCGGCTGGTTTAGCCTTGGTCTTACCAAAGTTCATGACCCGGTTGTTACCGCCGCCTTGTCCGGCTTGTCCCATCATCATGTAGAACAGGAATACAAACAGGATCAATGGCGCGATATACATTAACAGCGTGACCCAGATTCCGCTAGACTCTTCGGCCTTGGCCGTTAAGTTAACGTTGTGTTTTGCCGCCAACTTGGAAACTTGATCAACCGTTGAATTATTTTCCAACATCGTTGTTGAAAACGACGTGGTCTTCGTTGAAGCACTCTTAATCCCTAACGCGTTAGCGGAAGAAGTTGATTGTGCCTTACGGTATGAACCCGTTACCTTGTAGACGCCACCACTAGGCTGGATACTAACGTTCTTAACGTTATCCTTGTCTAATTGTTTGACAAATTCGCTATAGCGAATATTTTGGGTCTGTGAGCTGGAATTTCCACCAAAGAAGAAGTAGATAATCCCCATCAAGCTTAAGAAGATCAAAATATAAAATAAGCTATTACGAAAGAGTCCATTGCGTCGATTGTTCATATGTGCCTCCTTCATCGAAACTTTTATATACTGTTTAAAAGCACGGTACTATTCTTCGATAGTCTAAATAATAGCACATTTGACTATCATTGACCAATTATTAATGCTCGTAAATTTTGGGCTTCAAAATTCCGACGTACGGTAGGTTACGGTAACGTTCCGCGTAATCCAAACCGTACCCCACCACGAACTCATTTGGTACTTCAAAACCAATGTAATCAGCCTTAATATCCACGAGGCGCCCCGCTGGTTTATCCAACAGTGTGCAGACCTTAACGGAGTTGACGTCCCGGCGTTTTAATAAGTCTACTAAAAACTTCAGCGTCCGACCCGTATCAATAATATCCTCAATCACTAACACGTCCCGGCCAGTCACGTCCGCATCCAGGTCCTTAGTTAACTGAACCTCACCACTTGAAATGGTCTCATTCCCATAACTAGATAGGTTAATGAAATCAAGATCCGCGTAAATATCCATTTCCCGGATAATATCCGTAGTGAATAAGACGGCACCCTTGAGTACACAAATAATTAATGGGTTCTTGCCAGCATAAGCGGTCGTTAGTTCTTTTCCAAGTTTCTGTGCAACCTGATGGATTTCCTCGCGACTATAAAGTACTCGTTCAATGTCGTTGTTCATCGTTTCAGATGTACTCCTTTCAACTCCCATGTTTTAAGGCTAAAAATACTGTTTGCGTGCCAAAATCGTGGTCACGATAAGTAAATTTATGACCAACGACCCACAAGACCTGTTCGTGAGCATTCACCAACACCCGTACCCGTGACCGCTGCTCAGCCGGTAATTTTTGATCAATCAGGACCCGGCGAACACTTTGGTGACCACCCCCACGCAACGTGAGTTGATCACCCGCTCGCCACGGCCGCCAGTACAACGGCCAGTCTTGCTCGACCAACCGTAAGGGCTGCCCAGCGGCAACGGTCGGGTGTGAAAAAAGACCCGCGGTTTGAGTCGCAGTAATTTTCTGCCATTGGTTTAAGTCTACCATAATTTTTTCACCGGGCATTAACTTTTTAACCCTTTTTTTATGCGGACGAACGTCAATGATATCAACCTGTTTCACTAAATCAACGGTACCGTTGACTGGTAGTGTTCCGGTCGGGTGGTTGGTATTTTGCAACCAGTGCATTACCGGACGCAGCTTCTCCTCGCTAAACAGCTCGTGCGTACGCTGATGAAGCCAGGCGCGTAGTAGTGGTAACTGCCACGCTGCCGGCACCCGTTGCAAAGCCGCTAAATTGACGGTTTCCGTCTCCGTGACCACGTGCGGTAACAAGTACGCGACCATCTCACTTTTGGCCGTTAACAACTGCCGCAACTGTTGCTGGTACCCCGCCACGTGCGTCAAAAATTCAGGGTTGACCGTCGTTAACTCGGGGACGACCCGTTGACGAATCCGGTTACGGGTAAACTGGACGTCCTGATTAGTGACATCCTCGTAAAATTGAATTTCCTGCGCGGCGGCGTACGCCCGAATTGTTTGCTTCGACCACGTTAACAATGGTCGAATCAGCTGACCACCAGCAAACGGTCGTTGTGGAGCAATGCCCGTTAACTGCGCAACGTCACCCCCTCGGGCTAACTTCATCAAATAAGTTTCCGCCTGATCGTTGGCGTGGTGTGCCGTCAACACAGCTACCGCGCCCGTCGTGGCCATGACTTGTTCAAAAAAGTGGTACCGAAATGCACGGCCCGCCGCCTCCACTCCGGTTTGGGGGTGTGATTGAACCGGCCAATCCGTAACCTGTAACGTTAAGTGGTGTTCAGCACAGTACCGAGTCAAAAAAGCGGCTTCCCGCTGACTCTGCCGGCGTAAATGATGATTAACGTGAGCCACAATGATGCGGGGACGTTGACGTACCGGCAGCCGTTGTAGCAAAGTCAGCAACACCATCGAATCAACCCCGGTCGAAACGGCGACGACCACCGTTTTAGTCGGGTACAGTAGTCGCGATTGCGCCAGTTGCCGATTAAATTGTTGAACTGGGGTCACATTCTCACCTTCCCGTAACAAGTTAAAAAAAGACGGACGTGACCCGTTTGCGTCACGTCCGTACTTAATTACATTTAAACTAAATTAATGGCAAGTAACACTTCAAGTACGTGTTTTAGCTACGCCGACCGCCCCGGCCGCCACGTTTACCTTCAGTATTGCGTTTCAACGTTGCCAGACGGTCTTCACTTTCCTTTAAGAAGCCGGACATTAATGAATCAAAGTCCTCTTTTTTATTTTCATGTTGCCGTGATTGGTAGCGGCCACCGCCGTTACCTCCCCGCGAATGAAAATTATTTGGCCGTTCACGGTGATTACCGTTGCTTTGGTGTTCGTTACGATCGGAGCGACCGTGATTATTACCTTGGTGGTTACCACCCTGATGGGAATTACGATGGTCACCATGGCCGTGTTCACCCTGTGGGTGGTCGACCGCTTTGCGAATTGACAAACCAATCTTACCATCGTTACCAACGGATAATACTTTGACAGTCACTTCGTCGCCCACACTCAAAACATCGTGGATATCCTTAACAAAGCCATCGGAAACTTCACTGATATGAACCAGCCCCGTTTGATTATTACCCAGGTTCACGAACGCACCAAAGTTGGTGATCCCGGATACCTTACCAGTGACTTTCGTACCTACTTCAATTGCCATAAAAAAAGTTGTTCCTCCTATGAAATAATGGTTTTAGTATAGCATACTTTGTGAAATATCGAGTTAAACATTTTAACTCGCAACAAAAAGTGGTCTACCCGTTAAAAGCAGACCGCAACCCCGACTAATTAGCGGTTACATCGGCTGCATTATCATTTGGTAAGCTATAAACCGTTTCGCCGCTCTTCGTGTAATCGTACTTTGACCGCAATAATTTTTGTAAATAATCTTTATTATTGAGTTGTTTGATTTGCGTTTCTAGCTGGCCATTTTTTTGTTGGGCCCGTTTCAACTTGACCTGACTGGTCGCCACTTCACGGTTCACTTGGTGCAAACTCACGCGCGTATTGATCAGTTGATAGCCAAAGAGTAACATTAACGCGCCAAATACCGCGACAATCAAAACAAACCGCCGACGTCGAACCTGAGCGACCCGCTGCTTTTGACCCTGATAGTCGCTGGCAACTTGACGCGAATAATCGTTATCTAACTGTTTGATTTTGCTGCGTGAACCGTTCGTCATGCTGGTGCAGTCCTTTCAAATTGGGTTGCCTAAATTATAACAACTTCAACCGGCGGTGTAAACGACATCATTTCGATTAAACCAATGTTTGGGGCCATATCAATCAACCAAAGCATCCCCATTAATCACTAAACGGTTGCCGATAATCCGTTTTATAATCTTCGCTCACGATGTCATACATGAGTTCGGCATCGTTTTTCTTGGTCGTTTCAATCAACTGGGTCACCTTGACCGTTAACGTTTTATTGCCAAAACCGATAATTAACTCATCGTCAACGTTCACGTTGCTTGATGATTTGGCAACTTTGCCGTTGATTTGAATCCGCCCCTTATCCGCAATTTCTTTAGCGACGGAACGCCGCTTAATAATCCGTGAAACTTTTAAAAACTTATCTAAACGCATACTCATGAATGATGTTCCTTTCCTTTTGCAACGGCTTTGATCAAGCGTTTGCCGTATGGTAGCACTAGCCACTCCCGAATCGAGAATAGTCGAACAACCACCGCACCACCAACGAAGACAATGATGCCGATGACCACGCCAACGAGCGTGATGATCCCGGCAATGCCCCGGTTATTTGCCATGGCGGGACCGACGAGCGCTTGAATCTCATGGCTGCTGATCAGTACGACGATGCCCATCGCGGCGCTAATCGCTAACAGCTTGATCACGTAGCCGCTTTCTAATAAAACTTGTTGTAGATCATCCGGCGAACCCAACCACATAATGCCAAACATCACGGCTAAACTTAACGCCGTCACGAGACTGGCGCCGTTGATTCCGTAACGTACGACTAAGGTGTAGTTAAGGGCCAATTTAGTTACCAGGCCGGCCACGATTCCAATAATCATCGCGGTGTACTGGTTCAAACTTTGTAACACACTGGTATAGGTTGTGATCAGCGCTGCGAAAATAATGCTCAAAACGTAAATTCGGAGCGCGGTCGTGCCTTCTAACGAGCCAAACAACAACCGGTTAATTTGGGGCATTAGTACGATTAAGCCGACCGTTGCCGCCATTGAAAGGGCTAAACTCACGTGCACCATGGCCTGGGTGTGCCGTTTAAATTCAATGAATTGCCGCTTGGCTAACGCGTTGGTTAGCGCTGGTAACAGGGTGGCTGAAAACGACGTGGCTACTACTAACCCTAGTTGTACTAAGGGCTGGCCCCGGTCAAAGACCCCTTTGAGTGACTTGGCAATTTCCGGTAACTGGCCCTGAGCAACCAACCCTTTCATGACGGAGAACGAGTCAATCAGTTGCAACAAAATGACGACCGCTGCAACGAGGCACAGGGTCCCCCCCTCAACGATGAACCGTTTCGTGAGTTTCCGGTAACTTGGCAGCGGACGGGTCGCAGTGGGCGCGGGCGCTAATAAGTGCTTAAGCCCGAAACCGGTAAAGACGAGTGACGAACAGATGGCAGCAAAGGCGGCCGAGCTCATCGCCCAGGTTCCCATGTGATAATCATCCCACCCACGGTGAATACTAAAGTAGGCGGCCATAATAATAACCCCGACCCGCACGACTTGTTCAATCAATTGGGACACCGCGGTGGGGCCCATCAAGAACTGTCCCTGATAGTAACCCCGCCCGGTTGCCAACCACGGCATAAAAATGAACATCCACGCAACCGAACTGACGATTGGTGCGAGCCGAACGTCACCCATCCGAATGGCGATCCAGTTTGCGCCCAGTTGCAACCCCAGAAAAATGACTAATGATAAGCCACTTAAAATGTGGAAGGCCCGCCTGGTCACCAACGACTTGCTGGTTTCGTCCGGTTGTTCAGCGACTAATTTTGAAATGAAGTTGGGAAAGCCGTTTAACGCGAAGGTCATCCCGATACCATAAATCGGGTAGATTTGCTGATAAACGTAAAACCCGGTATTTCCCACCATGTTTTGTAACGGAATCCGGTATACCGCGCTCAAGATTTTCGCCACGAGTGACGAAATCGATAAAATGAGGGCACCCCGGAACATGGTGTTCAGGTGTTCCTTTGGCATAACAAATCCCTTCTACCGATCACTTGACCGGTGCACTGGCCGAATCATCCGCGGGGGTTAAAATCGCACCTAACTGCTGGACGAACTGGGTCAGCTGCTCCAGCCATTCTTTAGTTTGCATTTTCGGCTGGATCACTAATTTAACCTTCATTTTATCATCATCGATTCCGACTGTCGCTCGTAATTTCGTTTTTGCAAGAGCTTTAAAGATATCTTTAGTATCTAGTTTGGCAGTTCCCTGTTTAGACAGCGTCAAGTGCAGATCACTGTCGGCCCGCTGAATTTTCTCGATCAAGGCGTCATCAGCCAACATCTTCAACCGTCCGACGGCTAGTAAACTGGCAACTTCGTCAGGATAATCACCGAACCGGTCCATCAAGTCGTCCTGGACTTCCATGTACTGGTCATTATTTTCCAACTGGCGAATTCGTTTATAAATTTCGATCTTTTGCCGTTCGTCTTCAATGTAACTGGTTGGCAGGTAGGCTTCGATACCCAACTCAATGGTTGCATCGGTCTTGACTTTCGCCTGTTGTCCCCGCTTCTTAGCGACGGCTTCCGACAACATTTGAGTATATAAATCGTACCCAACGGAATCAATGAATCCGTGCTGCTGCTTACCTAAGAGGTTCCCGGCTCCCCGAATCGAAAGGTCGCGCATCGCGATCTTAAAGCCGGACCCGAGTTCGGTAAAGTCCTTAATGGCTTGCAGGCGTTTTTCACCCACTTCGGTTAAAACCTTATTCTGCTGATAAGTAAAGTAGGCGTACGCGACCCGACTACTGCGCCCGATTCGGCCCCGCAACTGGTAAAGTTGTGACAAGCCCATTCGATCGGCGTTTTCTACGAATAAAGTGTTGACGTTCGGAATGTCGACCCCCGTTTCAATAATGGTCGTCGTGACCAGCACGTCGTACTCACCGCGAATGAAGTCGTAAAGAATCCCCTCCAACTGCGATTCGGGCATCTGACCGTCGATGTGTGCCACCGCAGCTTCGGGTACCAAGTCTTTGATCTGCGCGACGACCTTGTCAATATCGTGTACCCGGTTATGCAAGTAAAAGACCTGCCCGTTACGTTGCATTTCCCGCTCGATACCTTCCTTGATTACGCCGTAATTTTGCTCCATGACGTAGGTCTGAATGGGGTAACGGTTAGTCGGTGGGGTCTCAATGACCGACAAGTCCCGCACACCCAGCATTGACATGTGCAGGGTCCGCGGAATCGGTGTCGCCGTTAATGTCAACACGTCAACACTCGCCTTTAACGCCTTGAGCCGTTCCTTATGCTTGACCCCAAACCGTTGTTCCTCATCAATGATCAGCAGGCCTAAGTCGGCAAAGTCGACGTCCTTTGAGAGTAACCGGTGGGTCCCAACGACAATGTCCAACTCGCCGTCCTTTAGTTGCTGGACCGTCTCCTTCATTTCTTTGGGCGTCCGGAACCGTGACAACATGCCAACGTTGACCGGATAACCTTCAAAGCGGTTCAGCATGGTTTCGTAGTGTTGTTGCGCCAGAATGGTCGTTGGCACCAAAAACGCCACCTGTTTACCAGCTTCAATCGCTTTAAAAGCTGCCCGGAGCGCCACTTCGGTTTTCCCGTAACCCACGTCACCGACCAATAGCCGGTCCATCGGCTTAGGCCGTTCCATGTCGTGCTTGATTTCATTGATACTCCGCAGTTGGTCCGGCGTCTCCGCGTACGGAAATTCGTTATCAAAATCATCTTGATAGCTATCGTCTGGTGGGAAAGCATAGCCCTTTTCGGCTTCCCGCTTCGCGTAGAGCTCCACGAGTTCATCCGCAATATCTTCAATCTTAGCCGCGACCTTGCGTTTGGCCTTCGTCCACTCAGTTCCCCCCAACTTATTGATATGGGGTGTTTTAGATTCCGAAGAAACGTACTTCTGAACCAGGTTTAACTGGGTCACCGGGATAAAAATCTTCGCGTTATTCTGATAGGCAATCGTAATGTAGTCCTGGTGGACCCCATCGACTTCCAGCGTTTGCATCCCGACGTACTTCCCAATCCCGTGATTAACGTGGACCACGAAGTCCCCGGGTTTTAAGTCGGTATAGCTTTTCAGCCGTTCCGCGTTGGCCAAGGTCTGGCGACGGGGCCGCTTTTTAGTGACCTTCTTGAACATTTCCTGTTCGGTGATCACCACTAAGTGCCCGTCTGGAAATTCAAACCCATTTTGCAGGCTGCCTTCCACGATTTGGACGACACCCGGCTGAAGGTTTTCCGCCTTTGTCATGACGGCTTGAATTTCAAAATCATCCAGCGTGTTGCTGACCTTGGTTAACCGCTCCGCTTCCGAAACCATTAGCACCACGGTTTGCTTTAATTTATGCCACCGGTCCAGTTCCGTTTTTAGCGTCGGAAGTTGGCCAAAGAACTCCTGCATCGGCCGTGTCCGGACGTTGGTCACCTGCGCTAACTTTACGTTACCAATTCCCTTTTGAAATAGTGAAATCAGCACCTGGGCGTGTTGGTCGTCACGCAGCAAGTCTCGCATCTCATTCCCGTAAGTTGCCGTGGACAGGACCCGGTGGTGCGCCAGCTGATCCGTTACCCAGTCGGCTTCTTGACTCAGCAACTGTTGCTCACTGTCCAAAATTCGGGAATATTCGTCAAAAATCACGACACCGTCAGGGGCCACGTAATCAAAGAGACTCGTTTTACGGTCGTATAAATAATCACCATATAATAGTAAATCACTGCCAATTAAGCCCTTTTCCATATCGGCTAAGGGTTGAGCCAAGTTATCCGCTAATTCTTGACGTTCCGCGGGTTTTAACTGCTTACTTTCCGTTGCCATCGCGGCTTTTAAGCGTTTGGCTCCGGTTTGAAGCATGGCGGTCGTTAAAATAAAATCAGTGGCCGGCAACACCGTATAATCATCCAAGTTTTCCACCGACCGTTGCGTCGCCGGATCAAAGTACTTTAACGTATCGATCTCGGTATCAAATAAATCGAGCCGCAACGGGTAATCCGCATCCAGGGGATAAATATCAACAATTGACCCCCGCACCGCGAAATCACCGGGACGCGCAACTAACTGTTCTTTAACGTAGCCCATGTCGTGTAACTGGTGTTGGAGCTTTTCAAGATCGAGGTCGCCACCCACTTTTAGCGGTAGAGTCGCCGCTTTAAATTGTTCAACCGGTGGTAAGAACCGCCGGGCCCCCGAGACCGAGGTCACCACAATGGCCGGGGTATCCCGCAGTAACGCGTTGACCGCCCGTACTCGTTGCGCTCGGTATTCGGGAGAACTGGTTGCAATTTCCGACGCCATCATTTCTTCGGCGGGGAATAAAAAGACCTGGTCGTCATCCAACAGACCGCTCAAATCGTCGACCATTTGACTCGCATGAAAGAGGTTGTCCGTCACGATCAATAAAGAATGCGTCAATTGATGAAATAACGCGCTTAAATAAACCGTACGTGCAGAACCGTTTAAGCCGGTAATGAGCTGACGACTCTTCGGGCTAATGCCCGCTAAAATTGTTTGAAAGTCGGGCGTTTGCTCAACAATCGCTTCGATATCCATGTGACTTCCTCCCTGACTAGTTATACTGATTCATGACCGCGGCAAAGTCCCCCGTGGTAAGCCAAGCTTCAATGGCGGCTACCGCCGTAATCTTGGCGTCGTTAAAGGCGGCTTGTTGTGCTGGTGAAAATTTTCCCAACACGTAGTCGACCACGCTCATTTTTTGCGGGTGGTCGATGCCCACCTTAACGCGTTTAAACTTCTGATCCCCCACGTGATTAATAATGCTCTTGATCCCGTTATGACCACCAGCCGAACCCTTTTGTTTTAGCCGCACCTTGCCCAACGGTAAATCAAGGTCGTCGTGCACGACTAAGAGGTCAGCCGGGGCCACGTTGTAGTAACTCATCAGGGGACCAACCGCCCGGCCCGAATCGTTCATATAAGTTGACGGTTTAACAATCATTACTTTTTCGCCGTCTTTAAAGGCCGTTGCGACCTCCGCCTCAAACTTACTCGTCTGAAAATCGGCGTTTAACCGCTGGGCCACTTCGTCAACGACCATGAAGCCAACGTTGTGGCGCGTCTGTGCGTACTTGTTTCCGATATTACCCAATCCTACGATCATTTTCATGTGATTAACTGCTCCCATTATCCTTGGCATACCAAACAGGCCGAATCGGGACTTACCCTGATTCGGCGATCCGCCTGTTGCTTATTTTTCAAGCCTGAAAAATGCGTTACGACCCTCAAAAAGTGCGGTCATTTTCATAACGCTTATTTAGTGCAATCAGTATACCACAATCCCCACGTAAACGCCCGCCAAACGTGCGCTCGTCAATTTGTGATAAATTTATTAAAAGCGTGTAAAAATTAGCGACTTGTGATTGTTAATCATGGTATAATCTAATCGTTGAAAGACAAATTTTCGTTACGAGAGGATGACTTATTTTGACAAGCATGCCAAATCATCAAAAAGTTGTGTTAGTCGGCGACGGCGCCGTTGGATCCAGTTACGCTTTTGCCATGGCACAGCAAGGAATTGCTGAAGAATTTGTAATTGTTGATGTCATCAAGGACCGCACCAAGGGTGACGCCCTGGACCTTGAAGACGCCCAAGCATTCACCGCTCCCAAGAAGATTTATTCGGGTGAATACAGCGATTGCAAAGACGCTGATTTAGTTGTGATCACTGCTGGTGCCCCACAAAAGCCCGGCGAATCACGTTTAGACTTAGTTAACAAGAACTTAAACATTCTGTCTTCCATTGTAAAACCAATCGTCGACTCCGGTTTCGACGGCATCTTCTTAGTTGCCGCTAACCCGGTTGACATTTTGACTTACGCTACTTGGAAATTCTCTGGTTTCCCGAAGGACCGCGTTATCGGTTCCGGGACTTCCTTAGATTCCTCCCGTCTCCGGGTTGCCTTAGGTAAGAAATTCAACGTTGATCCACGTTCCGTTGATGCTTACATCATGGGTGAACACGGCGACTCTGAATTTGCTGCCTACTCAACGGCTACCATTGGGACGCGTCCAGTTAAGGACGTTGCTAAGGAAAACGGCGTTTCAGAAGCCGACCTTGCCGAACTTGAAGATGGCGTTCGTAACAAGGCTTACGACATCATCAACTTGAAGGGTGCGACCTTCTACGGTATTGGGACCGCCTTAATGCGGATCTCCAAGGCCATTCTCCGCGACGAAAATGCCATCTTGCCAGTTGGTGCCTACATGGACGGCCAATACGGCTTAAACGACATTTACATCGGTACTCCCGCAGTCATCGGTGGCACCGGCTTGAAGCAGATCATCGAATCCCCGCTTTCAGCCGACGAAATGAAGAAAATGCAAGACTCCGCTGCAACCTTGAAGAAGGTTTTGACGGACGGCTTAGCTGCACTCGATAACAAATAGTTTTAAATTACACCGAACCCGGAAATTTTCCGGGTTCTTTTTTTATGCACTGGCTCAGCCCGTCAACGTTATAAACAATGACTACCAGTCACGATCTTTTATGACGACTTAATGCGCAAAATGCGCTTTCTTTGTGTTTTCACCCCATCAACACCAGCCTTAGGGTTTGCACTTCGTGGGATTCTGTTATAAGGTGAAAATATTACAAACCAAACGGAGGCCAACATTATCATGAAGCACAAACGCGGGCTCATCATTGGTGGCAGCATTCTCGGCATTCTTATCGTGGCCTACGCTGCTACCAGCCTAATCTGGCAAAACCAGCGGACGTTCTTACCCAATACCGAAGTTGCTGGGATCGACGTCAGTGGTCAAACCGCCGCTCAGGCCGCTCCTAAAGTGAATCACGCTTTAGAACACCGCACCTACCACATCGTAGAAAACGGACAAACGCAGTACAGTTTTACAAGCAAGTCGGCCGGTATTTCCATTAACACCAAAAAAGATTTAAGTCAGTTAGTTTCCAAACAAAACTATTGGAGTTGGCCCGTTGCGTTACTAACTTCCGCGCAGGCAGCCAATGACGCGGCCGTCGGTAATTTAACAATTGCCAAGACCGATTTACAGACCTTACTCAAAAAAATTACGACTAAGGCCAACCAAACGCACCGGACTAAAACCGAAAACGCTAAGTTAGTTTACAAAAATAACGCGGTCGCCATAAAAAAAGAAGTCCAAGGGACGGAATTAAGTCAATCCAAACTCAAAAAACTCGTCGTTAAATCACTAAGTGAAGGCAAGAGTCAAATTAGTTTAAAGGACGCCTACGTCAGCCCCACCGTTACGAGTACTAACGCTAATTTAAAATTGGCGCAACGCAAGTCCCAAAAGTACGCGGTCGAAACGGCCACGTATAAGATCAACGGCCACAAATTCACGATTCCTCACGATACGATCCTTAGTTGGATCAAAGTTGATCAACAGGGAAACGTTACTTTGGATCAGAGTGCCGTTTTAAGTTACGTTAAACAATTAAACGCTAAGTATCACACCTACCACACGACCCGCACGTTCAAAAGTACCAAGCGTGGTACGGTCAAGGTCAGCGGTGGCTTCTACGGTTGGACAATCAAAACCAACGCCGAAGCCAAGGCCCTTTCCAAAGAAATCTTAGCCGGTAAAGACTTTACCCGTTCACCGTTGATCAACGGTTCCGGTTACAACAACAAGGGGACCGACATCGGAAATACCTACATTGAGGTCGATAAGGTCAACCAGCACATGTGGGTCTACGTAGACGGTAAATTAAAGGTCTCAACCGACGTTGTGACTGGTAAGCCCGGCAAACACGCCACGACAACCGGTGTCTGGTACGTTTGGAGCAAGCAGCGTAACGCCACCTTAAAGGGTGATAACGACGACGGCTCCAGTTACTCACAACCCGTTTCCTACTGGATGCCGTTTGACAATACCGGTGAAGGGATCCACGACTCGTCATGGCAAACTAAGTACGGTGGAACCTGGTATAAAACCCACGGTTCGCACGGTTGTGTCAACACCCCACCATCGGTCATGGCCAAAGTATTCGCGGCCGTTCCAACTGGGACACCCGTCATCGTTTTCTAATTTAAATTTAATTTATAAAAGCCAGTCCGCACCATTCAGACTGGCTTTTATACTGCTTATATCCGTCATTCCAGCGCAGATTGCTACAAAACAGTTTTGATTTTATGGTATTATTTATTAAAACAAACTAATAAATCTGGGGGATCATCCGTTATGTTATTAAAAACTCTCGTTAAACCCAAAGAACGTTTAACCACGGTCACTGCTGATTCGACCTTGGAAGAAGCTTTACAAGTCCTTGAAGACTCCGGCTTCCGCTGTGTACCGATTCTTGACGAAACTGGCCACATTTTCCGCGGCAATATTTATAAAATGCACATTTATCGCCATAAGTCCCTCGGGGGTGACATGTCCCTCCCCGTTACCTCATTATTAAAAAACGCGACCAAAACGATTCAAGTCGACGCCGCCTTTTACAACGTCTTCTTCTCCATCAAAGACTTGCCATACATTGCGGTGCTTGACGAACACGGTTACTTCTACGGCATCCTAACGCATACCCGGTTACTCGACATGCTGTCGCAATCCTGGAACGTTAACGTCGGCAGCTACGTCCTTACCGTTGTTTCCATCGGTGAACGGGGCGACCTTGCCGCCATGGCCAAAATCATCACTAAGTACACGTCCATCGCCGGTTGTTTGACCCTCGACGTTCAAAACGGCACGCTGGGTCACCGGACGTTATTCACCCTTCCAGAAAATGTCGATACCGAAAAATTAAAACGCATCACCGACAACTTAAACCGTAAACAGTTTAAAGTGATCGAAGTGGAAGACTTACAAGCCGAATAATCTTACTTTTATAACGCCATTAACGTTAACTCGTTAGTGGCGTTTTTTAGTTCAAGGCCTTTAAGTTACCAGATTTAATTTAAATTGGTTAACCCAATCTGTTTTAAATTCCGCTTATCGATTCTAAGTTAGTGCCTATTTCCCAGCCCTCCAGGCTTAGACTAGTCATTGGCGGGCGTTAAACACTAATTTGCTTAGTCTTAATGGCACGTTGCTTAAAACACTTGATTCTAAGTGCCAACCAGATTGGTTTTCGCTAGATAACGATAAATACTCTTTAATCCATTACATACAAGACTAGAAAAAATTTCAAGGTATCTATGACGTTGCGTAAAAATCGTCAGTAAATGGGAAAATTCTTTTTCAATTTACTGACGAATATCAATTCTAACCTACTCGGCTACTTATCCAATTTAAATAATGAGATTCCATCTAGGCACCCGGAGAAGTTTTGGCATATCGCTGTGAAATTGTTGTTGGTCGCGGTCTTTTCGCGGGCGTCGTCCCAGGTGGGGCATTGTTCTAACTAGTCCCACGTCGCAAAGTTACGATAAAAATAGTCAGCGAGTTATTAACGGCTCAACTCGCTGACTATTTTTTAAATGACGTTTAATTCAATTTTGAACGAACTGTGTTTCAACCCGTTAGGGCCTTTCAGCATGCATCAGGCTTCAACTATCCCGTGATGACAACTAACTGATGCGGTCGCTAAAGTGTAGGACCCGGTTGAGACCGTACATGATTGGGGCCGTCACCGTCATGATGATGAGTTCGGATAACGCGGTCGTTAAATAAGTCGGCCAAAATGCGACCCCGCTACTCATCAGCGTAATCATCAGGGCAATCATGAACATTGAAACGGTGAATAAAAAGATGTTTAAAGCCATCCGCTGCCAGACTGTTTTTAGTTTGGGTGCGAGCCAAGTCAACGTTAATAACGCTAATAGCGATTGGCCCCCACCAAATAGGACGTTTAAAAGACTGGCACCGGGCCCAAAGGCGTCAAATAAGATGACACCGGCAACGATGCCCCAAATGTACTTCCGGTTAAATACGGCCAAGTGATTCAGGCCTTCCGATACCCGAAACTGAATGGCGCCGGAAGCTAAACTAAGTGCCGCTGGTCCGAGGCATAGTACCACGTACATGGCGGCCACCAGGGCGTTAATGATCCACGGCCGGATTTTTGATTGAGTCATACGATTCCTCCTAGTTTTTTAACGTGGGATGGTTACGAACCACGTATTCAAAATGCAAAAACGGTTTTCATCGTAGCACGGCGGACACTTTGTCGCAAGCGCTAATCGCCTTATTTTTAACGACGCAACGGTTTGTTAGTTCAAAAAAGGACCCTCGTTAGTTACTATTACAACTAACGCAGGTCCCGCTAACTATTTACCCGACTCGGTCTTCGCACCGAAATGGATCAATTATGTAAACAGACTAATCCCCATCAATCATCTATGGTTGCAAGGTGCGTTGTGAATGCCGTTTGGTACGGTCGGCTAACCCAATGCTAATTTGCAAAGCGTTGTTGACCCGCCGCATCGTTTGGTCATCTAAATGCGTCACCCGGTCCTTTAAGCGTTGCTTATCAATCGTCCGAACTTGTTCTAATAACACTACCGAATTTTTTTCAATTCCCGTATGGGCAGCGTTAATGTTCACGTGGGTCGGCATTTTTGCTTTTTGTACCTTTGCGGTAATCGCCGCAACAATGACGGTAGGACTATAATGATTCCCAACGTTATTTTGAACGATTAACACCGGACGCATGCCGCCCTGTTCAGATCCAACGACTGGTGATAGATCTGCATAAAAAATATCACCACGCTTAATATCAGCTGCGGCCATCGCCTCATCTCCCTTTGTGCTGACACCCATAGTTACACCTAGTACCCCATTGTACTTTAATTACGACTATTCTTGCTACTCATAATAGCATGAATTCTTTACTTTTAGCAACCGTTTACTAATTTTGGCTAATCAACTAATTATTAGTCTAACCATTTACTACTGTCATTTTATAGTGATTAACAACGGAAAAACTACCACCCAGCCACGGTTTATGGCCAAGCAGTAGTTTATATTTAAACATTATTTTATTTTTAATGAAGTTAAAAATTATTCGCTAATCAACGTAGACCCGGGGAACCCGGGGAGCGATGCCACACGCGATTTCGTAATGGATCGTTCCACAATAATCGGCAATATCTTGCAAACTAATGGTCTGATCACCGTCCGTCCCGACTAAGGTGACCTTCGTCCCCACCGGAACTTCGTGTGGTAACCGGACCATCATTTGGTCCATGCAGACCCGGCCCACGATTTCACAAACGTGACCATCCACTAACACGTGAAAGCCTTGCAAACGACGTTCATAACCGTCCGCGTAACCAATCGGAACCGTCCCGATCCACTCGTCTTTAGCCGCGGTATAGGTTGCACCGTAACTAATCGACTTGCCCTTCGCTAGTTTTTTAACGAACGAGAGCTGGGCCGTTAATGACAGTGCCGGTTGTAACGAGTAAGGCGCGCTCAGTTCACGGCCCGACGGATTCAATCCGTACAGGGCGACCCCGAAACGAACCACGTTGCCGTTACATGCTTGGTGCCATAAACTAGTTGCTGAGTTGGAAACGTGCACGTACTTCGGTAACTCGTCCACCGCTGCAATTAACTTTTTCCAATTATCCAGCTGGTGCGTGAAATAGGTGTCGTCAGCCTGGTCCGCGGTAGCAAAATGGGTAAAGATTCCTTCAAAATCAAACGCGGTTTGCGGTTCCCGTAACGTTGCGACCGCGGCAGCCAACTCGGTCGGCGTCTGAAACCCGATCCGGCCCATGCCGGTATCTAACGCTAAGTGGACGTGTAACGGGACCCGGACTTGGTTAGCCGCTAAAATGTGTTTAGCCGTTTGTAACCAGTCAAGCGACCCGACCGCCACCGAAATATCCTTTTCGGCAATTAACGGTGCGTATTCGGGCTCGGTGATTCCTAACACCAGAATTGGTTCGGTGATTCCCGCCGCCCTCAACGCCAGTGCCTCGTCCAAAATTGCGACACAAAAGCCGGTGGCACCAGCTTGTTTAGCCGCCTGTGCAACCTGAATAATGCCGTGTCCGTATCCGTTGGCCTTGACCACGGCCCAGAGTTCGGTCAGCGGATCCTTACGATCCATTTCCGTTTTAATGTTATTTTTAATTGCCTGCAAGTCGACTGTGACTTGTGTGTGGCGGTGTTCCCCAATTACAACCATCACATTTTGCCTCTTTCCAATATAACTTGTGTCATTACGAGTTGATCCGTATGCGAAATGGAAATCCACGCCGGACCGTCAAACGGGTGGCGGGTAATTTCCGGTTTTCCCGCCGCGTTATCTAAAATTTCAATATCTTGAAAGCCAACCGCAGCGCCGATGCCAGTTCCAAAGGCCTTACTATAAGATTCCTTAGCGGAGAAGCGGCCGGCTAAAAATTCGACTTGGCGTTTTTTACCATAACGCGTAAAGACGGCCAATTCGGCCGGTGTCAAAACCTTTTCTGCGAGCTTTAACCCGGCTGCCATAATTTGTTGAATCCGGTTCAGTTCCGTCACGTCAATTCCGGTTCCGTAGATCATTTTCCGCTGCCGCCTTTCAAGACTAATTATCACGTTTGATGTTTCCAATTTACCACAGCTACGGGAACGATAAAAGGTTAAACAGCACGCAATCTTTTCACGCTGACGTGAAGGTTCTTTTGCATTAACTGATTTGGTATCATTCTACCATTGTGACCAAACAAAAAAGCCGAGCAAACGCTCGACTTTTTAAAACGAATCCGTCTTTAACGACGTTAATTTGTCATGTTACTTAAACTTAATCGTTCGTCCGAATGGTGTAGCTCCGCTTGCTGCTTTGCTTACGCCCTTCATCATGATTACGGTTATTACTCCGGTTGTCGTCACGTGAACGACCCTTGTAGCCGCCGCTCTTACGGTCGCCACGACCACCGCGGTCACGATCGCGATTACGACCGTTGTGTGAATAACCGCCACGGTTCCCACCGCGGCCGTTGCTATTCCGGTTACGGTTACCACGGTAACCACCCCGACGGTTGTTACCGCCACCCTTATGGCGTGGTAATGGCCGTTCCGGCGTAATCTTAACGGGTACCGCCGTTGCGTCATCCTTAGTTAATTCGTTTAATAACGCCGCAACTAAGTCGGTCGCATCGTATTTCTGTAATAACTCACTAGCTTGGTCGGCAAACTTATCCGTCGACGTTTTAGCAACCAACGTATCAACGTCAGCTTCCGCAGCGGCTAATTGACCGGCAAAAGCTTCGGCTTCAGTTGGTGGCTTCAATGGTAACATCCGCTTCTTGGTCAACTTTTCAATGACCCGCAAATATTCCATTTCGTTTGGTGTCACGAAGGTCAATGAAACCCCTTTGTGCCCCGCACGACCCGTCCGGCCGATCCGGTGAACATAACTATCCGGATCTTGAGGAATATCGTAGTTGTAAACGTGGGTCACACCAGAAACGTCAAGTCCCCGGGCAGCCACGTCGGTTGCAACCAAGATATCCAACTTACCGGCCTTGAATTGACGCATAATTTGCGTCCGTCGTTGTTGACTTAAATCACCGTGGATTCCAGCAGCGTTGTAACCACGCGCTTCCAACCCCTTTGATAATTCATCAACCCGGCGTTTCGTCCGACCAAACACGATGGTGAGTTCAGGGGACTGAACATCAAACAAGCGCGTCATAATATCGAACTTTTCGTATTCCTTGGCCTTAACGTAGTATTGATCAACCGTATCAGCGGTCATTTCTTTTGATTTAATTTTAACGTGGTGCGGTTCCTTCATGAACTGAACCCCGATGCGCTTGATTTCAGGCGGCATCGTTGCGGAGAACAGCATCGTTTGGCGTTCGTCCGGCACCTGTTTGATAATGGATTCGATGTCTTCTAAGAATCCCATGTTCAACATTTCGTCCGCTTCGTCCAAGACGAGCATCTTCACGTGGTCCAACTTAACGGTACCACGCCGGATGTGGTCTAATAAACGGCCCGGCGTCCCAACAATTACTTGGGGATGTTGTTTCAGATTTCTGATTTGACGGCGAATGTCAGCACCACCGTAAACGACTTGGACTTTTGCCCGTTCGTCTTTACCCAAACGGAAGATTTCTTCTTGAGTTTGGATTGCTAATTCACGCGTTGGTGAAATAACTAAGGCTTGGATATTATGGTTGTCAAAATCCAAGCGTTGTAGGATTGGTAACGCAAACGCAGCGGTTTTACCCGTACCGGTTTGAGCTTGACCAATCACGTCTTTACCTTCAAGCACCATTGGAATGGTTTCTGCTTGAATTGGAGTGGCTTCTTCGTAGCCTGCTCGGTTAACTGCTTTAAGTAGGCTATCGGTTAAGCCTAGTTCTGTAAACTTCAAATATGTTTCCTCCTAAGGATGACACCATGGGATTACTGATAGCTAGGAAAAAATCCGTTCCCCGTAAGGCGCTGTCATGTAAGCCAACGGTCTGACTTTCAAATGGTACAACTGAATTATCATACACCGGTTACCCTAAATAAGCAAGAAAGACCCCTAGCACGAACGGGCCTGAAACGGTTGAGCTAATTTTTGTTAGCGTCACCATTACCTCCCCGTCGCGAGGAGTCTCTCATGATAAAATTTCAAATTTTATTTTTCATCAACGGTTTCCAGAGCCGTTAAAACGTTCTCAAGGTGAATCCCATGACTCCCCTTTAACAGGACCTGGTCATCCGCCTGGACTTCGGTCTGTAAGTCCGCAATTAACTGAGCCTGTTCATCAGTTGGGTAATAGTGCACGGCTCCGGCCGGATACTTAGACGCCAGCGCGGTGGCTAACGCCCGCATGTGCTCGCCGTTCAAATAAACACTCGGAATGGTGTCCGGATTTAACTCACCCGCTAAGCTAACGTGCAGCGCATCCGACTGTTCACCTAATTCCAACATATCACCCAATACGGCAATCCGTTTACCCTTAGCCGGTACCGCGGCAAAGGCTGCCAAAACTCGCCGGGCCGCGGTGGGGTTCGAATTATAAACGTCGCTTAAAATGGCTTCACCCTTACTACCAGTAAGCCATTCCGTCCGGTTTTCGGTCGGAACGAAGCTTGCCAAAGCCTGTTTGGCCGCGGCTGGTCGGATGTGGAACGTATCGGCTACGAGTAACGCGGCCAACGCGTTGTTAACGTTGTACGCCCCCATCATTGGAATCGTGTACGTGTCGTCGGGCCACAAACTGGCCTTGAACGCCGTTTGCGAACGACTCGTCGTGACATCACTTCCAGCTAAGGTGTTGGTTGCTTCCAGGCCAAACGTCCGTTGGTGCTGCGTGACTTCTTTAGCTCGTTCCTGCAGGAGGGGTTCGTCGCCGTTAAAAATGAAGGTTCCGTCAGCCTTTAAGCCGTGGACGATTTCCATTTTGGCATCCGCGATTTTATCCCGGGTCCCAAAGAACTCAATGTGGGCTTCACCAATCATGGTAATGACCGCCACGTCGGGTTGTACTAACCGACTGAGAAAGTCCAGTTCGCCGAAGTGGTCCATGCCCATTTCGACGACCACGACTTCCGTATTAGGTTCCATACTTAGTAAAGTAATCGGAACCCCAATTTGATTATTAAAGTTAGCGTGCGTTTTCGTGACGTTAAACTGCGTACTTAAAGCACTAGCAATCATGTCCTTAGTCGTTGTCTTTCCGTTACTCCCGGTAACGGCCACGACCTTAGGGTTAATTTTTTGTAAATAGTATTGACCAAGTTGTTGTAACGCACTCAGGGTATCCGCCACCATAATAACGGGTAACTCACTCGGGGCACTGTCGGCGTGGTCGCTGGCCCAAAGGGTGGCAACGGCGCCGTGATCGATGGCACTTTGAATAAATTGGTGCCCGTCGTTTTCGCCAACGAGCGGAATAAATAGGTCACCCGCTTGTAGGCGCCGGCTATCAAAGGACACTCCCGTTACGTTAACATCGGGCCAAGCTTGTTCAGCGTTGACGGCTTGAACGGCCTTGGCAATTTCGGTAACTTGCATCTTCATATAAATTAAACTCTCCATTCGTGGTTCCCGTAACGGGTAACCCAATTTTGACTAAGGTTCCACTTTCTCGAATCGTAGCAACTAAAGATCTAGCTACGCGCATAAAAATTATACCACTTTAGGGACCAGAGTGTGAGGTTCTGCCGGGTTGCGTGTGAGCATTGCCTAGTCAGCGGTGAAATGCGGGCCTGGCAGTTTGCCGCTGACGTAGCAAGCACAGCACGCAGCTTGACCTGAGCACGTTTCAAACCAAAACAAGCAACTACCCCACCCAGGAGTAATTGCTTGTTCAACGTTACTGTTCACCAACTAGTGGCTTTTTCATGTGCAAGTTACCAATTATTATAAATGGTCCTCAAAAGCGGCTTGATCGTGGACTTGCAGCCCCCATTTACCCGAAACCAAATTAAACTCAAGGGTAGCAACGTTATGCGTCCGACGGTTTTCTTCACTTCGATCCGGATCAAACACTTCAATGTCGTCGTTTGCCATTTCGGTGTGAACTGGGACTAACAGTTGCCGTTGGCGAACCATCGATTGATCAAAATAGATGAACAATCCATCCGGCATTAATTTCACCAATTGTTTCAAAATATCTTCCGGCACCCGCGGAACGCTTAGCGACCGCATAAACATCCGCCGTCCCCGGTACGCGGCCAAAGTGTGGCGGATAATGGCCGCACTGAGTACGTGACTAAAAGCTGAAATGTAGTAAAAGTACAACTTGATGCCACCATTACGCTGTTCAAGAAAGACGTAGTGGTTACGCAATTTATAATTAAAAGGTGACCGGATGGGCCGGTCCATGTGACCCAGGTACAATAGTTCCGCAATTTCCGTCGCGGTCAAGAAGTCCAGGTCGCCCACTTCGTCATAATCCAACCACTTAACGGGGAGCGAATGTGTTTGTAACAGATACCGTCGAATCTCATTTTCATCGTTGATGACGTTTAATCCAGTATGGGCGTTAACGGCGTGTTCGTCATCGTCAACCCCGACCAGCGAAACAATGTTCGCCGGTAAACGTTTGATACCATGTACGAAGTCACTCTGATCAATTCCATAGGCAAAGACTAAATTATCAAGTTTTTCTAAATTGGCGTAAATATATCTGCGTTGCAACCGTCTCACTCTTTCAACTGTCTATTTAGTCCTATTATAATCCGTTATCAAAATAACCGCAGTCTTTTATTACATCTTTTTTAAACGGGCGATGCGGTCGGCCATTGGCGGATGCGTGTCAAACAGGTGCGCCCACGATTTTTTAGCTTTAAACGGATCAGAAATGTAAAGGGCCGCACTGCTGGGGTCCGCTTGCTGCATCGGCTGACTATCATCAATTTTCTCTAAAGCGTTGATCAAGCCCACCGGGTTGCGGGTTAATTCTACACTACCCGCGTCAGCTAAATATTCCCGGTTACGGGACAGCGCCAGCTGAACTAGGCTGGCCGCGAGCGGTGCCAGAATTATGACCACGACCGCCAAGATCATTAACAGCGCTTGCGCCCCGTTACCATCCCGGTCATCGTCACGCCGGCGCCGACCGCCACCCCACCAAAAGGCGTTCATTCCCCAGTTCACTAGCAAGCTGATTGCAGCGGTGAGGGCTAAGGCAATGGTTTGTAACCGAATATCATAATTACGGACGTGGGTCATTTCGTGCCCAATCACGCCCTCCATTTCTTCGCGGTTCAAACGGGCTTGAATTCCCGTCGTCACCGCAACGGCAGCGTGTTGCGGGTTGTTGCCAGTGGCAAACGCGTTGGGACTGTCATCATCGATAATAAAGACCCGCGGCATCGGGACCTTTGCTACCAGTGCCATGTCTTCGACGGTGTGCCAAAGTTCCGGGTCGTCATCCGCACCGTGTAACTCGCGGGCGTGGTTCATCCCCATGACAACGTCGGTCGACTGGCCAATCATAATGGCCATGTACACCGCCGCAACGATAATTGCCATCAACAGTCCGGCAACCGTATTATCAAAAAAAACGTACCCGACGGCCATCCCAATCACGGCCACTAAAACAACAAAAGCGGCCATCACGTAAAACGTGTGCCGCTTGTTGCGGGCAATTTGCTCAAATAACATGGGCGTAACCTCTAATCTTCAAAAGAAACTTTCGGTGCTTTCTTTTCCGCCTCCGGTACGGTTAGGAATTCGACCTTTTGGAAATGGTGAATTCCCGCAACCAGGTTAGACGGAAATTGTTGTAATTTCATGTTATAGCTGGCCGCACTAGAGTTGAACAATTGCCGTGAATAAGCAATCTTATTTTCCGTGTTCGTTAACTCTTCCATCAGCTTACCAAATTCCTGGTTAGCTTTTAAATCCGGATAGTTTTCGGCCAAAGCAAAGATACTCTTTAACGAATTCGTTAACTGATCCGAAACGGCCATCGCTTGTTGGTGATCACCACTCGGAACTTGGGTCAACTGGTTCCGTAAGGTCACCACTTGCTCTAACGTACTCTTTTCGTGCTTTGCGTAGCCCTTAACGGTATTGACCAAGTTAGGGATCAGATCCGTACGCCGCTTGAGTTGAACGTCAATTTGACTCCACGCTTCCTGGGTGTACATCCGGGACTTGACCAAACCGTTATAAATTACAACGTAAATCGCAATTAGGACTAAGATGACAGCAATAATAACTAAACCTACCATCAAGTGAGACCTCCTCTGATAATTTCTATTGGCATCCTTGCCAATTACTTACATTGTACCCTGAATTGGGGCGTGAAAACACCGTTCCCCGTAAATGTAACAATGTTAATATTTGTTATTAAAATGACTCGCAAACGATTTTTGAACGTTCGTCGGGGCTTGCTTAAAGGCCCACTTCTGCACGTACGTCCCGCGAATCATTAACCGTCCGGCGCCGGTCTTATCACACGTAATCAGGGTCACCAGTTTTTTACCCGGTACGTCGTCAATGACTTGCACGGCGGTCGCCTTGATAAACGTGCGCTGTGTCGTTTTGTAAGCGTAAATGTGCTTTGCGTCGGATAAATAGATCATCTGACCAACCTTACTCTTATAGTACAAGGGACTAAATAGCGCCCCGTGCTTGATCATGTGGTGTCCAGCCAACGCGTAGTTTCCGCTCCCCATTTGCTGATCAGCCTTCATCGTTCCAGCAGCGAGCGCTAACGTTTCGTTGCTGACCCCGCTTCCAATCGGTAAGTATAAATTAACTGATGGTATCACAATCGAACCAATCACGTGAATGGCATTCTTGTTCATGCGCGCCTTTGCGACCGTTTGAAAGTCGAGTGATTTGACCTTCGAAAAGTTGAAATCACCCTTCTTTTTAGCGTTTTGTTTGACCGACTTAGCCGTTACCGTTGGTGAATACGAGCTAACCAGCCAACTCTTGATCTGTTCATTAAAAATTAGTGCTAATGATATCGCAATTAATATGACAAATAAGCCCCGACCTAACCACTTTAAAGCGGGATGCTTTTTTGATTGCATAACAATGCCCTCCCATACGTTTAACGTCAATCATTTAAGACGTCTACCGTAAATATACCTTAATTAGTCAGTAGAAGAAAGTACCGGATTCGTAAAAACGTTATTAATCATTTTATTCTTATCATAATCATAATATTTGCATAAAAGATATTAATTTTGTTATGCTAGATGTATTAAATATAGAAAGTAGGTTGGACCTATGGATACCATGGTAAAAAACGATCTCACCCAGTTAATGCAGCAACGTGACACCGGGCCATTCATCGCTATCTATCTGAATACCGCGGCAGTGCTCAACGACTTAAACCAGCAACGCTTAGAATTTAAGCAACTGGTTAACGACGCTCGAACCCAGTTGGCCCACCGCTTTCCCAGTGTGAGTTTTCAACCGTTTCACGCGCAGTTTGAACGCTTAATGAACGATAATGACTTTTGGTTGCAACACACCGGGCCCCAGACCGGCCTCATCGCAAACGACCAACAATTAATGATCTTTGACCTCCAGTACCCAACCGACAACCAGGTCATTGTCAACGGGATGCCGGCCATCCGGCCCATTCTAGCTGACCGGCAACACGAATTTGACTTTGACCTACTGGCCCTCAACGAAGATTCGATGGCCCTCTACGAGCAACGTCGGGGTAACTTTACGTTAGTTGACCTATTACCCGGTGCACCGCTCAATTTGAAAGCAACGCTGGGGAGTGAAAAACGCGGTGGCGACTTAAACTTTAACTCGAGTCCGGTCCACGGGGTTAACTACCACGGTCATAACGCTAAGGCGGAAGAACGGGAGATCGACCAGAAGAATTATTACCACCACGTGGCCCAGTACTTAACGGACTATTCGCAAAGCACCCAGCGACCGTTAATTTTAATGGGGTTACCCCATAACCAGGCCCTTTTTCGTCAGGTCAATAAAAACCAATATTTATCCGCCTACTTGAGTATCCCTAAATCACCCAAGAACTTATCGTTAGGCGCGATGCAAACCGCCACCGAAACCATCCAAACCAAGTGGCACACCCAGTTAGCCGACATCATGTTGGACCGTTACGACCAAGCCCAGTCGCAAAAACGGGCTTTGAGTGATCCGTTCGACATGATCAAGCCCGCGTTAAGCGGTCGCGTTGAAATGCTGATCGTCGCGAGTGGCGCCCAAGTTGCCGGCACCCTGCCAAGTAGTGACGTCATGCTGACCGACCCCGTCGCCGAACCGGATAACTTAATTGACGACTTAGTTGACGTCGTGATGGCTAAAAACGGGCAAGTGCGAATCATTCCCGCCGACCGTATGCCTAATGGAACGTCCGCGTTAGCCATCCTGCGCTATTAGTGACCGTTATTTAAACTAACGCGCGCAACCTGATCCGCGCTTTCGAAGCACGGGTGACAAAATTTTAAAAGTGTAAATTACGCAAAATGAACGGCGTAATTTACACTTTTTATGTGCCATGGCAGCGATGCTGAAACGGGGCACCGCCATGCTTCACTAGTAGCGATGCCACAAAAAAATCCCCCAGCAAGCTGGAGGATTTCACAATTGTTAAGCTTATTTGAGACCGTATTTCTTGTTGAAACGATCGACCGCACCATCGGCTTTGGTGAACTTTTGTTTACCAGTGTAGAATGGGTGTGAATCGGAAGTAATTTCAACACGGATCAATGGGTAAGTGTTCCCATCTTCCCATTCAACAGTTTCGTCAGACGTTGCCGTTGAACCAGAGAGGAACTTAAAACCAGTCGTTGAATCTTGGAAAACAACTTCGTGGTAATCTGGATGGATTCCTTTTTGCATGTTTTTTACGCTCCTTTGCCCTGAATCATTTGCTGAAACAGAGATTATCATTGTTTTAATCAACGAGTAACATCTTATCATGAACCCGCCATACTCGTCAAGACGCTTTATGAGCGCCGCGAGCCGTTCCCGCGTCCCCGCGTGGACTGACCGCTAAATTTTAAGCCGGCCAAGTCGCGTAAGAATTCCGCGTTCGTTTTCGTATTTCGTAAGAACTGCAACAATTGCTCGGTATAGTCGAGGGCGTTGCCGTTCATTGACCGGCGAATTTGCCAAACCGGTTCCAAGCGCTTCTTAGGTATTAAGAGCTCTTCCTTGCGGGTGCTGGATTGCTTAAGATCAAGTGCCGGAAAGACCCGCCGTTCCGCTAATTCACGGGATAGTTGAAGTTCCGAATTACCGGTCCCCTTAAACTCTTCGTAAATCATGTCGTCCATTCGGCTCCCAGTATCAACTAGGGCCGTACCCAGAATGGTCAAACTGCCACCCTCTTCAATGTTACGGGCAGAACCAAAAAAGCGTTTAGGTTTGTAAAAGGCCGTTGGGTCGAGCCCCCCGGAAAGTGTCCGCCCACTGGACGGAATCACCAGGTTGTAAGCCCGGGTCAACCGGGTAATCGAATCAAGTAAAATAATCACGTCTTGCTTATCTTCGACTAACCGCCGCGCCCGTTCGAGGACTAACTCGGCAACTCGCACGTGGTTTTGCGGTTGCTGATCAAAAGTGGAGCTCACCACTTCACCTTTGATGGAGCGCTCAAGGTCGGTAACTTCTTCCGGACGCTCATCAATTAGTAACATAATTAACTTAGCATTCGGATAATTCGTCATAATACCGTTGGCAATATTTTTGAGTAACGTCGTTTTTCCGGCTTTCGGCGGGGCCACAATTAAGCCCCGTTGACCAAAGCCAATCGGGACAAAGGTGTCAATCAAGCGGGTCGCTAAAACCGACTTGGTCGTTGTTAACTTAATTTGCTGGTTCGGGTAAAGAGGCGTCAGGGCAGGAAAGTGGGGCCGTTGCTTAGCCTCATTAGGGTCCTTACCGTTAACCGTCCCAACCCGCATCAACCCATAGTAACGTTCGTTCGGCTTCGGTGGCCGGGCCTGCCCGGCCACGTAGTCACCGTTACGCAGACCGAACCGGTGAATCTGGGATTGTGAAATGTAGATGTCCTCTTGTGACGGTCCGTAATTGATTGGCCGCAGGAAACCATAGCCCTCTTGGCCAATAATTTCCAAGACGCCTTCCATTTGCACGAATCCCCGCTTTTTATCCTGTTCCCGCAGTACGGCTAAGGAAAGCTCCTTCTTATTCATCTGTGAATAATACTGGATCTTATAGTCGCGCGCGTAAGTGTAGATTTCCTTCAGCGTTTTTTGCTCAAGGTCGTGCATTGTTAAAATTTTTTCCATAAACACAATTCTTTCTAACCGTGGTTTAGCTTTCGGGAACTTGTTCGTCCGCCGCGATTTCCACGTCCGCACCCAAAGTATGCAGTTTTTCAATTACCCGGTCGTAACCGCGCAAGATGTTGTCCGCCCGCGAAATCTCGGTCGTCCCACTAGCCGTTAAGCCGGCAATCATTAGGGCCGCACCAGAACGAATCTCGCCAGCTTCAACGTGCGCACCTTGTAAGTGCGATGAATGTCCCACCACGATCAAGTTGTCTTGAACGTGAATGTCCGCACCCATTTTACGTAATTGCTCAATGTGTTGCGTCCGTTGAGGATAAATCGTATCAATGACCACGCTGTTACCCGTAGCCCGTAAAAGCAGTGGTGTGATTGGTTGTTGCAGGTCGGTTGCAAATCCCGGATAAGTTGCGGTTTTAATCCGCACTGGTCCCAAATCATTGGTTCGCGGGACGTAAATGCTGTCTTCGTTGATTTGAAGGTCAACCCCCATCTCAACCATCTTAGCCGTAAACGATTCCATATGTTCCGGAATAACGTTCTTGAGTAAGATACCGTCACCAATGGCCGCCGCCAACGACAAGTAGGTACCCGTTTCAATGCGGTCGGGAATAATCGTGTGGGTCGCCCGGGACCGTAACGAATCAACCCCTTCAATACGGATCACGTCCGTTCCGGCACCTCGAACCTTAGCCCCCATGTTGTTTAGGAAAGTGGCCAAGTCAATAATTTCGGGTTCCTTCGCCGCGTTTTCAATCGTCGTCGTCCCGTGAGCCTTGACCGCCGCCAAGATAATGTTGATGGTGGCCCCAACGGAAACCACGTCTAAAAAGATGCGCGCGCCGTGGAGACCCTCCGTGCCCGTTGAAATGAACACGGAATCATTTTCTTCAACAACGTTGGCACCAAGGGCTTTAAAACCCTTAATGTGTTGGTCAATGGGCCGGGGTCCAATGTTGTCACCACCGGGGAACGTCACCGTGGCCCGGTTAAAACGCCCCAGTAGGGCGCCCATAAAGTAATAGGAAGCCCGCAAACTTTTAATTGCGCGACTTGGTAATTCTGATTCTTCAATGTGGGTTGGATCAATTGTTAAAACGTCATTTTCAAAAGTGGAATGGACGTTCATCGATTCCAAAATAATTTTTAAATTGTGAACGTCAAGAATGTGCGGAACCGTATCAAATCGGACCGGAGTGTCTGCGAGAATCGCAGCAGGAATCAGTGCGACGGTACTATTTTTTGCGCCACCGATCGTTAATTCCCCAGAAAGTCGTTTTCCGCCATGGATAATCATTTTTTTCATAACATAACTTTCCTCGCTAAATAAGTGTCACACTGTATCATACAATCATTAACCATAATAAAGAATGTCACCCAAAAAAACAACCAATATCAGGAAACTGTAATCTTTTTGCGTAATAAAGTCATGAACTTAATCAATTTAATCGCTTTCAGGCTAAAAGGTCACCTATTTGCGTACGATTTCGACAAAAAAAAGGGCCCCAAGCCCAAATGCTTGAGTCCCTCATTTAACTTACTTAGTTTTACCCGTTTGGTTAGCCGCGTCGATAAAGGCTTTGAATAACCCTTCTGGACGGTTAGGCCGTGATAAAAATTCTGGGTGGTATTGTGACGCCACGAAGAACCGTTTCTTTGGTAATTCAATAACTTCAACCAAACGATTGTCCGGTGAAGTACCGGAGAAGACCATGCCCTTAGCGGCAAAGGCTTCCCGGTACTTATTGTTGAATTCGTAACGGTGACGGTGCCGTTCCATGACAACTTCTTCGTTATGGTAGGCCTTAGCAGCAACCGTTCCCGGCTTCAACTTGCAAGGATAGGCGCCCAACCGTTGGGTCCCGCCCATATCTTCAACGTCTTCCTGGTCAGCCATTAAGTCAATAATGTTATCCGGCGTATCGGGATCAATTTCAGCTGAATTGGCATCCTTCAAACCAAGGACGTTGCGGGCAAATTCGACACTGGCCATTTGCATTCCTAAACAAATTCCTAAGAACGGTACGTCGTTTTCACGAGCATACTGAATGGCCGTGATCTTGCCTTCGATCCCCCGGTCACCGAAACCACCGGGAACTAAAATTCCGTCGGCGTCCCCTAATAATTCTTGAACGTTATCCGGCGTAACGTCTTCCGCGGAGATCTTGTTGAGTTCAATTTCCGCATCGTCGGTGTACCCAGCGTGCTTCAACGCTTCAGTCACAGAAATATAGGCATCTTGTAACGCCACGTATTTCCCAACTAGGGCAATCTTGATCTTACGGGATAAGTTTTGAACGTGGTGTTCCAGTTCAACCCAGTCACTCATGTCAGCTTTCGGTGCATCAATCTCAAAGTGGTCCAAAACGATTTGGTCCATGTTTTGCTTTTGCACGTTCAACGGAATGGAGTAGATCGTCTTAACGTCTAAGGATTCAATAACGGCTTCCGGTTCAACGTCACAGAAGGACGCAATCTTGTTCCGCATTTCCCGGGTAATTGGCTTTTCGGTCCGAACAACTAACATGTTCGGCTGAATCCCATAACTCCGGAGTTCCTTAACAGAATGTTGTGTTGGCTTAGTCTTCATTTCACCAGCGGCCCGTAAGTACGGGATCAAAGTCGTGTGGATGTAGAAGACGTTATCGGAACCTAAGTCACTCTTCATTTGACGGAGGGCTTCGATGAACGGTAAGGATTCAATGTCCCCAACGGTCCCACCAATTTCGGTGATTACGATGTCTGAATCGGTCGTCGTCCCGGCCCGCATGATTTTTTCCTTAATGGCGTTCGTGATGTGTGGAATCACTTGAACCGTAGCGCCTAAGTAATCTCCCCGACGTTCTTTTTGCAGAACTTCTGAATAAATCTTACCCGTCGTAACGTTGGAATACTTGTTCAAGTTAATGTCGATAAACCGTTCGTAGTGACCTAAGTCCAAGTCGGTTTCCGTACCATCGTCCGTCACAAAGACTTCCCCGTGTTGATAAGGACTCATCGTACCAGGATCAACGTTGATGTATGGATCAAACTTTTGAATGGTGACTTTTAAGCCCCGGTTCTTTAATAATCGTCCTAACGAAGCTGCGACGATACCTTTACCAATTGATGAAACAACGCCACCAGTTACAAAAATATATTTGGTCATGTGATAACTCCTTAAAGATTTATTTCGTGGGGTTTGGCTACAATAAAGAAAACTCCCTATTCCAAATGAAATAGGGAGCTAATTACGTTCGTTTGTCCCATGTACTTCTACATGAGAGCCCAAATAAGATAATACAAGGAGATTGACTTTTCGTCAAGGCAAAATCTCGGGAAGCTTATTTGTTTTGATCATCATCTTCGTCATCGTAGTCGTCATCATCGTCATCGTTCAATTCGGATAATTGACCTTCAATGCCGTCTGGTAACGTCTCGTCCGCGGCGTCGTCATCGCTATCATCAACACCGGCTAATTCATCATACTTACCGTTGCTTTCTGAATCGTCATCGTCGTCGTTTTGATCGTCATCATCGTCATAATTATCATCATCTTCGGGATCGTCGTCATCGTAATCGATCACGTCGTCATCATCCCCGGCGTCGGCTAAGAAGGCGTTAACTTTCTTACGCTTCTTACGCTTTGGCCGATCATCGTCTTCATCGTCATCGGTATGAATAACGGCTTCGTCAATGGATTCGAATGGGTACCATGCACGCAGGCCCCACATATTGTCACCGAGCGAAATGAAACTACCGTCGATGTTCAGATCGGTATAAAATTGTGATAAACGCTCCCGAATTTCTTCGTCGCTTTTACCTAAATATGATTGCACAGCGTTGGTTAAATCGGCAAACGCCATCACATCACCATGTTGTGATAAGATCGCATGCGCAACCTCGATTAAAGATAATTCGGACTTCTTTTGTCCATCAAATTGTTTTAGTTCCAAACTGGTGCACGTCCTTTCCACAGTTTACAGTTCATCATACCAAATCAGGCCGTGAATTGCAATCGCAACTTGTAGTTACCAATTAGTTGCTCCCCTGCGTATAAATCATAATTAACGTTAACTTCACCAGAAAATGGCCGTTCCCGTAATCGCACTTGTAACATCGGTGTGACCGTTTCGACCGGTAAAATACCCATCGGGGTTTGGTAGTGCGCGCGCACCCGCTTACCATTTGAGAAGTGCAACCGTAACCGGTTTTCAGCGCTGCGCGTCAGCACGACATCCCCGTTGCTTGCCAGTTTAATGGTTACCGGAATCGGGTCGGGCGCATCATCGTTCACTTCTTTGTAGCGTAAATAAAACGCGCCTCCCATTTGGACCAGCTGCCCGTCAACGTCCAAAGCGTAGTTGGCGGTATCACCATCTTGGCGAGCCTGCGTTTCTAAGTGAATGGCTACGGGTACCCCGGTTGTTAAATCATCCATAAAATTGTCCTCCTAATACTCGGTACGCCTAGTCAGGCCGTACCCTGATTTCCAAATTGGTCACCAGTACGTACGTGTCCGCTCACGTCCTTAAACTTCATTTTTAATTATAAGCCATTCCCCTAAAAATAACTAAAAATCAACCTAAGCACGGCTTCACCCTGCGATAGCGGTTTAATTCGGGTATAATTAAGCTTGAAACTGATGTCTGAACGGGGTGAATACATGCCAACAATTGCCACTTTAAGTCAACATTACGAACCAGCCGCGCTGCTGGACAGTTTCGCGTACACCAACGCCTTACTGTGGCTCACGGCCGAACGCCAACAGCCCATCGTCCACTTTTGGCAACTTAGTCACACGGTAATTTTAGGACTGCTCGACCAGCAACTGCCGCAGTTAACCACCGGACTAGCCGGTTTACAGCGGGCCGGCTACCAAACCCTCCTGCGTAATTCGGGGGGGTTAGCGGTCGTGGCCGACGACGGGGTCTTAAACGTCTCACTTTTCTTACCTGCCAGCCGTAGCGATTACTCCATTACCGCCGCCTACCAACTGATGGTCGACTACGTCCGAGCGGTGTGGCCGACCTGTCCCATTGCGACCGGTGAAATCGCGCAATCGTATTGCCCGGGCGATTACGACCTGAGCATTCACGGTCAAAAGATCGCCGGGATGTCCCAGCGCCGAACCGCGAACGCCCTAGTGATCATGCTCTACGTTAGCGTCAACGGCGACCAAGCACGCCGCAGTCGGCTGATTCGCGACTTTTACACGGCGGGGCTGGGTAACCACACTGACGCCCGCTTTCCCACCGTTGACCCGGCCGTCATGACTACGGTCGCTGAACAGCTTGGTCAGCCACTAAGCGTACCGGCAGCGCAACGGGCATTTCTCGCCGTCCTGCGCCAACGGGGAGCGGTTGACACCACCAGCTTACCGCTGCTAACCGAAGAACCAGAATTTCAGGCCCATTTAAAGCGAGCCTACCAAGAAATGCAACGCCGCCAACAACGTCTGCATTAACGGATAACGAACGGAGGAATTTTTTTGACTTACCGTCAACAATTATTACCCATGGAAAAAGTCTTACGTGACCCGGTCCACGATTACGTTTACGTGCAGCACCAGGTCATTTTAGATTTAATCAATACGTCGGAGTTCCAGCGACTCCGGCGAATCAAACAACTCGGCACGACTTCACTCACTTTTCACGGCGCGGAACATTCTCGTTTCGGGCACTGCCTCGGCGTTTACGAGATCACCCGCCGAATCTGTGACAACTTTGAGCGCAACTACCCCACCAAAACGCCCGGTGACGGTGGTTGGGACGATCACGAACGCCTAGTTGCGCTGTGCGCGGCCCTCTTGCACGACATTGGTCACGGTCCGTATTCCCATACGTTTGAGCACATCTTCCATACCGATCACGAAGCGCTGACCGCGCAGATCATCACCTCACCCGCAACCGAGGTCAACCAGGTTTTACGGCGAGTCGCCCCTGATTTTCCAGAACAAGTCGCGGCCGTGATTCAAAAAACGTACCCTAATCCCCAAGTTGTTCAGATGATTTCCAGTCAAATCGATGCCGACCGCATGGACTACCTCTTACGGGATTCTTACTTTACCGGCACCAACTACGGCAACTTTGATTTGACCCGGATTTTACGGGTCATGCGCCCGTACTCAGGGGGGATCACCTTCGCCATGGAAGGGATGCACGCCGTTGAAGACTACATCGTTAGCCGTTTTCAAATGTACATGCAAGTTTACTTCCACCCAGTTTCCCGTTCAATGGAAGTGATCTTAGACCACTTATTGGAACGGGCCAACGACCTGTACCAGAGTCACGCGGTCGATGCCGAAGCGACGCCGCATATGCTGCTGCCGTTTTTTAATAACAACTTTACGTTACACGATTACTTACGTTTAGATGACGGGGTCTTAAACACCTACTTTAACCACTGGCGCGACAGCCGTGATAGTATCTTAGCCGACCTAGCCACCCGCTTCTTGGACCGGCGACCGCTAAAATCAGCGCGCGTTGATCACCTGACTCAACCGCTGATTTCCGACTTACAAAAACTGATTGAGCAGGCCGGTTTCGATAGTCACTACTACACTGATACCAACGATAGCTACGACTTACCCTACGACGCTTACGATCCTAAGATGAAGAAACCGCGGACCCAGATCGAACTCATGCAAAAAGACGGCACCCTGCTGGAACTTTCGACCGTCAGCGACCTAGTCCGCGCAATTACCGGTAAGGTTTCCGGTGATCAGCGCTTCTTCTTCCCAAAGGAAATGCTCAGCAGCGAAGCGGAAAGTGACCTGTTCAAACCCGTCTACCAGGAATTCCAGAAATACATTTTAAACGATCGTCTGATCTTACCAAACTAACCGAATTGCGGAGGAATTTTTATGTCAGTCAAGCTAATCGCCATCGATATGGATGGTACGTTACTCAACGAACACAGTGAACTCAACCCGGCGACCATTGAAGCCGTTCACGCGGCCAAGGCTCAGGGAATCAAAGTCGTGATTTGTACCGGACGACCACTTAGCGGCGTCACCCCCTTTTTAAAGCAACTCGACTTGAGCGGTGACGACAACTACGTGATCACCTTTAACGGTTCAATGGCCCAAACCGTCACCGGCAAAATCATTACCAGTCTCACGCTTTCACACGAAGACTATATTGACATTGAGGCACTGAGTCGGAAACTAAACATCCACTGTCACGTCGAAAGCGAAGACCATATTTACACCGCTAACCGCGACATTAGCCCTTACACGGTCGGCGAAAGTTCACTGGTCAACATGCAGATCCGTTACCGGACGCCGGACGAAATGCGGCCCGACTTACCAATCGTTAAGGCCATGCTGATCGACCACCCGGACCTGCTTGAAGCCGCCAGTCAAAAAATCCCAACGAGTTTCCACGACCGGTTCCACATCGTCCGTTCGGCACCCTACTTCTTAGAAATTTTAAACAACCAGGCCAGCAAGGGACGCACGCTTAAAGCATTGGCCGAATACCTGCATTTCAATGCCGCTGAAGTCATGGCAATTGGTGATCAGGGTAACGACTTAAGCATGCTCGAATACGCTACTAACAGCGTTGCCATGGGTAACGGTATTCCTGAAGCAAAACAAATCGCCAAGTACGAAACCAAAACCAACGTTGAAGACGGCGTCGCGTACGCCATTCGCCAGTGGGCGTTAGCTTAACCCATCAACGCAAAAAAAGTCCCCGTGAGTAAATTCTCACGAGGACTTTTTAAAATCCAATTAATTACTAGTCAAATTCACCGGTTGATGAATCTTCCTTGGTTACTTTGCCACTATCCGGGTAATAACGGTAGTTTTCGCTACTGCTGCCTTGCGAACTATCGGCCGGAATAACCGCAATCTGGTAATACTCACTCGTCTTTTTAGTGATATCAAACTCGGTGTCGTTGGCAAACGTCCCACCAGCGGCATCCTGGAATTGCTTGATGATGTCAGCGGTCGTTGGTTCATGACTGCTGCTGGACGAACTCGTACTGCTGCTTGCGGAACTCGTAGCGGTCGATGACCCACTCGTTGAATGACTCCCGTTGTCACTAGCAGTGGCAGACGTTTGACTGTCAGAACTCGTGGCACTGCTGGACGAACTGCTACTCGTTACGGTCGAGCTGGCACTGCCCGAACTCGTTGATTGCGAAGCCTCATAGTTCATGATGGCCTGTTTCATATCCAAAGCTTTTTGTTGGAGCTTTTTGATAACCGGGTGACTGGCACTCAGGCTGTCTAATTTATCAATGTTAGTTTTAGCACCGGTCAAATCGTGCATGCTCAGTTGGTCGCGCGCTGCGTTATAATAACCGTTGGCTAACTTAACGGCTTGGTACTGCCGCTCCAGTTTGCGCCGAGCCGCGATAAACGTCGCGTCGGTGGTTCCCTGATAGTCGCTTAACGTTTGAAAATAAGTCTTAGCTGAGCTAAGTTGATTATCATTCAACGCATCCGCGGCTTTTTGATAATACCGGAGCCCGGTTGCTAAGTTTTTAACGGACTTATTTGGGTTAGAAACTTGATTCAACGTTTTACGGGCAGCGGAAATTTTTTGTTGCGAAATTTGCTGATCAGCTTTGGTTAAAACGGCCCCGGAACTGTCGGTGGCCGTTGCCGAACTTGCGGTTACGCCACCGGTAGTTTTGGTACAGCCCGATAACGTGAGCAATCCAAACAGGATGACCACAATCAGGCGCCAAGGTGATCGATAGGCATGATCCACGGCAAACCCCTCCTTTTACTCCGTCCATTATAACATTAACTGCGCAAAAACTAATTTTAATTCTTGAGTACCGTTCCAACTTAAACTAACTTTACTAACTCCAAGACGTACCAAAGTCCCAGACCCAGTACGGCGAACAGGTTTGTCCAGCGGTACATTAAAATCAAAGCTAAGTATTCCCGAAACATTGCAAATGGTAAGTAGTACCAAGGCGTGCGGGCCCCGATGCCCGTTAAGTTTAACGATAACTGACGGGCTAAGATATTGGCCCGTAACACGTGATAATCGCTGGTGACCATTACCGCGTGGTAAAACGGGGCTTTTTTTACGATCAGTTCGTGGGAAAACCGTAAATTTTCCCGCGTGGACGTTGACCGATTTTCTTCTTGAATGACGTCGCGGGGAATCCCCATCGCAACTAAGTACCGGCGCATGGCCGTACTTTCGGCGACCACTTCGTCACTTCCCTGACCGCCCGATACCACAATCGTCACCGGTTGATGGTACTTTCTCCGTTGATCGCGGTAAACTTTGGCCGCCGTTTTAAGCCGGTAACTAAGCGTGCGGGTGGGCCGGCCATCCGGCATTAAGCCGGCGCCCAAAACGATCACGTGGTCGATTTTGCGTGGCAACCCTAACCGCGTCGTCAAGCAGGCCACCAAGTAAGCTAAGAAGCTAAACGCAAAAAAGGCGGTTAATAACAATGCCAAACCTAATAATTGCCATAATCGGCGACTATGCCATCCTTCGAAGTTAACCACCGACAACCCGAGCATCAGGATCATCAATACCCCCACAATGGCCAGTAAACTGTAATGAAAGTGCCAGCCTTCCTTACGAATCAACCGGTAACTATACCGGACAAAGCTCACGGCGACCACCAAAATAATGATGGGAAGTAACCCGTACGCTAAGACCTTCATCCCCACAATGATAAATTGCCAAAGGGGACTGGCTTGCGCACTAAACCGGTGGTAAGCCGAGAGTAATAACGCCCCCGCGGCAAATAAAAATAAATGACCCGTTAACCAATGGCGCCGGTCCGTCCACTGCAACGTCACCGCGCCAACCAGTGCTAGACTGCCCCAATAAAATGCATTCACGGCAAGCACCCCTTTCATCCTTTATTGTAACCGTTTTTAACGGTGAGACCAGTTTATTTCATTGGTCACAAAAAGACGCCGGTTGGACGATCCAACCCGACGTCTTTTAAAAGTAACGTTAGTTTTCTTCGTTGTGGAAACGGTTCTTGAACAACGGACTAACTGGTTTGTTTTCGTGAATAAACTTAATTGCTTGTCCCATCAACTGACCAACTGAAACTTGTTCGATCTTATCGATCTGCTTTTCAGCTGGTAAGGCGATTGAGTCGGTCACAATCAACTTTTTGATTGGGGATTTTTCGATTCGTTCAATAGCCGGACCAGAAAGGACTGGGTGCGTACAGCTAGCGTAAACGTCCGTAGCACCGGCATCGACTAAGGCCTGGGCACCTAACGTAATGGTTCCGGCCGTATCGATCATATCGTCGATCATGATGGCCCGTTTACCCTTAACGTCACCAATGATGTTCATGACTTCCGCCACGTTCGCCCGTGGACGCCGTTTATCGATAATGGCAATTGGGGCCTTCAAGAATTCAGCCAACTTACGGGCCCGGGTCACACCACCGTGATCAGGTGAAACGACAACCGCGTTTTCATCTAAGTGGTGAGTTAAGAAGTAGTCAGCCAACAGTGGCGCACCCATTAAGTGGTCCAATGGGATATCGAAGAAACCTTGGATTTGAGCCGCGTGAAGATCAAGGGCTAAGATCCGAGTTGCACCAGCGGTTTCCAGCATGTTAGCAACTAACTTAGCGGTAATTGGTTCGCGAGAACGGGCTTTACGATCTTGACGTGCGTAACCGTAATAAGGGATTACCACGTTAATGGTCTTGGCGCTGGCACGCCGTAACGCATCGATCATGATCAACAATTCCATCAAATTATCATTAACGGGAGCGGAAGTTGATTGAATGATGTACACTTGGTCACCACGAATACTTTCCTCAATGTTAATGCGAATTTCGCCGTCGCTAAAGCGATCAACCGAGGTCTTACCTAACTTAACCCCCACGGCGTCCGCAATCTTTTCTGCCAATGGTTTATTTGAATTCAAAGCAAAAATCTTTAACTTTGGATCAAAATACTGTTCTGACATAATTTCCTCCATTCGAAAATTTATTACTTACTAAATAATAGGCATTTTACTAGTGAAAATCAAGCCCCCACGGTAGTGATAAATTGCGTTAGACTGGGCTGGAAGCGGCCCTTTCGCCATTAAACCGGCCATTACTAATCAAAAATTAAAGTTTCGTGAGTCGGAACCTTTAATAATTCGGGTTTACGGCTAATCGCCGAGTGGCACCGTTGTTACCGGTACCAAGTGAAATCGAGCCGAACAACCAATTTAACCGGTTTTTGCGCTCATCCAGCCGTCCCATCCACCCGAACAATGATCAACGATGATGGTTCAAATAATTAACCACGTCACGTCCAAGCCGATTCATCCCCCGGTACTGTTGCCACTGCCGGCCGCTTTGTGCCATGACCACGATACTGTACGTGCCCCGCTTCGTATGAAAAATGGCCGCGTCGTTTTGAACGCCCTTATCCGGATATTCCCCGGTTTTATTATAAACGGTCGCACGTTTAACTAACTTCGGTAACTTACTGTGGTTCCGGCACCCCCGTAACAGCGCAAGCATTTGCTTATCATAAGTTTTGCCTAGTAATTGGTGGTGGTAAATATTCACTAGTACCCGTGTAAGGTCGTTGACCGACGTGTAGTTATCCCGACCGCGGCGCAACGCGTGCGTATCTAACATGTACCGTTGTAAAACCGTTTGCTTAAAGTGGTAATGTCGAATCGTTTGATTGACCACTTTAAAACCGCCCGCCCGGCGAATTAAGCGGTTGGCCACGGCGTTATCCGAATTATGAATCATTAATTTCAAGTCTTGGCGGTCACGGGAATTCAGCTTCAGCTTGTGCTGTTTAGCCCGTCGAAAAATTGTGACCATCACAAACACTTTAATGGTGCTGGCCGACCGCTGACGTGTGATTGACTGGTTTCCCGTCCGTACACTTAACGGATGTTTGCCCAAGCGCGTCACTTTAACTGACCATTTTCCACCCACCGGTTTTAAATCCCGTTTGATAATTTTCTTAATGGCCGTTTGCTCTTTCTTAACACTCGTCGCTTGTGCCGTTGTCCAATACCCAACACCGCCCGCTAGCGCTAGCACACCTACCATTAGACGCCACCATTTCCCCTTCATTTTTACCAACTCCCATGGCCAATTCGGCGCGAATTAACCGTATTTTCTTCCATTGTACCTTGTTAGCCGCTCAGCGTCGCAATCAATATTAAATAATTTATTTTTTATTATTTGATAAGACCAAGTAATGGTAAACTAGCATTGGGGAGATTTCAAAAGGAGCTTTATTAGCTATGAAAAAAATTATGACTGCACTCGCCGTTAGTGCCCTGAGCGGGGGCCTATTTTTAGATCAACCCGTTACGACCGCTCAAGCCGCGCGTAAGACGAGTTCATCCAAAGTCACGGTCAAAAAAGCCGCGACTAAAAAAACGACCACTAAGAAAAAGAAAAAAGTGGTCAAAAAACACCACTACATTTTTGTCATGGGCCACGGCGCTGGTGATCCCGGTGCACGGGGAAACGGGACCAGCGAAGCCACGTACCTTCGCAAGCATTTAATGCCGAAGTTAAAAAAATACGCTAAGCACGTTAAAAAAAGTACCGTTACGTTCTACAACCCGAAGCATAACATCGTTAAGGACACCCTGGTCTACCACCGGGGATCGTATAAGATCAGTAAAAAGAATACGACCGTTATCATGTTTCACCTGGACGCTTCAACTAGTTCGCGCGCGCATGGCGGCCACGTCATCATTCACAAACGCAAACCCAACGCCCGCGACGCCCGGATTCGCAGCGTGATCAAGAAGTACGTCGGCCTCAACCGGTCTAACGGTGGGTATAGCTACCGGACAAACTTGCGTAACTGCAACGTCCTCCGCCGCCGCGGGGTCGATTACGACTTGATTGAAACTGGTTTCATCACTAACCATTCCGACTACAAGCACATTAACAAGCACCTCAACAAAATTGCTAAGGGTTACGTCACCGCCATTACTCACGAAAAGATCAAATAATTGACGGCCACTCACATTTAAACTAACCATCCCCAAAATAAAAGTACCGGTTACTCACGAGTTATAACACTCTGAGTAACCGGTACTTTTTTAACGATGAAAAATAACACTTTCCGAAACGTGTTCGGGTCCAGCTAAGGGTTGCGCTTGCTACGCTATATGTGCACTTTCTACCCATATTGCCGAAACGTGCTTTTAAAACCAGCAATCTCCGCCTAGCTACGTCACCAACACGATGCCATTTTTTTGAAACGTGTTCGGGTCAGACTGGGCCTTCCGGTTAGCTACACCACCAGCACCATGCCAAAACCGCATGATACTGATGGTTAGGCTAATCCTCAGGTCCAACCCGTCTGAACCTCACACTCTTTACTCGTTCTCCGGTTCGTGGGGTAACTTCTTCCAGTAATCCGGCTTGTTCGTCTGCCGGGCACGGGCAATCGCCATGTCGTGGAAGTTGACGTCGTCCGTAATCGTGGAGCCCGCCGCGATGAAGGAGTGGTCCGCCACGTCAACCGGTGCGATCACGTTCGAGTTACTACCGACAAAGGCCGAATCGCCCACGTTGGTGTGGTGCTTCTTCACGCCGTCGTAGTTAACAAAAACCACCCCACAACCAACGTTGATGTCCTTACCCAAAGTTGCGTCACCAACGTACGTTAAATGACCAACCTTCGTCCGGGCACCAATTTGTGCCTTCTTAACTTCCACAAAGTTACCTAAGTGAACGTGTTCACCAATTTCAGCCTGTGGCCGCAAGTGGCTGTAAGGCCCAATGTTGCTATCGGCATGCATGATCGAATCTTCCAAGAAGGAAGCCGTGACCCGAACCCGGTCTTCAATGACCATGTCGTGAATTTCAGAATGAGCACCAATAAAGCAATCTTCACCAATCGTGGTGTTTCCTTTGATCAACACTCCGGGTTCAATAATGGTGTCGGCGCCAATTTTAACGCCCGCATCGATGTACGTATCGTCCGGGTTGATGATGGAGACCCCGTTCGCCATGTGTGCTTCGTTGATCCGGCGTTGCATCACCTTCGTTGCTTGGGCTAACGCCGCACGGGTATTAACACCCATCGATTCATCAAAATCAGACATCCGGTAAGCCGCTACTACGTCACCCTGGTCCTTCATGATCTGAATCACGTCGGTCAGGTAGTATTCGCCCTGCGCGTTATCGTTAGTCACTTGGTGTAGCGCCGCGAACAACTTCTTGTTATCAAAGCAGTAAACCCCGGTGTTAATTTCGTGGATCTCCTGCTCTTCTTTCGAAGCGTCCTTTTGTTCAACAATTTTTTCAACGATTCCTAAATGGTTACGGACAACCCGACCGTACCCCTGAGGATCAGGCGCGTCGGACGTCAAGATCGTTCCGGCCGCCCCCTTAGCTTGGTGGTATTCGAAAAGTTCTTCGAAAGTTTCCGCCCGGAATAACGGGGTGTCACCACTTACGATCAACGTCATCCCGTCGGCATCCTTCAGCAGTGGTTCGGCCTGTAAGACCGCGTGACCAGTTCCTAATTGTTCGGTCTGTTCCGCGTACTTAGTCCGGTCACCCAGCGCGGCCTCAACGTCCTTGGCACCGTGGCCCACGATGGTCACAATGTTGTTCATGTGCGTTGCTTCAACCTGCGTCAGCACGTGGTCGACCATTGATTTACCACACACCTGGTGCAACACTTTGACGAGCTTGGATTTCATCCGGGTCCCCTTACCAGCGGCCATGATGATTGCATTTTTGGTTGTCATTAGAAAATCTCCTTAGTCCTCAGATAAGTCCATCATACCAAAAAATTGGTCTGGTTTACATAAGCTTAAGCTTCTGCGCCAAAAACCTTTTCTAAATAGTTACCAGGTACGACTTTAATTGCTTTATCGTTATCGTTGACGTTGGTGACCCGTAGTAAAGAGGTATAGTCATCAATCAAACGGTTCCCCGTAAAGGCGGCTTCCGCAAAGACGGTGATTCCCACCAGGTTGGCGTCAAATTCTTCAATCAGCGTCTTCATCCCGTTGATCGTACCGCCGCCCTTCATAAAGTCGTCAACGATCAACACGTTGGCACCCTCGGTCAGACTGCGCTTGGAAAGCTCCATCTTTTTGATTCGTTCGGAAGAACCGGAGACGTAGTTCACGCTAACCGTGGAGCCTTCCGTAATCTTAGAATCGTTACGGACGATTACGAACGGCACGTTTAAGTAAGTCGCTACGCTTTGCGCAATCGGAATACCCTTAGTTGCCACCGTCATCACGGCATCAATTTTTTGGTTTAAGTACTGAGTGGCAATGACCCGTCCCACTTGGCGTAAAATGTCGGGTTGGCCCAAAATATCGGATAAATAAACGTAACCCCCGGGGAGGACCCGACTCTTGTCAGCAACCTTATCCGCCATTTCGTCGATAAACGCTTGGGCTTCTTCCTTGAGGATGTAAGGAATAAACCGAGCTCCGCCGGCCGCGCCGGGGATGGTTTCCAAGATCCCGGTTCCGCGGGACTGGAAAACCTTCTTTAAAATAGTTAAATCTTCACTGATCGAAGACTTCGCTGATTCGTAACGTTCCGCAAAATACGTTAATGAGACTAACGTATGGGGACGTTCCAACAAATAGCGCGTCATATCGATTAAACGTTCGCTTCTGCGTACTTTCATGTTTCCACCTCAACCTAAATCATCTTTTTTAAAGTCTATGCAAAATGATAACACAAACGTTCGGAAATAAGGTAACTTTTTGTAATCTTTTTAGTAAATAATCGGAATTTCTTAACATTTACGTTCCTATTAGGGGCGACAAACAATTTTAGTCACCAAAAAAAGAACAATAAAAAAAGTGTTAGGAAACTACTCCCAACACTTATTTTTTAACTGCCCACGTGGACCCGCTGATAAGTCAACGCGGCGAAGTAAAAGAGACATTCAATTGAAGCAATAAAGAAGCTAACCGGTAAATTAGTCAGGTAACTCAGGTATAACCCGATCCAAACGCCCGCTAGCGCAAACCCAATCGATAAAAAAATCATCTTGCTGACGGTGTGTACAAAGTAACGGGCGGCGGCGGCCGGTAACGTTAGTAAGATAAAGATCAGTAACGACCCGACAATTTGGGCGGCCACACTCACACTCATCGCCACTAACACGAGGAATACGACCGAAATGGCCGTTGTCCACAGGCCGCTGACACGCGCCCCAATGGAATCAAACGAATCAAATTTTAACGGTCGGTATAACGCCAGCATAACTAGTAAAACGATGGCCGACAGCACCGCTACCCGTAAAACGTCGGCGTTGGCAATGCCAATCACACTCCCAAACAAAATGCTCGTCGCGTAGCTGGACGTTTGGTTCGACAAGGATAAGAATAAAATCCCTAACCCGATAAACAGCGCCGAAATGGCGGAAATTGACGCTTCACGCCGGGACTGTTTAACACTCATCTGGCCAACAATCACCGAACTAACAACCGTAAAAATTAGCATCCCGCTCAGGGCCGTCCAACCCATGAAAATTCCAAAGGCCGCCCCGGCGAAGCCAATTTCGGACAACGTGTGAGTCAGGAATGATAGGTTGCGGGCAATTACGAAAACCCCAATCGTCCCACAAATAATGGCGATAAACGTTCCGGCTAAGTAGGCGTTGCGCATGAACGCTAAACTAAACATTGCTAACATTCGTGACCTCCTTCAGCTGCTCGACCGACATATCCGCGATGTTCCCGAATTGTTGTTGGCCCGGCTTTAACGCTAAGTAATGCTTCGCGTACTGCTTCGCTAACGGCAGGTCGTGGGTCACAAAAAAGACCGTAATCCCGCTGGTCTGATTTAGGTTTTGCACTAAGTCTAGCAGTTCGTACTTCATTTCATTATCCAAACTAGCCGTTGATTCGTCTAAAATCAGCAGCTGGGGCTGTTCCACGATGGCTTGGGCTAAGTAAGCCCGTTGTTTCTCCCCACCGGAAGCCATTCCGAGTGGCCGCTGCCGAATCTTTTTGACGTTTGTTACCGCCATGGCGGTGGCTACTTGGCGGTGTTCCGCCTTGGACAACCACGGACGCCAGCCGCGTAAGTTCAAGCTAACAAAGTCCTCGACCGTTAGCGGGTACTCCTGGTCCAAATTGCGAAATTGGGGAACGTAGCCAATTTTAATGGCCTTTTTATTCGGGTAATACTGAATTTGCCCCGCAACTGGTTTAACCATCCCCAGCAACGCGCGGATCAGGGTCGTTTTCCCAACCCCGTTTTCACCGATGACCGTTAAAAAGTCACCCCGTTGAATATCAAAATTTAAATCTTTGAACACCTCGTTATTCGGAAAAGCGATACCAAGGTGTTGGACGGCAATTAAGGGTTCCGTCATTTCACTACCCCCATCTGTTTTAAATAAAGTAAATAGTAATGATTACTATTTTAGTTTACCTGAAAGCCACTATTTGTCAATAGAACGACTAACAAAAAACAACGTGACCACGTGATCACGGATATACTCCTCTTTGGGTAGACAAGCAAATAATCAAAGCTTGCCTACCTAAGGAGGAGTTTTTCTATGGGCAGAAAAGGTTCTCGCTATACGATTAAAGAGAAGTTGT
>NZ_QWZQ01000023.1 GCF_003885105.1 Lactiplantibacillus garii
TAAATATTCTTTATTGATGTAAAAATTATTCCACACTTTTTCCCGTCCCCAATTTAGTTTAAAAAACACCACCGGACATTAGCCCAGCGGTGTTCCTAAATTCAAAGCAGTCTATTCCATTTAAAGTTAGTCCATCATTAATGCGAGTATGACCCGCCACGAATGGTAATAACCCATTGTGTTATGGCAAATCGTTGCCCGCCGCGAAGTAAACGTCGTACCATTCTTGCCGCGTCAAGTGTACATCCGTACCGGCAATACTTTCACTTAGATGCTGCGGATTCATTGAACCTAAAATCACCTGCATGTTAGCCGGGTGCCGGACGATCCACGCCGTCGCAATCGCATTCTTAGTTACGGCGTACTTATCCGCTAATTCCTGTAACTTCTTATTGAGTTTGGGGAACTTCGGGTTATCAATGTAAGTGCCCGCAAAGGTTCCGTATTGGTACGGTGACCAAGCCTGAATCGTCATGTGGTGTAAGCGGGAATACTCAATAATCTCGCCATCGTGGTTAACACTGGAATCATCTTGCATGTTGGTATGTAACCCAAACTGAATGGGACCGGTGTGCATGACACCAAACTGTAACTGGTTGACCATTAATTTCTGGCTTAGGGCCGCTTGTAACATCGTGACCTGCATCGGGTTAAAGTTAGAAACCCCGAAGTGCCGAACCTTCCCAGCAGCCTGTAGTTCGTCAAAGGCCGCGGCAACTTCGGCGGGGTCCATTAAAGGATCGGGCCGGTGAAGTAAGAAACCGTCTAAATAATCCAACTGCATCCGTTGCAAGATCCCGTCAACCGCCGCAATGATGTGCTTTTTAGAAAAATCATACCGTTTGCCGAAAACTAAGTCCCCGTGGCTACGGTTGGGATCAAGTACGATGCCGCCCTTCGACTGAATGAAAAAGTCATCCCGTTTTAAGTCGGCTTGTTTGAGGGCCTGACCAAAGATGCGTTCCGATTCGCCGTTGCCGTAAATATCGGCGGCATCAATAAAGTTGACCCCCTTGGCGTGAACGGTTTCCAACACCTTAGTCGCGGCACTAGTATCCAGACTGACCATCCGCATAATGCCCAACGCTACCGCCGAAACGCCTAGCTGACTGTCGCCTAATTTAATTGTCTTCATCCTAATAATCACCCTTTCTTAAAAATTCAACCGTGAATTACGACTTGTTTTAAACTATCAATTGCCCCGATAACGCTAAAGTCAAAAAAACGCTGGTCATTTGTCGCGCCACGATTGGCGGCGTAATACCACCGTTCATGGCTAACGCGTCGGTGTCCATAACAGTTTGAACCCCTTTGACCGTGGCCTGATAATTCGGTACTTCTTGGTAAATTCGTTGATACGGTCTTACCATATTAACAACCTCCCCATCACCACTTTCACCATAGCACGCTTAAAAACGCGGACCCATTTTTTATAACCATTAATTGTGAAACCAAACTAAATAACTTACCAAAAAAGCAAACGGAGTCCTGCACCCCATTTGCCTTAATTTTTTGTAATTTTAAAATATAACGCTCACTCACCAACCACGGTCCAGTTTTAGCAACCTTGTCCGTCAACCGTCGTACCGTTTTTTCACTACTACCACGGACTAATGGTTATCATTTTCTTGCTGCTCTCTCAGCTGTTTTTCCAAATCCTTAATTTTTCGTTGTTTCCGGTAAATATAGTAACCTAATAAAGCTAACAGTAATAAAATTAATAGGCCCACCCCAATCCATAACCACCAATTGGTTTGGTGGTCAATTACGGCACTTTTATTAAGTTTATCCGCCTGCTTACCCGTAATCGTAAAGTCCTTAGTAAATTCCCAGTGTTGTTTCTTAGAAGTGACGATAATTTTTGCCGTGTACTTACCCGGCTTTAACGGCGTCGTCCCCACCTTAAGAGGCAACGCATAAACGGAATTAGGCGCCATTTGTCCATTTTTATTTTTCTGTTGATAGACCGCCTTCGTACCACCATACTTATAGATCTGAACGTTGGTTGCTAACTTATTTAAAAAGGCGGCCGTCCGGTTTTCAAGTTCGATAGAAATCTGATTGTAACTGTTGGATTGGGTTGCTTTAATTTCCCCCAACGTCAGTTGATTTTTCTTAAATTCCTTCTTACCGTGCAAGACCGTTGCAATCGTGTACGAGTACTGGTTGCGTATGGCGACGGCGTGCTTGTCCGGCTTTTTATCCGCCTGTTTTAAAAATGTCAATCCCCCAACCAACAATCCCTCATAAGACTTTTTGGGCATTTTAATTTTAAAGTTAACGACCTTACTCTCACCCTTTTTTAGGGTAAGGTTCCGTTGCTTGGTCGTAATCAATTTACTAATATCGTACGGCAGGTTGATACTTTTATCCGCTTTCAAATATTTATATTGCACAGCAGCGTTGACGTTAGTGGTGGCCTTGGCGACACTGGTATGGACCGTAATTGATTTAGAACTGGTATTTTTAACGTTGACCGCCAGTGTTTGCGTCTGCTGAGGTTTTAACTTTAAATCAAAATACGTCACCGATTGGTCGACCTGATTCTTGGGAATTACGGGAGAAACTTCAAAACCAACCGTATTGGCCGAAGCCTTACCACCTAATAATAGTCCCGCCAAGCCTACGATCAAGACCAAACCAATTTTTTGCCACTTTTTAAACACCGCTATGACCTCCTCTTATGTATGATAAACGGCGAGCTGTAACATCCCACCGTTCTTCAACCCGCCACCTTAACTATTGGTTACCAGGTTGACTCGTCAATTCCCAAGTTAACGTCGTTGAATACGTTTTGTTGGCCAACCGTGCCGAGTTTGCTGGTACGGACAACGTTGACTGACTGATATCTGCGATTGAATTACCGTTACCTTGACCGCTTGCCGCCGTCATAAACGGTGTACTGCCATCTTCCGGATTAAGCTCAACTTTCTTAACTAGGGTTGGTGCTTCCTCCCCGCTATTAGACGAACCCGTACTGTAAGAACTCACTAAGGTAATCTTGGAACCATTCAGAGTATCCTTGTCAGTTGTTTCAAAATAGCTATCCTGCGCCACGCTTAAATTCCAACCAGTTGGGTCTCCCCGTAAGTCAGAAACGGAGATTTTTGCATCTGTGTTAACGTTGGGATAAGAATCCGTCGTTGAATCAATTTTATTTTTAAGTCCAAAATCTAAATTAGCCGCATCCGTATCCGTACCATTGTTTTGATTATCAATCGTTATTGAACCTTTTTCAAATCCAACTTGCCCGTTAGATTTGTTTGAAGTCGTGTCATCAGCACTTGCCGTAACGGCCATTCCCGCAATTAATGAAACGGAAAGCATAAACCCTAAGAGTGTTTTTTTCATGATTGTGTTCCCCTTTTTCTAAATTTAATTGTGATTAGCAACATTAATAACGCAGTACCCGTAATAACTAGCTATTAATTTTCTTATCAGTATTTACGCCATATCATAGCCATATGATGACGATGATTGGTCCTTATCAAAATCAACTATTTCCATCAAACACCACCTTTAAATGCTGACAGTTGCCTAAACGTAACGGTACAACAACTACTTATTTTCGACCCCGTTAGTTAAACTCCAGCTCACCTCAGCAGTATACGTATCCTGCCGGGGAACCGTACCACCCGCTACCTTCAGTTTTAGGCCCTCCGTACCGGTTGATAACCAATTTTCAGAAACGTTAACTTCCCCACTACCGCTAGTTGTATCCGCTATCAATTGTACGGGCTGAGTCGTCCCAATCGTTGCCCGTTCACCAGCTGCGTTTTGATAAAGCAACGTGGCATCCAATGAAGCCCCGGTAGTCGTCCCCGTAAAGGGTTTTGTTAATTGCGCCGATAAGCTCCAACCGGCCGTACCATAATTTTTAATTTTGAGATCACCCGTTTTGGACGTTAAATCGTAAATTTGTTCTTCGTTAGAAATCTTGTGGTTTCCAAAGTTAAAGGCCGTCATTGTTTCCGTAAACGCCGGTCCAAGGGCGGCATAGACGTACGTTACCTCGATCGTCTTTCCAGATTGATAGGTTCCCTTAGTATTACTAGGCGTTGTGACCAATTGATAACCGTCAATGTCTAGCGGCGTGGTTTCGTACGGGCCACCATCCGCACCGTACATGACCGTACTTTTATGGACCGCCGTCCCCAGCGCGTCTTGGTAATTGACTTGAACCTGGGCATCCGTTGCCCAATAATAGTCACCAGCCATCGTGTGCCCGTCATACTGTGCCATTAATTCCGCGGAGGTATACATTTGGTTAGTTCCTTGTAAAACCCAGGTTCCGTTATACGGTGCGGTCGAAGAAACCGTGGGTAGTCCAGAACCAGTCAGTAACGTATTTTCACCAAGGACCAGGTGCCGCAGCGCGCTCATTCCGGAAAACATACTACTCAACTTGGCATTAGGGCTCATCTTCCAAGTTGAAAGGTCTAACGCCGTTAGTCGTGAACAATTCATGAACATGCTGACGTATGATTGAACGGTACTCACATCCCAGTCTTTAAAGTTAACGCTGGTTAAACGTGAACAATAATAAAACATTGAAATCATCGACGTCATACTAGTAAAGGTTTTGCCGTTCAGTTTAACGGCATCCGTTAGCACCGTTACATTGTCTTCGGCCAATCCCAGATGCGTATCCAAATAAAATAACGAATTCATTGAAGTAACGGATGAAAAGTCGTTTTGACTCATATCCACGGAAGATAACAGTGAATCCCCGGAAAACATTGAATTGAGACTCGTAACATTCTTCAAATTCAAATTTTCCAAATGATCAATATGACTGACAGCGTATAATCCTGCGAACAGATAATCGTATTTAGTCGCGGCACTAGCAGTTATCTCACCATCAATCGAAACTTCAGTAATACTGCTGGCAAGGTCATTCCACGGTGACCCCGAAGTTAAATTACCGACCGTCCCCTGAAAATCTCCACCACTTAGGTGCAATACCCACTTGGTCGTAATGGTGGTTGAACCAGTCGCCGGGGTAACCCACCATTTTACCGTTCCTAACGTTCCCGCCGGCGTCGTACTCTCGGCTTTCGTGACCATTGAACGGGTCTTTAAAGCCTGACTTGACGCCGTTGAACTCGTTGCCGAACTCGCCGCGTTATCTTCACTTGAACGGCTCGCTTCACTGGAGGTGGAAGTAGTCGTTGCCGTCTTCTCCGCATTCGTCGTTGCCGTTTCTGAATCACCACTTTCCGCCTGATTCGCAATGCTCATGGCATCCAAACTAGTCGCCAATTCCGAACTGTCTGTCACCCCGGAAGCATCGGAAGCGGTATCTGCGGCCCTTGCAATCACGTTTGCAAACCCGGGCAATACCAACAACAACGTTATGACACTAATAACCCCCATTCTTATGACTCGTCGGCATATTCGCAATCTTTACACCTCCCGCAAAGCCCGTTTTCGTAATTGATTCCAACATTCAAATATAAGAATGAATCAATGGTTTTATTAAGCGTTTACATTCTACCAACAACGTTTAACGTAGTCAACCATTAACCCTAAATTTATCGAATCAGTTTATTTTTGTACGACCAACCCGCCATTTACTTTATGACGTTTTTTACCGATAACCGCGCGCCATCCGGTCTCCCCGTACTTCTTTTTGATCCACTAAATTTAGCCATAAAAAAATCTCCCGGAATTTAATCCGAGAGATCAGCGGCATAATCGCCTAAATTATTTTTGAGTAAAAGTCCAAGCAGCTGCTGGTGCAACGCCGGCCTTGGTCTTGATAACCTTGTTCTTAGCGTTAACTAACTTAAATTTCTTAGCGGAAGTGTAACGCATGTAAACCGTGCTCTTCTTCTTTGAACCGCTTGGCGTGTAGGTCAACTTCCAAACGTTTGCAATCTTAGTAGCGGAAGCTTTGTAGCTAGCGTAAGCCACTAAGGTCTTAGTCTTTTTACCATTCTTGTAAAGTTTTTGGTTGAAGCCCTTCTTAGCACTGAACGTCCAAACTTGGGAATACTTGTTAGCCGTGTTGGACTTCCAAGTCCCTGCCGGTGCCTTGACGTCAAACTTTTTAGCAGTTGTCTTCTTAGTGGCCTTTTTGGCTACTGATTTTTTGGCAGTCGCTTTTTTGGTCGTGGCTTTTTTAGCCGTAGTCTTCTTGGCGGTTGCCTTTTTGGTGGTAGCTTTCTTGGTAGCTTGAACCCGAATAATTTCGTAATAGTAAGCCTTCGTCTTAGGGTTAGTTGCATAAACGTAGACGTTACTATTAGTCTTTAACTTCTTTGAAAGCTTAACGGTGTACTTGCCCGTCTTCTTAGCGGCCGTTGCACTCCCCAAATTCTTCTTGGCATTCTTAGTAGCCTTGACCGTAATCTTAGAACCCTTAGTTGCCGTCCCGGTGATGGTCTTAGAGTTATGATAGATGGCATTTACCTTTAAACTCGGGCTCGTAACCTTCTTAGTCGACTTAGTTGCGGCGTTAGCAGTCATTGCAGTCGTTGGTACCGTAACCGTAGCACCCACAGTAGCCACCGTTACTAAGCCAGTCAATGCGACCATGAATTTTTTCATGATAATGTCCCCTTAATCTCGACCGGATCGATTCCGGTATTATTTTTGTAACCGCTTAGTAGTATAACAGTATTTTTACAATTTGATTACATAAATTAAATTATTTTACAAATTTTAAAATAATTTGACTTTTCAAATCCAGAGGAATCCCGGATTCGTCTTTGTCATCCCGTGACTAAGCTCACCAACGTTGCACCCGTTAGTTGGGATTGGTAGCCGCACCCGACACCGACCTAAAATTTTGGCTTAGTGCTCTTGGAAACTGCTAATGCCGACCTAAAGCGCCCAGTTATCCACTGTGGACAACTGGGCGCTTTAGGTTAAGTTCATTTTTCCACATTTTCTTACTTCAGCGGTAGACAACCGTTAACTTGCTGAATCACTTGCGCGGCTAATTCGTTAGCCTGCCGGACCGCCGTTTTCAAATCCATCCCGGCCATTAATCCCGCTAAGAGTCCGCCACAGTGGGTATCCCCCGCCCCAATCGTATTCGTAACGGGAACGGTGGCACCCGGAAGTGTTTGGCTAGTTTGACCATTGTAATACACCGTCCCCCGTTGACCCAACGTCACGATGACCGGGCTGTGGGTCAGTGTGAATAACCGGTGTAACTTATCCTCAAGGTTATCCCCACCTGGGACTAACTCGTCAAGTTCGGCTTCATTACAGTGCACCATTACTCGGTCGCTTAAAATCGCATCACGACAGTCGGCCGGCAAATGCGTGACCCGCGGTGACGGGTCAAAAACCACGTACGCTTGCGAATGCCGCTGTGCCAGGGCCTGCAAAATCACTTGGGCCGAAATGGGATTCTCTAACTCGTAACCACTAATGTAAAAGTAGTCGTAACTTGTTAAGTCCAGCCGGTCAAACCAAGCTGGCTGCCAACACTGCTCAACACCGTCGATGGTTAAAAAGCTCCGTTCACCATCCGGCTCGACCAGCGCCAAATCCCACCCGTTATCGCCGGTTTCAACGGGCAGCGTTACTGGAATCCCGTTCCGTTCAAAATCGGCGCGCACCGTGGCCGCCTGCTCACCAATTCCTACCGGTACAAACAGTTCCGCAATTTGGCCAGCTGCCCGTACCGCACCATAAACGTTGTAGGCACAGCCCCCAACGTGGCTGGCAACCGCTTCACCAGTTACGTCGGCTCCGGACGTGGGGAGTGTGGGGACGTTGACCACCACGTCCACAAAAACGGCGCCTAAAATTAGGGCCCGACTCATGACCGAACCCCCGCAACCGCGGAACTACGGCTCAATGCCTTAACAACTAACATACAAATGATCGCCACGCCGGCCGCGACGAACACGCCTAAACTATTATTGCGAAAAATACCGTGCGCAAACGGTCCGTTCCAAACGGCGTTGTTGGTAAATAGGAACCCCGTCACCGTCGCAATTCCCCACGCACCAATGCCACCCCAGTTGTAGCGAACTTTAGAATCAGTCGTCATCAGCGTCACGTCGTAACCTGCTTTTCTAAACATCGCACTGTCGCAAAGAAAAATGGCCACCCAACTCGCCAAACAGATTCCCAAGAAACTGAGAAAAATTTCAAAACTAGCTAAGAAGTTTCCCGCAATAAATAGGACGTAGACCGGCACTAGTATCACGATCAATCCGTGAATCGTTAATGAAACTGGTTGGGACACTTTAATACCCATCGTAGCTAAGTTAATGCGGGCCGAACGCAATGAAACGATACACTGCGGAATCAAGCCTCCAGCCGCGACTAGGAAGTAAATGACTCCTAACCCACTCGGTAAAGCGCGGTACATGACGCCAAACGGATCACCAGTTGTCGCTAACGAAGGTTCGATCGTACTGAGCAGAATGCCCCCGGCCATCAGGATAAATAGCGGCACGGCACCACCCAGGGTCGTACTCCAAAAGGTGGCCTTAGCACTGGTCCCGGGTTTAACGTAGGCGCCCCAATCGGCCGCGGCCATGGACCAAGAAATACCAGATCCCGCGGCAACAATGCTAATGGCTGGCAATACACCACTCACCCACCGACCGCCGGGTAAGCTCAACGCGGCGTGCCAATTTGCCTTGGTCAAGAAAAAGATCAGGATAACGACGGTCAGCGCGCCAAAAACGTAACTGAGCCACGTTTGAATTTTCCCCAGCGTTGCTTCCTTTAATAGGCCTGAAAGCAGCACTAGGCCACCAAAAATTATCAACGCGACGGCCCGGGTCACACCGTTTTGAGGGACGTTTAAAACCCCGTACAGTGACATTAGCAGCATTGTTCCGGTAATCACGTTGACCGCTAACCAGCCGACCATGTTGAACCAGGCAATCGCATTGGGAATCTTGTTGCCGTACGTTCCAAACGCGGCCCGACTAAGTTTAAAAGTCGTTACGCCTTCCCGTTGACCAATCATGGCAACCCAACCAGGCACTAAAAACGACAGGCTCCCAACTAAAGCGGCAAAGAGCGCCTGCCCAAATGACAAGTGGTACGCTACGATCATGGCGCCAAAGACAAAGCCCATGATTCCGACGTTGGCGGCAAACCAGTTATAGAAGAGTTTGCTAGGTGTTAAGGTTTTATCTTTTTCTGAAACTTTAACCGTATCATTATTCATTAGAAATTTTTCCCCCACAAAAGCTAATTAATATTGGCATTTAAAATTTGGTCCGCATAAGTATGTAAATCGTGCAGCGGATTTTGTTCATCAATGGTTCGACACCACGCCGGGTCAATGCTGTTGACCCCATTTTTGGCCCCACAAATGGCGGTCGCCATTGCGCCAATCGTATCGGTATCCCCACCCAAATTGGCACACATTAACGCACATTGACGTACATCACGGGTATAGTACGCAATGGCAATTGCCGCCGCGGCACTTTCCGACATCATCGTTCCGGTGCCGACTAGTTCGTAGATTGCCCGACTGAACCGTTGTGGCTCGTTGCGGGTCTCGTGCGCAAGTCGTACCCCTAGTTCCACCCGTGAACGGAGCTTGGCCGCCCAGGTGGGAGTCCCTAACCGGTACGCTTGATCACAAACCCGTAAAGCGTAGGTCACGATTGCATCCCAATCGTAATTGGCAATTGCCGCGGTAACGGCCCCGGCAATCAAACCGGCACCCCCAATTGCAACGTCACTCGCATGGGTCACCTTGGTCACGGTCGCCACCAACTTAATCAGTGCTGACGTTTGCTGCGGTTCAAAGAGCGCCCCCACCGGTGCAATCCGCATTGCAGCACCATTAGTTAGCGCTTGGGCGGTCACCGCTTGAGGATCACGTCCCGCTTTAACGGCCAGTAACGCGGCCTTACTACTTGGTCCCAGGATATTCAATTGCCACGCATTTGCCGCGTCCGCCCACGCTAAAATTTGGTGGACAATGCTTTGCGGGTCGGCCCGCCAGTTGGTCGTAATCAGCGAATCTAAGATAGCGAGGGCCTGACCGGTATCATCGGTATACTCCCCACGCGCGTAGTTTTTTGCCACCCGATTACTCGGTGCTCCCGCCACAAAGGTGGTGATGCCCTCCGGATAATTTTGCCGGATGGTCTCCACCGGCCACAGTTCCGTTGGCATGCCCAGCGCATCCCCGATAGCCTGACCATACAGTGTTCCTAAGACCTGATCACGCGTTCGTGTCATTTTTAAACACCTCCCCTTTTAAGCACCGTCCGTTAAACGTTGCCTGGATAAACTAAAATCAGCATAACAATCAACTGTTTAGGCATTGTAAAAAGGACGTTATTTTTAAGTATATTTTGCGCCATTTGTTAGTTTCCACTTTACAATTCAAAAAACCATGTCCACCACCCCATTACGGGATGGCAAACATGGTTCCGTCTGAACGCTTTCTTAACGGTTACGTTCCCACCGTTTCAACCGTTTAGTTCCAACCAGGATACCGACGGTCACAATGATTAGCGGGCTCACGTTTAGTGGACAAAATAGTAGCACCATGATGCCAGCCACCACCGGGTTATCCAATAGACACCCGGCCATGGCAGTTGCTACCACGGCTACGACCACCAGCTGATCAAATTGCGGGAGCCACGCGGCCACTGCAAACCCCTGGGTAAAGCTGGCAAAGAGGATTGGAAAAATATCCCCACCACACCAGCCAAACTGTAAACACCAGGCCAGGAAAAGAAGCTTTACGGCGGCCATACCACTAAGCAGCCACGGGTCACGGTGCTGCCATGCGCCCACTAACAAGTGCACGCTGTGTTGTCCCGAGAATAGCAGGTCGGGTAACCAGTGGGCAATCACGACGATCCCCACCGCACCTAAAATAACTTTTAGCATGAGTGCCGGTGCCCACCACTGGATCAGCTTGTGCCAGTAGCGACCCAGCCAGCGCCAGAGTCGCCCGTAGATACCCGCCCCCATAATTAACGGAAGGATAATGAACCAATCGCGCGCGTGCCAAGTCGATGCACCTAATTTGGTAATAAACGACGGTTGGTCCGTATGCCGCATCAAAATAAAGAATGCTAACAGACCGTTAAGACTAAATATCAAGTATAGTAACCGTTTTTGCCGCAACAACCGTGAGCTTTTAACCGCAACGCGTTCATCGTAAGCCTGCAAATAGCTGTTAAACGTCAGCAGCCGTTGCAAACGGGTTTTAACGGGTAACGCTTTAACCTGCTCATAATTAAAATAAAGGTAACGAATTTTATCCGCTTGCCAACTCGACAAAGTAATGATGGCACTCAGTAACGCGGCTTCCGGCCCGACTCCGGCACCAAAGCTCAAAATGACTAGGGTCACCAATAAGTTGACGAAAACTAGCCGGTAATCACCCAGCTGGTGTTCCTTTAATCCAACCATCGCGGTCTGAGCAGTTTGCGGCATTTGTGGCCACCGTTTCAGTAAGACGTACAATAATCCGGCACCCGCGGCAACCACCAAAATTTGCAAACCCGGGTTAGTACTGCGCCACAAGACGGCGGACACCGCCGCTTCGACAATTAAAAAGGCGCTGGCAAGTATCCCAATCAGGGCGCTTAGCACCAAGCCGTACGCGGTCACACTTAATCTTTTCAAACTAATCCCACCGTTCTACGTTTCTAAATTGCTTTTAGCTTAACACGGACCTAAACGTCTTGTCAGCCGCCACTTTTCATCCCATAAAAAAACGCCTTTACTCGTGGATGAATTTCCAAGCAAAGGCGTTAAATTAATCCTGCCACGGCACGTTGACACTGATGTGGCCGTTAAAATGTTCCTGCCGCTTTAACTTCGCCAACCGTTCGGCCCGCCGTTGTTGATAGCCCTCCGTCACGAAAACGTACTCCGGCTTATCCGCCACTAATTGGGGCAAGGTAATGCCCGGTTGAGTCACCACGAAGGTCGAAAAGCAGGTCAAGCCCAAAAAGCGTTCGCCAGTTTTTAAGTGTTCTCCAATGATCTTAGTAAACACCTCAATGGAGCGACTCCCGACACCAGAAACGTACGATTCCATACACATTGAATCTTGTAACCGGAACGGCATCAAAAAATTGACCTGGTCGACCGACGCGGTAACGGTTTCAATCCGGGCCAGTCGTGACGCCGCAATCGACGAATTATCGTCAATGGTAGCTAACGTTTTACCGCCAAAAACGGTATCGTGTTCGTTTAAATCCGCCGAAAAAACCCGGTGATTACTAATTGATAAAGTTTGCGATACTTTGATTGTGTCCATGCTGCACCCCCGCAGATCCTAATTAAATTAAACTTCCGGTACTTCATACTTCTATTCTAGTGGAATCTACGCACCGAATAAAGTGAATTATGACATTTAAGGTTATCCACCATCGTGTGGACAACGCACCCCGGGACGAATAGTTTTCAACATGTGGATAACCATTTGATCAGGTTAGTTATCCACCATTTTTATCGTTTTCCACCGATGCCTGCCAATAGTGGGGCATCAGTTCTGCCAGTTTAACCGTTCGTACGGGGTGCAGGTTAACTAGTATTTCAATGTCAGGGCTAGTCGTCCCCAGTTGCATCATAAATTCTCGGCAAGCCCCACACGGCATTAACAACTCGTTACCCCGTACCGCGACCACCTTAATAGCGGTATTTTCACCAGCCGTTAACATGCTACCAGTGTGTTTCGCTCCGCGCAGTACCCAAGCGAGCACGCCGTATCAACTGAGATTCCGGTGTAAACGTGCCCGTTTGCCGTTAACACGGCCGCAGCCACGCTCCCCGCGTAGACCGTAGCCGAAACATCGTGCGGCTGACAAGTCGCAACTGCTTGCTGATATAACGCTTGCCAAGTGACGTCGTTCATCTAACATTCCCCCTTAAATTCGGTTAATCTTTATGACCACCCATTTGTCCTCACATTTTACGGACTTATCCTTATGAAACCATACTGATCATTTAATTACTATGGTTATATTTTTCAACTTAATATAAAATAATTAATGGCAATTACTTCCGGGGGCAACGGGAAGTTACGCCACACCATTATTTTTGAGGAGTGAATAAAATGAAGAAAGTCACCGCCACTTGGACTAAGTGGTTCTTGATGTTCGTCCTACTACTAGGGAGCGCGACGGCCACCACCGCCGTGACACCGTCAACGGTCGCCCACGCCACGACCGTTTACGTCACCCGTACGGGGAAACATTATTTTTACAATCGGCACGACCGGGGGTTGAACCGGGCCAAAAAGGTCTACTCAGTTTCGTTATCAACTGCTAAACGGCGAGGATTAACGTTATCCGCCACCGAAAAGGCGCCAACCAAAAAGAAAGTTGCTAAGAAAAAGGTCGTTAAAAAGGCCCCTAAAAAGAAAAAGACGGTCGCCAAGAAAAAAGTCGCTAAAAAGAAAACTACTAAGAAAAAAGCGGCCAAAAAGGTCACTAAGAAGAAAAAAACATCCGCTAAAGCTAGCGGAACCTACGTCGCAGCGGCCAAAAAGTACCGGGTCAAGGTTGTTAACAAAAATAAACCCGGCTTCAGCAAGGCCACCCTTTCCACTAAAAAGGGCGCTTGGCAAAAGTACGGTCAACTAGATTTATATAACCGGGCTAGCGCCGCAAACGCCATGCTCAATAAAAAGCTAATGCCAACGGCTAAGCGTGAAGCCCTAACCATTAACCCGACTGGCTGGCACAATAAACGGATTAAATCCGGCTGGTTATACAACCGGAGTCACTTGATTGGTTACCAGTTAACGGGCCAAAATAATAACTGGAAAAACTTGATCACCGGGACCCGCCAACTCAACGATCCCGGCATGACGAAGTACGAAAACAAGGTGGCGACCTATTTAAAAGCCAGCTCCAAGCACTACGTTCGTTACCGGGTAACCCCCGTGTTTAAGAATCACGAACTACTCGCCCGCGGCGTTAAAATGCAGGCCCAGTCCGTGGGTTCCAACAAAGTTAAATTTAACGTTTACCTGCCAAACACTCAAACTAGCATGAAGCTCAACTATGCCAACGGTTTGAGCAAGGTCGCCAAGTAATCAGCCGTTTAAGGCAATGTTAAAACCGATTGCGTTTCTCAATGAGAAATACAATCGGTTTTTTAATTCAAAATCAATTAAATGGAAAGGGACTTAGCGACCGGGTTAATAACTTAAGGCTCGCTGGCCATCCCGACGCCAGTACTTTTTAAAACTTGCAGTGGTCATACTAGTTTTTTTGTTCGTCCACGGATCATTGTAGTAAATACGAGCCGGACTATAACCGGTCATAGTCAGGGCGTGGGTGTTAAAACCATCGACTCCGCTAACCCAGAGCGTTACCGGGTGACCGCGATTAATTTGCTTCTTCAGCGTTGCCACCGACGTCCCCGTTAAGTTAACTGCCGAATGGGCGTGCTTTTTCACTAACTTCATCAGTGCTGGCGGGTACACCGTCCAACCATAACTGGAGTACGGGTTACCCACGAACCCCTTGTTAGGATTACTGCTACGCGGCATCTCCAAAGTTAAACTCAGCTTGGTCACTTTGCTCCCCTGGTAGCGCAACATCATCGTCACCGCGGTAATTTCACACCCGGTCGGCAACTCCGGGCGTTGCGCAATTAGCGGTACGTTCAGCTTCTTGGCCGCATAATGCCAACTTGCCGTTCGATAACGATTTTTGGTGCCCCGTAAGTTAAACGTCCTCGTCGTTAAGCTCCGGGATGCCCGCAGCCTGAAGTTTCCCCGCGCATCAGCTCGTGCCCGGGCCAGTACTTTTTGTTTGGTACTGAACATTTTAAGCGTGGTTCCTGCCACCGTGTGACCAGTCACCGTCCTACCGCTGACCTTCACCCGGGAAATTTTCAGCGGAACCGTATATTTCCAAGTAACCGGTTGATAGCTCTTTTTCTGGGCCGTAACGTTCACCGGCTTGGAATTGATTGTCTGGATTGTGTTAACGGTAAAGTGACCCTTACGATTGGCCCGGACGCGCCCCAACACCCGTTTTTTCAAGTTTAAAACGCTAACCGTGGCTCCCGCCGTGGTTTGCCCGCTGACCCGGTGTTTTGTCACCTTCACCCGACTAACTCTAAGTGGTGCAACGTACTGCCAGCTTCCCGCGTGGTAGCCCGCTCGCGTTGCTTTTAGTTTAAACGGTGTTCGGTTAACCATTTGTGTAGTCTGTATGGTGAAATGACCGTCGACATCGGCAACGTCCGACCCCACTAATTTTTTCTTACTATTTATTATTTTAACCTTAGCACCGGCTGCCACGTGGCCACTAACGGTCGTTTTGCCAACTTTCACCCGGGTGACTTTTATCTTAGCCAGGTACCGCCACGACGCCGACTGATAACCCGTCCTTGTTGCCCGTAAGGTAAAGGGAACCTTTGTGAGGGCCGTGCTAACCGTGACAGAAAAACGGCCCCGTTCATCGGCCGTCGTAGTTCCCAAAATTTCCTTGTTACCGTTAATGATTTGCACCGTGGTCCCCGCCACCGTGTATCCGCTAACCGTGGACTTAGTGACCTTAACGTTTGTCAGTGTCAACGTTTGTTTGGCCGTGGTAGCCGTCATGGTCTTCGTAGCGGGGGCCGTCGGGGCGGCTAACCGCTGACTAGCTTTACCACTAATGATGGTTTCACGACGATCTGAACTTAGCCGGCTTGAATTCGGTTGCCTAACAGTTGGCACACTGCTCAAGTTAGCATTGCTAATACTTGTTTTTCTTACTAGTGTTGCATTTGTCGTCTCCGCCTGACCCGTTAGTGCAACTAAGGTCATCCCCAGCGTAAGCGTCATCGCGGTCATGATTAACCGTGAACTTCGTAATTGCATGGTTTCCTCCAAGGTGTCACCCGGTTACTAAACGCCCCATTTAACCAAGTAAATATGAATTATTTTATTCCCCACTACGTATAGTGAATGTAACCGTTTTCTTTGTCAATAAATCACCCAAAACATACTAACTTTTACTCGTCCGCTCCGATCGAACAACGACCCTCATTAAAACCCTCGAACAAGCCTTTCCCCGTCTTGCTGAAACTAACCGCTTAATTTCAAGCACCCAAATACTAGCACACCCCTACCACGTTCAACTGTTAGCCGGCGGGGTGGTCAACCTTTCCATTCATTGGCTACAAACTAATCAGCCCGAAACGCCCTGCCAAATGGGGTATCACGTTGTCCATTCAGTTCAGAAGATTTAAAAAAACTGCGACGGAATTTTAAAGAGCGTCAATTACTCAAAATAAATTGATGAGTAATTGACGCTCTTTACTTGCCGTTACGACTCGCCACGGACCAACACCGTTAAAAATCGTTCTCGTCTTCGATAATGTGCTCCTGCGTTTGCCGAAAAATGGTGATAATGTGCTGATCGCTCAACCGGTAATGAATGTTACGACCACGGCGCGCATTCGAAACCAAATTTAGTTGTTTTAACACGCTCAGCTGGTGGGAAATCGACGACTGACTCATGTTCAGCGTGTCCGCAATCTCCCCAACACTCAATGGCGTCTCGGCTAACGCCAGGATAATTTTGACCCGGGTCATATCGCCAAACGCCTTAAAAATATTAACCATGGCGGCTAGGGACTCGTCGTTAGGTAGTTCCGCTTTCAAATTATAAAGGGCCTTTTGATGCTCCTGCTCAAAGTTTTCTTCAGACATACGTAATCCTCTTGTTTATTTTTGTTGAAAATCCTCACAAACTATTATATTATACTTTATATATGAATGGTTGTTCATATATTCACTCATTCATGTAAACCTTTTCTTAGGAGGCTGAGCCATGAAAACGAACAACGCCCAACCCGTTTATCAGTTCAAGAAACGCCGGCAACGATTACGCGCGCAGTTCAGTCCGGCAACTAAAAAAACGATCAACCGCATCCTAATTGCATTCATTTTACTACTTATTGGCGTTAGTGCCACTTTGCCGCTTCCCGTTACCGTTACGACGTACCTCGTCGCCTACGTCGTAATTGGTGGCCGAATCCTTTACAAAGCGATTCGTAACGTTGGTTGCGGCCAGTTTTTCGACGAAAATTTCTTGATGAGCATTGCCACGCTTGGCGCCCTAATTTTAGGGGAATATCCCGAGGCGATTGCCGTCATGTTGTTTTACGAACTTGGCGAAGTCTTTGAAGACGTCGCCGTTAACCGTTCCAAGCGGTCAATTTCAGCGCTGATGGCGGTGAAGCCCACTTCCGCCACACTGATTACAAATGGTCAAACTAAGGTCGTCGCGCCTGCCAAGGTTCAAATTAACCAAACAATTTTAGTTAAACCCGGGGAAAAGATCCCCCTAGACGGAACCGTTGTTCTGGGGCAGTCAGCGGTCGATACGTCGGCGTTAACTGGTGAATCGATTCCACAAAACTTAAAAGTGGGTGACGCGGCCCTCAGTGGTGCCATCAACCAAACCGGAACGCTCCGGATCAAGGTCACCAAAGCGTACCGGGATTCAACGGTTGCTAAAATTTTAGACTTGGTTCAAAACGCCACTAGTAAAAAAACGGCAACCGAGAAGTTCATTACCCGCTTTGCTAAGGTATATACCCCCATCGTTGTCGGGCTAGCGCTAGCCCTAGCCGTGTTACCACCACTCGTAATTGGCGCCGCTTGGTCCACGTGGATTTATCGGGCCCTAATCTTTCTCGTGATTTCGTGCCCGTGCGCGTTGGTCATTTCCGTCCCGCTAAGCTTTTTTGGCGGTATCGGTGCGGCTTCAAAACAGGGCATCCTGGTCAAAGGAAGCAACTACCTCGAGGCGTTAAACGCCGTGGATACCGTGGCGTTTGATAAGACGGGAACCCTCACCAAGGGTCAGTTTGCCGTTACGGACGTGTTGCCACAAGCCAACGTCACGCAAGACCAGCTATTACAGCTAGCCGCCAGCGTGGAGCAGAATTCGACGCACCCGATTGCCGCCTCAATTTTAGCCGCTTACCCGGGTGAACTGCTACCCGTTCAGGACGCAACCGAGCAAGCGGGGCACGGACTACGGGCCACCGTTAACGGGCAGACCGTAATTGTCGGGAACGCTAAGGCCCTAAACGCCGCTAACGTCACTTTTATTAAGCCGGACGCCCCCGGTACGGTCATTTACGTCGCGGTTGCCAACCATTACTGGGGCTGCGTGGTCATTGCGGATGAACCCAAAAACGATGCTAACCGGGCCATTCAACTGTTAAATCAGCGTGGTATCCAACAAACGGTCATGCTGACCGGTGATAATCACACCGTCGGGACGACCATTGCTAAGCAGCTCCAGATGACCAACGTTTATACCGATTTATTACCCGCTGACAAAGTTAAAATTGTTGAACAACTGACTACACCAGCCCACCACCGGCACAAAAAAGTGGCCTTTGTGGGTGACGGAATCAACGATACGCCCGTCCTCGCAACCGCGGATGTCGGGTTTGCCATGGGTGGTCTTGGTTCCGACGCCGCCGTGGAAGCTGCCGATATCGTGATTATGGGTGACGAACCGTCCAAAGTTGCCCAAGCCATGCAGATTGCCAAACGTACCCGTCAAATCGTGATTCAAAACATTACCTTTGCGTTGGTTGTTAAGATTATTTTCTTACTACTCGGCGCCCTTGGCATGGTCAACATGTGGCAGGCGGTTTTTGCGGACGTCGGCGTAACCATTCTAGCCGTCCTAAACGCCATCCGGTTACAATTCATTAACTTTGATCGTTAGGGCTCAATCACACCATAAAAAGACAGTACCGTTCGCAGTCGCTAACCAGAACGGTACTGTCTTTTTATTAACTCTTTCAAATCCATTAATTACGAACGCGTGTAGTGTTCCGCTAAGCGGTCCCCGCACCACTGAACGATTTGGACGATCACAATTAAAATCACAATAACACTAATTAAAACCCCGGTATTGTAACGGTTATAGCCGTATTGAATAGCTAAGTCCCCAATGCCACCGGCACCAATTGTTCCGACCATCGCGGAGTAGCCTAACAGACTGATCAACGTCAACACCACGCCCCGAATTAGCGCCGGTAAGGCTTCCGGAAAGAGGACTTCTTGAAAAATCAGGAAAAAGCCGGCACCAGTTGAACGGGCCGCTTCGACCACCCCGGCGTCAATTTCGGCAAAGGCCCCTTCGGCTAAACGGGCAAAGAACGGAATTGCCGCAACGGATAGGGAAACCGCCCCGCCTAGTGGGGTGTACGGATCACCCGCGACTAGTTTTGCAAACGGAATCAGAACCACCATTAAAATTAAAAATGGTAACGAGCGAATGGCGTTAATAATAAAACCACAGATACTGTTTAACACCGGCCGCGGTGAAAACAACGGGTTCGAAAAATAGTACAAGAACAGGCCAATTAGGGTCCCAAAAATAATCCCAATGAAACCCGAAATAAATACCATTTTAGCGGTATCCCACAGGGCCGTACCTAAATTTTGCTGTAAAATCGTAATGGTTTCATTCATGCGTGGTAACCTCCTTAACGTAATCGACCCGTTGTTTAAAGACTTGCACGGCCCGGCTGATTGCCACCGCCGTTCCGGTCAAGTATACGACCAGCACCCCAATGGCACGCTCCTGAATAAATTCAACCCGGCCCTGAATAATATTAATATCGATGCCGGTTTCCTTGGCAATCTTCGTAATAATCGGGTTCAGTGAGTCACTGCCCCGGTACCGTAAAGCTAAGAGTTGACCATCAGTTTGCGTCACTTGGGCTTGGACCTTGGCTGGCAAGGTCGTATCCAAAAAGCGACTAACTAGCCGTTGCCCCATGTCCGATTGGGGTGCCGCAAACAAATCGTACGTTGACGACTGTTCAACCAGCTGACCGTTCTCCATCACGGCGACCCGGTCAAACAAGCTACGTGCGACTTCCAGTTGGTGGGTAATGAAAACGATCGTAATGTTTAACCGCTGATTAATGCCCTTTAAAATTTCAATGATTTCTTCGGCTGTTTCGACGTCCAACGCGCTCGTCGCCTCGTCACACAGGAGAATGTCGGGGTCGTTGGCGAGCGCCCGGGCAATCCCCACCCGTTGTTTTTGGCCACCCGACAGCTGACTAGGATAGTTATCCTGTCGGTCTGCCAGCCCCACTAAATCTAACAGTTCAGTGATTCGAGCGGGTTGCTGTTTTTCCGGATATCCGCCCGCAGTTAGGGCAAACGCCAAGTTTTGGGCTAGAGTCCGGTTATTGATCAAGTTAAAATTTTGAAAAATAAACCCAATTTTCCGACGAACTTTGGCAATCGTTTTAGCGTTGGCCCGGGTCAAATCGGTCCCGTCCACTACGACCTGACCGTTACTAGGGGCTTGCAAATAGTTAATTGTCCGAACCAGCGTTGATTTACCAGCGCCAGATAAACCTACAATGCCAAAGATCTCACCCTTTTCAACACTCAGGGAAACGTCTTTAACGGCTTGTACCGTCCGGCCCTTCTGTTTAAAGGTCACGTCAATATTTTTTAATTCAATTTGACTCATATTCGGTTCCCCCTACTTCCAACCCGTGGGTTGATCAAAATCTTTAAACTGGGACTTGGCAATGGCCTGCTTAAACGCCCGACTGTTTAACACCGACTTGACCGCCTTAGCAAACTTAGAATTCTTGTTACTCGTTTTGACCACGAAAACTTCTTTGTAATCATCCGACAGTTTTTCCAATGCGAGTGCCTTGGACGGATCCAACTTCGCACTCCAGGAATAGTTGCCGGGAACTACCGTGATCGCAACGTTACTTAGTGATTGTGGTAATTGAGCGGCGTCTAACGTTTTAATGGTTAAATTTTTCGGATTAGTCGCGATGTCCGCCTTGCTGGCCGTCGTCACGTTGATGTGCTTTTTGAGCGTAATCAAGTGTTGGGCGGCTAACAGTTGCAGTGCTCGTGCCAGGTTAGACGGGTCGTTGGGAATTGAAACGGTCGCACCATCCTTTAAGGCACTCAATTTTTTAAGCTTCTTGGAATAGATACCCATCCCGAGCGTTGGTGTTTGCGCAATGGCGGATAATTTCAAATGGTTCGCCTTGGCAAAGGTTTTTAGATATAACGAGTGTTGGAACAGGTTGGCATCAATTTCCCCAGAATTTAACGCCTTATTCGGTTGAACGTAGTCGTTAAATTCCTTAGTCACAACTTTGTAGCCCTTCTTTTCCAGCAACGGTCCGATGACCTTAGTTGCCATGTCCCCGTATGGTCCGGCGGCAACCCCGATTTTAACCGTTTTTAACTTGGACCCACTGGCCCGACCATTACTGTTGCGACTCAAACCAAAAATGGCAATGAACACCACCACAATTCCGACTAACGCTAACAACCACTTCGTATTTCTTCTCATAATCTCATCCTCATCCCTTTTTTATTTTTAAGGCGATAAAAAAAGCCGTCCCGTTATCTAAAATAACAAGGACGACTCCACGGCCGCGGTACCACCTTAATAGTGCCTAAAGACACCTCTCATGCAGAACTAACTGCTGCGATAACGGGCATTTGCCGCAACTAGTTTACGCGTACGCTCACCAGTTGAATTCGTTAAAAAAGACCATCTTCACAACTCGCTCCGGATCACCTTTCAGCAGTTGGTGACTCTCTGTTGCCGGTTAAAAATTGCTACTCATCTTTCGTGCTGACCACAATTATGGCGAAATGATTAAAATTTGTCAAGTTGTTTTTTAATTTAATTTTAATTCTAATCAAATTAGTTCCGGCATTTCCTGCCAAGCAAAACTTTGTCCGATTAAAACCGTTATAATATTAATATAATTATTGATTTGAAAGGAGGCGCCACCGTGCAACGTCATACTCACTTCACGGCCCTCGGGATCGTTCTCGTAGCCGTAAATATGCGGTTACCCATCACTGCAATTCCACCCATCATACACGATCTGCAACGGGCCAGCGGCCTTTCCGCGACCGTTGCTGGTTTATTGACTTCCATTCCACTATTGACCTTCGCCATTTTTTCATCCGTTTTCACTAAGGCTAGTCAGCGTTGGGGCACGTCCCACGTTCTCCTGTTCGCCTTTTTGATCCTATCCCTTGGTGCCGGATTCCGCGTTTTACCGCAAGTCGTAGCACTCCTACTTGGGACCTTTTTAATTGGTTTAGGCATTGACGGCGGTAACGTGATTATTCCGGCCATTATCAAAGAACGGATGCCCGAGCACCCGACCCGCGGTGTCAGTTTGTACACCACTTCCATGGTGCTCATGAGCTCACTGGCAACCGGCGTGGTTGGTTTGCTGACTACCAAGTATTCCCTTACGACTACGATGACGGGCCTGTTTCTGCTGTCCTTAGTTAGTGTGATTGGCTGTCTGTTACTACTTGGTGATCACTCTGCGGAAACGCGCCCAGCGGCTAAAGCCGAGCCCCGGCTTCCTCGTTCAATTTGGACGGATCGCCTGGCCTGGCTAATTACCCTGTTCTTCGGACTGCAGGCGCTTCTATACTATTCACTCGTGACGTGGATGCCCACCATTTTTCAATCGGTCGGTTACACGCCGACCGTGGCGGCCATGCTCGTGACCATCCTGCAACTCGCCTGTTTGGCGTGCGCGCTGTTGACGCCCCTATTTGCGAACTCGAAGGGTGGAAAACGGTTCATGTTAGCCGTGATTGGCCTTGGGTTCGGTTGCGGTTCAGTCGGAGTCTTGCTTCCAATTCATACCCTGATAATGGGCGGCTTGCTCGCCCTCCTAATGGGCATTGCTTCCGGCTTTTCGTTTAATTTGGCCATTATCTTCTTCACCCAAAAAACAAGTAACGGGCGGGAAACCATCGAAGTCTCCGGTATGGCGCAAACTTTTGGTTATTTATTCGCCACGGTCGGTCCGTTTTCCTTTGGCTTGTTAAAAAGTTGGCAAGGTTCCTGGCAAAGCACCCTCATCATCTGTCTCGTACTAGCCATCACGATTTTCATCACCGGTCGTTTGATTGAACGGCAGGAAACGGTTTTCCAAGACCAACCGTAACGGGTTATTATTTCATAAGTTAGTTAATATAATTAATAACAAATAAACCTATTATAAATATCTCAATATGATATAGAATGTACATGGTTCATAGATGTTCAAAGTAAACGGGCTGAATTTTAATTGTTGGGGGAATCCGCAAACCTTCAACACCTATCAACCAGTGGTCATTTAGTTGGGGGAAGGCTTCAAAGGTCTACTTGGTCTTCGCGAACCCAGACTAGCATTAACCATGGTTTGAACGCGTCCTTATTCACTTAACGGCCGAAGTTAATAATCAACCGTGGGTCTTCCGTCTTTCACATCCGTTTGACGGCAGCTAGATAATGTATGTGACGGAAATCAATGTGGCATCACGACTGGGGATCGTGATGTTTTTTGCGCTTTACTCGGTAACCACGCCTTTTATGACCAAATCAAAAATTCCAGCTAAAAGCCGAACGGGCCTTCGCTGGAATTTTTAAATGATTATTTTTAACGCGCGTCAAACTGGTTTGAAAACTTACTCAAAATTTCGTAACCGGCTTGTTTAACGTCATCCGCACTGTTGCTTTGGTTGGTGAACAGGATAATCCCCTGACCATTAGTTTTAGTCAGCTGGACCCAGTTACCAACGTGGTTCTTGGCCAAAGTACCGTAAACCACCTTGATGTTTCCGTTGTGGCGGACGTACATGCCTCCCGAATAGCCATTCCCCGACCGCGTTTTAAGTCCGGTCAAATACTGGTAATCAGCGTAATTCAGGATCTTCCCATTTTGTAGGCCCCGCTCAAAGGTATAGTAATCATTGGGAGTGGTATACATATTGCCCGCCCCGATAATGTAGGATAGCAATTTATTATTCGGGTTAACCCCTTGTTGATAATTTTTATTATTAAACTTATAACTGCGTGCCTTAACGTACTTATTGGAAACCGTATTCCACATATAAGTATGCTTCAAGCCCAGCGGTTTAATGATCCGCTTCTGTAAATTATATTCATACGATTTGCCGGTATAGGCCCGAATGATCCCCGCCAGCAAGATGTAGTTATCATTATTGTAATGGTAGGACTTGCTTGAAACACCGACCCGATTGATGCGACTAACTGCCTGATTGACGGCCTGTTGCTCGCTTAACTGCCAGCCCGGTACCTTCTCAGAATTACTGTCCATAATCCCGGAAGTCTGGGTCAGCAAGTTCCCCACCGTAATATTGCGAGCGCCCGTCAAGTTCGGGTACCAACGACTGATGGCCGTATTTTGGCTCATCTTATGACTCGTTTTTTGCGACTCAGTAATGAGCTGGACCATCATGGCCCCCGTCATGGCTTTCTGCAGCGAAGCCCCCTGATAAAGAACGTTAGATTTATTATTTAAAATACGGCGCCCATAATTCGCATAGCCATAACCTTCCAAATCACGGTTATTTTGCTTGCCGTTAATCACCAATACCTTGCCGCGGAGGTGGTGGTTATTCATGATCTGCTTTATTTCCGTTGCCAAGTAAGTATTGATCAACGGCTTCTTGGGTGTCGTGTAACCGCGCCAAACCCAGCCTTTTGACTTGGCACTAGTAACGTAATAATAAACAGCATTTTTAACCGTCATTTGCTTAGTCACTTTAAACTTCGTAAATTTATTTAATTTATATTTACTAATGAAATTGGTATGCTTCCGAACCACCTTAAAGTTATAAACTTTTTTATTACTAGTTTTTAATCGGTAAGCTGGTTGGACGTAGACCGTTTTTTTAATGGCTTTACGATTTCTAACGGCGTTTTTAGGTGTGTAAGCCTGCGTGTAACCACGCCAAACCCACCCCTTTTGGCCGGTCGTCGTGGTGAAATGGTAATAAACGGCGTTATCAATATTCATCCGGTGATCAACGTACATCACGTTTAATTGGTTGAGGCGGTACTTAGTCTTAAAATTAATCCGCTGATTACTACCCACGGTGCCATCAACAAGGTCGTAAGCCCGGTAAACCGTTGTCCGGTAGGCCGGTCTCACCTTAACGGCATCTTGACGTTTTTGATACTTGGACGTCGTGTGCTTGCCCACCGTTGTGGCAACCTGTGCACTGACTGGCCTGACAGCCATGGCCTTTGCGTGTATCCCCAACTGACCAAAGGCGGTCGCTACCGTTACCAATCCGACTAACTTCACTACTGCTTTTTTCACTGTATTATTCTCTTTTATAAAATTCATAATCTTCTCCCTGAATCATTGTATATTTCAGGGAAAGGCTTATCAAGGTTAGCCAGAATAAAATAGTTGATTTTTGTAAATAATTTAGTTTGTTCCAGGACCTTTTCATTATTATTGTGACTTAAAAACCCACTATTGACAGTTTTTTTGCCAATAGTGGGTTAAATATAAATTAACTTTTTTTACGTCGTGTGACAATCCCACCAATAAGCGCTAATAAGACCAATCCAATTACACCGATAATCATCAACGTTTGTTGCCGTTGTTCACCGGTCTGTGGTAGTTGTTCGGCTGGTTGCTTCGCATTAGTATTAGCAGTTTGCTGGTACGATTGCGGCGTCTGGTCACCTTTCGCCATTGCAAATAGTTGACCTAGCGTCGTTTTAGCTTGATTGACCACCGTAAATACGTCATTACCCGTAACGACATCCCCTCGTCCAGCCGTGATAGTTGGGCGGTGCGGCGTTGCCAAATTTGGCTTACCCGGAGTATCCGGCATAGGAATCCCCGGAACTTCGGGTAACGTTGCTGGCTTGGAATCCGAGCCACTCGGTTTCAGTACATCGTTATGGTTAGTGGTTCCGGGTTTACCTGAACCAGAATTACCAGCTTCTTCCGAATCAGCCATCTCAGTGACATCGGGTTTCGCTGGATCGGTCGTGCTTGGCTTCTCCGGTTCCGTTGGTGCTGGTTGACTTGGGACTTCCGGGTCAACTGGATTCGTCGTCCCCGGCTTTCCCGGTTCCGTTGGCGCCGGTTCACCTGGGACTTCCGGGTCAACTGGGTGCGTCGTCCCCGGCTTCTCCGGTTCCGTTGGTGCCGGTTCACCTGGGGCTTCCGGGTCAACCGGGTTCGTCGTCCCCGGCTTCTCCGGTTCCGTTGGTGTTGGTTCACCTGGGGCTTCCGGATCAACTGGACTCGTCGTTCCCGGCTCTTCCGGTTCAGGATCTTCCGGTTCGGGTTCGCCCGGTTCCGTCACGGGTGGCTCAGGTTCGTCAACGTCATCGCTACCTTCACGATGGATGCTGGTAGCAGCGTTAGCACTATTGCCGTTACTATCCGTATAGTGAATCGAATTACTAAACGTATCGGTATTATTGGGATTATCCGTTGTCGTCTGGTAAGTCAGATGCAGATTCGATTGGTAGGAGCCCTTAATTGTAAAATAAATTTCCGTCCCAGCGGTCTCGACGCTGACCGGAACGTTATTGCCCAAGTCGTCAGTCAACTTAGCACTGTTCTCCACGTAAGTTTGATTAGAACTTAATTTATCAGTAAAATTTGGATCCAATAACCGGTGACCGTTAGACGTCAAGTCAACCGACCAATTGATCTTTGTCTGGTCACTGACATCAGTCCAAGCGGCCGCCTTATGCAATTCAAGCGGAGCCGTTGGAGCCGGCGCGGGTGGCGGAGTCGGCAGCGTGGGCTTCGCCGGAACGTTCCCGTACACGTCAAAGTTTAAGTAACCTTTCCGACTTAGGGTCGCAATTTGTAAAGCCCGGTTCAACGTCATGGTTCCGGTCGTTGCACCCTTGGCAATAAAGAAGGTTCCTAAAGAACCACCCAAATTACCAACAATGGGAAAACTTTGGTCTTCCGTCACGTGAACGTTACTGGGTACGTAACACGTCATGGTATCCCCACTCCGAACTTTAGCTGAATCCGGAATTCGCCACTTATAATTGACCGTGTAATGGTTGGCTTCCGGCAGCTGTTCAGTATGTGAATAAACCTTACCCTTGTCGTCTTTAATGATGGCACTATTGGCATCAAGACCAACGGCTTCAGTTACCTCACGAGCGTGACTAGTCAGGGGGGGACTAAAATTGATGAAAATAATCCCGGCAAATAGCAGGAGCACCCATTGCCAAATTTTCTGCATGCTGTTTCCTCCTCGATTAATTGTTCAGTTTTAAAGCAGCGAACACTAGATTACCATGTCTGTACACGCTATAAAAGGTTTATTTAATCGTTTGTAAATTGTCAAAATTAATTGTAAGCGTATTAGAATTATGGCCTTATCTTTAATATTTATGTTAATAATTCAAGAACCATCGCAATTTCCCACTTTTGCTTGCATTTGGAATAGCGTGAATATTTATCAATAATATTCAATTAATAAATATAATCTGTGAAGAATCGAAACCCTAAAGGCCGTAAAAAAGGCTGGCGCGAGAATTTTCTCGTACCAGCCTTAAACTAGCGATTTAAATTTTAATTCCAATCATAGTCGGTCGGATCTTGCAATCCACGGCCAGTCGCCTTATCAAGCATCAACCGTTGTTCAAAGTGGGCCACGTTACGCTTGGTTTCTTTGACCATGTCCGGGTTAACGGAAACGTAGTCAATCCCGCTTTGAATCAGGAAGTTCGTGAATTCTGGATATTCAGACGGGGCCTGCCCACAAATTGAAACGGTCTTCCCGTCCTTGTGCGCCGCCGTAATGAGGTGCCGAATGGCCCGTTTAACGGCTAAGTTACGTTCATCAAACAAGCTGGCCACCTTGTCGTTGTTCCGGTCACAACCGAGGATCAACATTGCCAAATCATTGGAGCCGATTGAGTAGCCATCAATGAATTGGTTAAATTGGTCGGCTAAAATAATGTTTGACGGAATTTCTGCCATCATGTAAACCTTGAAGTCGGCGTTGCGGACGAGTCCCTCGTGACGCATGATGTCCGTTACCTTCTGGGCTTCATCGACGGTCCGAACAAACGGAATCATTACGTTCAGGTTTTTAAGTCCAAACTCGTTACGAACTTTTTTGACAGCGGCGAGTTCTAGCTTAAACGCGTTCACGTACTTCGGATCGTAATACCGGGAAGCCCCCCGCCAACCTAATAGATCAGCTGGTTCGTGTGGTTCGTACTTTTCGCCACCCTTAAGTTTGCGGTATTCGCTCGACTTAAAATCGGATAGCCGTAACACGACCGGCCGGGGTGCCATGGCCCGCGCAACTTTCGAAATTCCGTCGGCCAGCATGTCGACCACTTTTTCAGGGTGCCCTTCTTCAATTAAGTAGAGCGGGTGTTCGTGGATGTAAGTCGTCCAAAGGAACTCTTCACGCATCAACCCAATGCCGTCAGCTGGTAAGGTGGCGTACTTTTCAGCTAATTCGGGATCACCTAAATTCATCATAACGCCCGTTGCGGTTGGCGCGAAGCTCTCGGCAGCGACGACTTGGGTCGCCGTGCCGGTTGCCGGGGCAGCCTTTTTCAAGATGCCTTCGACCTTACCTTGGTAAACCACCCCGTTTTTAGCGTCGACGGTGACCACGTCGCCCGTATGCAAAACGTCGGTTGCCGCCACGTGCCGGCTTTCAGTCCCGACAATGCACGGAATCTGCATTTCCCGGGAAACGATGGCTGCGTGACAAGTCATCCCACCGTTGTTCGTCACAATGGCCGCCGCCTTCTTCATCGCGGGAACCCAGTCCGGTGACGTCATCAGGGTAACTAAAACCTCACCCTGTTTAAACTTATCAATGTCCTTGGGACTGTCAATCACGTGGACCACGCCACTGGCTAAACCCGGACTGGCCGGTAATCCCCGAACAACTACTTTAGCGTCAGCCGCGGCCACGCTCTTTTCGTCCTTTGCTTCCTTGCTGTCCGCCTTGTTACGCTGTGACCAAACGGTTTCTGGCCGGGCCTGAACGATCCATAACCGGTTGGTGTTCGTGTCCAACGCGTATTCCATGTCCATGTAGCAGCCGTAGTGCTTTTCGATTTGTTTAGCGTAACCGGCTAATTCGATAACTTGACTATCGGTCAAGACTTGCTTTTCCTGTAGTTCGGCGGGCACGGCTTGTTCCTTAGTTCCGCCGTTTGCGACCCGCATTAACTCAACTGGTTGCTTAACCACGTTGCGTTCCACGATCTTCATGGAAGCTTTATCCACAACGAAGTGGTTCGGGGTCACTTTACCCAACACGATGTATTCGCCCAAACCACGAATCCCATCGATCACAATTTTCGAATCGTCACCGTTTGCGACGTTGACCGAGAACATGATCCCGGAAGCCTTTGAGAAGACCATCATTTGAACGGCCGCGGAAAGTGCAACCTTTTCGTACGGGAATTGTTGCTTATGACGGTAGTAGGTCGCCCGGTCGGTAAACAGCGAAGAGTAACACTGCTGAACCCGGTTAACCACGTCGGCGGCACCCTTAATATTCAAATAAGATTCTTGTTGGCCGGCAAACGACGCGTTTGGTAAGTCTTCAGCCGTGGCGGATGAACGAATGGCAACGAACGGATTGGCTTGGCCCACTTTATCCGCCAAATCGACATAGGCCTTTTGAATATCATTGGTCAAATCAGTTGGCATCGTGGCGCCCACGATCAGGTTCCGAATTTGCTCGCAAGTCGCGTGTAGTTCGTCGGAATCTTCGTAGTCTTTAATTCCATTCAGCAACGCGTTAACTTTATCGTTTAACCCCGTTTCCTGCATAAAGTACCGGTACGCTCGGGCGGTGGTTGCAAAACCGTAAGGAACCGGTACGTCCATTGACGAAGTCATTTCGCCGAGTGACGAAGACTTCCCACCAACTAAATTAACATCCTGACGATGTAATTCATTAAACCATAAAACGTTTGCTGCATCACGACTACTCATGAGATTACCTCCTTGTAACTTAACATCAAATCCAGTCAAATAAATTCAAATTCAATCAAACCATGTCAAAATTTGGAAGCGTTTTCATTTACAACTTCATTGTAGTTCAATTCTGCACAAAGTAAAACCTTATTTCAAAATATTATGGTTAAATTTTTTAACATATTGTTCTAATCATTTACCCATCAACTATTAATGGATAATCAATCTTTATTGCTGGTAATACCAATTTAGTTATAATTCACACAAACTATTCAATGCTATCATTTCAAATCCAATATTTTATTTTTAATCATAATTTGACTAACGTACCGGACCATCCTTTTTAGGCTATCCCCCACATTCGGATACGATTTACGCGCAAAACACGCTACGTTCCCACCGTTAGAATAATCTACCCTATCTAAAGAGTTCCTGACTAGCTGAATTTCACACCCCAATCCATTTGACTAACCCCGTTCAGAATATCCCTGGTTATTGATTTACTCATACTACCGTTTCAAAAAAGTAAACATCATTTGATAATTAAGGTATAATACAAATTGTATTAAAAAATAATTAAGTGCACAACTTGTTTATAATCTTAGGCTTTACAACTGCCATTGACTCCGTCGCCTGGTGACTACGCATTTCTCTTTGGAAGTTGACATTCAGGGGGGTTAATCATGATTCACACGGAACCAAAAACACGCTTTAAAATGTACAGAACACACAAAGGCTGGCTGATTGCTGGCATTACTGTAACCAGCATGGGGCTATTTATATCATCACCACACAAAGACACACTCGCCCAAGCTAGTGAAACGTCTACACCGGCAACTACAACTTCAAGTAGTGCCACCGTAACAGCTAACAAAACGGTCACGCTCCCAGCAACGTCCAGCCATCCAAAGACCACGGAACCAACCACACCGGCAACGACCGCTACGTCAACTCAAGATTCATCAGCACCAACAACTACGGTAACCGGCAAAACCACCGGAACGACAACCAATGGCACCGGTGTGACCCATCACGAGCAACCAGCTCCGACGACCGCTTCCACGGCCACCCCGGCACCAACGGAAAAATCTACAAGCGCCCCGCTATCGCCCAACACTGCGCCAGAGCAGCCACAAGCAAGCCGTTCAGTAGCACCGGCTAGTTCAGCGCCATCGCCTTCCAGTTTCCCAAGCTCGCAAGAAAACACGCGTCCTCATTCGACAACGACCATCCAGCCAACCGCTTTAAAAACGCCTTACGCGGCGGCCGTTCCCGAAAGCACACCGGTTCAGACCGGGATCAACGTTACAGATCCTAGTAAGTTAACTAACCAAATTAAAGGGCAATCAGCCTTTAATGTCTCTAAAACGAATCAGTTGCAGTACACCTACGATCACACCGATGCTAACGGGGTTAGCTCGGACTTACGTGTCATTGATGGTTACAATTCTAAACACCAAGTCCAGGGTACGGGAGCATGGTTAGGCGAAACTTATGCAACTAAGATTGCGGCGGATGCTAAGGGCTACGATTATGATTCTCCCTTCACTTCCCCGCAACTCTACATCGACGAATGGCTCCCAGATTCAGGTCTGCAATACTTTATTTGGCAAAATAACTTTGCTTCGAAGTACGCGACCTTTGCTGATTTTCGAAATAACTTTACCAAGGCGGACCTTGCAACCGTTACTGACATCACGACTACCGAAGCCCAGCAAGCAACAACTGCCAATGGCACCACTCCAACTCAGTATTATTACGCCCTGATGTCGATGAAGTCCCTCGAAGGGCTCCAAAACGCGACTAGTTTGGAGACCCTCTACCCCAACGTGAGTGTTAGTAGCGCGCTTTTTGGGACACCCATGAAAAACGGAAATTTGTGGGATATTCGGGCCCTAAAGGATATCCAGACACTCAAAAGCGTCGACATTGCACTTTTCTCTATAAGCGATATTTCTGCTTTGGGTCACAAACCAAACCTGACTCACGTTGGACTACCCTATAACCAGATTGCAAATATTTCCCCGTTAGCTACCGACACCAACCTTGATATTAAAGCCAATGCCGAGTTATCCCAACAGCATATTTTACTGGCACCGATTACGCTAAATACCAAACTGGAAAGTGGTAAAAATAGTGCTGACGGAGGTGTTTACGCGTACACAACCCCGTCATTTATCGTCAAGGATCTTAAAGCTGACAACCTCCCGATTCGTGGCTTTGATAACGCTGAACACCAATTATACCCAACTCTGTACCCGTCTAGTTCCGATACCGGCAACGCTAACAGTAACACCCTAACTTGGTATAACTTGTTAAATAACTCCAAGAGTCAAAACTACGGCAGTTTATCAACAACTTGGGCGGATACCAACAGCAGCTTTGCCGGCTACATTATCCAACCATACGATTTAGCCGAAAACACTAGTGAACTGGTGGTTAACGTTCAGTTGCTGCAAGCTAACGGGCAACAACTGAATCTCGGCCCCGCCACCGTTATCTCTGGTCAAATTGGTGATACGGTCAACGTTCAAAAGAACGCCACCGTCATGACGTTACTTAATCAACAGCTCAGTGACGGCTATCAATTTTCTGGCCTGATTCTTGACGGGACTGGTCTGTATTCCGATTACATTGCCGGTAACGGTAAGGCTAACGCTCAAGCTAGTTGGTCCACCACGCTGGAAAAGGAAACTAAAAACTGGACGATTCTCTTTTACAAAGATGTTTTACCATGGAACTTGACCGTTCAGTACGGTTCGATGAATACCGACGGCCAGTTTGTGGCCATCACCGATCCAAACAGCGCGGATGCTACCTACACCGGTACTTCCGACGCTACCTTAGTACTCAGTGACTACGACCGTGACTTTCCGAACTACGTTTTACAAAAAGTTGAAACTAGCGCGGACAATGTTAGTTGGCGTGATATTAGCCAAGACGTTAACGTTCCATTTGACAACAGTAAGCAAACCGTTCGTTTTGTTTACGTTCAGGCCCACCGCGCGACGGTTACCGTTAAAGACCTCACAACTGGCAAAACGTTACAAACACTTGATTACCAAACTAATCCAGAGTTACGGGGCGCCATCGGGACAACCAGTACGTTTGACGCCACCGCTTTAATTAAAGCGTACTTAGCTAAGGGCTACCGCTTAGTCCAAGACGGGACCAAAAACGCGGACGGTTCCAGTACCATTATTTTTGATCAAGCTAATCAAAATTATGACATCACGCTGGCCCACAACTTTGTTTTAGCGCCAAAGACAGTTAGTGAAACGATCCGTTATCAAGACCAAACCGGAACCCTGGTAGCAACTAACCACGTCCAAACCATTAACTTTACAACCACAACCGATCAAGTTACCGGTAACATGGTCATTTACGTTAACCATAACGCCACTGCCGACTTAGCATTAGACCAAACGGGACAACCAACTGATGCCAGCTGGACCGTTTATGTGGCCGGTAAACCGGTCCAATTTGCCACCGTAAACCACCCGCACGTAACCAACTTACACGTAATTGCCACGTCGGCGGATCCGAGTGACCTGACCGCAATCATCGGCCCAACCGTTACTAACGCCAGTGACGACCTGACGTATACCGTCACTTACGGTCATGATTTCACGCAAACAACGACCCACGTTGCGGAAAGGGTTCATTACGTCGACGTTCATCAGCAAATCGTTGCACCGACAACGACCCAGGAACTAACCTTCCTCACCGTCCACGACACTTATACGGCTACCGACACCAGTTACTACCAAGTTGGTCACGCAATGGCTGCTGCGGTGGACGAAAACGGTCGCCCAATTGATCAGCAGTGGCAGCAATTCCATAATACCGTTAACTTTGCGGCGGTCGTTAACCCGGTTATTGACCACTTAACGGTGCATAGTACGACCGACCCGGCTCAGAATTTAGCCCAAGTCGTCGCACAACCCGTTACACCGCAGAGCGCGGACTTAGCGTTTACCGTTACCTACGCTCACGATTTTGCGACCCACTTAAAACTAGTGACCGAAACCATCAATTATAATCACTTGGATGGCGAAGTCGCCGCGACTAGCGCACGTCATGACTACACCTTTGCAACGATCACCGACTTGTATACTGACCAGGTCGGCATGTACGTCACGACTCGCGCCGCAACGACGATCACCCTTGACAAGTTTGGTCAACCCAACGCTGACTGGCAACCTTACGCCACCGGAACACCACTCGTGCTTAACGCGGTGGTTAATCCCGTCATTGCTAACGCCCACGTCGTTGCCACGACCGATCCGGCCCAGGATTTAACTCAGGTTACCGCCCAAACCATCACGGACACGACCCAGCCGCTACGTTTCACCGTCACTTACGGCCACGACTTTACGGTGCGGGTCACCCCCGTCACCGAAACCATTCGTTATCAGGATACGGCCGGCCACCCGCTTGCAACCGAGTACCGGAATAGCATGACCTTTGCCACCGTCACCGACCAGTTTAACCAGCAAGTACGGACTTATAGCCATGCGGGAACGGCCACGACACTGGAGCTTGATACTCACGGGATCCCAACTAGCAATGCTTGGGACCTTTATACGCCCACCAGTAATTTGCAGTTGCCGGCCGTCACTCACCCGGTCATAACGGGGGCCACCGTCATCCGCACTACCGACCCGAGTGCCAATTTAACAGCAGTGACAGCCAAACCCGTTATGCCAGCCACGACGGATCAAGCGTTGCATTTCACCGTCACTTACGCGCATCAATACCACGTCCAAACGACCCGCGTAACGGCGACGATTCGTTACCAAGACCGCTCTGGCAAACCGGTTGCCCCAACGAACCAGCGGACGACGACCTTTGCCACCCTAACCGACCAACTGACCAACCAAGCCACCATTTACCACCATGCCGGGTTCGTCGCGACGCCGACGTGGGATGAAAATGGCCAACCGTTAGACAGCGACTGGACCCGTTATACTCAGCCCATTACTTTGGCCGCGGTGGCACACCCCAGCGTTGCCGACATGCGGGTCGTAGCCACGACTGAATCACCGCAGGATTTGGCCCAGATTACGGCTCAACACCTAACACCAACTAGCGCTAACTTAAACTTTACGGTCACTTACGACGGTATCCCGCACACCTACACGGCAACGACCCGGCAGGTACGAGAAACCATCCACTACCAGGACAAAGCTGGTCAACCAGTCGCAGTGCCAAAATTACAAGTAATCACCTTCCTGACGGTGACGGATCAAACTAGTCAGCAGACTGTGACCTACACCTACGCCGGGGCTGCCACGGTGCCGAGCTTAAACGCTCAGGGGCAGCCTTTAACGGCCGACTGGACGATTTACTCGCCGGCTCTTACTTTTGCAGCCGTTTTGAACCCAGTAGTCTCCGGCATGCACGTTACGGCAACTACGGACCATGCCAACGATTTAACTCAGGTGACGGCCCAACTCGTGCAACCGGCAAGCAATGATTTGGCGTTCGTCGTCACTTACGCCGCAGATCAAGAAACGACCGAGAAACCGGACAAAGTGACCCCACCAACCGACGTTGATAAGCCCGCGCCCGAACAACCGGAACCTGAACAGCCAATTACTGAGCAACCGGATACTAAGCAGCCTCGGCCCAATCCGTCACTGCCGCAGCTGACACACCAACCCGCCCCACTGAATTTGAAGCAGCGGTCACCGCAAGTGCCAACTACCACCGTTCAACCGCTAGCTGCACGTTCAGTAAAACCGGCCCGAGCGTTCGTTAAACCGACGCCCGAGTTGCCACGGACTAACGAACAGGCCGAACGCGGCTTAATCACCGCGGGACTTGCCCTACTCGTCACCCTACTCGGAGCGGCCGGTTTTAAACGTCGTCATTAATTAATGACTTTTCACAAAAAACGAGTTCGAAGCTTTCTTAGTTTAGAAAGTTTTGAACTCGTTTTTGCGTGTATTTTAGATAAACACTCAATTATCACTTTAATTTCCGCCACAACTGCTTTCAGCAGCTGTAATTTGGTATAGTAAGCGTAACAGAAACTTTACAGAAAGGAGAACTAAAAATGGCTTGGCAATCACTCTTTACACCCACAATTCTTCAACGTGGTTGGCATTATTACCAACGCGGCTTAGTTCATGACTATGTCCACGATGCAGTTCACCAATCAGCCACGGTAAACGGGACCCACCACTACCACGTTGCACTCACTTATCAGCATAAACACACCAGTGACTTAAGTTGCGACTGTCCTTACGCAAAAGCGGGTAACCATTGTAAACACATGGCGGCGCTTCTTTACTATGTTACCAAAGCTCGACCGATGACTAACGTTACCCGTTTAGACGTTTCACAGGAACAGTTAGATCAACTAATGGAGCAGGCAACTGATCATCAAATTAAAGCCTACCTACGCCAACTACTCACGAAAGATTTTGACCACTTTAAACAATTCCAGACGCTTGTTTTTAAACACTTCATTGACACGAATACCCAGTCCCCATCCAAACAGCTTACAACGTTATTTCATCATTTTACCGATAATGAGGGTCGCGTAACCCCCAGTACGGCACCGCAGTTTCAAACAATTTTACAATATTTTTTCAAAGTTAACCTCGAAAGGCTAATTACCGCTCAAAAATTCAAATCAGCCTTTAACCTATCAACACACCTCTTCCGCAAACTAACGCGTCTTAACCACTTATCACCCGTCAATACCTTCGCCAAAGTTGAGGCGGATATTCAAGCTGCCTGGTCACGACTTGCACGCCAAGAAGACCCGTCATTAAACCAATACATGTTTCACTGGTATTGTGCCAATGTCACCACACTTCCATTTCCTCAATCAGCATCAGTTGAAAACTTACTTTTTAATGACCAGCTCTATACTGAGCCACGCGAATTACGGACTAAGTTAAAGCTCATTGATCAAAAGTTAATCCAGTTTCAAAATACAACCTACCATTCACCACTAACTCAGCAAGTTGGGCCAATTGAATGGGTCCACTATCGTATTGCCGTCATGAAAGACTTGCGATTAACACCCAAAGCTAGCCAAAATTTCTGCCTACTCCATTGCAATGATCCCATTGTTCGTGACTATTATTTAGAAAGTTGTCGTGCTAAAAGCGCGTACGTCACCGCGCTTAATTATCTACGAAGTGTTCAAGTCAAAGCCCAAGAAGCTAACGATGACAGTACCGCTAACTGGTGTACGTACACTTTAAATCACTTAAACGAATTTTGGCACACCAGCAAGTTGCTTTAATTGAGCTTAGCCTTTACACCTGACGCCCTTCACATTTTTAATTGTAAATAGGCCTTCCATTATGAAAATATTTATTACCCGTAGGCTTTACATGCGGTTCATGTTATTATTCACACAAGGGGACTTTGCGTTTCAACATCGTATTAATTCATTTATTCTACCGACAAAAAAGTAAAGTAGGTGGTCTTATGTCGATTGCGTTAATTGTAACCATCACCCTCGTTATGGGGGTAATCTTCGTCAATGGCTGGACGGACGCACCCAACGCCATTGCTACTGCGGTATCAACGCGAGTTTTACGACCGCACGTGGCGATTGGCATCGCCGTAGTCATGAACTTTTTTGGTGCGCTGGTCATGACACTGTTCAACGCCCAAGTAGCGGAAACGATTAGTAACATCGTTAGTTTTGACGGTGCGGGCAATACTAGTCAAATCGCGCTTGCCGCTGCGTTATTTGCCATCGTTAGCTGGTCCGTCGCCGCGTGGTGGTTTGGTATTCCCACCAGTGAATCGCACGCGTTGATTGCCGGTTTGACGGGGGCCGCCATCGCCCTCGGCGGACTGGACGCCGTTAATGCCACCGAGTAGTTAAAAGTTTTAATTGGGCTGGTGGTTTCTACCGTTTTAGGTTTAGGTGGCGGCTATTTAATTACCAAACTAATTATCTACGTCTTTCAAGGGGTCAACCGCATCCTAGCTAATAAGTTCTTCACGGTGGGACAAGCCGTCAGTGCCATGGCCATGGCTTTTCTTCACGGTGCGCAGGACGGACAAAAGTTCATGGGCGTCTTCATGTTAACGTTATACTACAACAATTTGGCGGACAAAACTGGTAGCGGTTTCACAATCCCGATCTGGGTCATGGTCCTGTGCTCGGTTACCATGGGTATCGGCACTTCCGTCGGCGGCATGCGGATCATTAAGTCGGTCGGCATGGACATGGTTAAATTGGAACGTTACCAGGGCTTCTCTGCCGATTTAAGCGCGGCCATTACACTGCTGATCTCTTCCCTATTTGGCATTCCCGTTTCCACGACCCACACCAAAACGACCGCCATTATGGGAACCGGCGCGGCTAAGCGGCTTTCTTCCGTAGACTGGAGCATCGTCGGTGACATGGTCCTCGCCTGGGTCTTAACTTTCCCCGGTTGCGGTATTATCGCCTACTTCATGTCCAAACTATTTATCACCATCTTTTAAAGGGAGGTTCATCAAAATGTTACGAAAAAAGAGTTTTGATTTTTTTAAAGCCATGGAACACCTATCGACCAACGCACTGCAAGCCAGCACGGTTCTAGACGAGATTATTACGAACTTTGATGCTGATGAGCTCCCCCAAAAGAGTACCACCATGCACCAAATTGAGGATGCCGGTGATGACGACATTAAGAAGATCATGCACGAACTCTACGTCTCCTTCATCACCCCAATCGACCGCGAAGACATCGTCCAGTTAGTGGACAAGTTAGACAACATTATCGATGGTATGGACGGTTTAACTTACGAGTTCGCCTATTTACATATTCACGAAATGCGACCGAACACCAATCAGTTTATTAAATTAATTTGTGACGCCGTTGCTTCAGTTGACCAGGCCGTTAAAGAATTCTCGCACTATAAGAATTCAAAGACACTTGATCAAAACATTGAAAACGCAAATAAAATCGAGTCACTAGGTGATGACCTGTACACTAAAAACCTAAGCCTACTCTTCGCCGAAGAAACCGACCCAATCGAAGTCATTCGCTGGCAAAAGGTTTACGCGGGCTTTGAAAAAGTATTGGACGCCTGCGAAGACTGTGCCGACATTATTACTGGCTTGGTGATTAAAAATAGTTAAAGTTAGCTTAACGCCAATTACTACAAAAACGGTGTCCCACAACGGACACCGTTTTTTATTGCACTCATTACTCCGGAATTATCCCCACATACGCAGGAAATAACGAAAAAGCGTTGATTTAACACATTCAAAGCTTAAAAAACGACAACTACTTATCACAAATTTTAATTTCAGATTAGCATTATAATTTTTATAAATTTAATCAGCACAGAAATCACATTGTAGACACAAAAAAACACTGTTAAGCCGAAGTAATTTCCAGTTTAACAGTGTCCAACCCTAAGGTTTATTTTTAACCTTACTATCCAATAAAGACCATTGAAGGCCCCATTCAACAGCTAAGTCATTAATTATGCCATTTTTTTCGATCAACGCCCACCAAGGCTAACAAACTTAGTAGCAATTCGCCAAGTAAAGCTCCATTACCACGGGATTGTTCATTCGTTTGTGGTAACTCAGTAGTAGAGTGCTGGGTATCCCGTTTTGTTGTGATACTCGGTTGAGTTACCGAGTGTGACCTAATCGGTATCGACGTTGGTTTAATCAATGTGACACGGTGTGGCTGAGCTTTTTCTAGTTGAACTCCCTGCTGAGGCCCCACTGGTTTAACCGGTGCTTCCGGTTGCGTTGACTGTCCCAATCTAACCGGTGCCTTTGGTTGCGCTGGTGTTTCCGACTTAACCGGTGTCTTTGGTTGTACTGATACTTTCGGTAATGCCGTATACGTCACCAACACTTGCTGATTATCTAAACCGTGTGCTTCAATTTCAGCTACAGAAATTCCCGGAACGCTAGTTTGACTCGCAACATAACCCTTAATTTGTGGTACTAGTACCGCTGTATACCCAGTCTGTGCCGACGCAGTCAGTTCGTGAGTAACTAAATCCGTGCTGGTATTCCACCAAGCCGTCTGAACGGTCGCTTGTGGTGCCAACTGGGCTGCACCCATCACAGTGTAATGAATCGTCCGTACCGTTTGCATGGTCCCAGCTTTGAATTGGTGGTCTAAATAAACAATCAGTGGTTGCATTGCACTGGTAACTGTTAAATGATAGTTTACCGTCGCATGCTGACCTTTTCCAAGTTGATACCCCTGCGGTATTACGACCACATATTGTCCCGTTTGATCTGTTACTCCGATTAAAACGGTATCCAATTCAGGCATGCTTTTACCCAGAGTTTCATCTACGTACTGCACCACCATTCTAGCTGGCTGAGCAGTATACGTTACCGTAATTTGTCGGTCAACTGGTGGCATCGTAGTGTTATCAGCCTTAAATATAACTGTTTTTTTATCCGCCGTATAGCCCGCAATGGTAGGAGTTGTAATCACCACTGTCGTTGGTTTGGGTATATACGTTTGCGTACGAGTCACTAAGTCCGTATTCATTTGCCAGTTAATGAGCCGCGAGCGTTGTGATTGAGCTTCACTAGCTGGTAAACCAGTGTAATCAACACGCACCACCGTTGTCAGCGTCGTTAATTGGTGGACATGCTGAACATGAATTATGATGAAATTACCATCCGTTGCAAACGTGCCCTGACCACTCGTTGCTTGACCTGGCACTAGCTCATAATTCTTAGGTGTTTGTGCCGTCCAAGAATACGGGGCGTCCGTCCAACCACGTTGTTTCGTAATTTTTCCAACTTGAGCACCGTTACAATCATCATCCACATACTTAATGTTAACGAATTGAATTTGGGGCATGTACGTCACCGTCTGACTGAGATCCATGGGCTTCTGGGTGAGCTTACCTGGTGTAAATGTAATCTCATTTTGGTCGGCTCGATATCCGTCAATCTGGGGTGTGTTGAACGTCTGTCCACCCGTTGTCGGCGTGTAAACGACTGTGCCGGTCACTTGGTCTCTATCCCCCGTCCAATTAATCGTTAATTGTTGATTGGGTTGATATTTACTTGCTGGTAAACCAGTATACGTTACCGTGTCCGTCGTTTTAGCCGTTAAGCTCCGATCATGTTGATGACGTAAATGAATAACAACGTTGGGCATGTTAACGGTGAAGCTTCCCGCACCATTGGTCGGATACCCAGCTGTTAAGGCATAGTTTGCGGGTGACGTAGCATTCCAATGATACGGAGTATCTGTGTTTCCAGACTCAATTTTCAGGTCACCTACCTGCTGTCCATTTTCATCGTCGTCTACGTACTGGATTGTAAAGAATTGTACTTGCGCCGTATACGTGACCACTTGTGTTTCGTCGTGCGGTGCTACCCCGGTCATTGCGTGAATAAAGGTCCCAGCTGTAGCGGCTGAATCCACCGTATAACCGGCAAAATGCTTAATTGAATAACTTACCTTGCTTGATGGGGTTTGATAGGTTGCGGTCCCCAAAACTTCATCTTGATCAACCAGCCAATTAACGGCAAATTTCTGCGAATTCGGCAACTTTTCCTGTGGTAACCCTTGATATATCAAGGTATCATAGCTGATTAACTGCGATAAGGCATGTCGGTGAACCAAATGAATCACTACGTTATCCATATCAACGCCAAAGAAACCCGCACCACTAGTTCTTTGATTAGTTGCTAACTCATAATTATCGGGTGCTATGGCCGTCCAAACATAGGCCGCATCCATTGGACCCGTTTCTGTGGTGACCTGACCAACTGGTTTACCACCCTCATCGTCGTCCACGTATTGTAGCATGAAGGACTGACTTTGGGCCGTATACGTGACCGTTTGCATTTCATCGTGTGGAGTCACAGTTGATATTGTGTGGGTGAAAGTCCCCGTCATCATGTTTGGCTCAACCGTGTAGCCTGCAAAATGTTCAATGTCATACGTGACCGGCGTGGTTGTCGGCATATAAATTGCCGTATTTGCAATGTCGTCCCAATCGACAATCCAATTAACCGCGAATCGTTGTTTAGTCGGTAATTTACTTGCTGGTAATCCAGTATAAGTTACTTGATCATAACTAGTCATTGACGCAAATGTATGCTGGTGGACAAGATGAATTACCACATTAGCCATCCTTGCTTCGAATCTCCCGGCATCATCTGTTTTTTGATTCGTTGCTAACCAGTAATTTGTCGGTGCAACTGCTTCCCAGTGAAACGCCGTATCCGTTAACCCACTTTTTTCAGTCAGCAAACCAACTTGCACCCCATGATTATCATCATCCACGTATTGAATCGTAAAGGTCTGCTTTTGTGGTGTATATGAAACCGTTTGAGTCTCGTTTTGTGGCAACGTAGTTAATTCCCGATGGATAAAGTAACCTTGTGTTGGGTTAGGATCGACTGTATAACCATCAAAGAACTTGATTTCATAAGCTATCGTAGTAGCAGTTGGCGTATAGGTCGTTACATTAGACACATTGTCTTGGTTGACCGTCCAATTAACCGCCAATTGCTGATTTGCGGGTTTTTTCCATGCTGGTAATCCCTGATAGATGACCTTGTCATAACTAGTTACTTGTGACAGCGAATGTTGATGAACTAAATGAATCACCACATTAGGCATATTAGGACTAAAAATCCCGCTACCATTGAGTGGTTGATCCGTTGCAAGGATATATTTTGACGGTGCCACAGCTATCCACTGATAAGCAGTATCCGTATTCCCCGTTTTTTTAATCAACACACCAACTTGTGCTTGATTCCGATCATCGTCCACGTATTGAATTGTAAAAAGCTGTTCTTGAGCCGTATACGTAATCGTTTGATGCTGATCTGTCGGAAATTGGTGTGACGTTATATGCGTGAAAACGCCGCTTACTTCATTTGGATCAACGGTATAACCTGCAAAATGGTCGATTTTATAAGTTACTGTACGAGCTGCCGGTATATAGGCAACCGACTTCCAAACATCATCCTTATCAACAGTCCAATTAACCGTTAAGTGCTGTTTGGTTGGCAGTTTATCTGCTGGCAAACCCGTATACGTAACATCATCATAACTGGTCATGAATGCAAACGTATGATGATGAACTAAATGGATCACCACGTCAGTCATGTTGACGCTAAAAGTGCCCGCACCACTGAGGATCTGACCCGGTTTTAATTCGTAATTATCCGGCGCTGTCGCCGTCCAGTTATAAGGGGTATCCGTTAAACCTGCTTCTTGAATCACATCGCCAACTTGAGACCCCTTATCATCATCGTCCACGTACTTGATTGTGAAGGATTGTTGTTGAGCAGTATATTGAACAGTTTGAGTTTCATCTTGTGGTGCCTTGTTAGACGTTGTATGCGTAAAACTTCCTTCAGCTGCATTAGGACTGACCGTATATCCGTCAAAGGATTTGATTCCATACGTAATTTTCGATGCCTTTGGCAGATACGTAACCGTTTGCAAAACGTCGTCCTTATCAACCGTCCAATGAACTGTAATTTGTTGATCTGCTGGTAACAATTCTGCTGGTAAACCAGTATACGTAACGTTATCATAACTCGTCGTTTCTGACAGTGTGTGATGGTGAATCAAATGGATCACTACATTAGGTATTCCCGGCTTAAATTGTCCTTGATAGTTAATTTCATAATTGGGGGCTAGTTCATACCTATCCGGCGCTGTCGCTGTCCAGTTATAAGGGGTATCCGTTAAACCTGTTTCTTGAATCACATCGCCAACTTGAGACTCCTTATCATCATCGTCCACGTACTTGATCGTGAAGGATTGTTGCTGTGCCCTATACGTCACCGTCACCTTTTCATCTTGTGGAAGCTTGTCCGCTTCCGAGACCGTTAATTGTTGAGGTGTAAAGATTACTTCAGCTTGGTCCGGATCATAACCCGGAACCGGTAAGGTTTTAATCGTTAAGTTCGTCGAATCACTCACTACTGGCTTATAAACGGTCACGCCAGTGACCTGATCACGATCCCCCGTCCAATCAACCGTCACGGTTTTATCTTTTGGGAGTTTGCTTTCCGGCAAACCGTCGTAGTGCACGGTATCCGTCGTCTGAGCCGTCAAACTGGTGTCATGTTGGTGGACCAATTCATACTGGATAATTTCACCATCGGTATCATAAGTCGCAACGTCACCAATCCTCGTTGGCGTCAATGCCGTTGTAATGTAATGGTAACTTTCAGATCCTTGAACATAGTTTTTAGGAATTAATGCTTGATCCGTTGCATTGAAATCAGTGATTAACTTTGGATAAATATCTTTTAAAACATCATTATTATTTTTTAATGATTGGCTCAAGTCATCCAGCGCGATATATTGATCTTCACCATTCGCATCAACGTAGTGTAGTCTAGCTGTCACGGTTGAAGTGCCGGTAACGGATAAACTGGTTTCACTCGTTGAAAGTTGCTGATTTATTTCCATGTTAGTTTGCAAATATCCAGTTGTTCCGGCCAAATGGTGAAAATCAGTCTTTTCACCTACGATTTTACCAGCAATTTTAATTCGGCCCGTGGCACTAAGATTGCCAAAATTATTAAGCTGAATAATGATTGAACGAATCGCCGACCAATCCGTGACTTTATCAGCAGTTAGGTAGCCCGTCGTATCAATCAATTGACCATTGGTTACTGTCTGGAGACTTGGCGAATATAGGACGGTCCCATTAATGGCCGTACCGCTGGCACCGTTGGTAGTCGTGTAGTGGCTTGGTAACGTTATTGGGCCACTTAACTGGAATGTATAGCCAGACTTGCCATCATTGATGTTCGGTAAGTTCAATAAACTGACAACATTTGACGCCGTACCATTTTGAAAGGTGCTGACAATATTCGTATAAAAGGTTGCGGTATCCGAGCCACGGTCATCTGAACGACCCGTAGTTTCTGGTGAAAAATCTTGATTACCTTGCGCAAATACTGACTCAGTCAACGTACTAGCAACACTAATAATCCAGTTACCAGATCCAAACTTAATAGCATCCGCATTGCCGTCCGTGTAAGATGTATTCGTCACGTGCTCCGTTTGAGCTAATTTAGTCACTGGTGAATAAATATAGAGTTCGTACGGATATGATCCTGGTAAAGCATCAATGCTATTACCCAAATTCACCTGAATGTTACCAGATAAATTGGTGTTAATATACATGCCGGTACCTTTAAAATCAATTTTAATAACAGTTCGACCATCATCAGTAAATGATTCTGAAATTTTGGCCTTAGCTTCATCTTCCTTTTTACCACTAGAGAATCCAATGTACCGCGAAGCTGCGGGTAAAACATAATAAAAAGTTGGTTCAAAAACCTCATAAGTCGTATGTGTATTATTTCCCGTGGGCCATACATTCATACTACCCGCAACATTTTCGCCAGGCGTTGTGCTTTTCTGAAACTGAACACCACCATAAACGTAGGCAGTCGGAACACCAACAGTTTGCGTTTTAACATTAGTTTGTTTAATTTCAGGGTTAGCCACATATGAAATTTCATTAGTAAAATTAAGCTTATCACCGACTTGTACCAACGAGCCATCACTATAAGTCGAAAGTAATGTTCCTTCCAACGTAAAAGCCTTTTTTGTTGTATACGCTCCCGCGGCTAGATAATTTGGCGTTAACACAATTGAAGCTACTTGTTTGGTTCGATTAGTTGCAACAATCTTGGTACCAGCCGCTGCGATTCCATTCTCAGTAGTACCATCTCGATATGTTAATTGATAAGCATAGGCCGTTGTATTGGGTAAATATTGTGACGAATTCACCAAATCATCTGGCGTCGTTAGACCTGTAAAATGAATCCCATCTGGCACCGTAATTTTAAGATTAATTCCACTTTCCAGAACATCCGTTAAGTTTGTTGTAAATCCATAACTAGCGAGGTAATCCGGGTCGTTTGACGGATCATTATCTAAAATCAAACTATTTGTATCACCTGAACTATTGCCTTCAACCAAGGGGGTAATTCTGTCGCTTGATAACGTTACCGTGTTATTTCCGGTAAGACTTTCAGAAAAAACACTTCCCTCAGCTGTCAAGTTGATTGTTCCCGTATCATTAAGCTTCTGAACAACTTTCAAATTACCAGCAGCTCTCAAGATTTCATCCGTTACAGGCTGAGCGATATTATAAGACCCAACAAATTGATAGCCTGGCGCAAACTGATAGCCTTGTTTACCTGATCCTTTAGGAACAGTAATTAAAATGTTACCACCAGAGCCTTCTGGCTGAGTAATCGTTGTAGCATCATCAAAGCTGTTTAAACTATTCGTAAGTTGATTGTTTAAAGTAAAACCTGTTGGTACGGGAATTGTAATAACCGTACCATAGTTGTCAGCCGAATTAACTTGCGCAGATTGATAATCTTCATAACCAGTAACATTGCCGACACCGTTAGATTCGTTAACATTGAAGGAATAAACATAATCTGTCTTTACTTTAACTGGACTTGTATTAGTATTTGGATGTGTGCGCGTAATATTACTTAGATGAACAATTGGTTGAATATTTTGCGTAAAAGTTAAGCTTGCTAAATCGTTACCATTTGACGCTACGGTAAGAACAGGATTTGTTTGTCCAATATCCGTCATCGGGGTTGCTTTTTTTTGATAATTATTATCAGCTGTTAAAGTTAATCGCTGCTGTAAGATTCCAAGATCCTGTTGTATTTTTTGCGTTAAAACTGTATAACCCGGATTACTATTATCATCGCGACTAAACGTTGCTTGACTTCCTAGTAAACCCTCGAGACTATTAAACGACAGTACACTTGTATGTGGTAGTTTAATGGTAAGTACATCGTCTTTTTGTACATTAGTAAAGTCGATAGTGACCGTAACTTTCCCCGTCGCATCGGTTGGACTACCATATCCCACCGAGGTTGTATCCGCCGATAAAGTAGCAGTGCTTTTTGTCGACGATAAATTAACCGCTGCAGCTACGGGTAAACTAACACTCCGCATAAGCAAACTTTTAACACTCACGTTTTTATTCGTCGCTACTTTTGAGATAGTCGAATCCATCGTATTATTCTTAGCTAACGCAGCAGTTTTTAACGTGCTAGTTGTGACATCCTTAGCCACTACCGCAGTTTTGTTGGCTGCTGTTTGAACATTCATAGCAGAACTACTTTCACTGCCATCAACATGACCGGACGCTGTTTCCTTTACAGCCGCTGTACCACTAGTTTTTTCATCTGACTGATTGTCCCCATCGGTTTGATTCACAGCGTTGGATGAAACTGGCACGGTAGACGAGCTGTTCTGATCAGCTTTTGTAACCGATGTCAATTTTTCACTCGAGCTTTCCGTCGACACGTCAGTTGTTGAGTTAGTACTAGTATCGGTTGACTCCGCTTTAGCAGAATCATTCTTATTTGTCACGTCTGTTGTCGAGGAATCCGTAGATTGGGCCTGCTTTGAAATTGTTTTAGCTGTTGACAAAGTCACCGTTTGAGGCTGTTTTCCTGCGGTGGTGGTTTGACCCGTATCATTCACTGAATGAGTAGCCGTCTCTTCCGCAGTGGTCGTTGCCGCTGAAGCCGTAAATCCAAGACTGCTTAAAATTAACGTGGCACCTAGGGATAAAGAAGCAAGTCGTATATAGGCCCAGCATTTACCTGACTTATATGCCTTATAATGCTCTTTAAGATTAGAATGGACTGCCCATACGTTATTATTTTTTCCAAGCATATTTACTTACCCCCTAGTTTGTAGCAAGCACCCGACTTGTTACAAGCTTTCACTACTAAACCATTAAC
>NZ_QWZQ01000024.1 GCF_003885105.1 Lactiplantibacillus garii
CTGTTAAATCCGAATAATTATGATTTTAAATTAGATTATGTTCAATAAAGTGCCGAAATTTCAGCTATTTTAACTGAAATTGTTTGGAAACTATCCCACTATTTTGGTGATAGCGAACAATATTGGCTGACTTTTTGACAGATTTACTAATTATGTATTAAACTAGTTAAATAGCATTAACGAAGAATAAAGATTTATTAACTTTCAGTATTAATGCAATTATTCTTGTCCGTCAGTCTGGTGACTGATAGAGAAAGCGAAGGTGACAACGATGTCAATGATCGAATTTCACAACGTGGAAAAGTACTATGGCGATTTTCACGCCCTTACGAACATTAACTTAACCATCAACGAAGGTGAAAAAGTTGTTTTGATCGGCCCCTCTGGTTCTGGTAAGAGTACTCTGATTCGAACCATTAACGGTTTGGAACGGGTCCAGTCTGGTCAGTTGTTAGTCAATGGATTTGATTTGGCGGACCGGAAGACCGATATGAATAAGATTCGTAAAAACGTCGGCATGGTGTTCCAACACTTTAACCTCTACGCGAATAAGACCGTGTTGGAAAATATTATGATTGCGCCCCGGTTGGTTTTGAAGCGACCGGAAGCTGAAAACAAAAAGCTAGCGATGGACCTGTTAGATAGTGTCGGTTTAGCTGATAAGGCGAACAATTTACCGAGCCAGCTTTCCGGGGGGCAGTCGCAACGAATTGCCATCGCGCGGTCGTTGGCGATGAAGCCGAAATGTTTATTATTTGACGAACCCACCTCCGCGCTGGATCCCGAAATGATCGACGACGTGTTAAACGTGATGAAGACGGTTGCGGAAGATTCCAGTATGACGATGCTGGTCGTGACGCACGAAATGGGCTTTGCCCGTGAAGTGGCCGACCGGGTGATCTTTATGGCGGACGGCCAGATTTTGGAAGACGATGCCAAGGAAACCTTCTTTGACGGTCAGCCAACTAACGAACGGGCCCGTCAGTTCTTAAGCAAGATCATCGCACACTAAGTTAGCGGAGGACCACATATGAAAAAATTAAAACGCGTGCTTGGCGCGCTCGGAATGCTCAGCCTGCTGGCGATTGTGTTGACCGCCTGTGGGTCACGCAAGTCGCTGTCTCAGCAGGACGTGCTGCAAAACGACCGCGCGAGCAACACCATTACTTGGGGTGTTAAGGCCGATACTAAATTATTTGGGCTGATGGACGTCAAGGATAACCAGGTCAAGGGGTTTGACGTCGACATCGCCAAGGCCATCACCAAGCGGATTCTCGGGAAAAACGGCCAAGCGAAGTTTGTCCAAGTGACGAGCCAGACCCGGATCCCATTACTTAAAAACGGGAACATTGACGCCATCATTGCAACGATGACGATCACGCCCGAACGGGAAAAACAGGTCGATTTTTCGACGTCCTACTTTGACGCTGGGCAATCTTTGTTAGTGAAAAAGGGCAGCAACGTCAAGTCCGTCAAGGATCTAAATAAGACCGGGACGAAGGTCCTCGGGGTCACCGGAGCGAACTCGGTGGCTAACATTAAAAAGTACGCGCCCAAAGCCCGGGTATTGGAATTATCCGACTACGCCCAGGCCATGACCGCCCTAAAATCCGGGCAGGGGGTCGCGTTAACGACCGATAACGGGATCTTATACGGGATGGCTTCCCAAAATCCCGGTTACAAAGTGGTTGGCGGGGCCTTTACGAAGGAACCGTACGGAATTGCAATCAATAAGGGCCAGGGGGCTTTCAAAAAGGAAGTTAACCAGGCTCTCAAAGAAATCGAAGCCGATGGGACCTATAACCGCATCTTAAAGAAGTGGTTTGGTAACGTGGCCGGCTTCAACTATAAGGAGGCGGCGCGCTAATGGTCTACATCTTAACGCATTACTGGTCCGAGTTGGTGCAGGGACTCGGTTACACGTTGTTATCCAGCGTGATCGCGCTGGTCTTCAGTACGATTATCGGAACGATGTTTGCGATTTTTGAAGTGCTGCCTAATAAGGCCATGCGCGTCATCGGTCGAATTTACATTGAACTGTTCCGTAACATCCCGTTACTGGTGATCGCAATGTTTTTCTACGTGATCATTCCGCTGTACGTGGCGAAGATCGATGGTTTTACGGCCGGGACGATTGGGTTGACGATCTACACGTCGTCATTTATCGCTGAAACCGTCCGGGCCGGCATTCAATCGGTCGACCCCGGCCAAATGGAGGGGGCCCGTGCTAACGGAATGACGTACTGGCAAGCCATGAGTAAGATCGTGTTGCCCCAGGCGTTTAAAATCATCATCCCGCCGCTGGGCAACCAGTTCATTAATTTAGTCAAAAACTCGTCGGTGCTCGCCTTCGTGGCCGGTTTTGATCTAATGTATCAGGCCAACTCGATTGCGTCGCTGTCCCTCGATACCATTAACAGTTACATGGTCGTCGGGTGCTTTTACCTCGTGATCACGCTGCCGCTGAGTTATTACATGCGGCACCTTGAAAAACGGCTCGCAAACTAAGGGGGCATTCAGCATGCAAAATTTTATTCAAGCCTATTCATGGGTTAACATCCGCTTTCTGCTCGAAGGTCTCTGGGTGACCGTGGAAGTTTCCGTGGTTTCCATTATCGCCAGCTTTATTATCGGGTCGGTTCTCGGGGTGTTACGCTACGTTAAAATTAAGTACTTATCCGCCGTGGTTGGTTTCGTGGTCGACATTGTCCGGAACTTGCCGCTGATTTTAATTATCTTCTTCACGTACTTCGGGTTACCACACCTCGGTTTTAAACCGGGGATCCTGTTCGCGACAATTCTAGCAATGACGATCTTTGAATCGGCGATGCTCGCCGAGATCGTGCGTTCCGGGATCTTAGCCGTGGACTACGGTCAAATGGAAGGGGCCCGGGCTAACGGAATGACGTACGTCCAAGCGCTCTGGCACATTATTTTTCCACAGGCCATTAAAAAGACCATTCCCACGATCGTGAGTCAGTTCATTTCACTGATCAAGGATACGTCGCTGGCAACCATCATCGTGTTACCGGAGTTGTTAAACCACGCGCAAATTATTTACGGTCAAAATTCGGCCTACATCATTCCGATGTTTATCATGGTCGCCTTGATGTACTTTATTATTTGTTACGCCTTATCCGTGCTATCACGAATTTTGGATAAGAAGCTGGCCTAAACGGTGCCAGTAAAATTTAAGCTTGTGAAGCTGACCTCGAGGGTGAACGTCCTGGGGGTCAGCTTTCTTTTGGTGTGATCAAGTTCATTGTGAAAAAATGTCCAAAATAATGATTACGTAGCACAATTGTTGACGGAACTTAAGTAAATTTAGTTGTACCAATGGTAGCGCTTTCTTATCTTAAGAGCCAATTCTTAATAATCGTTAATTTGTTAAGAAAATAAAGTGAAATATCCCGTATAATAACCGTAATAATGAGATTTCAGTCTCAAAGGAGGCGGACGTTGTGTTTAGTTCGGATGAAGTGATCACACAGGCAATTGATAAGGGGCAAGCGAAGGTCAAGTTGGCGTTGGGGGCTAAGTTGATTTTAGGCTTTTTTGGTGGCGCGCTGATTGCGCTGGGGTTCCTGGCGGACGTGCGGGTCGTGGCGATGGTACCCAAAGCGTGGGCGAGTTTTGCCCCGGTACTGGGGGCCGGGGTATTCCCGTTAGGACTGATCGTCATTTTACTGATGGGTGGGGAACTGGTCACCGGTAACATGATGGTGGTCAGCTTAGCCGCTTACGATCGCCGAGTCGGCTGGGGCGCGTTCTGGCTAAATCTGCTAGAGATCACCATTATGAACTTTATCGGCGCGGCCTGCGTCGCCTTCTTTTTGGGACACGTGACCGGGTTGACCCACGCCGAACCAGTTCGTGCGACCGTGATTGCCATGGCTCAGTCAAAAATTACCATGCCGTTTGGCGCGAGCGTGGTTTCAGGCGTGGGCTGTAACTGGCTGGTCGGAATCGCGGTCTGGTTAGCGATGGCGGCTAAGGACGGTGCTGGTAAAATGTTGGGGATTTGGTTACCAATCATGGCCTTCGTCGCGATCGGGTTCCAACATAGCATTGCCAACTGTTTTTTGATTCCGGCGGCCATTTTTGAGGGCGGGGCCACCTGGGGACAATTTTTGACCAACCTGTTACCCGTCTATTTAGGCAATATTATTGGGGGCGCCGGCCTGGTTGGTGGGCTGTATTACTTAGGATTACGCAAACTTCGTTAGGAAAGTTTATCAAGCACTATGGGGGAATTTAAGGAAATGAAACGAAAATCGATCGATAACGTCGTCTTTATGGGGATGCTACTGATTTTGGCGTACCAGTACACTTTGTTGTATTTAAGCGTCATTGACGGGTCGTGGGTCAGCTTCGCCATCGTAGCGGCAACCTTTGGACTGGGGTTGCTAATGGGCCGTACGACTTACATTATTTTGGGCGGGGTGCTGTCATTTGTCAGCATGAGCATTGGCGGATTAATGTTTGCCATGCCGTACACCCGGGGGATGTACTTGTGGGGGTGCGTGGCGCTGATGACCATTACGCCACTGACGACCTACTTAATGTATTTGCTGGACCACCGGTTATTAAAACGCAAAGCGTTGGCGGAAACGTTACGCGATTTGCAACGGGCTAAGCCCGATTTGGAACCGGTGACCGGGGCCTTTAATAAAAACGCCCTGAACCGTGCCATTGACCGGGAACTAAAGCTCGTGTTTTACCACGAAAAAAATTATCAATTTACGTTAACGCTAATTAAAATTGACTTTTTGGAAAACATCGTTAACTTTTTGGGAAGCCAGCGGTTTAACGCGCTGCTTAAAACGACCGCGGAACAGCTAACGGAACTCGTGTATACCGAAGATCAGCTGTACTATTTGGGGGCGGGGAAATTTGTCATCCTGTCCCCGATGCTGGAGCACGGCAACGCGCCGAGCATGCGCCAAAAACTGAAACGCCACGTGGACCAGGTGGCGGCAGCGTTTGAACTTGAACCCAGCGCCTTAGTTCTGCGAACGGGTCAGGTGACCTATTCCACCCAGAACATGGTTCGTGATAGTAGTATTGACGCGGTACTTGCGCAGTTAGAGCGCAGTGCGGAAACTGACATTGTCAGGGAATATTTATAGGAGTGAAACAACAAATGCATTTGGGGAGCTTTGCTTGGGTCCTGCCGGTCAGCGTGACGGTCACGGCCGTTTTAGGATTGACCGTATTAGGACTAGGAATTTGCTGGTGGCGAATCTTTAAACTGACCGTTCGACGGTTTAACACGGAGGAACGCCGCCGTGATTAATACGTTATATGTAATTGCCATTATCACGATTTGGTTATCTGTGGGGGTGACCGTCGTGACGTTGATCGGTGGCGTAAAGTTTATTTTAAAGCAGCTAAAGACGCCCGTACCGGTGACGTTACCACCACTAGCGCGGACACCGCGGGTCACGGTGGTGGTGCCGGCGCATAACGAGGCCTTAGTTATTCAAGCCACGGTCCGAGCGATTCTTAACTTAAACTACCCGGCCGACCAGTTGGAGATCCTGGTTTACGCGGACAATTGTCAGGATCAGACCGCGGCACGGGTGCGACAATTAAAGGCGGAACCCGAGTTTCGCAACCGGGACCTGCGGGTGATCGAACGGAGCGGGTCCGGTGGCAAGGCCGGGGTGCTAAACGACGCGTTAGCACTCGCTAGTGGGGAGTACCTGTGCGTGTACGACGCCGATGCCGCGCCGGAAGCCAACGCACTGTACTTCTTGGTCCAAAAGGTTTTGGAAGATCCGCAGCGCTACGCGGCCGCCTTTGGCCGTAACAAGACGCGGAATTACCAGCAGAATTTTTTAACCCGCTGTATCCACTTGGAAATCGTGAATACGCAACGGATCCAGCACACCGGGATGTGGCAGTTATTTAAGATTGGCCGGATTCCCGGGACCAATTTTATCATTAATAAACAGGTGGTCGTGGACTTAGGGGGCTGGAATGACGGGGCCCTGACCGAAGACACCGCGTTATCTTTCCGGTTGATGCGGGCGGGCAAGCTGATTGCGTTAGCTCACCAGGCCGAAGCGTTTCAGCAGGAACCGGAAACGCTGTTTGCGTATTATCATCAGCGTAAACGCTGGGCCCGCGGCAATTACGAAGTGATTTTTAATAACGTCAAACATTTATTTGACCGAACACCGTGGCGGGTCAAGCTGGAGATCTTGTACTACCTGTGCGTGTACTTCTGGTTTAGCGTGGCGATCATTGTGTCCAACGCGCTGTTTATTCTTAACAGTACGTTGGCCGGCTTTCAACTCGTTTTACCCCGGGTACACCCGCTGGTTTCACTGGGCACGCCCTTAGCGGTGCTGTTCATGATCAACTGGTTGTTAATGTTTTACCTGTACCTGCTCCAAATGAACATTGCTCTGGCTAGCGACTATGGCCAGGCAACGGTAACAAACTTCGTTTACTCGGTCGTCGCCTACTTTACGTACGCCCAGCTCTTCATCATTGTGTCCGTCGTGGCCCTTTTTGATATGTTGCGGGACAAGCTGACCGGTAAACGACAGACGAAGTGGTATAAGACGGCGCGCTTTTAATGGGGGAAAAACGAGTTGAAAAAACATTGGCAATGGTTGCTTGGCGGCCTGATCATCTTGATTACTTTTACAATTGGCACGGTTATTTTTTTGACTCAGCGCCCAACGGCAACAACTACGGTGAATAAGGCCATGGTGGCCCGCCACTACCGGGTGTGGCAAAGAATGTATCTCCGCGGTGACCGGCGCGCGAAGTTTGTCGTGACCAGTGACCACGAAGAGCACACCCAAACCTTATCCGAAGCACAGGGTTACGGCATGTTGATTGCGGTCCTGGCCGCGCAACAGGGGCTGGGCAAGCAAAAAACGTTTGATCAGTTAACACGGTACTATTTGGATCACCGGTTGGGAGCGGACAACCCGCTAATGGCGTGGCGACAACGGGAAAACCGGGACGGGCGAATGGTCAGTACCGGTTCCGAAAAGTCGAGCGCGACGGACGGGGATTTAGACATCGCCTACGCTTTGATCTTAGCCGACGAACAGTGGGGGAGTGGCGGTAAGCTGAACTATGGTCAACTGGCACGAACTCTGATTGCGGCAATTGCTCAACGGGAAATCAACCCGGTGACGAGACTGCCCCGGGTCGGGGACTGGGCGACCGACGCGCAGACTAACGACCTGGTCCGTTCTTCGGACCTGATCACCGCCTACTACCGTAAGTTTGCTCGCTACACCCGGGATGGTAGTTGGACGCAGGTGGCCCAAAACAGTCAGGCCGTGTTAAAGGGCTTGAGTGGTCAGCACCAGACCGGCTTAATGGCTGATTTTGTGACCGTTCGGGGTGGTGACCTTCAGCTGGGAACCGTTAAACCTAAACAGGTCGATTCGGAATATGACGACCGTTACGGGTTTAACGCCTGTCGGGTCCCGTGGCGGGTTGCGTATGATTACCAGTTGAACCACAGTAAGGTCAGTTACGACGTCGTGACGAAGATGTTGGGCTTCTTTAAACACTGCAAGCGGCAGGGGACCGTTCATAGTTTGGCCGGCAAACCCTTAGAAAAGTACAATAGTGCGGCGTTCACCACGCCGATCGCGTACGCCGCGGAAGTGGTGGGCAACAAGCAGCTTAGCCAGCGGTACGCGCCGGAGCTCAACGGCAGTCTACTGAAGCAGGGGTACTACCCGGCTACCATCCACATGGTGACACTGTTGACCAGTGGGACGATCAGCCACGCTAAGACTCAGAGCACGGGCTGGTTCCGTTAGTTCAATTAGTCATGAAAATAGCGTTCCGGTTAACGCCTTCCATCCGTTGGAAGGGTTGACCGGAACGCTATTTTAGTGGTTGATTTTAATTTAGGCGTTTTGGCGTTGTTTCCAATAGTAGACCGGAATCCCCACGGCAACGATCACGAGTGACAGGAGAACGCCGGGAAGGTCCGACCCAATTTCACTGACGATAACGAATAACGCACCCAGAATCGCGACCAGTGGCGTGACCGGAAAACCGGGGGTCGAAAACGGCCGTGCGTGGCCCTGACGGCGTTTGCGTAATAGGAAGACCCCGATGAAGGTAGCGACGTAGAAACAGTAAACCGTAAAGATGCAGAGATCCGACAAGCGGTCGGGGTTAAAAAACAGGATCATGATGCTGGCGTAGGCTAGAATAACTAAGGTCGCGATGATCGGTTCGTGCGACTTTTTATTTAAGTAGCTGAGTTGTTTTGAAAAGGGCAACTGGTTGCGTTCGGCCATGGCGTACACAATACGGGGGAAGGTCATGATCTTCCCGTTTAAACAGCCGACCATTGACACGATAATCCCGATATTGAGTAAGCGCCCGCCAATCGTTCCGAAGGCCGCGTTCGCAAAGTAGACGGTCGTTTGTTGGCCTAGTTTATGAATCGTCGCCGCGGGAATGAAGTGCAAGATCCCATAGCTGACCAGAGTGTAAGCAATTAGGACCAGTGAGATGCCTAAAATGATGGCTTGTGGCAGCAACTTTTGGGGATTCTTGATTTCACCACCGAGGTTGGCGACTAAGATCCAGCCGTCGTAGGCGAACAGGGTGGCTAAAACGGCGACCCCAAAACTACCAGTGGATTGCGTGACGGTATGTAAGGATTGCCCAAAGGCGTCCTGGTTACCAAAAAACAGGCCGAAGATGATGATGGCGCCAATTGGCAGGAGTTTGCCAAGCGTGGTTGCAATTTGAAAGGCGGCGCCCCACCGGTTTTCAAACATGTTAAGGATCCCAATTAAGACGATGACGATGATGGCCAGGGGCGCCTGCCAACTGCCGTTCAAATTAAAGAAGCCCACGAGCAGGATCCCTAGGTAAGCGGCAATTGACGCGATAATGGCGGGACCGTAAACGGCAATTTGCATCCAGCCGGATAAAAAACCCCATAGTTTACCGTAAATTTGTTCCATATAAACGTAGAGTCCCCCGGTATGGGGCATCTGCGCGCCAACTTCGGCAATGGTTAGGCCGGCTGTCAAGGTGATCAAGCCCCCCAACAGCCAGGCAAGCAGGGCCATTCCGGTTGAACCGGCGCTATCGAGGACTGACGATTGTTTAAAGAAGATCCCGGAACCAATCACCGTTCCGACGACGAGTGATAATGCCGACCAAAAACCAAGGGAACGGTTCAGGGTCGTTTCTTGTTTAGCATCTTGCATGAAAAAAGAGTTCCTCGCTTTCAGTTAACCATCCCTTAGCGGGGGTGGTTCTTTCAGAAATAAGCACCAAATGATTGTATTTAGCATAGCAGAGATTTTATGGGATGACAATTAAATTCACATTAAAAAGGTCACTTTTTACAGTAAAACACGAACTAAATAGTAAAAATAAGATATTAAGGTTCGATAATACTCACTGTCACTCGTTTTATTAATATTAAAGTTCGTTATTTATAAAAATGATTATAAAAGAATCAGAATTAAGACTTTTTCGCCAATATTCTTTGGCTCCATCCCCAAAGGCGAGTATAATTTGACAGTATGCGTAAGAGAGTGGGGAAAGAGTATGGTAATCACAATCGTGGTCGTTTTGACGCTGTCCAGTGTGGGGCTATTTGGCTTACTGCTCCGGGGTGCTAAGCGGCAGGGCGTTGCCATTATTGATCATAGCTTTGGCTGGGGACTAGGAATTGGTGCCCTGACCGATTTTTTGGACACACTGGGAATTGGCAGCTTTGTGACTTCGACGGCCATTTTTCAAGCGAGTCACTATTTAAAGGATGAACGGCGGTTGCCGGGGACGTTAAACACAATGCACGCGATCCCGACCGCCTTTGAAGCGTTGTTTTTCGTCACGACGGTCAAAGTGGAGGCCTGGACTCTGATTAGCCTGGTACTAGCTGCCACGATTGGCGCGTTGCTGGGGAGCGAAGTCATGACGAAGCTTAACCAGCGGCGTATTCAGCTGATTATGGCCGCCGCGTTGGTGGTCACCGCCGTTTTGATGACAGCAAAATTATTGGGATGGATTAACCTGTTAGGGGCCGCGAACCAGGCGACCGCCCTGCGTGGTGGGCCGCTGGTTATCGGCATCGTGGGCAATTTTATTTTAGGCCTACTGATGGCGGCCGGGGTCGGGCTGTACGCACCGTGCATGGTGATGGTTTACTTTTTGGGTTTAACACCAATTGCGGCGTTTCCAATCATGATGTTGTCGTGCGCGCTGCTAATGCCGACGTCGGCGGTCAACTTTATTCGCCACGACCGGGTCGATTACCGCGGGTTGTTTGGGATTATTCTGGGCGGCATCCTCGGGGTGATCGTTGCGGCCACGCTGGTCAAATCGTTATCCCTGACGGCGCTGAGCTGGTTGATTGTCATTGTCAGTTTATGGACGGCCAGTTCGCTATGGCGGGCGGCGGTTCGTAGTCGCAAAAAGAGTTTAATGTAATCATTAAAATGAAGCTGGGTTCGGACACTGTTCCGGGCTTTTTTAGTACCGTTGGGTCAATACTTTGTAAAATTATGGTGGAATAACTGGGGATTGCTGTTAGGACTTGAATAATGTACAGCTAGCTGTACAATTGTGAGAGGGAGGTGAGATGAATGAATCACGAAGCCATGGTTGCCCGGGAAGTGTTGATCCTAGCCCGTAAGTTGACCCGGCGCCGTAATCAGCACTTGCGGGAACTAGGGTTAACGGCTGAGCAGGCGGACGCGTTGACGTTTTTTACCGATCACCCGCGCAGTTCAATTACGGCCTTTAAAACGGTTCAGCACATTACCCACCAAACGGCCCGGTTGATCGTTCAACGCTTAGTCAAACGCGACCTAGTGACGTTGGTGGCCGACCCGCACGATGGCCGTTTGAAGCAGGTCGTACCAACGACTGCGGGACGGGCTAAACGTGAACAGTTACGGCAGCACGGTTGGCAGACGAGCGCCGTGTTGTTTGACGATTTTACTCCCGCTCAGCAACAAGCCTTTTTAACCCTGTTACAGCGTGCCAACGAAAATTTAGAGAGTAGTGAGAATTGATGAAAACGCGTTTATACACGCCAAACGTAAAACTGGTACTCGTAGCCAGCTTCTTTTTTCTAATGAGTCCGATGCTGATCAACCCGGTCATCGCTGGTTTTACCCGTGAAATTGGGGCAAGCAGCGTCCTCGCCGGAATCGTTGCCGGCCTAATGAACTTAACGTCACTGGTGTTGCGACCGCTAGCCGGTAATTTAACCGACCGGGTCTCCAAGTACCACCTAACCCTGGTCGGCGGCTGCTTATTGTTAATTGCCAGTCTGGGTTATAGTTTTACGACGAACCTGGCGCTGATCACGGCGTTTCGGGTACTCAACGGACTTGGTTACACCCTGTGTTCCGTTTGCATGGCGACCTGGATGGCTAGTCTGTTACCACCCGACCGGATTGGCTCTGGGATGGGCATTTACGGCTTAGCTAACGCGCTTGGCATGGCGTGTGGTCCGGCCATTAGTGTCTTTTTGTATCAGCACTACAGTTATCAAAGTGTGTTCTGGTTGGCGGCCGTTTGCAGTGGACTACTGGTCGTGATTATCCAGTTCGTGTCCGACCGTGGGGTTCCGGTTAAACGGGCGACACCAACCACGGGTGCGTCCCGCCGTATTCGAATCGTGCAGCCAAAGGTGTTGCCGGTCGCGGTAATTTTGCTCTTATTTTCCTTACCGTACTTTGCGACCCAGACCTACATTGTTAGCTACGTAGCGACCCGGCACTTTCACGTGGCCGCCGGGCTCTTTTTCCCGGTGTACGCTGTGATTTTGTTAGTGTTGCGGATCGTATTGCGGGACCTGTTTGACCGGGTTCCGTTCCGTAAATTTATCTGGCTATGCTTGTTTTTTAACTTCGTGGGACTGGTTGGGCTGACCGATATGACCAATTGGTTGATGCTGATCATTGCGGCCCTCGGTTTAGCGGCCGGTTACGGACTGATGTTTTCAATTTGCCAGGCCAAGGCGATGATGCTGGTACCGGAAGCCGACCACGGTTTGGCCAACAGTACTTTTTACATTGGCGTGGACCTGGGGATGTCGCTGGGACCGATTATTGGGGGAATCATTAGTAGCGTCCTGCCAATGTTCTGGTTTTACCCGGTCATGATGGTGATTACGTTGCCACTGATTGTAGTGGTGTATTGGGTTAACCGGCGGGCGTTAGCGTAAGTGAATGTAATAAAATCGTTCAGAAATAATTCTGGGCGATTTTTTAATGGAAAGCTTTAAAAAATTAGTGAGATCGATTTATTTATAAAAAGTAAATTGAGTCTAGTAAAGACGTGAATATAATGACATTGGTGAAATTAAAATCTTGGTGAACTATGTTACATGACTATTAAGGATTTAAAGGGCGTTAACCTGGAAACTAATGAGGTTGAAACTATTAGCAGCAATACACTTATAACGGGTGTTAAGTCAACCGTTGACGGGTTAACGGGTATTAAGGTGCATCACGGTGTAATGGAATATGATAACGAATTCTATTACATTAAAACTACTGATCTTAATGAGTGTTTGGAATTAAATAATGATGATTGGAAAGCCTTAACACATGTTTATGAAATGGGTGGGATTAAGGTGTTAACGCTTTAAATAAGTGGTATACGGGCTTTATAAGTAAGTTTATAATTAAGAGAAAAACGGGGTTAACACATGAGTGAGAATGTAAAAATGTCAAGGAAACTTAAGGGGTATTTATATGTCTGAAAAAGCGTGGGAAATAATTGGCGATGTGTTAGGCAAGATAGTGTTATGGCTGGGGTATATTTTCATAGTATTGCCGATTGCATTAATAGGATTGGGTATTGTGACTATTACAATTTATTTTATCTGGGGTATTTTCGCATTAAACTAATGGGGTTGTTAGTATATTGATCACAGTAAAGAAGTTAAAAAGTGGGTAACAAGTAAAATTACTACTCTGTTTTTATTACACTTATAACACATGTGTGTTACTACTGAAACATAGCTAAGTACGGGAGTCATGACCTGTACAAGACTTAGCAAGGCAGTGCAAACAGGACACCTACACACATAGCTAGATAAAGTGGGGTGATTCTTATGTACTCACTAGAAACGGGAAACTTTAAAACTTGATACAGTTCGCTGTAACAGTTGTTTTATTATCGGGTTCGATCTTTACTATTAGCAAGGCTATAAAAAATTTTGCAATAGCTTACCAGATAATAAAAAAGCTAATCACAAAAAGTAATTAGCTAAAGTTATACCGCACTAGACTTGCGAACTTGTGGGGGCTACTAGTGATAGCTCTCACTTTTTATACGCACAATTATAGTATGAGGTGAAAAGGTATGCAAGCATTTAACATAGCTAAACAGATACAACTATTATTAGATAGTGACTTAACAGCATATAGGATCGGTAAAGATTCTAACGTGCCTGTAAGCGTCGTACAACGTTTAAAGAGTGGCGAACGATCAATAGATAAACTAAGCGTTAAAACAGCTCAAGCATTAATAGACTATAGTTACAAGGTATTGAAGCACGGATAGAAATATTTGTGAGGATTTGTGGTTAAGTGTCAGAAGTGTTTTAACAGTTTTGAAAGTGTTAGCGCTTGCTCGGACGGGTTGGACTATGCTATAACCTGCTTGGGAGGGCGATATCGATGGACGAAAAGCAAAAGATGCAGATTTTGGCGGACCTCGTCAAAATCCGCTCGGTCAACGACCACGAGTTACAGGTGGCCAACTATTTAAAGCGGCTGTTAGACGCTGCCGGCATTGAAAATGAAATTTTACCACTGGGCGGTGACCGGGCCAACCTGGTGGCAACGCTGGGCCACGGCCAACCAATTTTAGGAATGACTGGTCACATGGACGTGGTCGACGTCGAAGCTGAAAACTGGAAGAGCGACCCGTTTGTTTTGACCGAAGACGGTGATAACTTGTACGGTCGCGGCGTGGCGGACATGAAGGACGGTTTGGCGGCGATGGTCATCACCCTGATCACGTTAAAGGAACAACGGGTGCCGCTGAACGGAACGGTGCGTTTCTTTGCGACGGCCGGGGAAGAGGTCGGTGAAATTGGCTCCAAGGCGTTGGCGAAGGCCGGTTACATGGACGGTGTCGAAGCGTTGTTAGTTGGTGAACCAACCGGCTACCGAATCATTAACGCCAACAAGGGGACGATGAACCTGACCGTTAAGGCGACCGGGAAAGCGGCTCACAGCTCGATGCCAAAATTGGGACGAAACGCGGCCAAGGACCTGATCAACGTTTTACACTTAATGCAGGCCCAGTTCGACGACCAGATGGCGTCCGTTGAAAATACGGCCATGGGCGGTACGTTATATAACGTGGACGTTTTACGCGGTGGTAACCAAGTCAACGCGATTCCCGGATCGGCCAGTGCCGAGATCAACATGCGCACGATTCCGGAACTTTCCAACGACCAAATTGTGGCCCAGTTCACACAGACCATTGACCAGTATAACCGGGAAGCCGGTGCCAACGTTGAGCTGATTCGGGATACCAACATTATTTCAACGCAGGGAAACGACGCCGCCAAGTTAGTTAAACTAATTCAAAAAATCGGTGACCCGTACGCCGCCGGTCAAAACCTGAGTGACGCTGACAAACAGCGCGAAGCCCAGTTATTGCAGCTACTCGACATGCCGTACGACCCGGATCACATTTTGACGATGAGTGCGTCTGGCGGAACCGACGCGGCTCAACTGTTAAAGGATCAACCGGTGGGCTTTGATTACGCGGTCTTTGGTCCGGGTAACGATACGCAACACCAAGATAACGAATACACGTCTAAACAAATGTACCTGAACTTTATCGAGATTTATCAGAAATTAATCACGGCTTACTTAGCCTAATTTGGTTGCTTTACCACTAATCAACGCCTAGTGATCGGTCCCCTGACCATCAGTCGGCGTTGATTTTATTTTGAAATAAAATTTAAATTGAACGGTAAAACGACATTATGTGTCGTGGGTGGCGTGTATAGTGGGTCTTGATAAAAGATTAATGATAACGGGGGACAAGTACAATGAAACTAACGAAACTAGTTGCTTTAGTTTTGGTGACAACCAGTGTAGGCAGCGGCGCGGTGTTAAGTAATCCAATGATCGGCCAGGCCAAGCGCCGACCCAAAACAACCATTAAGACGTTTCCAAAGGCGATTCGGGGAAAGTGGTACGCACGCTATTATAAAATGGCAGGTAAACCGTATTACCATGAAATTAAATTTACGCCCAAAACGGCGAGTTGGAAATTGAACGTCGGCACCAATTTGGTCAAACAACCATTACACGCTCACAAATTACCGTTTCATGGAAGTAAAACGTCGCAACACCAGTGGGTCTACGCAATCAACGCGCACGACGGGACCAACGTCCAAAATTGGAATTCGACCATAACATTACCGATGGCGGGTTACTGGCGGACGCGAACCAAGAAGTATAAGGGCCACAAAATCAAAACGTTACAACGGTTTAATCCGAAAACCAAAAAAGCGAGTGACGTTTATTACCCAAGTAAAAAGATTGCTAGTTATTATCATAAATAGGGCCACCCGCAACGCTAAAGGCACGCAGTTGGAAAATGAAATTCCAAGTGCGTGCCTTTTGGTTTAGCTAATTACACCGTTGTAACGGGAAAACGATTGGATTTTTAGAGAAACATTTTAATCCCAAAGTAGATGATCAGTAAACCTAAAAACGGGGTGAGGACCCGGTTGACTTTAACTAGGTCGAGCCGCCGAATCACTAGCGGAGTGATCACGGAACCTAAAATTGCACCGAGCATGATGACCAGACCGGCTTGCCAAGCGAAAGTACTGGTGAAAAGGTGGCCAATTAAACTAATCGCCGACATGCAAGTTAACACGTAGGTCGCGGTCCCGGCCGCTTCGACGGCGGTTAACCCCAGAATTGCCAAACCGGCCGCGGTGGTCGCGCCGCCGCTCAATCCTCCGATACCAACCATTAATCCGCTAAGTAGACCAAAGAAGGCGGCAAGCCACGATTTTTGGCTGGCTTGCTCCCGGTGAGCGTTCCGGAAGAACTTAAAGAGGACCATGCCACCCATCACTAGGAAAATACTGCCCACGATCCAGTTATACCAGTTTTGTGGGATGAACTTGGCACTAACGGTCCCGATAACGATGCCGGGAATCGCGGCAAAAATCATCTGGTTACCGACGTGAAAGTTGACGTTGTGAACCCGCATTTGGGTTAAAAAGCCGAAGAACAGGGCCGGCAACGCCACAATCAGTGACGTTGGTACGGCCACCGCGGTTGGTAAGCCGACCTGACTGGTCAGTACCCCGAGGTAGAGGGCGGCCCCGCCGCCACCAATTAGACTGACAAAAATTCCAATTAATAATCCTGAAATAAACGTGAACGTATCCGCCATCTCCCATTAAAATCTTGTTAATTTTATTAAAACGGAGTCGACTCCGTTTGTCAAGCTGTCCGATTTAGCGTATGGTAATGACTGGGGGTGATCGTGTGCGGAAAGACGCGCGGCAAAATCAGAAAAAAATATTAACAACGGCGCGTCAGCTATTTAGCGCGCGCGGCGTCGACGCCGTTAGTATGAAAGACATTGCGTCGGCGGCCGGTATCGGCGCGGGCACGTTATACCGGCACTACGCCCATAAAAGTACGCTGTGTTTGGCGTTAGTAACGGACCGGGTGCGGGCGTTCATTACGGACTGCGACCAGTACCTTATCACTAGTCAGGCTGATGCGGTTGAACAGTTTAACGTGGTATTGGGGCGTTACTTGAGCATTCGTGAAGCCAATATGGCCCTGTTGACGAACGTCGAAGCCGGAGAACCGGGACGGTTACAGTTTTATCAAAGTGAATTGTACCGGGACTTAGCCCAACTATTTCGACGGGTGATTAGTAACTTGACACCGGGGCTAACCACCGCGACGTTAACGTTTCGAACGGACATGCTGATTGCGATGCTCAAAAGTACCAGTTACGCGTTTCAGCGTAACGAGCGCCAGCTAAGCCAAACTGAAATTTTGACTGAATTGCGGCAACTATTACAGTCATAGCGAGAAATTAAGTTTACGGCAACCATCACTGAACAAAATACTAACCAATTAAAAAGTCCTCTCAAGCATTGAAGCTTGAAAGGACTTTTAGAATTAATGCAAATTAAGCGGGTGTAACCACGTACTTCTCGTACCGTTGGGCGTCGACGCTGTTGAGCTCAACTTCAAGCTGGGTTCCTGCGGCGACGTAATCGGTCTTGAGAATATTAGCGTTGTCGTTTAAGTAGGCTACCACGTCACCGTCACTAAACGGGATTAGTAGCGTTGTGGTGACGTAACCCTTAAAGACCTTGTCCTTGATCATCTGGGTCAGTACTTGTAGTGACTTTTCGTCCTTAGCCGCGTAGATCAACTGGTCATCCTGCTGGTTCGGGTAGTTGGCTTCCGTTAGATCGGCCTTGTTGTAGGCGTAGATCATTGGAATATCGACGACCCCGATCTCCTTCAAGGTTTTTTCGGTGGTCTCCATCATTTCCTTGTAGTGCGGGTCGGCGTAGTCAATCACTTGAATTAACAAATCGGCGTTGGCCGCTTCCGATAACGTTGAACGGAAGGCGTTGATCAAGTTATGCGGCAAATTGCTGACGAACCCGACCGTATCGCTCAACAGGAGCTGTTTGTTATCGGGGAAGGTCAGTTGCCGAATACTAGTATCCAGGGTGGCAAACAACATGTCCTTTTCGAAGACTTGCTTGTCCTCACCCTTACCAAACAGTTTCACCAAACCGTTCATGGTTGTTGACTTACCGGAGTTGGTATAGCCGACCAGAGCGACGTTAGGTAAGCCGGCTTTGTCCCGTTGCGAGCGCCGGACTTCTTCGTCCTTGTTCAGTTCCTTTAATTCGTGCTTAGCGTGGCTGATGCGGTCCTGAATGGTCCGCCGGTTCAATTCTAGTTGGGTTTCACCAGAACCACGGTTGGTAAAGCCCCCGCCGCCACCAGCCGCCGCGCCGGCCTGTTGGTCTAAGCGGTTAGAGATACTGGTTCGTAAGCGGGGCAACTGGTATTGCAGTTGGGCAATCTTAACTTGTAACTTGGCTTCCTTACTACGAGCCCGGTTACCAAAAATTTCCAAAATTAGACCGGTGCGGTCAATAATTTGAATGCCGGTTTGTTCTTCTAAGTTCCGGACCTGACTCGGCGTCAAGTCGGCGTTGATCACCATGATGTGCAAATCGTGCGCTTCGGCGTCTTCCTTAATTTCGACGACCTTCCCCTTACCAAAGAAAGTGGCCGGGTTGGGCTTTTCCAACCCCTGGTCGATCCGTAAAGCGGCGTGCATGTTATTCGCCTCAACGAGGGCTTCCAGCTCCGACATAGCGTAGTCGTAGTTAGCCACCGTTTTGGACATCCCGGCGATAATGACTTCCTGAACGTTATTCACGTTAGTTTCGGACATTCAATCACACTCCTGACGTGTTATAGTTGGTTTAAGTATAACATGCCTAATCAAAATATTATTGGTTGGGGTATTAAGGAGGACCTGCGGATGGGTTACGTTTTGAACTTAAGAAAAAAGGTTGGCCACCAACCGTTAGTCGTTGCTGGCGCGGCCATGATCGCGCAAAATTCAGTCGGTAAAATTTTGCTGGTTTACCGAACGGATAACCACTGCTGGGGACTCCCGGCGGGGTCAACTGAACCGGGAGAATCGGTGCAGCAAACCGCCCGGCGTGAGTTGCGCGAGGAGACTGGTCTGACGGTTGGTGACTTAACGCTGATCGACGTTTTCAGTGGTCCAAAGATGCACTACCAGTACCCAAACGGTGACGTGATCGACAGCGTGACGACCCTGTACCGTGGTAACACGAGCGGGGGCGAACTGGTCCAAGCTACTAACGAGACTAGCACGGCGGCCTTTTTTGACTTGGACGCCTTACCAGAGCCACTGACCCCGCTCACGAAATGGATGCTGCTAGGGGAGTAGGCTTGACCCGCAAAAATGAATTTGCTATAGTGAACTCAATCAATCAAACGGATTGTCACCGGACAACGTTGCGTCCTTTCCTTAGGTCAAAGTGGAAGGGGCGGGCGGTGTCCTTTTTATTTTGAGGAGGAATGTATGATGACGTGGATCTATTTAGTCGTTGCCGGTTTGTTTGAAGTGGTGTGGGCAACCATGATGAAGTTGAGCGATGGGTTTAGCCACTTCGGTTACGCTGCCGCGACGGTGGTTGGGATGATTCTGAGCTTCGGATTTTTGGCGTTAGCCACTAAGCACTTGCCGTTAAGCATCGCTTACCCCATTTGGACCGGAATCGGCGCGGTCGGCGCGATTATTGTGGGCCTAGTATTCTTTAAGGATACGATTGCCCCGGTGACCTGGATCTTTATTGCCATGCTGATCATTGGCATCATCGGGATCAAGGTAACGAGTTAGTGCTCAAGAATGGTTTGAATCCCCTGCTCAAAGGTCGTGGTTTTAAAGTTGGGAAAACGCCGGTTAAACTTGGCGGAACTAAACCGGTTATCGACTTGGTAACGGGGAAGCAGCTCCGCTAGTTCCCGTACCGACTGACTGAAGTGGGTGCCTAGTTTAAACACGCCCATCGGAATCACCGTGGCCTTAACGGTTTTTCCCCGCAATTGGGACGTTAACCGTAATAGCTCCTGGTACGAAAGACTACGGTCAACGGGGAGGTGCCAAGTTTGCCCGTAACAGTCGGGGGTGTTGCCAATTAAGGCCATCGCGCGGCTCGCGTCGGGTGTCCAAATAAGGGTGCGTTTGGTCCGTCGGCTGACGGGAATCTTCGCGCGCTGACCGTTGCGAATGGCTTTAAAAAAGAGCGTGTTGGTAATGCTTTTGGTGGATAGCGGGCCGTAGAATTCGGGCGCCCGGCAGATCACCGCGTTAATCCGTTTAGCTGCCATTTCCTTAAGCAGCAGGTTAGCCATGTCGGCTCGAACCGTAGACTTACGGCCCACCGGTTCAAACGGGGTTCGTTCCGTCTGGACGGCGGCGGTTTTCGGGTACATGTAGGTATTATCAAAAAAGACGAGTTTGGCGTGGTGTGCTTCACAGGCCTTGATCACGTTGGCCATCATGGTCGGAAACTGGTTTTCCCACATAGGCGTGTTCATGGGAAGGCCGACCGTGAAGTACACGATGTCACTCCCGGCAATGGCGGCGTTGGTGGCTTTTTCATCCAGCATGTTGGCCGCCATGACTTCGTCCCCGGGATTGATTTTGGCGGGGTGGCGGCTGACTAACCGAATTTTATCCGTATAATTCCGGCGCAGTTCTAAGGCTAATTCGTGGCCGATGGGGCCGTTACTACCAAGGATCGTTTGCATTATTTTTGAACCTCCGTGATAAATTTCCGGGCGACCGAACGTACTGAAAAGGGATTTTGACCGGTGATCAGGTGACCGTCTTGGACGGCGTAGTCTTTGTAAAAGCGTTTCTTTTGGAAGTTCGCGCCGTGGCTAGTTGCCACTTCACGGTTTAGAAACGGGACCACGTTCTTTTTACCCGCTAGAATTTCTTCGGCGGTGGTAAAGCCGGTGATGGTTTTACCCTTAATAACGTAGTCACCCTGCGTGTTTTTTAGATTTAGGAGTCCGGCAATTCCGTGGCAAACGGAGAGCAAGTAACCACCGTGAGCGTAAATGGCGCTGGCGATAGCGTGCAGTTCAGCGTTGTCGGGAAAGTCCCACATTACCCCGTGACCGCCCGTGTAATAGATCGCCGCGTAGGCTTCCGGATCGATGGCGGCGGGGGCTAAGGTGTTTTTCAGGCCCCGTTCAACGAAGTCGGGGTCCCGGTAAACGGCCATGATCGCGGCGTCGGTATACTTCATACTGCGCGGATCCAGCGGCACGAAACCGCCCTTGGGACTCACGTAGTCAACGGCAATCCCGGCCCGCTGCATTTCATCAACGAATTCGGCGCTTTCCCCGAGCCATAATCCGGTGGGGTCGTTAGTTCCCTGATAATTTTGCACGTTAGTTTCAACAATTAAGACTTTAGTCATTCGTGGTTCCCCCGTTTCATAATTTCTTGGGCTTCAGTTAAGAAGCTCTGTAACTTATCAATTTCAGTGGTGACGTGGGTCAGGTAGTAAAAGTTTTTGGTTCCTTCCCGGCGGTAGTTTACAATTTGGGCGTCCTTTAATACTTTGAGGTGGTGCGAGACGGCGGGACGCGATAACTTAGTCGCGTTCATGAGTTGACTGACTTGTAACCCGCTACAGTCGACGTTTTCTAAGAGCTTGATGATGATGGCTTGACGCTTTTCGTCACCGAGGGCAATTAAAAAACCGCTGACGTCGTGCAAATTTTTTTGTAGTTCGGCGTAATCTGACATGGAAATTCCTCCAATTGATGGTTTAATCGTTTAGACAATTGAACCATCGTGGCGAATATTTGTCAATTAAAAGACTTTCTAGTCTGGTTAGAAAATGACTTGTTTGGCCCTGTCAGTCCCGTTGGCACCGGCTGTGTCTAAATAAAACCACAGTCGGTCAACGGTGAATCTGACTAGCCCTGTATTCGGTTGAACAAGTTAAAGCAGGTTTGCCCGTGACGGACAAAACAAATTGAAAATTGTGGCATTTTTAAAATACGCTCCTTACTTAGGCGAGGTGGTCTTTACGACCAAAGTAGTTCAGCGAAACGGTATCGGTGGTCACCGTGAATTGCGTGATACTGCCATTTTGGTCCCCACCAGAGTCCATTGGTGGTGTGTGACTGGGTACTAACCCTAAAAAACGAGTGTTTAATTGTTCATTAAGAAATAAATTTATAAGAATTGTTTTATAATTGTTTTTGTAAAACGATTTAAGCGAGGGGAGTAACAAAATGAAAAAGAGTGGTTTGTTTTTAAAGGGTGTCGTAGCAAGCTTGACGTTGTTAGTGATTGGGGGAAGCGTGACCAGGGCACAAGCTAGTTCAACGTACAGGCGTACCAAAACGGTTAAGGTGAAATCCAAAGCCTATTACTCAACGAGTAAGACGGGAAAGGCTTACCAGTTTAGTGGTCCAATTAAACGATTTAAGTTTAGCAAACCGCAAATCCTGAGTAATTATGCAGATGCGACTTGGACCCGAACTGCTAAAACCACGGTTAAAATGCACGGTAAAAGAGTACTGTATTATCGAGTCACTAGTGATATGGACCATTATCAAGCGTGGGTTCGTGCTAAGTATTTAAAACCAGGTCGCAATTATCAAAAAACGAAAACAACGGCAATTACGCACCGTAATTATGTTCAGGCAACAAAAAAACGGGGAAAGCTGTATCAAGTCTTTACCTATGGTCGTCGAATAATGTTTGATTATAGTGGTAACTTGCACCCAACAATTACTTATACTGCCACGAAGCATTGTTATATTTATAAGCACGGTAAACGTTACAGTTACTATTATGTTAAGGATCGATTGTCTTCCGTAAAACGCTGGGTTTGGGCTGGCTATCTGAAACGGGGAACCTACGTTAAACCAGATTCCACTTATGATAAACAGAAGATTATTGACGAGACGATTACGTTATTAAATCAGTATCGTGCCAAAGAGAACGCGGCTGCGTCTCCACTGATTTGGGATGCAAATTTGCAGAGCTTAGGGGACCAACGGGCAGTGCAATTAAAGGCTAACTTTAGCCACTACAATCTAGACGGTAGTGATCCGTCCGCCCCAATCGCTAAAAAGCTGGGTATTTATGATACCTATTTGGGAACTGAAGATATTTATGAAGGCGGCTTTGATGAAACTAATCATCAAACGGCAAAAGATATTGTTGAAGCTTACCGTAGTTCGGCACCACATTGGTATGATTTAATGAATGGGTCGTTTACTAAAATTGGCGTAGGCTTGTACAGCCCGCAGTTAGATTTGTATAACGCAATTGAGCTGGGCTTTTAATTAGCGAATAAAATCGCACTAACTATGAAATTTGTTGATTTTCATAGTTAGTGCGATTTTATTTTAATTAGGCGTGTTGGTTTGTTGCCGTCGGAACAAGTTCCTTGGCGTAGTCAACGACTTTAATTTGGTCGCCGTCCACGTCGATACGGGTGAGGCTGCCGTTCTTAGGACCGCTGGTGATGTCGATTTCGGGGGCGAAGTGGGCCACCATGCTGCGAATGGTCGTACCGTGGGAGACGATTAACAACTTTTCGTGGTTGTCATGGTGAGCTTTAAGGTAGTCAAAGCCCTGGTTGAGCCGTTTCCAATAAGTGGCGTTGTCCTCGGCTTCGTGCCACGGGTCGATTGATTTCATCAAATCGCGACTTTCTTCGATACTGATCTTGGTTAGGAGGGCGTGAAGGCTGTTGACCCCGTACTTTTGCCCGACCAGTGACCAGGTTCGACTGGAATCGTCACCTTCGTAGTAACCGTAAAATACTTCACGGAAATTCATGAGGGTGTTAAACGGCAAGGCGGTCAAACCGGCCGCTTGCTGAATGAGTTTGGCCGTATCAATGGCCCGTTTGGAGTCACTTGAATAGACGGCGTCAAACTTAGTGCCGGCGAGGGCCTTACCAACCTTAGTCGCGGTGCGCTTACCGTAATCGGTCAATGGTGAATCTGACCAGCCCTGCATCCGGTTGAACAGGTTAAAGTAGGTTTGCCCGTGACGAACAAAATAAATTGAAAATTGTGACATTTTTAAAGTACGCTCCTTACTTAGGCGAGGTGGTCTTTGCGACCAAAGTAGTCCAACGAAACGGTATCATCGGTCACCGTAAACTTAGTCACACTGCCGTTTTGGGGCCGGTCCGGTGACGTTAAGTTAGCAAATTTGGCGGCGATACTGTAGATAGTGTTACCGTGGCTTACTAGCAGCACCTTGTCGCCGTCTTTCTGGTTGGCACGCAGGGTATCGATCCCGCTGTTGACCCGTTCCCAGAATTCCGCGTTGTTTTCAGCCCGGTGGAAGGGGTCGGCTTCCTTACAGAAGTCCTTAGCCTTTTCGATGCCGTACTGGTCGATAATGTCGGAAAGCGTTGGGGCGTTATGGGGGGCGCCGACTTCGAACCAGGTCTGCGACGTGTCGTCGCCCTCGAAGTAGCCGTAAAAGGCTTCCCGGAAAGCGGCCAGTGGTTGGACTTTCAGCTGCTCGTTACCACTGGCGGGCAGCATCAATTGGGCCGTGCGCATCGCGCGGGTCATGTCGCTGGCGTATGCGGCGTCGAAGTGAATCCCGTTCAGCATTTTACCGGCGTTGACCGCGTCGGTTTCACCGACCGTGGTTAGCGGTGAATCGCACCAGCCCTGCATCCGGCGGTACTTGTTGAAGTAGGTTTGTCCGTGTCGAATCATGTAAACGGAAAAAGTTGCCATTTTGAAACTCCTCTATTATTTTCTTGTACAATCACAATGGGTTCATTTTACCATAAAAGCGGGGCGCATCAGTTCGCCGTTGCTAACGCCTGGCGAATCCGCGGGGCGTCCTGTTTGGAACCGGTGAAAATTAGCCGGTCGCCGTACATGATGGTGGTGTTCCCGTTTGGCACGATCAGCTTGCGGTTGCGGATCACCTGACTGATGGTGATATCCTTGGCAAAGGCCAGGTTTTTAATTTGAACGTTAGTGTACAGGTGGTTAACGACCCGGACTTCGTAAATGCTGTTTTCGGTATCGCGCAGCATTAACAAGGTCGATGGTGATTCAATCAGGGCCCGTAACAGGGTAATGTTGGCTTCCGGCGTGTTGTAAACTTCGACGCCGAGGTCCTTAAGTTCGTCCTCGTGTTCGTTGAGCACGTTGCGGTCTTCAAAGCGGACGATGATCCGTTTGACGCCGTAATCGTGGGCCGCTTTAGCCAGTTCGTAGTTCCGTTCGGCGTCGATGTGACCGAGTACCAAAATATCGGTGTCAAACACGCCGGCATCGGCTAAGTCGGCCGCGGAAAAGTCTTCCATCAGGGTCACGGGTGCCTGGGAATGGTACGTTTTGTAGTTTTGCGGGTGGTTGGTGTACATCTGCACGTCGTACCAGCCCTTTTTAAGCTGCTGGGCAACTGGTACGGTACTCAGGTTGGCCCCGATAAAGTGGACCGCCGTTTTCACCAGGTCTTCCTTTTCTGCCGAGTAGAGCTTGTTAAAAATCAGCGGTGAAACGAGGCAGGTGACCAGTGCCGCTAATAGGAAAGCGCCGGATTGGGCGGTCGTGATGGTGTGCATGGACTTAGCAACCCGTAAAACGGCTAAGACCATTGTCATGGTGGTGGCGCTCAGCGCGGTTCCGGCGAGCGCGTTGGCCGTTTTAAAACGTAATTTGAGAACCCAGTAGGCGCCCAGCTTTGCAACCATGTAAGCCAAGAAAAATAGTGGAATCAAGAGTAACGTTTTTCCACTCGTTAGCAAGGTCCGCAGGTTTAAATCAACCCCGGTCGTGATGAAGAAGATTGGGATGAAAAAGCCGTAACCAATCGAGTCCAACCGTTCGCGGGTGCTCTCACTCGGTTGTAACAGTTTTAAGACGATCCCGGCCACGAACGCGCCGAGGATGTTTTCAGCTCCGACCGATTCGGCGACCGTGACCATCGTCACAATTAGAAAAAACGCCAAGCGAATGTCTAACTGTGTCGTTGACTTATTGATGTTTTGGTAGAAGCGGAAAAACGGTTTGAAGCGTAATAGTAGTACGGCGGCGACCGCTAAAATTAATAGTAGTAACCATAAACTTTTTGAGTCACTACCGAAGACCGAGGCGTAGAGGGTCAGCCCCATCATCGGGACGAGTTCCCCAAAGACCCCGATCAGCAGGATAGTTTGTCCAAAGGCCTTACTAAGCAGTTCCTTTTCCTTTAAGGCGGCGATCACGATACCGAGTGAGATCGTTCCAAACAGGATCGTCGCCAACCAGAAGTCGCTGAATAAGCCGCTCACTTTAAAGGCGGCCGCTAGGAGTAAGGATAAAACGACGACGGTCGCGTACGCGTAGACGGATAAACGAACCGGCGAGTACTTGGGTAAGTTGACGGCGTTTTTTTGTTCCAACGGCGTCAGCGCCGTCCGACGTTTTTTGAATAAACTAAAGTCAATTTCCAGCCCGCTGAGAAACAGCAGGACGATCACGCCAATCGTGGAGAGCTGTGAAATGGCGTCGGTCGTATTGACGAAGTTAAAAACGCTTGGTCCTAAAATGATACCGACGATGATTTCCATGACCGCCGTTGGGAGGCTGCTGATTTTGAACTTCGCCATGACCAGCGGAATCAGCAGGGCGGCAAATAAAATGATGACTAGTGAAACTTGATCCATAAATAATTCCTCGATTCGTTAATAGACGCGTAACTGGTTGTCGTCAAAGCCCCAGAAGGCTTCGTTTAAATGGGGGTCGGTAAAGACTTTTAACACGGCGTCGATCCCGGGGGCCATTTTTGCCGGCGTCAGGGCGCTGAGGGGGTGCCAACTAATCGCTCCTTCGTAGGAACCCGCCAAGAGTTCTCCGCTGTAGTCGTTTGTGGTGTACAGGGTCCCGAGTGAAACGTCGCCCTGGTCATTTTCGACCCAGGTGACCGTGCCGACCAGTTTGAGTTGGTTAACGGTTAGCCCGGTCTCTTCCAAAACTTCGCGGCGCATGGCGGCGACTTGGGACTCCCCGCGGTCAACGTGGCCACCGGGGAAGGTTAATCCGGACCATTGGGCGTCGATTTTATTTTCAACGACGACTTCGCCGGTTTGCGGGTTGGTGATCAGGCACATGTTGACCAACTCGGCGCGGACGGTGCGGTCGTGGTGTTCGTGCTGGTCCTTGGTACTAAGCCAGTCGCGGGCCTTGTCGTTAATACTGGCCATGAAAGCCGCCTTAGTTTGTAAGTAGCTGGCGGCGTCTTGCGCGGCGGTCTGCCGAATGGCGGTGTACTTGCGGCCGTCCGTGCGGTGGGCGTTTAAGTAGTCACGGAAAGTCAGGTACTGCTGATAAGCGGCTTCGTTAGTCAAAATGATCAGGTGAACGGTGACGCCGTCCAGGCTAGCTTGGTAAGTATGCGGAGCGTTAGCCACCGGGGTCAGGTTAAGCTGGTTAACCACGGTCACCGCGTCAGTTACAAGCAGTGCCAGGTCGATGGTTGGTCGGGCGAGCACTTGCGGCATGGCGGTACTACCGACGTGACTGCTTGCCAGTAAGTTGGCCGCGAGCGTAGTTTTTAAGCGGGTCAGTAGCCGGCTGGCGGTTGCGCGCCACGCCGACTGATAAGAAACGAGTTCAACGGTTTGCATAGTTTTTTCCTCCAAGTATTTCCAGTTGAAAGGTTACACTTTTTGACGGTTTTTGAAAAGGAATAACCCACTTTCATAGTCGAATCGGGTGGTCAAAATAATTCGGCGTTAAATTGTAGTAGTCTAAAGCCGGTAAAAGCGGTATATTAAGACAATACGATGAAGGGAGGCCCGTTAAATGCGTAATAATCCCGACTGGATTCGCTGGACGAATCGTATCATGCACACCTTTTTGGTACTGGTAACGGCGGTGGTTGCCGTTGCTTGGGTGATGAGCTTACTAGCGGAACCTTAGGGAGGGACGGGGAAACCGGCGTGCGGGGCGTTGGCGTCACTACATATTGAAACGCAAAGGGACGACTACCGGCTGGCAGTCGTCCCTTTTGCTATCTATAATTGAACGTTTAATTACCGTGCGCTGGTAACTTATGCTAACCGGCGCCGCAGGGTTTTGATCAGGGCAATCAGGAGCGCCGGAACCAGCGCGGCGGCCATGATGGCGAGAAAGCAGAGCGACAGGTGGGCCTGAACGAAGCTGATCGACCCGAAAAAGTAGCCGAGTGAGCAGCCAACGCTGACCCAGATCCCCACGCCCAGCAGGTTCCAAGCGGCAAACGTGGGTTGCGGCATCTTGGACGCGCCGGCACTTAGGGGCACGAAGGTCCGAATCAGCGGTACGAAGCGGCCAAACATCACGGCCTTGCTCCCGTACTTGGCAAAAAAGTCCTGAGCCCGGGCCTGTTTGTCCGGCGGTAAGTGCCGTTGCATCCAGGGCAGGCGAATCAGGTGGCGGCCAATTTCAAAGTTAACGGTATCACCGATCACCGCGGCCACGAAGAAGACCGGCACTAGGATTTGAATGCTTAGGGTAGCGCCGTGCGTGGCGGCCATCGTGCTTGCCAGAAAAATTAGTGATTCACCGGGTAAAAACGGGAAGACGACCATGCCGGTTTCGAGGAAGATGACCGCGAAGAGCAGGATGTAACTCCAGTTGCCCAGGGTAGTTAGTAGCGGAACGATGAACTGTTCCAAGTGGGTCAAAATCGTGATTAAATTGGTCAACGCCGACACCCCCTAAATAAAGTTAAGCTTATTTTAGTCGGAACTTTTTGTAAAAACTAGCGTAATTAAGCAGATTTAACAACTTTAAGCGAATCGTAACCTTGATCACTGAATGGTAACCAAATGTTCAAACAAGCTTAGCGCTTAATTTGAAAAAAGTGGGGCTGAACGGGTTATTAATTGAGTCGGGGCGCGGATAGTGCTAAAATTATTGTTCGATATTTAGGAATGGAGGGCGTTTCATGGCTAAGTCAATTAAGGCTTTTGAACAGGAGCACTTAGATCACGTGGTTGCAAAAATTAAGGTGGCTGAGGATCAGCAAAGCCAAACCATCGCGCGCTCGGAGAAGGACCAGGCGGACATCAAAACCAACTTCTATAACGACGTCAACATTAAGACCGACAGTTATGAAGGAATGATGGAAACCGGCTTGTCCGTGCGCCAGCAACAACAGATGCTGGACGAGCGGCAGAATAGTTGGCAACACGCGACTAAGCAGTTATCAACTTTAAAGAAGCTGGAGAAAAACGCCTACTTTGCGCGCTTGGATTTCCACGAAGCCGGTGAGCCAAAGACCGAAACGATTTATATCGGTCTGAGTTCGTTTTCCGACACGCCGGACCACTTTTTGATCTACGACTGGCGGGCGCCCATTTCCAGTATTTATTACGACGGTGGGCTCGGTAACGTGACTTACCAAACGCCGGACGGACCCCAATCGGTCAACGTGAAGCTAAAGCGCCAACTGATGATCGAAGACGGTCAAATCGTGACGGTTTACGATACCGACGAAGCGGTCGGGGACTCGATGTTGTTGGAAGTCCTCGATGAAAAGTCGGACGTCAAGATGAAGAGCATCGTCACGACCATTCAAAAGGAACAAAACACGATAATCCGCGACACCAGTTCCGACCTGCTGTTTGTTCAGGGCGCGGCCGGTTCCGGGAAAACGTCGTCGGTCCTGCAACGGGTCGCGTACTTGCTGTACCGGTACCGGGGCAACTTAACGGCCGGGCAAGTAATCCTGTTTTCACCGAACCAATTGTTTAACGACTATATTAACCAAGTGTTGCCGGAATTAGGCGAACAAAACATGGTCCAAATGACCTATTACCAGTACGCGTCGTACCGCTTACCGCGGATGAAGGTCGAAACCTTACAACAACGCTTTGAAACTGAAAATACGCCGGCGATGGCGAAAATCACCAAATTGGAAGGCAGCTTAGCCTTCTTTAAAGCGGTCACGACGTACGGTGCCCACTTGGAACAAGCCGACATGCGGTTCCGTAACATCACCTTAAACGACGAAGTCATCATTCCGCGTGAAAAAATTAAGGAAATCTACTATTCATTTAACGAAAACTACCACTTAGGTAACCGGTTGTCGGCGACTAAGGAAAGTTTAATTAAAATTCTAAACCGGAAAGTGGAAAGCGAAATGCGGACCAAGTGGGTCGAAGAGACCGTTCAAGACTTATCCCGGGAAGAAATCAACCAGTTCTATGGCAACCAACCGCGGGAATTTAAGAACGGTGATCAGGAATTCAAGTTCCTGGCCCGTAAAATTGTGATGCAGCGGCTGGGTAAGGCCCGTACGCAAATCGTCCGCAACCGTTTCTTGAGCATTAACTTGCAATACGCCCACTTCTTGCGGGAAGTGCCGAAAATTTTGAACTTGGATAAGTACGGCATTACCAAGGATGAATGGGCCGCGGCGGTCGACCAGAAATTGGAGAGCATTAAGGAGCGCCACATTTCCTTGACCACCGTGTCCGCCTACATGTACTTGCACGACTTAATGACCGGGAAGAAGGGCCAACGCGACATCCGCTTCGTTTTCTTGGATGAGATCCAGGACTACAATGCCTTCCAGTTAGCCTTCTTAAAATTCAGTTTCCCGAACGCCCGCTTTACGATGCTTGGCGACTTGAACCAGGCCATCTTTACGAAGGAAAACAGCCACACCTTGATTGGTGAACTGGAAACCTTGTTTGACCCGGAAAAGACCCGGGTCGTTCAACTGACCAAGTCGTACCGTTCGACCCAGCAGATCACCGACTTCACCAAGGAGATCCTGGTCAACGGGGAAGCCGTGACCGCCTTTGACCGGCAAGGCGACCTGCCTAACGTAGCGGTGACACCGGACTTCGAAACGGCCGTGGATCAGGTAGTCGATCAATTGGCAATGAACGATTCCGACCGCGACACCACTGCCATCATTGGTAAAACGCTGGCGGAATGTGAACGGCTGACGGACGCCCTGCAGGCGCGGGGAGAAAAGGTCACGCTGATTCGGACCGAAAATCAGCGGTTAGCGCCCGGCGTGATCGTGGTGCCGTCCTTCCTCGCTAAGGGGTTGGAATTTGACGCGGTCATCGTTTGGAACGCCAATGCCGATAACTACCACCAAGAAGACGAGCGGCAGTTACTTTATACGATCTGTTCACGTGCGATGCACGAATTGACCATCGTGGCGGTTGGTGAATTGTCGCCACTACTGAGTCGAATTAAGCCAGAATTGTATACCATTAACAAAACAACCGTTTAAGCGTAAAAGTCCCGTCACCCTCGTGGTTGGCGGGATTTTTTAGCACCTAAAATTACCGACAAATTGAGGGAATTGTCGATAGTAATCGGGAATGAATTGTGATATTCTTAACAAAATGGAACCGATTACATATTAGGAGGAATGAACCATGACAATCACTGAAATGTTAGGAATCCAGTACCCATTATTTTCCGGTGCGATGATGCACATCGCCAATCACAAGCTGGTCGGCGCGGTGTCGGAAGCGGGCGGTCTCGGAATTTTAGCCTCCGCCGGGTTGACCGCCGATGAATTACGGGTGGAAATCGTCAAGACCCGTGAACTGACGGACAAACCGTTTGGCGTCAACTTAATGCTGCAAATGAAGAACTGTCCCGAATTAGCGCAGGTCATCATTGACGAGGGCGTTAAGGTCGTTACGACCGGCGCGGGTAACCCGGCGTCCTACATCGGCCCGTTACACGCGGCCGGCATTAAAGTGATCCCGGTGATTGCTTCGGTACACCACGCCCTTAAAATGACCGCGGCCGGGGCCGACGCGGTGGTCGCGGAAGGCCAGGAATCCGGTGGGCACATTGGTCAAACGTCAACGATGGCGCTGTTACCACAAGTGGTCGACGCGGTGGACATTCCGGTGATCGGTGCTGGCGGCGTGGGTGACGGCCGTTCCGTGGCCGCGATGTTCGCGTTGGGCGCATCCGGAGTGCAATGCGGTACGATCTTCCTAACCGCGGCCGAATGCCCAGTGGCGGACGCCTACAAGCAGCGCGTTTTAGCTGCCAGTGACACGGATACCATCGTGACCGGCCGCGCGCACCGCGATCCGGTCCGGGCCCTGCGTAACCCGATGTTGGAACACTACCTCCAGTTAGAACGGGCGGCCGCGCCGGTCAGCGAGTTAAAGACTTTGGCGGACGGTTCCTTTGAACGGGCAGTCGATCACGGCGACGTGGACGGCGGGACGCCGATGGCCGGGGAAGTCGCCGGGATGTTTACCCAGATTCGACCAGCCAAGGAAATCATCGAAACGTTGTTCAGCCAGGCTAACCAGGTTGCAGCTAGCTTAACGGTTTGAGGAAAACCAACGAGTAAACGGCCCGCTATTCTGAGACTCAGGATAAGGGCCGTTTTTCTGTGGACCGAAGAGTTGGGTTACAAATTTGAGAAGCGGTGCGCAACCGTTTTTTATCAGTAATTCATAGACGGCAGAAATGTCACTTTTAGAAAGCGCTTTCTTTTGCTATAATTAAGTTAACAAGCCAACTGTATTAACAGGGCAATTACTAGTAGAAAGCGTGATGGATATGAGACCAATAACGACTTTAGAAAATTACTTAGCATTCTTCAACACCCCGCTACTGTCAGCTGGTCAGACGATTGGTGAGTTGGTCGTTCGCATTCAGACCGATTATGCCCAGCGAGCAACGGATGAGCATTTGTCGATTTATTACGATGCGGTCGCGGACAACATTGTGATTGATTGGAATGATCAGCACCAGGTGATCAAGCGGTTTACCAATGAGCACTTTAATCGGATCGAAGCGGCTTATCAGGCTATGCAGGCCCAGGAAGTCGTAGAGGCGTAAGCGTTAGGCCATGCATTAATTAAACAAATCAAATAACAGGACGATTTAGGACAAGTGGTGCTTGCCCTGGATCGTCCTGTTATTAGTCGTGGAATCATTTTTTAAAGTAAGTCGTTAAAAACGGCGCGGTCTTGCTGACGACCTGGGTCTGTGAATAGGTCTTTTTGCCGTCACCCCAGATTGAAATGGCCGACCCGACGTTGTTACTACTCTGCGCGAGGCTTTGGTGGTAGGTTTTATCCCATACTTGCGGGTTCCAATTTTTGCGCAGGTCGTTTTTCCAGTAATTCACGTTACTCTTTTTAAACGTCACCGGCTTGGTGATGACGTACAAGTACCACGAGTTGGCGTTGATGGTTTGAAAGCCGGCCTGGTTGAGTTCGGGTAACGTCGCCCGGACTTTGCGGTGCTGTTTGATCAGCTTAGCACTGTTGGTCTCACCGTCGTAACTCCAGTAGGTGACCAGAATGTTATGATCGATTTTCTTAAGGTCGGCTTTTAACAAACCGTCGTTCCACATTGCCGTTTTGAGTCCCTTACCATTGACGTACCGGTTGAGAGCGTTGGTGTAGTTAACGGCGTTGGGCTGACTGGCCGCGCTCGACGAACTGTACTCGTCACCCCCGATGGCGAGGTGTTGACCACGGTACAGCAGACCGGTGTATTCACCCAGTAACTTTTTGACAAACGGCGCGGTTTTTGCCGATTGTAAGTTGAGTTCGTTTTTATGCGTCATTTGCGCGGCTAACTTTTGGTTGGCTTTGCTGGAAGTTTTGAGAAGTTTGATTAACGCCTTAGCGTGCCCGGGGGTGTCAATTTCGGGGATGACTTCGACGTGGCGCTTGTGACCGTATACGACTAAGGACCGCAACTGTTTTTTGCTTAAAAATGCTAAGCCGGTTTTGCGGTTATAGTAAACGTCCCCCTTATGACGGGCGTTTTGGGTCGTTTGGTTGAGTGTTTTGCTTTCAACACCGTAGCGCTGGTCATCCGTTAAGTGTAACTGAATAAACGTTCCACCGCCCGCGTGGACCCGGCGAATGAACCCCTTGATGGTTTTGACCGAGTAGTACTGACGAGCGTTGTCCAAAATTAAGCCCTTCGATTTTTTAGTTGCCTGAGCCGATTGGGTCACCAGGACCAAGTCGAGCAACAGGGCTAACGCAAGTAATCCCCAGCGCCATTTTCGTCGCATTATTTTTCCCCCAATTAATAAATGTCATTAGTTTTAATATATGGGTTTTCCGGGGGAGTGCAACTATTTGGTATTATAATTTTTCAGGTTAGGCGGAAACGGTGGTAAGTGAAAAACGCAACTTTGTTCATTTTAAAGAGGGTTATTATTAAACGGGTTAATTTTGCAGTGGCTTTAGTTGATTCGATTTTACGTAACCGTTATCATTAGTTATATAAAGCAAATACTTATGTCATATTAAGACGGAGATAAAATAAGAATTACTTAATTAGAGCAGGGTGTTGGCTACGTTTGTAAATGATGACAGAATTACGGGGGCGACTAAGTCATGCAAAAAATACAACCAACTAAACGGTATTATAAAATGTACAAAAAGGGACGCTTTTGGGTCGTGGCTGGCATCACGGTGATGGCCGCGGGTATCAGCCCAATGGTGGTTCACGCCGATACGGCTGATACGGCGACTACTACCGCCATTACGGCTGATGTGGATGCAACGGGGAAACATGCTAGTTCAACGCCTGTGCCAGCTTCTGCGGAAGCCCAGTCAGTGGCACCGGTTTCCACGGAGCAGACGGGAAGTGCGGCTTCCACCAGTGCCGCAAACGACTCGTCAGCAACTAATGTGGCGAGTTCCGCGCCGGCCCCAGCGAGTGTGACGAGTGAAGCCGGCAGTCAAACGGCGGGGAGTGGGGCTGTGACCTCAGCGGCACCAGCTTCGGCCAATGAAGCCGGGAGCGGCGTACCAGCTAACAGTACGGCACCCAGCGCCGTTGATAGTGGAACGCCCAGTTCAGCCACCAGCGCGGCGCCTTCGAATGGGAGCGCGGCACCCGCAAGTAACGCACCGGAAACGACTAGTTCAGCTGCTGCTACGGAGTCAACCGCGTCTAAGGGTAAACTGATGGCAAAACGGGCGTTACGGGCACCGGCGGCAGCGGTTGCCAGTGTCGATCCGGACGAACAAGACCTTAGCGACCAGTTCACGGACGCTAACCTGCTGGCCGCGGTGCGGCGTGGCTTTGACTTGGCAGACGGTGCTAGTTTGACCATGAATACCATTAAAACGTATAAGAGCAGTCACTTTGAAGTTAAAGCCTATACGGTTACGAACGGTGAAATCGAATATTACCCGGTTACAAATCTGCAAGGGTTACAAGTGTTAGCCAATTTACCGGCGGAAACGACGACGGCGGTGGACATTCAATTGGGTGATGACAGTAATAGTGTTAGTAATTTTGATTTTTCACCGTTAGAGAGTATTAAAATTTGGAATCTAAATCTGTACACCCGCTATTGGAGCTTTGTTTCCGATAAGCAGCTGCAACTGATTGCTGGTTTAGATACGTCCACCATTCATAATTTGGAATTTTCTTCACCTAATAAGTTTAAAAAAAATCCAGATGGAATGACTAACCACCAATTCAATATTTTGGCACCCTTTGTTAAGGCAGTTCTGGAAAATCACTTTCCTGGTTCACAAATGATTGGTTTCTCGGGTAACAATATTACTGACTTTAGCGCGCTTAAGTCGGTGTCACCCACGCAAAGTAGTCAGGTTACCGGTTTATTTGAGTGGGATTTTCGTACTGATAAACTTGCTTATAATGCGGGTGATACGGTGGAAGTCGAATCGGCACTTACCGGTGTTCAGGGCGAATCAGTGAATTACACGGTTCGTTATTATCAGGACAACGGGACGGCGGAAGGTGAATTAGTGGCGGCGGATGCGCATGAGGAAACCGTTACGAATCCGGACGGCACGACCCGTACCGTTTGGAAGTACACGCTGGTTAACCCGTTAGTTGTCAATAATGAAATCCGCTATGGAACGTATTACTATGATGATAGTCTTTGGACAAAGTATAAAACGGATATTAATGGAAATCCGCTAAGTGATTTTGGATCGGCGTTAGGAGCATTTACCATCCAACCGGTGACGTCTTCTAAAGCGACCCTGACTTTCAATCCGAGTGAAGTGGTGATGGGCCCCAACGCGACCTGGAATTATTTGGACCACGTTGCCAGTGCCACCGACTACGACGGTAATCCAATTAGCCAAGATAAATGGAACACCCTCAACATTACCAACGTTAACGGTCTGCCCGATTTAACTAAAGCCGGCTGGCAAACGGTGGAATTTACTTTTACAGATGATAAAGGCATCGTTTTAACCGCGACGGCGGCCGTTAACGTTTTGGCCAGCCAAGCAAGTATTTGGGCGAAAGCAGACCAAATTGTTTGGCCGAAAGAAGTCAGTGATATTAAGGCATCGGACCTCGTTGCTAGCGTAACCGATGCGTATGGCAACCCCGTTACCGACTTTACGACCGTTCAAATGAGCGCGCTTGATGCTGCGAAGGCGGGGGCACAACTAGTTACCCTGACTTACACGGATGAAGCTGGAAATCAGGTGACTGCGACACTGAACGTGACGGTCGACTTAGCAACGTTAGCCACACAACCCGTTAAAGTAGTGGTTGGCCCTAATGCCAAGTGGAAATATGAGATGAATCTACTGGGAGTCACTGATAGTTTGGGGCAACCGCTCGCTGTTGATAAGGCAACGATTAAAGTTGTGACTGGTCCTGATTTGACCGTTGTCAAACCTCAGACAGTGGTTTTAGAATATACCGATGATTTAGGTCGGACGCAACGATTTGAGGCCCAGGTAACAACAATCCAGTCACAAGCTGCCATTACGGCAAACGATGATTTAATCGTTTGGCCAAAGGAAGTTGGCGGACTGACGGTTGCGGAACTTGTCCGTAACGTCACGGATATGAATGGTAACGCGGTGACTGATTTAACTAACGTAACGATGAGTGGTGTTGATAGTACTAAACCGGGCGCTCAACCAGTCACATTAACTTACACGGACGCCGCCGGTAATCAAGTCACGACGACCATTAACGTCACGGTCGACTTAGCGACGTTAACGACGAAAGATGTCCAATTAGTGGCCGGCCCAACGGCGAAGTGGGATTACAAGGCTAACTTGGAGAGCGTGCTGGATAGTCGTGGTCAAGCTATCGATGTCACAACTGCCAAGGTTAAAGTTGTTACCGGTCCCGATTTAAGTGATGCTAAGGTGGGCGTACCACAAACGGTGGTATTAGAATATACCGACGATTTAGGCCGAACCCAGCATTTTAACGCCACGGTTACGACGACGAAGACCCAGGCGACGATTACGGCTAAGGACGATCCGATCGTTTGGCCGGCGGAAGTCGCGGACTTAACGGTCACCGACCTGGTTCACAGCGTGACCGACGCTAACGGGCAGGCCGTGCCAGATTTAACGGGTGTGACGATGAGCAAGGTGGACCCGGCCAAAGCGGGTGTTCAACCAATCACGTTAACTTACACGGACGCCGCGGGTAACCAAGTCACAACGACCATTAACGTGACGGTCGACTTAGCGTCACTAACAACTAAAGACGTTCAACTGGTGGCCGGCCCGACGGTGGGATTACGTGACGAACTTGACCGGCGCAACCGATAGTCTGGGACAAGCCATTGATGTGAAAACGGCCGACGTTAAAGTCATTACTGGTCCGGACTTGAGTGCTGCTCTGGTTGGTCAACCGCAGACGGTGGTTTTGGAATATACCGATGATCTAGGCCGGACACAGCGGTTTAACGCGGTAGTCACGACGACCGCAACTCAGGCCAGCATCACGGCGAAAACTGACCAAGTCGTTTGGCCGGGGGACGTCAAAAACCTGACGGCAGCTGATTTAGTTCACAACGTAATTGACGCCGATGGTCAGGCCGTTACCGATTTGAGCAACGTGACCATGAGTGGCGTTGACGCCACTAAGGCCGGTGTTCAGACAGTTACACTGACTTATACGGATGCGGCCGGTAATCGGGTCACGACAACCATCAACGTGACGGTTGATTTAGCCACGTTAACGACTAAGGACGTGCAGGTCGTGGCCGGCCCAACGGCGAAGTGGGATTATTTAACGAGTTTGACCGGGGCGACCGATAGCTTAGGTCAGGTGATCGACGTGAAAAACGCCCGCGTGCAGGTCGTCACCGCACCGGATTTGAGCACCGCGCTAATTGGTCAACCGCAAACGGTGACCTTTGAGTACACGGATAACTTAGGGCAAACGCAACGGGTCAGCGCGTTAGTCACAACGATGAAAACGCAAGCCGCGATTGCGGGCAGGGACGTTACAGTAGTCGCCGGCCCGAACGCTAAGTGGACGTTGACCGATAGTTTGGACGGCTCCCAGAGTCTTGCGGCGGATGGCAGTGCATTATCCGCAACTGACTTGGCGGCGGTGACGACTAACATCACGCCGAACGTGCAAAAACCGGGGACCTACGTCTTAACGCTTAGTTACGTGGATGCCGCGGGTAACCTGGTGACGGGAACGGCCAACGTTAACGTAGTCGCTTCACAAGCAGCGCTACAAGTTCAGGACAGTCAAATCAAAGTTGGTGCAAACTGGCAGGCGGCCGATAACTTATTACGGGTCGTTGATAGCACTGGTCAGCCCGCAAGCATTGAACAAGTTACGGTGACCGGAACGGTTGATACGACTAAGGCGGGGATTTACCCGGTAACTTATAAGTACACTGACGCGGCTGGCAACGTATTGGAACGGACGGCTAACGTGACGGTGGTCGCGGAACCAACTGACCCCGGTAACGGCGGTGGAACAACTGACCCCGGTAACGGTGGCGGAACGACCGACCCCGGCAATGGTGGCGGAACAACCGACCCCGGCAACGGTGGTGGAACAACCGACCCCGGCAACGGTGGTGGAACAACCGATCCCGATAACGGTGGCGGTGTGGCTGCCCCGGACAATGGCGATACGATTAGAACGCAACCGGAACCCGTAACACCGGAACCAGTAGCTGATTCTAGTCCCGTAGCAACGCCACAGCCAACTGTTAAAAAGACGACGATTCAAGCAGACCAGGTACGGCCAGCAACGGCGGCACTCCGTTCAGTGGCAGCAGCTAAAACACCACAATCTAGCGGCTTACCACAAACCGATGAACGGCGGACAGGGATGACCACGATGGTGGCCGGATTGCTAGGATTGACCGGATTATTCAGTGCGTGGGGGGTAACTAAACGCCGTCAACGCAAGTAAGTATTTAAAAGTTGAAGTAAAGTAACGCGTCGATTAACGTTGGCGCGTTACTTTTTTGTGGAATGGTGCCTAAAGTGGCTGTAGGAGGATTGGTAAAGATTGTCAATCATTTAATAAAAATAATGATATAATCAGATTGTTTATAAATAAAAAGGGGATTTTTTTATGAAACGAATCGTTAAAGTATTAGTAACGGCCGTGGCCGGACTCGCATTGATTGCGTCCGCAACCACCACGACCGCGCAGGCGGCTAGCAAGGTCAAAGTTTTGTCCACGACTAAGATTGCGAAACGCGCGGTCCACGCGACTTCGGGGAACGTATACAGTAGTGCGAAATTGACGCACCGCAAGTATCAAATGAAACACTATAAAAATACGACTTGGTATACGTATAAGCAGTCGGTGATTAAGAAGAAGGGCAAGACCCGGACGTACGTGTATATTAAATCTGGTAAGAAAAAGGGTTGGATTTATAATAAATCCCTAAAGAACGGTAAGGCCGTTAATAAAAAGGCCCGCTTGCTGACAACTTACGTGAAGTACAATAAAATTGCCCGGACGGCGGGGAAAGCGATTCGGTACAACTTGAACGTTAGTGAAGCTAGTTATTATGGGATGGGAAACAACATTTACTTCCAATATAATTTTCCTGTGCCTGATGAAGATAAGGTAAGCGAATATAAAGCTGATCGTAAAGCGTTATTAAAGTTTTACGACTTATTCAAGAACCGTTTTAAAGGCAATACCCGGAAAAATTTGGACCGGATGGCAACTGATTTGAGAAAACAAACCATTAAAAAAGCAACTATGGACCAAACTGCCGCCCAAATGGAGAACTTAGCTTCTACGCTGGGCGACCTTGTCGAAAACTTAAGTTAGCAACGTAACGCCTAAGCCATTGGGAATTATTTAGACACATACAAATAAAAAAGTGGTTCTCAATTCATTTTTCGTGAATTGAGAACCACTTTTGTCTTGCGGTGAATCGCGACTACTTCCGGTCAAAGAAACTCAGAAAATCAATCAGAATCCAGAAGGCCGTTATAACCAGACCAAAGATTCCAAGGCCAACGAAAAGTTTCCACAGCATACGGGCTTCCTCCGTCGTAAATTATTTTCTAAAAGAATCGAAGAAATCCGCGGCGTTACAAACAACTGCCACCGCAACGAAAAAAATACCTGCCAAAAAATAGCCAATGACTTTCAACATATTTAGTGTCCCCCTTGCGTTTCTGATAATGAAACTGAAAAAGTGGCGGTCGTTACTAGCATTAAAAAAATTGATTGGATCGTTCAAAATATTAATAATGACCGTTCTTATTATCAACAACGTTTCATGCTCGCCAAAATCCCCGCACGGCAGGCTTAAAATGTGATTGTCGATAATTGAATCTTATCAATAATTTTCCTATAAAACAATTAATATTTAGTTTGTGAGGGAGAAATCAAAGCTGGGTCGTGACGGGTGTTTTGAAATTCGGAATGAACCGTAAATGACTAACAAATTTATGCTATAATCAACCCATTAATTTACTAATGGTGGCAGACAATTATGGAAGAGCAACTCAATTATTATCGCTTCTCACGCGACCAGTGGAAGCAGTTTTACCGCGACGGGCACGTACCGCTGACCGCCGCAAACTTGCACGAGATCAAAGCCTTTAACGACCAAATCAACTTGGACGACGTCCGCGACATTTATTTGCCGGTCGCCCACTTGTTACAGGCCAAATTTGAACACTACTTATCCTGGCGGGAAACCGAGTCGGTCTTTTTACATCGCCAGAATAAGAAGTCGCCGTTTATTATTGGTGTTTCGGGGAGCGTGGCGGTCGGTAAAACGACCACGGCCCGCCTGCTAGAGACGTTATTTAAATATTTGTACCCGGACCGCCGGACGCAACTGATCACGACTGACGGTTTCTTGTACCCGAACGCCGAGTTAAAAAAGATGCAGTTAATGGAACGCAAGGGTTTTCCGGAGAGCTACAACATGCAGCGGTTGATTGAATTTTTAAACGACGTCAAAAGCGGGCAACCGCTCGCCAAGGCGCCGGTTTATTCGCACCAGACTTACGACGTGGTTCCTAACCGTTTTGACGTGATTACCCACCCGGACATTCTGATTATTGAAGGAATCAACGTGTTGCAACTGCCAACCAACGAGCGCATCTACATTAGCGACTTTACCGACTTTTCGGTCTACGTGGACGCCGACCCGGCTTTAATTGAAAGCTGGTACTTGGACCGGTTTGAAGCGTTGATGAAGACCGCTTTCCAAGATCCTAAGAACTATTTTTACCCGTGGGCCATCGGTGATCACGGTGAAGCGATTCAAATGGCCAAGCGGGTGTGGGAAGACGTTGACCTGAAAAACTTGAATGATTACATCTTACCGACCCGGAATCGTGCGGATTTAATTTTACACAAAGTTGCGCATCACATGATTGACGCCGTGTATTTCCGTAAGTATTAACGGCTAAGAAATTTCTCATATTTATTGACCGAACGTTTAGAAATCAGTATGATAGACCTATTGAGCATTAATTAATCCAAAAGGAGTGAACAACTTGGCAAAAACGGACACCGCGTCTTTCGACTCAATTCTTGTGTTGGATTTTGGGAGTCAATATAACCAATTGATTACCCGGCGCATTCGTGATTTCGGCATTTATTCGGAATTACTTCCAAATACGATTTCCGCTGAAGAAATCAAAGCCCGCCACCCCAAGGGAATTATTTTCTCTGGTGGCCCCAACAGTGTTTACGATGATGGCGCCTTTCGGGTTGATCCCGAGATCTTCAACTTAGGTTTGCCTATCTTGGGGATCTGTTACGGGATGCAACTGATGACTTACACGCTTCCGGGCGGTAAGGTGGAATCAGCTGATAACCGTGAATACGGTAAGGCTGACATCCAAATCACCAGTGACGCCGCGACCTTGTTTGACGGGACGCCTAAGGAACAGTCTGTCTGGATGAGTCACGGTGACTTGGTTACCCAAGCACCAGATGGTTTTGACGTGGTGGCAACTTCGAAGAATTGCCCGATTTCAGCGATTCAAAACGTTGATAAGCAATTTTACGGAATTCAATTCCACGCCGAAGTTCGGAATACCGATTATGGTGAAAACATTCTGAAGAACTTTGCGTTTAACGTTTGCCAAGCGGAAGCTAACTGGTCAATGGACGACTTTATCGATATGCAAATCGAAAAGATCCGGGCCGAAGTTGGCGACAAGAAGGTCTTACTCGGTTTATCCGGGGGGGTCGACTCCAGTGTCGTTGGCGTGTTATTACACAAGGCCATCGGGACGCAGTTAACCAGTATTTTCGTGGACCACGGTCTGTTACGTAAGGGTGAAGCTGACCAAGTCATGGCGAGTTTGGAAGGTAAGTTCGGGCTCAACATCATTAAAGTTGACGCCAAGGACCGTTTCTTGAGCAAATTAGCCGGGGTCAGTGATCCGGAACGGAAACGCAAGATCATTGGTAACGAATTTATCCAAGTCTTTGACGAGGAAGCCACCAAGTTACACGGCATGGAATTCTTAGCGCAGGGGACGTTGTACACTGACGTCATCGAAAGTGGGACTTCCACGGCACAAACCATCAAGTCACACCACAACGTTGGGGGCTTGCCGGAAGACATGCAGTTCAAGCTGATCGAACCGTTGCGGACTTTGTTTAAAGACGAAGCGCGTGAACTGGGCGAAAAGCTGGGCATGCCGTCCGACCTGGTTTGGCGCCAACCGTTCCCAGGTCCCGGTTTAGGGATTCGGGTGATTGGTGAAATTACCGAAGATAAATTGGAAATTGTCCGTGATAGTGATTACATCTTACGGGATGAAATCAAGAAGGCCGGCTTAGACCGTGATATCTGGCAATACTTTACCGTCTTGCCAGGAATCAAGTCCGTCGGTGTCATGGGTGACGGCCGGACCTACGATTACACCGTGGGGATTCGGGCCGTCACGTCAATCGACGGCATGACCGCCGACTTCGCCCGTATTCCGTGGGACGTCTTGCAAAAGATCTCCGTACGGATTGTAAACGAAGTGGATCACGTCAACCGCATCGTGTACGACGTGACGAGTAAGCCGCCGTCGACGATTGAATGGGAATAGAGGTTGTCTGTTAATTGAAGACGGAATGTTAATGTAACGGCGTTTTCGGTTGATAGGGTGGCCATCATTCGCTAATTATGGTGCGTGTTTCCCGCAAAATTTGAATGTAATAAACAAAAAGCTCTGTCATTTATTTGACAGGGCTTTTTTTGTGCAATCTTGATTATTTTAAGGCTTGCTGGCCTTTATTACTGACTTTAAGCACTTCCAATAGAGCCTTACTAAGCTGCTCGCGAGTTGCGATATCTAGAGTGTTTAAATAATGATTGAGTTGTTTCTGATTAGGTGCCATTGGTTGAATGACCCGCGATTTTTCGGAGGTCATCAGTGAATCCATTGAAACGCCAAGTGCTTTCGAAATTTTATAAAGGGTATTTGCACTGAGCTGCTTAGAAATACCACGTTCAATTTTGGATAAATAGTTAATCGTTAAGTCGCTAAATTCGGCAAGCTGTTCCTGAGTCATATTCTGTGCGCGACGTTCACTAGCTATATTTCCTCCTACACTATTTTGCATAAATAAATTCCTCTTTACTGTTGTCCATGCTACTGACGAATTGAGTTGATATGCGTATAGATAACAGACTAAAGAAGAAAAGAAATTGATTTAAGTTCTTATAGAATTATATTAGAAAGAATCCGATAAGAACATGTTCTTATCGGATTAGTTAAAATATTGTTTTATTGGATTAATTATTGAGGTATAATCGAATCGATAATAGTAAATTAGAATTGAAATAAATAGGGGGATACACATGAAAAATAAAGGAAAGTTAGTTGTAACAACCGCTGCTTTAGCAACGTTCACTTTAGCAGGAAATATGAACGCTACGAACGCCCACGCTGATACGACGAATGGTCAAGCTAAAAATGTAACAACTGCTAAAACTGATAGTAAAGTAACTAACTCAACTGAATCAGCTCAAGCTAACGCGGACAGCGCGAAGGTCGTACAGAGTGATGCGCAAAAAGCCGCTGACCAGGCCACGGCCGACCAAAAGACGGCACAAACGAACGCCGATAAAGCGCAAGCCACGGCTGATCAAGCTGGTAAGGATGTCACGAAAGCTGAATCTAACCAAAAGACGGCGCAAGCTAACGTAGTTGACGCCCAAAAGACGGTCGACGAAGCCACGCCGGAAAATATCGACAAGGCTAAAACGGACGTGACGACCGCACAGACTAATCAAGCCAGTGCCCAAACCGATGTCAACAAGGCCCAAGGTCAAGTCACTGACGACCAAGCCGACGTCAAGGCGGCGCAAACGAACGTCGATACCGCTAAAGCCACGACTACAAACGCTCAAAAGACGGTTGATAATGACCAAGCCAAAGTCCAAGCTGCTAAAGACGCGATGGATTCAACGAAAGCCAAAGCGAACGTTGACGCCGCTCAAACCGCGGTCAACCAGAAACAAGCGGCCGTGACGACCGCGCAAAACAGCGTCAATGCTGCGAACGCCAACCAAACGAAGGCTGACAGTACCGTTGCCACCGCTAAAACTAACGTGACGACAGCCCAAAATAAAGTGAATAGCGCCAAGTCGGACTTAGACACGGCTAAATCCGCGACGAGCACGGCCCAAACCAAGGTTAACAACGCGCAAAATGCCGTAAACACTGCCCAAGCGAACTTGAACAATGCTAACCGTGATACGTCTGATTTAGCTGCCAATGGTATTACGGTCTCAGTTTCGAGTGCGGCTAAAACTGCTGCCAAGACAATCACTAATGGTTTAGCTAACGGTGATACTAGCCAGTTAGCCAACGCGTTAAACACCATTGCCAATGGCCTGAAGATTACGTACAAACCAACTAGCAGTGACTGGAACGATGCGGTTAATATCACACCAATCTACGCGCACACGGCAACTTCTTTAGATTTTAGTAACGCCGTTAACGCCATGTCAGCTAGTCAAAAGCAAAACGTAAACACCTTAACAACGGCCATTATGAACAGTATTCGGACGCAATTAGGCTTACCGGAAATTGTTGAAACTAGCCAAGTCAACGGTGGCCTTAACCAACGTTCAACTAGTACCGCTGACACCGATGGCGGTAGTGTACTCTTTGGTACTGCCTTTTATCCAGTTAAAAAATCTAACGGCACGGTTGATTGGGCCAACGATCCAAGTTCTAATGATATCAAGACCTTCAACATGGCCTTGGTTAAAGATGGTTTGATCAACAACGGTTTCTTCTCCGCATTAAGTGCACAACAATTACAGCAATTGCTAGGCTTTACCACAACCAGCGATTACAAACGCACCTTAGCTGAAAAAATTGATTTGAATGGCACCAAAGTTACAATCACGACCTCGGCTTTGAGCAGTGACGCCACGGTTTCAAATTCAACGACTGATACGAGTGCTTTAACCACGGCACTGAATAACGCTAAGTCTGCTTTGACTTCTGTGCAAACAGCACTAGCTTCAGCTAAGTCGACGCAAGCTGCTAAGCAAACCGCGTACGATCAAGCAAACGCCGCTTTAACCAGTGCGCAAACGAGCTTAACTAAGTCGCAAGCCCTTCAAACCACGGCTAAAGCTAACGTGACGAGTGCCAATGCTAAACTCGCCAGTGCCAAGTCTGCCTTAGCTACGGCACAATCAGCGTTAACTAAGGCCCAAGCGGTCTACGCTGAGAGTTTAAAGGACCCGGCTGTTAAGCAAGCGGCCTTAGACGCGGCCAAAGCGGAATTAACGAAAGCTAACACGGCCTTAAGTACGGCCAAAACCGCCGAAACGAAAGCCGAAGCCGTTTTAGCCAGTGCTAAGTCTACTCTTACCACGGATCAAGTCACGTTAAAGACGGCTGAAGCAAAATTAGCTACTGCCAAAACGACCGTGAAGAACGCTACAGCTTACTTAACTAAGTTACAAAACGCTCCAGCTACGCTAGAAGCCGCTAAAGCCGCCTTAGCCAAGGCTAACGCCGCGGTCGATGCCGCTAAGACTAAGTACGACGCCGCCGTTGCACAGGTCACGCAAGCGCAAAGTGCCTTAACAAATGCCAAGACGGCCACTCAGCAGGCGAAAGCGGCATTAGCAACCGCCAAGGCTAACGCTCAGAAAGCCAAGGCTGAACTCAAAGCCGCTCAACAGAAGGTTGCCATGGCCCAACAAGTGGTTGCTGAACAAACCCGATTAGCAAATGAAGCGAGTGCGAAGACCGCTACCAAAGTGGTACCGGTCGCTGCTAGTGTGACGGTTGGAACCAAGGCTGGTAAGCACTTTGCCAACAAGCATGCTTTACCACAGACTGGTGAACAAGCTAATGCCGGTTTAGCCGGAATTGGTCTTTCATTGTTAGCAATTGCTGGCATGTTTGGCTTAGGTCGGCGTAAGCGTCGAATCTAGGTAAATCGTTAGTTAATAATTATTACGTGGGCGTCTTCGTCAGGAAGGCGCCTTTTTATAAAGTAAGGGGAAACGTTATGGGAAAGTATTTTAATAAAAGGAACCAGTTATGGATTATTTTAGGAGTTGTGGCGATTGTCGTAATCGCGTTTATTGGGATGCGGCGACAGGCAAACGGTGGGAGTATCACCGTACCGAAAAGAATTTCGTTTGTGCAACAAGCGAAAAGTTCCGGGACGCATATTTGGGTACGAACAGCAGCTGAAAATGGTGGGTTTAGTAAAACTACCAAAGTATCAGAGATTTTTGTGTTAAAAAATGGAAAGATGCAACAGTATCAAATTTTCGACAATAATATTACCTTGGGAAAGCTAAGCTCAATGAGTGATGGAGATACGATTAAGTTGGCACAGCAACAAGATAAAAAGTACGCCACGACGGGGGCTGCATCAGAGGTTCGAAGCTACCTGAATAATAAGTATGCTGAGAACAACCAGATTGGACAAGAAGATGATTTTGATACTGATGCAACCTCAGTTGCAAATGGACTAGTACAGGTAACCTATAAAGAAAAATTGATAACCTATCCACACGCTATTAAAATAACTAAAATTTTAAATAATGTAGATACCTCCAACAATGATATTGTTTCTAGTAGTATTGCTGATTTAAATGCTAGTAAGCAGGCTCAAAATGAGCGCTGGAATACCGATGCATTTGTTGATAATAAATTTGGAGAAGCGTTAATCACACATATAAAAACAACAAAATATCAAGAACCAGAACAACAGAGCATTACAGTAAGCAATACGACCGACAATTCTGGAAATAAGATTGTTAGTCAAAAGATTGGCTTTAATTCTATTGATTTGTTTGATTCAAATATTGCGACAGAGAATGTTTATAAATATGCTAAAGCGAATGAAGCGGACTTTATAAAACTATTGTCGTTAAAGGCAAACAATAAAAACTATGGATATAAAGTAACTGTAGATGATAAAAATGATGCGGAGGAGGTTAAAGAAGCAAAACAAACCAAAATCGATAATGAAAAGGGAGCAAGGCTATATAAT
>NZ_QWZQ01000025.1:0-19157 GCF_003885105.1 Lactiplantibacillus garii
TCGCGTTTTATTAACAAAATCTATTTTTATTATGCTTAAAATTTATTTAATACACAAATTATAATGATATTTAGTCAAATTACCGGTTTTAACCGCCATTTAGCCGTTAACTAAAATAATTGTAAAATAGTATAAACTGGATTGTTATAGTTAATAAAGCGCTTTCTTGGAACAGATTTTGTGCTAAAATGAACCTAACAAGTAAGATAGGGAGGCATGCACTATGAGTACAAAAAACGCATATCAACTAGCCGATATTGGTCGGAGTAATCCAATTTTTTCACAAATTCGTTCAACGGTCGAAACGGCTTTTTATGGTAATAACATGACCCACGTTCCCAACGTCGCAACTGCTTACGAATTAGCCACTCAGGATCCCGGCACCGTGAAGACCGACTTACCAATTTACCGGCCCACCGACCTAGGACTCCCCGCAGACGCCACGATGCTAGTGGCTAACACGGGTAAAGTCGTTGGCCGAACCGCGCAAGCCCGGCGCATTCTCGGTGATGCCGGTGTGGATGAAGCCGACATGGCGGGCCGATTACGGCAAGCCGTTTACGACGGCCATCAGCGTAAATTCATTAAAACCGACGTTTTCGTTGGCTTGGACGAAGATTTCATTGTCCGGGCTCACTTAGCAATTCCCGAAGGTTTCGCAAATAACCTGCTTTCTTACATGCTGAACTTCCAACCAATCACCAAAGCTTACCAAGAAATGTTTAAAAACTCCGTTGTGTACCCCGAAGGTGACATTTACATCTACGCCGACCCAACGTACCACGATCCCGATTATCCGGACGGGTTGGCACTGTTCGATCCTAAACATAACGCCGCGGCCATCCTAGGCATGTCCTACTTCGGCGAATTAAAGAAGTCGACGTTGACGTTAGCCTGGTCCATTGCGCACCGGCACGGTTACGTCGCTTGTCACGGTGGGCTTAAAGCCTTCCACTTCCAGGACAAACAGGACCAAGTCTTCGCCATGTTTGGCTTGTCCGGTTCTGGTAAGTCCACCCTGACCCACGCTAAACACGGGTACAAGTATGACATCACCGTTTTACACGACGACGCCTTCGTCATTAACCGTAAAAATGGGAGTTCGGTTGCGCTAGAACCCTCCTACTTTGATAAAACTAACGATTACCCGATGACTTCCGACGAAACTAAGTACTTCATGACCGTTCAAAACGTCGGGGTGACTTTAGATGCCAACGACCGTAAAGTTCTTGTTACCGAAGACCTGCGTAATGGTAACGGGCGAACCATCAAGTCCCGCTACGCTTCCACTAACCGGGTCGATAAGGAAAACGCGCCCATTAACGCGATTTTCTGGATCATGAAAGACGATAGCTTACCACCCGTGATTAAAGTGGACGACCCGGTCTTAGCCGCCACGTTCGGCGTGACCCTGGCAACTAAACGTAGTACCGCTGAAAACATCATCGGTAACGTGGATCGCAACGCGCTCGTGATCGAACCGTTTGCCAATCCGTTCCGGGTTTACCCGCTCTCCGAAGATTACCACGATTTCAAGGCCCTCTTTGAAGAACGGCACTTGGATTGCTACCTCCTAAATACCGGGTTCTTCGGCGACAAGAAGATTCCTAAGGAAATTACGCTGGGCGCCCTGGAAGCCATCGTGAACGGTACGACCGAATGGGAATCGTTTGCCGGCTTAGACCACATGCAAAACTTAAAATTAGCGGACTTCCCCGTCGACTACACCGATTCCGATTACCGAAAGTTAGTCGCGACCCGCTTAGATATTCGGGCTAACTTTGTTGATCAATATCAGCACAGTCATAACGACCGCTTGCCACACGAAATTACGGATATCTTAGTTAAACTACACAAACAACTGATTGCCCAACCGGCAAAACCATAAGTCCCGTGGCATTCGTCCCCCGTTTTAGACGAATTAAGGTTATAATGAAGGTAATCAGTTACAGAGCACTGAACTTTTACGAATTCTAATAATCGGGGTGAGGAGCATGGAACTACCATTAAGTCAATTATCAGAAAAGCTCATCGGGTTTGAGCGTGAGCACCACCTGACGGACAACGACCTGGCCTTTGGCAGTCAACTATCAGTGGAACGAATCCATAATATTAAATCTGGTGAAGCAACGCCGACGCAAGAAGAGCTACAACTGTTAAAGAAATTCATGAACAGTAAGGCGAAAGCTTAACCTTTCAATCATTAGAACAAATGACCCGCAGCGTGGCTGCGGGTCATTTTTAAGAGCGGAACAAACTGGCTTTTGTCCCACGTTTCAGCACCATTACCGCGTAAAAAAGGAGTTACTGCTAATTGGCAGTAACTCCTTTAAGTGTTCGTTAATGAACGATTTAGAACATGTGGATGGCAAAGCTTGGGGTGTAGTAAGCCGTGCTCTTGATTGAAACCGTTTCGCCGTAATCTGGTGAAGCGATGTATTGGCCACCGCCTAAGTAGATCCCAACGTGGTAAGGTGCGGAGTCAGAACCCCAGAAGACTAAGTCGCCGGCTTGAGCTGAACTAAATGAAACGTGGGTACCGACCGTTGCTTGCGCGTAAGTGGTCCGACCGATTGAACGACCAATCTTAGCAAAGGCCGCTTGCGTAAATGCAGAGCAGTCCATTTGTTCGTATGGTGTTCCTAAGTAAGTTTTAGCAGCAGCAATCAAAGCACTGGCAGTACCAGTCGTTGACGTTGAAGTCGTCGTGGTAGATGCTGAGTACGCCGTAGCGGTCGTCTTAGCACTAGAACTAGTTTGGTTGCTTGCACTCTGGGTGCTTGTGCTGTAAGTGCTAGTTGCGGCACTGGAGCTAGCTTGTGAACTAGTTGAAGTTGCGGCTTGTGAGCTAGAACTCGTAGCCGTTGAAGTCGTTGAAGTTGAGCTTTGTGACGTAGCAGAACTCGTTACGGCACTAGAGCTAGCTTGTGAAGCTACTGAACTCGTTGAAGCACTTGAGGCAACGCTGCTTGCGCTAGCGGTTGAAGTGCTGCTTGATTGAGCGGCAACGGAACTGCTTGATGCGGCTTGGCTCGTGCTACTTGCACTAGTAACGGATGAGCTCGTCGTTGAAGCAGAAGTTGCTTGGCTGCTAGTTGAAGTTGCGGCACTAGTTGACTTGGCACTGCTTGCACTAGCAGTGGTCGTCTTAGTGGTTGACTTCGTTGCAACGTTTGAACCAGTCTTAACACCAGGAATGTTAATGGTTTGACCAGCGATGATCAAACTAGGATCGCTTAAGTTGTTTTCTTCCGCAATCTTCTTAACTGAAACGTTGTACTTTTGTGAGTATGCCCAAACGGTATCCCCAGCTTTAATCGTCATAGAATCAGCGTTTGCAACTGCTTGGCTAGTTACCAACAAACCAGCTAAAGCCGCCGTTCCTAACATAACTTGTTTGATATTTACTTTCACTTTAATGATGATCACTCCAAAAAGAATGTCACGTATGTACTTCAAGCCAAGGTCTATACTACTCAATTTGTGTTACATCCAAATACCAGCAAAATAACAATATGTTACGAAGGTTACAGAACCATAACAATAATTGATAACCGTAACATTTCCACACAAAAACATTGTCATATCAGGATTTATTCCCACCGAAAATTTCTTTTTGTAATAAATTAATTTTGGTAAAAAGTTTAGCGTCCAATAAAAAAATGGAATTTACACCCCGTTAAGCGTAAGTTCCATTCCGTTAGCCATAATATTATTCGTTCAACAACCGTTTTCAAACTTATCGTTGGCGGCGGTGGGCTCGCGGCAACCCGAGTAGCCACCGGATATCGTTACCCGTAAAGTTCAGTTTTAAGAACTCCGTCTGGGTCGCCTGCGCGTACATTTGCGTCAAGACCTGGTGCCCCAAAGCCACCACTTTAGTCGCAATGGCCTCGTCGAATAAATATTGACGGGTCGCCGCCGTAATTTCGCGGATGGCAAAGATTTTTTCCGCGTCGTCAAATAGTTCGGCAGCGGGACGTTGTAACTGTGTTTGCTTAAACTGCGCGTACGCCTGGTCCAATACTTCGGCGGCGTGCGTGGTTAGATCCGTGGTTTCAGTCATCGTGGTACCCCCTTAGTTACCATTATTTTAACGAGTTCCCCGTTAATTTGCTACGGCTTAGCATTGCCTTTAATCAAAATCTGATATACTAAACGCATCCGGGAGGGAAATCAAATTGACGAACGAAAATGACCGTTATTACCAGCCAACTGACATCAAGGACGCCTTGCAAACGATCCAAAAACTATTTAATACGTACACCGACGCGCCGCTAACGACCGAATTAGTCACGTACCATCAAAAACTCGTTAACCAGCTACAAACTAACTTATTACCGTTGGCCCAGCAAGCCCATGACCAATTACGCGTCACACAAATTAATTCGATGGTGACCGTTATGCAGGATTGGCTTAAACTCCGCTTAAACGGGCAAGCTTTCGGGGGTAAAATGCGGCACTACCAATTTGTGAGCAACCAACAAACCCAGTTCAAACGGCGCGTTCATAAAATCCGTGGTAACGCGAATCACCGCGCCAGTCGGCACTGATTCGTTGCGGGAAGGGCTTGCACCCGTGCTAATTTGCGGTATACTGAAATAGTACTCGGGCCCTTAGCTCAGTTGGGAGAGCGCCTGCTTCGCATGCAGGAGGTCGTCGGTTCAAATCCGGTAGGGTCCATTAATTCAAGTTTTCCAAAAATAACGCCAGTTAGGGGCGTTATTTTTTTATCTTTAAAATCTCACTTAACGCTAGATAAGCCAACAACTCAAAGGTGTCCATAAAGCTTTACACAGTGGCACATCGCAATTATTTGACTATCGGAATTTGCTCAGGTACGCTAAAGCTAACTAAGGAATTCTGGAGGGGATATTCATGTCAATCGATCCAAGTCGTGCCCAAGATGTCTGGAAAGATGTCGGGGAACATGTTCAATTCACCGTTTTAAAGTTAAACCGTCAAGATCAAGCTCATGATCAAGAAGTTTTCCAAGAATTTGCCGACCGTTCCCAAGCCATCATTCGCTCGCTCCGCATTCGCGACGCGAAGCCCGAAACCGGGACGCAGTTGAAGGTGTCCATTGGGATCAGTAACACCGCTTGGGACTACCTGTTTCCAAACGCGCCCAAACCTAAAGAACTTGAAACTTTTGAAACCCTAAAGGGACCAAAATACGAAATGCCCGCGACCGCTGGCGACCTGTTCTTCCACATCCGGGCCAGTGACGAAGCGGTCGTTTATGAGGCCATGACCCAGTTCGAGCGGGTCCTTAAACCAATCACCAGCGTCATAGACGAAACCAAGGGCTTCCGTTACTTCGAAGGCCGGGCCATTATCGGTTTCATCGATGGTACCGAAGCGCCCGCCGTGGAAGACGCGGCCGACTACGCCCTAGTTGGTGATGAAGACCCGACCTTTGAAAACGGTTCGTACGCCTTCGCCCAAAAGTGGCAACACGATATGCCGGTTTGGGAACATATGACCACCGAAAAACAGGAAAAGGCCGTTGGACGTGAAAAGTTCAGCGACTACGAACTAGAAGACGAAGATAAGTTTAAAAACGCCCACAACGTTGCTTCCAAGTTTGAAGTTAACGGTGAAGAACAAAAGATCGTGCGGATGAACGTTCCGTTCTCCAACCCAGCCGCCGGTAATACCGGGACCTACTTCATCGGGTACGCCCGTCACTGGACCGTGACTAAGGGAATGTTGACCAACATGGTCGAGAAATCCGACTTCTTGTTGACCTTCTCAACGTTATTGTCCGGTCAACTCTTCTTCATTCCGTCACGGGATTTACTAGCACAAATCGCGGACGGTGAGTTCCACTAATACACATCAATAAGTTTTAACCGAAGCGGGCCGTTTAACGGACCGCTTTTTGCGTACGCTGGACCCCAGTTTCTGCTATAGTAGGACTATATTATGAGGAGGGACCCGCATGGCAAATCGGTATTTACATAATGTTCAGGGGTTGTTTGACACGATCGCACCCAATTACGACCGGATGAACAACATCATTAGTTTAGGCACCCACCGTCATTGGCGAAAACGGACGATGCAAAAAATTCAGTTGGCCCCCCACGCCCACGCGTTGGACCTCTGTTGTGGGACTGGCGACTGGACCATTGCCGTTGCCCGGGAATTACAGGCTCCCGGCGAGGTCATCGGCTTCGATTTTTCCGCCCCCATGTTAAAAATTGCCCAACAAAAAGTTTACCAGCAACACTTGCAGGACCGCATTTGGTTACGGCGGGGCAACGCCATGCGGTTACCGTTTAAGGACAACACCTTTGACCTGGTCACGATTGGCTTTGGCTTGCGCAACTTACCAGATAAGGACCGGGCCCTGGCTGAAATTTTCCGGGTGCTCAAACCGGGCGCCCAGCTCGTTTGCCTAGAAACTTCCCAACCCGACCAACCACTGATCAAACCCGTTTGGCAATGGTATTTCACCAAGCTCGTTCCGTTGTTTGGCCGGCTTTTCGCACACCAGTATCAAGAATACTCGTACTTGCAGGAAACTACCCGCCACTTCGCCAGCTACCAACAATTAGTGACCATGTTTAAGCGGGCCGGTTTTCAAAAAGTGCACTACACCCGCTTTAACTTCGGTGCGGCGGCCGCCCACTTCGGTACCAAACCCGGGGTAACCGCCAATGACTAGTTTAGAAGCCCTAAACCACTGTTTGGCCTGGCTAACGGCACCAACGACGGTACCACTTCAAGTCGACGGCCTCGTTTTATGCGGCAATAGTCAGCCTGCGACCGCTACTACGGCAGGTCACTTAGCGCAACGGTACCACCTCCCCAGCATCATCATTGCCGGGGGCGTTGGCCACGCAACAAAGTATTTACGTCACAACCTCGGCGTCACCAACACGTTAAGTGAAGCCGTCATGATGGCCGACTTAGTCCGTCAAGCTGGTTATACTGGTGAGCTCCGTTTAGATCAGACGTCCACTAATTCGGGAAGCAACGCGGTCAACGCCCGCCAATTAGCTCCCGCTAACTGGCATGACGTCCTCCTCGTCCAAGACCCGCTGTTATCCCGCCGGACCGCACTAACTTTTAAGCAAAATTGGTCCGCCGACGTAACTTTTAGTTGGTACCAACCACGGCCGTTGCGCTTGCAACAATTCGACCCGTTGACTTGGGCGCTGCCAACCGCCATGGCGTGGCCTCCCGCCTACTTTACCGAGCTGGTCATTGGTGAGTGTCAGCGTCTGATCGACACTCCCGCCGGCTACGGGCCCCGCGGCGCCGGTTTCATCCCGCACGTCGACGTTCCGCAAAGCGTCGTTCAAGCTTATCAATTTTTGCAAACCCAGACGTTGAACCGAAAACGCTAAAAAGGGGCCGTGATAAAAATCACAGTCCCTTTTTCATCTTCGAACAATTATTGTCGAAACGGGTTTTAAAAGTCAGGGTACAGTTGCGTTAAGGCTTGGGCTAACCGGTGCCCCGCCGTTTGCGAACCGACTAAGTTTAAGTGGACGTGATCGGTTAAGCCCGGCTGCCAGTCGGCCGTTTCGATTAACTGAACGGCGTTAAACGCGGCCACCACGCGGCGAATGATCCGGTCAAAACGCTGGCTAAACGGAATCATTACGGCCACGCGACTCGCCGGATACAACCGAACCACTTGTTCAATAAACCGGCGTAAAAGCGGCGTAAAACTAGCCGCCGTTTCCCGACCATCGTTGGTCCCCACGTTGATGACGACCAGGTCCGTCATTTCCGGTTGCCACGGTGTCTGGGCATCAACGGCCGTTAAGACTTCGGGTAAAGGCGGCACGCCACCCGTCCCCGGTTTATTTAAACCAACCGCACTGTACGCGATTCGAACGTTGCGGGCGTTTAATTGGTCACACGCCACCGCCGCGTAATTGGCCTCCCCCCGATAATCTTTTGCGGGTTGGTACCCCGCGACCCAGCACCCCGCCGTAATTGAATCCCCAATGAAGGTCACGCTCCGGTTGCCAATTTGAACGGGGAATAGCTGACCGTCACTCGTTAAACTTCGCACCGCAAAACCCGCGTCGCCGCTCCATACCGGGTCTTCGTCGGTGTTGCCACTCATCACGACCCGGATCACGTGCGGGTGACGATCCAGGGTCAACCGTAGTGGTGTCGCCGTAACGGGAAACCGTTGATAGGGTAAGCCGTCAATTTGAACGGCGACCCAACTCGGTAGGTCGGCGGCCCGGGGCAACAATCGCAACTGCACGTAGCTGGCCGCGTCCACCTGAAAATCAACCTCCGCGCCTAAGTTGGTACTATACATGACCCGTTGATCGTTGATGGTTTTTAACCCCCAGCGCCCTTGAAAATAGGCGGGCATTAAGCAATTATTCGCTGTAACCCGTTGATACTGCATGCTAACACCCCGTTTCAAACTAAATTTTTAGTCATTTTGCAAAACTTGACCCCCATCAATTTGTTATCAAGGATTCCTCCTTATACTAGGGTCATCAAATCAATTAAGGAGCGTTTCCATGATGAAATTTCAAATCTTCCTAACCAAACATACTAATCATATCACCCTGATCACGGGGATTCTAATCGTACTCGGCATGCTGAGCAAGTACCTGCTCAACTTTACCCCCGGTTATACGGTCACCCTAGCCGTCGCGTCGGTCATTGCCGCCATACCGATTGCCGTCCGGGCATTCAGCGCCCTGCGTAACAAGGTCTTTAGCATCGAATTACTAGTGACGATTGCCGTCATTGGCGCGTTTGTCATCGGTGAATTCAACGAATCCGCCATCGTGACCTTCCTCTTCCTGTTCGGTTCGTACCTTGAAAGCAAAACCTTACAAAAGACCCGCACCGCTATCAAGGGCCTGACCGACATGTCCCCAACCACCGCTACGCTGGTGACGAGTGATGGTACCGAAGAAGTCGATGTCGACGACGTGGACGAGGGTGACGTCGTCCTCGTCAAAACGGGGAGCCAAGTTCCCGTCGATGGCGAAGTCGTTGAAGGCAGTGGTTATTTAAACGAAGCTTCCATTACTGGTGAAGCACGCCAAATCAACAAACAGTTACACGACAACGTCTACTCCGGGACCATCGTCGAAAACGGCTACCTAAAAATTAAAGCGACCCAGGTTGGTGACGACACCACCTTCGCTAAAATCATTGAACTCGTCGAAGAAGCGCAGGATACCAAGTCCAAGGCCGAAAAGTTCATCGACCGCTTTGCGCAGTACTACACCCCCGCCGTACTCGTTTTAGCCGTTCTGGTCTTTATCTTCTCCCGTGACTTCCGGCTGGCCATTACGGTCCTCGTCCTTGGCTGCCCCGGTGCCCTGGTTATCGGCGCGCCGGTCTCAAACGTCGCCGGGATTGGGAACGGTGCGAAGCGCGGCATCCTGATCAAGGGTGGTGAAGTGATCGATACCTTTGCCAAGGTCGACACCCTGGTGTTTGATAAAACCGGGACTTTAACGGAAGGCAACACGGCCGTTACCACCATGAATACTTATACGGATCAGGTGGCCGACCAACTAGGCATTGCCGCCGCTATTGAAGGCGTTTCGGACCACCCCCTTGGTCAGGCCATCATCACCTACGCTCAGAACCAGACAACACACACCGCTCCCGTTCTAGACGATACCGAAACCGTCAAGGGTCAGGGGATCTGCGCCAAAGTTGCCGGCCAAGAAATTGTCATCGGGAACCAAAAGATGATGACCGCTCACCAAATTGACCTGACTCAGCAGCAGGCCCAAGATTTAAACGCGCTCCAAGCTGCCGGTCAATCAACGGTAATCATGGCCGTTGACGGTCAAGTTCAACTGATGTTCGGCATCGCCGACACCATCCGGCCCGAAGTTAAAGATTCACTGGCCGCCCTCAAAGCACAGGGCATCAAACGGACCGTTATGTTGACTGGTGATAACCAGTTGACCGCCGAAGCCGTTGCTAAGGAACTCAACTTAGACGAAGTCCACGCGAACTTATTGCCTGAAGAAAAGGTCGCTTACGTTAAAAAACTCAAGGCCGCCGGTAACACGGTTGCCTTCATCGGGGACGGTATCAACGATAGCCCGTCAATCGCCAACGCTGACATTGGGATTGCCATGGGAAGTGGGACCGACGTCGCCATCGATACCTCCGACGTGGTCTTGATGCAATCCAGTTTTCCAGCCCTGGTTCACGCCCACGGACTCGCCAAAAAGACCGTCTTGAATACTCGTGAAAACATCTTCATTGCCATCGCGACGGTTGCTTTCCTCCTGATTGGCTTGATCTTTGGCTACATCTACATGGCCAGTGGAATGTTCGTTCACGAAGCCAGCATCCTAGTCGTCATCTTCAACGCAATGCGCTTAATTAACTTCAAAACTAAGTTCGACAAACGCACGGCCGACCGCGCGGCACAACCAGTAACGGCTTAGCCGCTTCAACTTAAACTACCGAACCCGTCGTTTATGAACACGACCTGAAATCGGCGCCTATTCCTAGTTTGGGATAGACGCCGATTTTTAGTTGTGTCACACGGACTATTTTTAGCATCACCACGATTTAATACCCCTCAGCGGTATTTAAAACTGGTTCATTAAAGTTAAGCGTTTAAGATTACCTCGAAAACCTTTTATTCGCTTTAACATACCTATGGGGGTATACTGAAATCATTAATTCACTTTAAATTTTGGAGGAAACCATTATGATCAAAGAAATTCACGACCAAGACTTTGCTAAGGAAACTGATACGGGGGTTGCGGTTGTCGACTTCCGAGCCGACTGGTGCCCACCCTGCCGAATGATGGACCCCATTTTGAAATCACTCTCAGAGGACGCCAACTATAAAGATAAGGTCAACTTCGTTTCACTAAACGTGGATAACGACCAGGAAGTCGCCGGTCAGTTCCAAGTTCAAGGCATTCCCACCTTTTTAATTAAAAAGGACGGTCAAGTCGTTAGTCACATGGTGGGTGCCCGGCCGAAACCCGACTTTGAAGCCGAACTTAAAAAGGCCCTTGCCAACTAAGGGAGGTTTACAATGACCACTACCGATGAAGGCTACGTAACTAGTAAACAGATCAAGACCCGCTTAAAACGTTCAGCGGGCCAGTTAGACGGCGTTTTACGAATGATGGATGAAGAGCGGTCGTGTGACGACGTACTCGTTCAACTCTCCGCCGTTAAATCCAGTATCGACAAGGCAATGAAGCTTGTAATTGCCCGTAACATCAATAATTGTGTCGACAACATGGACGCGGTTGACGTTCAGAACTTGGAACACTCGTTAGATTTGCTTTTGAAAACCAAATAGCACGATCAATTCCACTTTCATTAAGAAACGATTTAAGAAGGTGGAATTTTTGTTTTAACAAGCACGTCCAGACTTTCCCCCACTGCGTTTAATTATTAATAATTGCATGAATTTTAACGTCATCCCACGTAATTTGCGTATTTTAGTGACAGACCAGTAAATTGGTCTATCACTAATCACTTTATGGGGGGATTCTTATGAATTCAAAATATTGTATCAAATGTGGCCACAAACTTTTGGCCACTGCCGAGTTTTGTTCATCCTGTGGTGCCGAACAAACCGAAAGCACCGTGCTAACAGAGCAACCAGCCACTACGGTACCCGGCCTAGTTAGCGCAACTAAGCTGGTACTTAAATCTGCCTTTACCATCAAAGGTTACCTTAAACGTGCCGATTATTGGTGGAGTTATCTAGCCGCTGGGATGCTGGGTACTATCACGTCGGCCATCGTTTACACTAGTTATTCACGACTAATACTTTGGTTGGCCGCCATTGCTTTGGCACTACCCACCATTGCCATGTTCACCGCAACTATTCGCCGGTTACACGATACAGGCCGATCAGGTCATGTTTATTGGTTAACGTTGATTCCAATCGTGGGACCTATCATCGTAATTATTTGGCTTGCACAACCAACAAATCCTGAGGGGCCCAAAAAGTTTTCTAATCATAAGACTACGGCGCCCTGGCATAACAAATGGTGGTCATGGGGACTTCTCGCCATCGTAACACTCGTAATTGGCGCTAGTTTTCGAACGGCTAAAGCGGCAATTTTTGAATATCAGTACAGTGCAGCCCTTGATGCGGCCAATAACGACCATTCGGATCAACGTGCGGCAATTGCTTCCAGTGATACTAACAAGTCAAGTGATAGCGCAACCGAATCTAAGGACGATGGCCACACTATCACACTGGATGACAGCAAGATCAAAATCGCAGATAGCAAAACCTACAAGACCACCTTTAATGATAACTCGTGGCACGATAGTAATTTTAAAATCGATAATGTAACAATCTACAAGACTGATGGTTCCTATAAGGGTAATAGCAGCAAAGCAAAGCCAATTAACGGAATCGTCAAGGTACATATGTCGATCAAAGCCGGTCACGACATTTCAACTTTTCCTGATCAGGGTACACTAAACACAAGTAACGGCCAACAAGTCGAGGCAGATTTAAGCAGTAGTGACAGCCTCGGTGGCGACCTCAATACCGGTGCTACAAAGGATGGTAATATCTACTTCTTCTTACCAAAGCTCGATAAGGTATCTGACCTGACTAGTTTACGGCTAAAATGGGACGCTCATTATGATACCAATAATTATGAGGATGATAATTCACACAAAACCTTTGACGCAACGTTGAACCTTAAATAGCGCTAATTTAACCTTTCAAGTAGTCATCAGCAAAGCGTCAAAATACCCCCTAGGATTGGACTAATTCCAAACCTGGGGGTATTTATCGTGTAGTTAATATTTACTGTGTCGATTAATCTTTCCAGTCGCCCTTTTTCCAATCATCGTGGTTCCAGTCGTCTTGTTTCCAATCGTCCGGCGTATCAGTTGACTGGTTTGGGTCCGCGGGATCCTGCGGGCGTTTTTTAGCTCGCCGTAAGAGGACCGCCGTTGAGATCACCGTTACGAAGCCGGTGGCGATGATAAAGACGAGTGTCCACATAATAATGGTGCTAATTGACATCTGTTTGGTCCCCCTGTTCTTAGTTGTCGTTAGTATAGCGCAGGTCCTCAGGAAACACAAAGTAACTCGCGTACCACTGACCTCTTTTTTCGCACTAACCTAAGCCAGCAAAAAGCCACCCGAATCAGCGGCCCACACCGCACCGATCCAAGGTGGCTTCATTTAGACTAACTAGTCAATAACTGCACCAACTAGTCGTCATCATCTTCATCATCTTCGTCTTCTTCGTCCAAACCGGTCCGCGCATCGTTGCCTAGGTAGGCCTGTAATTCACGAATGTTGCGGTTATTGCTGCCCCGGTAACTAGTTAACCAGGCGGCCAACGCCGGACGTTCTTCTTTTTGAGCTAATTTAATGGCCCGGTCAACGAACAGGTTCTCCGTATCAAAATCCTTGATCACCGCTGCCACGGTCGTCGCGGCGTCTTGATACTTAAACGCCCCGTTTTCTTCCAACATCGAATACTTTGTCAATTCCGCGGTCGTGGACGATGGTTTTTGGTTTTCATCGAGTAACAGGTCGCCTAATTCCGCAAACTGCCGGACGTTTAAATCAATTAAGCGTTGATATTCAGTGCGTAGACTAAAGGACTGGTTCCCCTTCACGTACCACTTGGCCTGGCTCAGTTTAACATAGCTGACCATCAGGTTCGATAAAATGTGGTTCGTCATCGCCCCGGCGGTCGGGACGTGGTGGTCGATGTCGCTCTGTTTTAATTCCGCTGCGTATTGGTCTTCAATCGTTAATTCACTCATGGGGTTTCCTCCTACTTTACCTTGACGTTTTCAACTTCGTATCCTAAACCGGTCACGACCTTAGTGAGGTCATCGGCGTTGGTGACTTCGGGGTCAAAATTGGCTTTGACCTTGCTGGCATTAAATAAAACTTTGACGTTCTCAACACCGTCATGGTTCGCGACGGCCTTTTCAATCTTAGTCATGCATGACGGGCAAGTTAAGGTTCCTAATTGCATAATAATTTTCATAAATATCAACCTCCGTTAACTCATTTGATGAATCTATCATAACGAGAAATAAGCATTAAAAAATTGACCGCCGTCAAGAAACTAAATAATTTTTTCAGTTAAACTAGGTTTTGTTGAAATAACGAACCCGTTCCCATAATTTAGATGTTAATTCTGTTATCCTATAAGTGAATTTATAAGGAGGCCCTTTAAATGGCAACTCACGAATGTGTACAACTTGTCCCTATTTTTCAGGAATTAGCCGCACCCCAACTTGATACCATTGAATCCATCGTTCGCCACCACCACTACCAGGCGGGGGAGACGGTTTTCAGCGCGGACGATGCGCTCGACCAACTAATGATCGTTTCAGCCGGGCAAGTTAAGGTCTACCAACTAGCCGCCAACGGTCGCGAACAGTTACTTTACCTTTTACAATCCGGCGACATTGACGGGGAAGCCGCCCTCTTTGAAAATCAGCGGCGGTCGTCCTTTGGTGAAGCGTTGGTTCCCACCGACGTTTGCAGCATTCAACGGGAAGATTTTCAAGGACTGATGCGCCAGTACCCCAGTATTAGCATTAACGTCTTAAACGTCTTCGGCAAGCGCCTGACCCAGTTAGAACGTCAGACCACTAGTACCGCTACCGAATCGGTAGAAGCCCGCCTGGCGAATTACTTGACCGAAACCGCGGCTTCATTGAATACCGATACGTTCAAACTTCCCTTAAAAAAGAAGGACCTGGCCACCTTCCTCGGCACGACCCCGGAAACCATTAGCCGTAAATTGACCCGTTTTGAGCAGCAGGGACTCATCACTCAAAAAGCCGGGAAAACGATCCAAATTAACGACGCCGACCAGTTGCTATTAGCAGAATAAAAAAATTTATATCGAGTTTCCACGTTTGGGGAAGCTCGGTATTTTTTTACCTTAAAATTAGTAATTTCATGGGTACTCAGACCGCTACTCAAATTAATCTAAGGTATAATTAAGCCAGTATGAGAAATATTATTAAGGAGTGGATTTAATGGCAACCGTTAATCAAGCAACAGTAAAACAGGATCTTTATGACGCCGTCAATGGTGACTGGATGAAGACCGCTGAAATTCCCGACGACCACGCGTCAACGGGGGGCTTTATGGACTTAGTCGACGCCATTGAAAAAACGTTAATGCACGATTTTGATGCGATGGCAGCGGGCGACGTTCAACCGGACAACCCCCAGTTAGCCGAATTCATCAAATTTTATCAATTAACCAAGGATTTTAAGCAGCGTGACGCCGCTGGAGCTAAGCCGCTTCAGTCGTGCTTAAAACAAATCGACAGCCTCGGCGACTTGGCCGACCTGCAAACGCGCATGCCTGATTGGATCTACGACGGCTTGCCACTACCATTCAGTTTGGACGTCGACGCTGACATGAAAAACACCAAGGTCAACGCCCTGTTCGCCCAAGCGCCGGGAACGATCCTTCCCGATAAAACTTACTACGACGAGGGTAACCAGTCCGGACCAAAATTACTCGCGGTCTACGCCAAAATGATGACCGAACTGTTCCAAAAGGTGGGTTACGACCACGAACAGGCCCAGGCCACCGTGGACGACGCGTTAAAATTCGACCGGCTGATCGTCCCGTGGGTCAAGAGTGCCGAAGAAGCCGCCGACTACAGTAAGATGTACAACCCACGCAATTTCAAAGACTTTACCAACGATAGTCGCTACTTGGACTTAGCCGCCATTACCTATTCCGTAATTAACGGTAATCCCGACGTCGTCATTTTGCCGGAACCAGCTTACTTTGACCACTTCAACGACGTGGTGAACCCCGAAAACTTCGCCATTATGAAGAACTGGATGAAGACCAAATTGGTTCAACGTTTGAGTGGTTACCTAAGTGATGACATGCGGACGTTAGGCACCACCTATTCACGGACGTTATCCGGGCAAAAACAGCCGCGTAGTCAGGCTAAGAGTGCCTACTACTTAGCCGCCGGGATGTTTGACCAAGTCGTCGGGCTCTACTACGGCCACAAGTACTTCGGTGAAGCGGCTAAGGCCGACGTGCATCACATGGTTGAAAAAATGATTGGGGTTTACAAACGCCGCTTACAAGCCAATACCTGGTTAAGCGCCGCTACCCGTGAAAAGGCGGTCACAAAACTGAACAACTTAGGTATTCAGGTCGGTTATCCCGATAAATTGGAACCCGTCTACACTAAGTTTAAGACCCACACCGCCGCGGAGGGTGGCAGCGTGTTAAGCAACGTACTGAACTTTGGCCGCATTTCACGTCAGAACATGTTTGCCAAGTGGGGCCAACCAACCGACCGGACCCGGTGGGAAATGAGCGCCGACACCGTTAACGCTTATTACCACCCGTTCATGAACATCATCGTCTTCCCGGCTGCCATTTTACAGGCACCGTTCTACAGCTTAAAGCAGTCTTCTAGCGCTAACTACGGGGGTATCGGGGCCGTGATTGCCCACGAAATTTCCCACGCTTTCGATAACAACGGGGCGCTGTTTGATGAATTTGGGAACTTGCACAACTGGTGGACCGAAGAAGATTCCGCGCACTTTAAGGAACTTGCTAAGTCAATGATCAGCGAATTTGACGGCTTAGACTTTGCGGGTGCCAAGGTCAACGGGACCTTGACCGTTTCCGAAAATATCGCCGACGCCGGTGGACTTAGCTGTGCCGAAGAGGCCGCTAAGGGTGAACAAGACGTCGACCTCAGTGCCTTCTTCACCAACTGGGCCATGGTTTGGCGGATGAAAGCAACCAAGCAATACATGCAACTACTCCTATCGATTGACGTGCACGCCCCCGCTAAGCTGCGGGCCAACGTTCAACCTAAGAACCTGGACGACTTCTACACGACTTTTGATATCCAGCCAGACGACCCGATGTACCTTGCACCGGACAAACGGGTCAAAATCTGGTAAAAGCAACACCGTTATAACCAAGTGGACCGGGTCGTCCCGGCCCACTTTGCTAGTTTCATTATCGGGAGGAAACCATGTCTCAGTTTGAAAAGTACCACCCAATCTTAACCGCGCACTACGCCTTTGACTGGTTGACCAAAGCTCGCTCCATTGACGTTTTAAGACTCTACCAACGCGCGGATGCGGCCATGACTATCCAAACGGCCGCGGAAAAAATCAACCAAACGATGCGGGAGATCTTTCACGACCAAAAGTTAGTCTGGGGCGTGACCGACCGAACCGATGGCCACTTCGTTGGTCAGGTCGGGTTTGACCCGATTGATACCAGTACCGGCCAAGCCACGGTTAGTGTCGACGTTTTCGCTGATACTCCAGCCGCGGTGTTAACCGAAATCTATCAACGGCTAGTTGCATTTGGCACCGCCGAATTAAAATTAACTACGCTGACCGTTACCTTAACAGGTCCCGATTCTAAGTGTGACCAGGTCTTAACCGCGTTAGGTTTTTGCACGACTGACCACCAGCACTATCACTACCAAAAATAAATGCACTTTTAAACCCTCACAAGTTAAGTTTGTGAGGGCTTTTATTTAGTTTCATTATCGGTGCATTGCCGAAATGATTTTCTGATTTAATTTATTTAATGCGCACACCCTATTCCGGATAACCGCACTCATTACGCACTATTGCGCGTGGTTTATCATTTGATTAGCGAAAAAGTTAAGCTTTTTAACTAAAATTGGTTGCGTTTTCTTTTTAATCTAGTACAATAAAATTGTTAACAAAAGCACGTTACACAATCGTTATTGTGAAAACCACCACATTATAAGGAGCTGTTTTGTATGAAAGTTATCGTTATTGGTTGTACCCACGCCGGCACCGCCGCCGTTAAGCAAATTTTAGCTACGGATCCCTCCACGGAAGTCACCATTTACGAAAGAAACGACAACGTTTCTTTTCTCTCCTGTGGGATCGCCCTCTACCTCGGCGGTCAAGTCGCTGATCCCCAGGGCCTTTTTTACGCCAGTCCTGAACAGCTAGCCGAACTCGGTGCCACCGTCAACATGCAACACGACGTCACCGCGATCGACGCTCAAAATCACCAAATCACCGTTACCGACCTTAAAAGCGGCGATGTCAAAACGGACCACTACGACAAGCTCGTCATGACGACCGGGTCCTGGCCAGTGATCCCACCCATCGACGGTATCGACAGCCCCAACGTTTACCTTTGCAAAAACTGGGACCACGCCCAAAAGCTTTGGGAAGCCGCAAAGCCTGCCAAACGGGTCATCGTCATTGGTGGGGGCTACATTGGTACCGAATTGGTTGAAGCCTATCAACAACAAGGCAAGGAAGTCACGCTGATTGACGGCCTTCCGCGCATTTTAAACAAGTACCTCGACGCCGAATTTACCGACCGGGTGGAGCAAGACTTCACCGACCACGGCATTAAGTTAGCCCTCGGTCAAATGGTTCAAGGTTTCAGTGACGACGGCTCCGAAGTCACCGTCACGACCGACCAGGGTAGTTACACCGCCGACATGGCCATCATGTGCGTTGGTTTCCGACCAAATACCGGGTTATTAAAGGGACAAGTTGACATGAACGCCAACGGTTCCATCAAAACCAACGATTACATGCAAACTTCCGACCCTGACATTTTTGGGGCTGGTGACGCGGTGGCGGTTCACTATAACCCGACTAAACGTGATGCTTACATTCCGCTAGCCACTAACGCGGTACGGCAAGGAACCCTCGTGGGCTTAAACCTCTTTAAACCGACCCGGAAATACATGGGGACCCAGGCCACTTCCGGCTTAATGTTGTTCGGCAAAACCATCGTGTCATCTGGAATGACCGTGGAACACGCCGCGGCAGAAAACGTGCCCGCCGCAGCGGCTACTTTGGAAGATAACTACCGGCCCGAATTTATGCCAACGACCAAACCAGTACTGATGAAGCTCGTTTACAACCCGGAGACCCGCGAAATTCTCGGGGCCCAGTTCATGAGTGAACACGACGTTTCACAATCCGCCAACGTCATCTCCGTGATGATTCAAAATCACAACACGATTGACGACTTAGGCTTCGTCGACATGTTCTTCCAGCCGATTTACGACCGGCCATTCAACTACCTGAACTTACTAGGTCAAGCCGCCATTGCGCAGGCCGATCAAACCGTCACTGAATAATCAACTTAAACGTTAAATAATGAAGCGGCCTAGCTAAAAACCACCCAGGGGTTTTTTGGAGGGCGGGGG
>NZ_QWZQ01000025.1:19167-43741 GCF_003885105.1 Lactiplantibacillus garii
CCCCCCTACAAAAAACCCCCCCTTTTTTTTTCGCTCGCCCGCTTCATTATTTTTAATTGGTATTGATGTTAACTCGGCGCGTTGTTTAACGTCCACGTAATTTTACCGGAATACGCACCCGGGGTTGCCGCCGCGTTCGTTTTATAAAACATCCCCGAATCGCTGCCCCAATCCTTGGTAACGTTGTACTCATCGGTATCACTCGTTGTTTGGTGACTGTCAATCTGGGTGCCTTCACCGTTTAGTACGGTTGTTTTGCTGTCCTGTTTAAACAGCAGTTGCCCCGGTAACTTCTTACCATCAGCGGTCGTAAAGTCGCCTACGCTGGCCTGCAGTTGCCAGCCAGAACCCTTGCCACGTTCGTCACTCACGACGACCGCCCAATCATCGGCGCGGGTCGTCGTCTGGGCCTTACCATCGAGCGTAATGGGTTTAAAAGTACTGGTTCCCGCCACCGTTTTAAACCCTAATTCACCACTTTGAACGGTGATGGTCGTACTCCCTTCCGGAGATTCATTATCATCCATATCGGAGGCCCACAGAACCAGACCGTTTTTCCCCACGTTCAACTGGTCCGCTTTAATGGTTAAGCTAAAGTAACCCGACTCGTCATCGTCACTCATCTGAAATTCATCCAGTTCCTGACCATTCAGGGTCGGGTGAATCGTAATGCTGCTATTCTTTAACTGCTCCGAATCTTCGGCAATTACCAGCCCACTAACCTTAACGTCGTCACCCTTCGCCACCGTATAGTTAGTTTTAAGGATGTATAACGAGATGGGTTGGTCAACGGTAATCGTGTAGTCCGGTGCGTCGGCCGTCGTTTCAAATTCTTTGTTCTTAAACGTACTGGTCGTCGTGGTCGTATTACTGTTGATCTTCACGTTATCGGCCGTCCCAGTCAGCGTGATCGTCGCGGTGGCGTTAGCTTCAGAAAGGGCCTTTTCCAGTTGGTAAGTGACCGTCTTGGCCCCCTCTTCCGGTGCGTCCACGGTCTGTTCAGTACCATCCGCGTACTTGATCACCGCCCCACTAAACGTCACGTTTTCGGGTAATTTCAACTGGGCTTCAACGTTATCCCAGTCCAAGCGTCCGCCTTCGTAGGTCAACGTGTAATCGTATTGGAGCTTGTGCTTCGCTTTAACTTTACTACCGGCCGTGACCGTTTTATTCTTGGTCGTGTCGGTCACCTTAACGTCCGCTTTGGCGTTAACGGTGTTGGGAATACTTTCAATGACGACCATGTTGGTGGTCGTGTTACTACCAGTCGCGCCCATGACGCCCCAGCGCACCAGGCCGTCCGCACTGTTAAACTGGCTCGTATCAATGACCGTACTATTAGTAAATCCCGCTCCGGTCTCCGAACCGTCCGGGTTAACGTCGTCAAAGGTGTAGGTCATCGTCTTAGCCGCGGCGTCCCACTGCAAAACTAAGTGGTGCCAGTTACCGTTGGCTAAACTCAAATCTGTTTTTAAATTATCGTGATTTTGTGAAAAGTAGTAGCGGGTTGATAAAATAATCCCAGTAAGGTCTATACTGCGCACGGATTCGCTGTTGTACTGACTCGCCGCGCCCGGATAACCGGTCGCCACGTGCTGCGTTTTATTCCCCTTATCAAAGGCGTCCCCCTTACCCGCATCACTATACGAAGTTGACTTATTCACATAGGTATCAAACTCTAAGGCCCAACTATTTTGGATGGCAGTACTCGCAATCGCTTGCGGGTCCTGTTCTTTGTTGTTCGTATCGACACCCCACGTGCCGAGGGTTTCCCCAATAATACTGCCGGACTTGATCTGCGCCGCGGCGTTAGTCCCACTCGGATCATTTTGCAGAACGAACGCCATCCCGTCCCCCACGGTTTTCGACGCACCCAAGTACAACCACATCTTAATGGTGGTATCCTGATTTAAATCCAAGCGGTTAGCATCGTTTGACCAAAAACCACCGACTTGTTTTTTCCCATCGATCACGTCTATGGCCTGAGTATTCGGTGAACTGCTGTTGGTGACGTCCACGATTTTAGAACTATTCGCCACCCCGCTACTGAAGGCCCCCGGAACGGTGATGATTTTGTCCAACTGGTTTAACCCGGACGGTGCCGTGGCCAGGTTAGCACTCACGTTCACGTTACTCGTCAGGCTTTGCGCGGTACCGGCCCACAAACCAGCTAACGCCAATAACCCCATCATTAACAGTTTTGGTCCCTTCCGCATGGTGAAAACTCCTCTCGTTAGTTGTCCTGACGCCGGCGATTTTTCAAGAGTAACCAGATGATCAAACCAAGTAACAGTACGATAATGACGCCTAGGGCCACGAACCACCAGAAGTAGTTGTTCTGGACCTTGTCACCCACCGCCGTGTCGTTTAAATGTTTAGCTTCCTTGTCGGTGATCGTAAAGTTGCGGGTAAATTTCCACTTACCCTTATCCGCGGTCGCGGTCAAGTGGAGCGTGTACTTCCCAGCTTTTAACTGTTGGGACCCGTCGCCCATGGCAAAGTTAAAGTTACTGTTCGGTGCCATGGCCAGGTTGTCCTTACTAGTAACCAGCAGCTTTTTACTGGACCCCGCCGTCGTGACGTAACTCTTGATCTTTAAGCCGTGCATGATCACCGGTTGATCGTTTTGCAGATTGGCCGTCACGTAATTGCGGTAGTTTAACTGGGCCGCCTTAATTTGGTGCAACTGCATGTTTGGTTTTATCCTGATGACATCAGTTTCACGCAATTGTAAACCCAGAACGTAGGCGTACTGGTTATCAATCGCCATTCCGCTACTCTTCTTCTTAGTGGTTTTTAACTCCTGAACGATGTTGATGCCACCCAGGGCCACACCGCGAAATTTTTGCTTGGGCACCGTTAATTTGATGGTCACCTTTTTACTAGCTTTAGCGGGAACCGTCACCACCTGCTGTTTGGACAGCGCCGTTTTAACGTTGAACTTCAATGACGCATCCGCCTTAGCTTTCCGCTGACTGTAATCAATGATCCCATTATCATTCGTAATGGCAAGGTTCGGTGAAACCGTGTAGCGGTGCTGCTGATTATCATTATTAGCGATTGTGATCGTTAGGTTTTGTTTTTGTCCCGGTTTTACTTTTAAATCGAAGTAGGAGACCTTCTTATTGATTTGGTTTGTCGGGAGGTCCGCCTTGACCGTGTAGTTAAGATCATCCGCTTGGGCGGTTACCGTTAAACCGCTCAACACCACGCTTACGAGTAACACGAGTTGCCAAAACGTTTTTTTCATTTGGGATACCTTCCTTTTCTGCGGGTTATGACGAATTATGTAGCCGTAAGCTGCTAACCTAGCAGCTTACAAACAGTTTTTTAATTAGGCGCATTGGTTAAAGACCACGCTAAGCGTCCGGTGTAGTTTCCCGCCGTTAGTTGTTGATCGTTGATGGTTAGAGTCGTGGGTTGGGTGCCCCGGTTTAAAACGAGTAACCACGTGCCAAGGCCGCTATGCTGATCCGCTACCAATACGTTATTAGCCATGCCGGGTTTTAAATCGGTCGTATTAACGACCTGGGGAGCCATACTGACGTTGCCGGCCCCGGCTTGCAAATGGACCGTGCCGAGGTTAAGCGTCGTACTTAACGTGCGCTGCCGACTTTGTAACGGGCTGGGGGTTACTTGTAACGTCCAGCCGGCTCCCGTTGAACGGCGATCCGTAACTTGGACCATGGCGCGTTGGTTTTCCGCAGTGGTTTGGACCGGTCCCCGTTGCGTCGTGGTCGCATTAAATTTTAAATTACTCACGTAATCAATGGTCAGTTGCCCTTGCGAGCCGGTTCCGGTAACGTTTCCCGCGTCGGCGGAGTCACCGGGATACGGCTTACTCGGGTTGTCGGGATCAACCGGCGGAACCGCGCTTTCATCATCGGTCGGTGTTAGGCTGACCTGCACCTGCGATTGTGTCGCCGCCCGACCAATCAAGGTTCCACCCCAACTATGGATTAACAGTATGCTAAACGTCATTATTAGTAACCGCTTCGCTAGTTGTCTCCCCTTGATCATGGTCACACCTCAGTTTCTGCGAGCGTGTTAGCTCGGGGCGTTACTCAACGTCCAAGTTAACGTTGATTTGTAAGCACCAGCGGAGTTACCGGCAGGAACCAGTAAGCTGACGTCGGCTTTATCGTGGGTCGTGGTAAACTCCCCAATCCCTTCATTAACGGCCGCGGTCACAATTGATTGATTATTAGTATTCACCGTAATCGTGTCACTAGTTGGTAGATCCGACGCGTTTTCCGTATCGTCAGCGGTCGTCTTACCGTTTGCAAAGGTCAACTTAGCCCCCCGCAAAACTTTGTCGCCGTCTTTAAAGTCAGTACCGGCAACTTGGACCTTCCAGCCATCGGTATTTCCGGGGTTGGTTACTTTAATGGCACCGTCCACCGCGTCGGCAGTGTAAGTTTTAGTTGCGTTTTGATTAACGTGGCTCCCTAAGTCAACACCCGGAACTTGGTCCAAAGTAATATCCTTGTTTTCTTCGTCCTGACTCAATTCGATTTTTGCCGTGGTTTCTTTAGAATTATCCGCAGCTTGGGCAGCCATTGGTAAAGCGGCCATTAAAGTAACTCCAGCAAGTAACGTTCCTACATATTTTTTCATTACGGTTGCTCCTTTATTAATTGACGGTTGCGCCACCAGATTATGGTTAGAGAAGTTAATAAAATTAGTCCAGTCAAGCCGATCAGTAGTAGCCACCACTGTTGCGTTTCGTTCATTTGTGGTAGGACTCCACTTAACGGGCCCGCACTCGGGGTTGCCCCAGTATGCGTTCCTGAAGCAGTTGCGCTGGTCACCGTTAGATGGTAATTACCAGCTTGAACGTCGGCCAGCGCTGAGCGTGTTAGCGGTCCTATTAAAAACATGACCAAACTAATCAAACTGATTTGCCATCGCACGTGATCACTCCCTTATTCGGTCTGAATCATAATTTTTTAACTAATCCAAAACTTAATTACTAATAGTGAATCGTTCGAGTAACCCTATCAGCAACGAGAATATAGCATGATAATGAAAGGGCTGTCAATTGATGACGGGGCTTAACTATCACGGCCAGGTCGTTTTTTAACGTTCTTCTGAGATAATTTTAATTTTGCTTGTTAGCCCAAAATAGTTGCTTAAACTGTTCGAATCAGTTTAATGGCAAGGCTTTCACCGCTTAAAAATGGTGGCACTAATTTCCAATAGTTACCCCGTTAAACTAAAAACGTTGTTAACATTATGTTTTTATGAGATTTTAATTAGGGCGTCCATTAGCCTAACATTCGCATAACCATAAATAATTAACAGCAATATAAAATTGGAATGTCCACCTTAAGCCGGCTAGTTACTGGACTTTTTACCGAAATAATGGCCAAGTGGTCTAAACTTAAAGCACTACCTATGTACGGAGTAAACTAACCTTATCAATTATTAAATTAAAAATAACTGACAAGTTGCTAAACAGTCCACCGGCCGGCTTTTTCCGCCGCAACCGCGACTAGTCGGCCTATGTTATACTATTAACAACTATTTACTAACCTTGAAAGGGGGGCGTTTCGTGCCCGCAAAGAAGACTTTTAGCGATGAACAAGTCGTTGAAAAAATCATGCAACTGTTCTGGCAACAAGGCTACTACCACACTTCCATGGATGAGATCGTGGCCGCCAGCGGGGTCAAAAAGCAAAGTTTGTATAACGCCCTGGGCGACAAACACACGCTTTATTTAAAAGCACTCCAACGTTATCACCAACAAACCTTAACGACCTGTGCCCAAAACATGCAACAATTGGAACAAGCCGGTGAATCCGCCCTAACCGTATTGGGGATGTTATTCAGTCAGGGACTGACCACTGAAGACCACCCCAGTGGTGATTTGATGGCGAACGCCGTTGCCGAATTTGGCGCAACTGATACCGCCGTTCAACACGCAACGACCTGGTTTTACGACGATTACCTCACTTTAATGGCCGCCGCAATTTTAAAGGGCCAGGCGAGTCAACAGATCACGGCCCGTCAATCGAGTATGACGTTGGCTCAGAGCTTGTTAGAAGCCCGCATTGGGTTACAAACCCGCTTGCGGCAAGGCAGCCGTCCCGATGTCGAACAGCGTAAACAAATTTGGCTGACCTTTTTAAAGGCGTAATGTCAAGCCCCAACGACTACCTATACTAATATTTATTAACCTAAAAAGTCGTCATTATTCACTGGGAATAATGACGACTTTTTAGGTTAAATGGAATTACTCACCTTGGACTTGCAATTTTCAAACGTAGTCGTGCACTAACCAGGTCTGCGCGGCCGGACTTAACAGGTTTCCATAGTGTTGCCGGATGGCTTGGACCCCGGCGTAACTGTCAAAGCTAAACCGGCTCGTTAACGAGCCGCTTGCAAGCAGAGCCCGCGCGAACTGTAAATCATCACGAGTGATCCGTTGCCGGTACGGTAGTGTTTCTTCCGCCATAACGACCTGCCATTGACCGTTTAAAACGGCGGCCGCCCGTTGATAACGACGGTCATGGGTCAGTAACGATTGCATATTTTCTGGATCAAGTGGTTGGCTCATCCGCATCATCCCCTAGTTTTAAATTGATCACCCGGCCAATCACGGGGTGGACCGATAGCTGATCCCTAGCGTGGGCGAGGAGCCAAATGACGTTCGTAAAGTGGTGGGCGTCCACGTGCCGTTCCCCGCGACCATCGGTTAAAATCAAGGCCAACGTGGTCTGATTCGTTAAGTGCCGGCGGGTCAAATCGTCAAAGATACTTTGATACACGGTACCACCACCACCCTGACGTTCAAAGCGGACTCGCCGGGGCAGTCCCGCTTGGTAAGTGTGACCCGGCCGCACGATGGCGTCAAACGGCTGAACGGTGATGGTTGTCGTGACGATCCGCGTTAACGCCGCCACTTGTGCTAACAACCCTTGAAGGGTCGCGTCACTCACGGACCCCGAGTGATCAACGTAAACTTGTACGTTTAGGCGGGTGTCGCTCACCTGACCCGGCAGTTCCATCCGCGCCGGCTGACGCCGGTTGAACCGGGCCCGCGACGCCCGTTTTCCAGTTGGTAATTGTCCAATTCCGCGAACTAAGAGGCGCCGCCAATCAACGGCCGGGGCCGCACTTTGCCGCTGTAACTCGGCAACGACGTGACCCGCAACGAGGCCGCGACCGGCCTCGTTTGTGGCGGCCCAAGCATCCTTGGTCAGTTGGCGGGTCCGACTAGCCGCCAAATTAGGGTTCGTCAGCTGTCCCCCGGCGCCCGCCCAATTTACGGGGTCATCGATTAGTGGTCGTGATTGGTGGCCAACTTTAGGACGGGGTTGCTCACCAGTTGCAGTGTTAGGCTGACTTCCCGCGGCGGGTTGCGGCGGTTGGGGGGCCACTGCTTGGCGTAATAACCGAAAATAGGTCCCCGAATCCGCCTTTAACGGTAACCGGTGCCGTACTAACGGTTGGACGGTCGCTAAGCCGGTCATGCCGGCGGGTAACCCGTCCACGTACTGGTTAACGGCGAGGTCGGTTGCTAACGTGACTAATCGTCGTTGGCTTTGGACCTGCTCACGATAGCGTAACGGGTGCTGCCAGGCAACGTGCAGGGCGACGTGTTTCAAACCAGCTTGTAAACTGTCAAAACGGGGAAAAGTCCGGGCAACGGCCACGGGCGCGTATTGTAAAATTAAGCGGTTATCCCGCCAGCTAAGCGCAAACGGCGCCGTTAACGTTGGCTGCCTTTCGCGGGGCAGCCGGGTCAATAACTCACCGTAAAACTGGTCGCTTGCTAATAATTCGATCACCGCCCGGGTCAACATGGTAGCACCGGCTTCCGCATCGTCCGATTCAGTTTTCGCCGTAAGTACCCGTTGGCGCCAATGGTCGTATTCCACCGCGTTATTTAACAATGCTGCCACCCCCTACTGATTAGACCAACTCGCCACTTGTTGTAAATATTGGTACAACGCGGTGACGTAGGGGCTGCTCTTAGCCACGTTAACCGTGTATAGTTGCTTTAACAGCGCGCGGTCCTGACCAATCGTTTGAACTAACGCAAACTGCCCGTCCTGACTCAGCGTTTGAAGTAACTGTAAAAAGCGACCGGCGTTTTGATCGTTAGTCAGCGGGTAATCCGCCGTTAGTCGCAAGCAGCTTCGTAATACGGTCCCTTTCTGAGGCTCACTCATTGCTTGAAACTGCTTTAAAATCGGGGCCGGTGTCACGGCGCCCTTCGGCTGGCTGGTAAATAGGTCGGCGGGCGTTAAGTGAATTGCCTGCTGTTCCAAAAAGGCTTCAAAGCTGCGACCGAGGTCGCGCCCCACGTCACCTTGAAAAATATCCAGTGCCACCACTGCCTGGGTAGTACGCGGTAACTTTTCCAGTTCGTATAAATTAGCTGAGACCCGTTCCCAAGCCCGCGGTGTCGCGGTCAAATCTTCCTGCTGGTCCGTTTGATTCAGCCGGGTTACGTCCTCACTAATAAAGCGTTGGACCAACGGGTGGATGTGGGGGCGGGATTGCGTCGTATCCAATTGTTGAGCCCAGCGCAGCCAATCCGCCGCGTCGGTCCGCATCACTAGCCGCACGGTCCGGTCCTTAATGGCCGCATCCCCCGCGACCACGCCGTACGTACTGTCTTCAAACCCCCGCATACTTGCGTCCGGGTTCTCTGCTAAAACCAACTGTACCTGTTGCGGCAGCTTTAACGTGTTAATGGTGCGCTGCAAAACGAGGTTCATCAGTTCACTCTGAACCGCCTGGGTCCCCCGGTTAAATTCGTCCAAAAACCAAATGATTGGTTGTTTGGGGTGGGCTTCCGCGTACTGAATTATCTCAATCAGGGTGTGTGCGTAACCGAATTGGACATCGGCCAACTGACCGTAAGCCGCCGTTTGAATAAACGACTCACTTGTCAGTGGGGGGACCGGAATGGCCAGGTCACCCTTTTCCGACAAACTCACCACGGTCGTAAACAGCTTCGCCCCCATTTGGCGGGCAACGTCACTGATCAAAGCGGATTTTCCAATGCCGGCCTCTCCCACCACGTTGGGGACGTTGCCCGCTTTTAACACCACCGGAATGGCCGTTAGCAGGGCTTGATACGATAACGCCATGACTCTTCCTTCCCTTCTTGTTTCACGTGAAACAATTATGCAAATCCTAACTGGTATTTCACAACACTTTCACCGTTGCCCTGGGGTAATACCTTTAACTGAGCAGGCAACTGGTGTTCCAGTTCACTAACGTGGCTAATGATCCCAATCATGCGGGACTTACCCTCAACTTGTTGTAGGGTCTCCATCGCCATGTCCAGGGCGTCCTCATCCAACGACCCAAAACCCTCGTCAATGAACAACGCGTCAATTTTAATCCCACCGGCCTGTTCCTGGATTACCGTGGCTAAAGCCAACGCCAAGGACAACGCCGCCACAAAACTCTCACCACCGGATAACGTGTGGACGCTGCGGACCTTACCGGCATTATCGTCGTAAACGTTGATCTCCAACCCGGTACCGTTTCTAAAGGTGCCCTGGGTGTGGTCTAACTGGAACTGGTAGCGGCCCCGCGTCAACTGTTGCAGCCGTTGGTTACCGGTCTTAAGGACCCTTTGCAAGTAAGTCTGTAGCACGAACCGTTCCAAACTCAACTTTTGGGGACCGCTACCGTTAGCGACGTTCGCGAGTTGCGCAAGTTCGGCAAGTTGTTCCTGCTGGTCGCGCACGGTCGCAAGGGTCGCCTGCATTTTCGCCACGATGGCTTGGTTCCCCTTAAGTTGCCGATCAAGTTCGTAATAGCGTTGTTCGACCGCCTGCTCCGTTTCACTGGCAGCGGCTACTTGGGCCGCCAATTGAGCTAAATCGGGTTGCGGTTGCTGGCCAATGGTCTTAGTGACGGTTAACAATTGGCCGTTCAAAGTGGCCGTTTGTTGATCGTACGTTTTAATACGTGTTCGCAGTTCTGCCAAGTCACCGAGTTGATCCATTAATTGGGCCAGGCGTTCAAAATCGGCCGTTTCCCAAACGGTCAGCATCGCGGTCGTTAGTTGCGTCGTTTGCTCGGTCACGGTAGCTTGGGCCGTCGTCAAGTGGTCGCGCGTCGTTGCTAGTTGGGCCGTCGTCGCTGACAATTGTTCTTTAACAGTCGCTAATTGCTGCGTGGCCGTCGTCGCAGCGTGCTGGTAGGCTTCCTGATCCCGTTTTAGTGCTTGAATATGGGCATCGAGGGCTGGTAAATCGGGATACGCCGCCGACCGTTGCTGTTCTTGATCCGCTAACTGGGTGGCTAGCTCGAGTGCTTGATTTTTTAACGTGGTCAACTTCGCCGTCGCCGTCGTTTGGTCCGCCGTTAGCGTGGTCACCGTCGTTTGGATGGCAGCTAAACGGTCCTGGGCACTTTGAGCCGTGGTAATTCGCTGCCGAACGGCCCGGGTGGCGGTAGTCAATTGGTCCTGAGCTTCAGCCAATCGCTGTGACACGGTAGTCGAAAGCTCCGTTGGGCCTAACTGGGCATCCACGGCCGCGGTCAGGGTGGCGGTACTCCGTTCGTGTTCAGTTTGGGCCGCCTCCAGTTGGCTCTGATCCGCCGTTAACTGATTTTCAGCCGCGGCTAATTCGCGAGTCGCGGCCGTGGCGGCTTGCTGAGCGGCCTTGACCGCGGCCTCGGTGACCGTGATCGTGGTCGTCGCCGCCGGTTGGGGGTGGTCCGTGGCCCCGCAAACCGGACACGGTTGACCGGGTTGCAGCCGCTGACTCAAAATGGCAATTTGCTCACTGGCCCACTCACCGTCTAGCTGGCGGTAAGTCGCTTCCTTAGCTTGAGCAGCTTTCCGTTTAGTCGCCACTACCGCACGCTGTTGAGCCACCGTAGCCGTCAACGTTTGGACCTTTTCGGCCTGTTGGGCCACCTGCGCCGCACTTTGAGTCAATTCCCGTAACGCGTGACTGCGTTGATCCAGTTGGCGTTGCTTGGTCAGGGCCGGCGTTAAATCCGCACTGATTGGATCTAAGCGCTGGCGTTCAGTTGCCAACGCGCTCAGCCGTTGTTCAATTTCAGTCACCGTACTTTGTTGCTCCGTGACCCGCTGCACCGCTTGTTGATGGGCCTGCCGGGTATTTGCCAGCTGTTCATAAACCGGGCGCTTAGCCGTTAGGGTCGTGATCTGGGCCTGGCGTTCTTCAGCCTGGGGCGCCTGCGCCGTTAACTTTGCGGCCTGGGCCGTAGCAGTTTCCCGCGTCGCCTGTAACGCGGCTAGCCGTTCCGTTAATTCCGCTTGGCGAGCCGTCTCAGCTTGGACCCGCTGACGCGTGGTTTGTAACGCTTGGTAAGCGGGGGCGTTTTTTTGGACCCACTCCAGCGTTTGAACCCGTTGGCGCTGCTCATCAATCATTGCTTTTTGTGCCGTCAGGTCGGCGAGCTGTTTAGTTAACGTCGCCTTACTTTGATAATTTTGCTGCAACGTTTGCCCCGCGGTTTGGGCCGCCTGGGCGTGCGTTAACGCCGTTTTGGCGGTGTCAAATTCACGCTTCAGGGCGGCTAACGCGGTGGTTTGTGCCTGCTGTTCCACTTGTTGGGCATCCACCGCCGCTTGCGGTGCAAGGCTAGTTGCCGCGGCCGCCGTTTGGGTGGTCCAAGTTAGCTGCCCCTGCAACGTCTGCAATTGCTGACTAACCTGATTATTAGCCGCCTGGACCCGCTTTAACTGGGCCTTTAACTGTTGCGCCCAGCGGCTATATAAACTAGTCCCAAAAATGTCACGTAAGACTTTTTCCTTATCATCACTATTAGCCATTAAAAACTGGCGGAACTGCCCCTGGGGTAGCAGCACGATTTGGGAAAACTGCTCCCGAGTCAGTTGCAGTAAGTCGCGGACGTAGTTTTGAACGGCGTTCACTTTCGTGTATTCTTCGACTTCTTTTCCCTGTTCATCAAACACGGTCAGCGTGACCGCCGCTGCTTGAACGTGGTTACCAGTTCCCCGCTTTTTGGCCACTTCCTGTTCGGGTGAGCGTACGATCCGGTAAGTTCGATTCTGATGCTCAAACGTAAAGGTGACCGTAGTCACTTCGTCGGCGGTCGCAAAGTCCGACCGCATTTGTTTGACCTGCCGATCACCACCGGAAGTTCCACCAAACAGTGCAAAACACATGGCGTCAAAAATGGTGGTTTTACCCGCGCCAGTCTTGCCACTGATCAGGAAAACGGGAAAGTCGTTAAACTTCGTAAAGTCGACGGTCTGGTGGCGAAACGGACCGAAGTAGTCTAGTTTTAAAGTTAATGGTCGCATGCTAGTCCTCCTTAGTCGCCGCGGTCAGCGCTGCTTGGGCCCACTTTTGTTGGCGGGCCGTTAACGGGGTATCGGTTGTCTGTTCAAAGAACTGCGTCATCAGTTCCAGGGGGTCTAAGTGGGGATCAACGATGGTAGCGTTCGTATCCGTAGTCACCGGTCCGTCGACCCGGTCAAGTTCAATGATGTGTGGGTAAATCGCCCGCAGTTCCTGCATAACGTTAGGAATTACCCGTTGGTCAGTTAACTGAACAGCTAGGTAGTCGTCAGTCGCCTGCTGCTGATAAAATGCGGGGTCCGTCAAATCACCGAAAGCGCCCTTTAAAATGCGGACGTCCCGTTGTGGCCGTAACGGCTTAAACGTCAGCTTAAACGGGTCGGTATCGACGATCCAAACACCCTTTTGCTGGTTAGCTTCCGACACCGAAAACTTCAGCGGTGAACCGCTATACCGCACCCGTTCCGCGTGTAACGCGTCCTTACCGTGCAAGTGCCCCAGCGCAACGTAATCAAAATCAGCTAAGTCACTGACCGGAATGGCGTTTAACCCGCCGACCATGATCTGCGTTTCCGAATCAACGTGGGTACTCCCGGCCGCAAAAAAGTGGGCTACCAGGACGTGCTTTTTATTGGGGTCAAATTGCGCCCGCATGGCCGCAACGAGTTGAACCATGGCCGCCTGGACCGTTTTAATTTGATCATCCTGAAAGTACTGCCGGGCTTCAAACGGCTCGAAGTACGGTAACAAGAAGAACTGCGTATCGTCAAATTCCACCGGCGTTAATGCCTGACTAAGCTTAGTATTTAAATAGAAGTCCGTGGCCTTAAACCACGTGCTTCCCGTACGTAGCCGGGTGGCGCTATCGTGGTTTCCACTAATTGCTAAGAGTGGCAAATGGTGTTTTAAGTTAAGGTCGATCAACATGTCGTCTAACAGGGTCACCGACTTTTCGTTTGGAATTGCCCGGTCGTATAAATCACCGGCAATCACCACGGCGTCAACGTGCTCATCAATGGCGATTTGACGAATCTGTTCGTAGGCGTTCCATTGTTCAGCGGCCAAATCAAATCCGTGCAGTTTTTTGCCAATGTGCCAGTCGGCGGTATGTAAAAAGCGCATGTTTAAGTTCCTCCCAGAAGTTATTTATTTCCATTATAAAACAGTTTTCGGTTTGTTTTAGTATCGTTTGTTCCGGGGGGCTCATTCCAGTTTAGTCGTTCACTTAACATTAATTCTAATGTTTACTACGTTAAACGATACTAAAAAAATCATCAAAAAATCGACTAGCATCTTAGATAAATTAGAACCCACGGCTACGCAATTGAAATCGTCCATGCCAATAATTGTTTTTCGCTTATCAAAATCATTATTAATTTAAGCAAATTAGGTTTCACGTATAAGAAAGTATTGTAAGATAATTAATGTAAAAAGTTATCTAAAAAGGGAGTGTGCAGTTTTATGCGCAAATATTTCGCCGAGTTTCTCGGTACGTTTATGTTAGTCTTTTTGGGGACCGCAACGGTCGTTGTTGCTAAGGGTGACGTCCTGTCAATTGGGTTAGCCTTCGGGTTGGCCATCACCGTTTCGGCCTACGCCTTCGGGGGCATTTCGGGTGGTCACTTCAACCCCGCCGTTACCACGGCCATGTTGATCAACCGCCGTATCAACGCCATGGACGCCGTTGGTTACGTGATTGCTCAAATTCTTGGGGCCATCGTGGCTTCCGCCGCTGTTCGCAGTTTCGTGAGCGCGCTCGGTTTAGCCACCAACGCCCTTGGTCAAACGGACTTTCCAAAGATTAGCGCCGGCATGGCGTTCTTCGTGGAAGCCTTAGTGACCTTCCTGTTCTTAATGGTGATTCTCAACGTCACTAGTAACGATCACGGTAACGGCGACTTCGCGGGCTTGGTTATCGGGATCACCTTGGCCTTCCTAATCATTGTTGCCCTGAACTTGACCGGTGGTTCCTTAAACCCGGCTCGTTCAATCGGTCCGGCCATCTTCGCCGGTGGCAGCGCCCTTTCACACCTCTGGGTTTACATCTTAGCACCAGAAGTTGGCGCCATTCTCGCCGCATTCTGCGCCCGGGTATTAGGTTCAGAAGACTAATTATTCCAATTAAAAAATCAGGTCCAACCGCATGGTGGTTGAACCTGATTTTTTATTGTCTTATCTGATATTTACCACATGGGCACAAGCCCTGTAAGTCAGCCCGTTATTTTCGCCGCCAGTGCTGGTACCACGAATGGAGCGTGCCAACGACTAACCCGATAATCACAACTACCGCCGTGACGTAACCAAAAATCCCGATGTTGGTGATCCAACTATTATCCGGGTGGCTTTGTACTAACAGTGATGAGCCAACGATCAACGCGGCCAAAATGACCGATAAAACGACCTTATTGACCATTGAATCAATCCGGTCAATAAATAGCTTGCGGTGTGAAAAAACGATGTTGACCCGCGTTTGACCATTTTCAAAGGTATCGAGGGCCGCTAATAACCGCGTTGGTAACTTGGGGGTATCTCGCAACCCCTGCATGGTCGCCAATAACCCGTCTTCCAATTCATTACGCAGGTTCAAGTGTTCCCGCATGTATTTACGGGCAAACGGCCGGGCAACGTCCAACATCGACAGGTTCGGGTCGAGGGTCTCAACGATGCCCTCGATCGTCCCAAACGCCTTTCCCAGCATGGTGACTGCCGGGTTCATCTGAATGTTGTTGCTCCGACAAACCTTGACCATTTCAAACAACAGTCCCTGAAAGTCAATGTCACCCAGGCCAGAATTGTAATACTGACCCAAAAATGGGGCGAGTTCACTAAAAAAACCCTCTTCGTCAACTTCACCGGTCCGGTTAGAGATCGCTAAAATGGCCTTCCCCACTTGGCGGGTATCCTCGGTCGTGACCGCGACCACCACGTTGGCAATTCCGTTCATTAACGCCGGACTAATCTCACCCATCATCCCGAAATCTAAGTAGATCAACCGGTACGGGGGCAAGCGCCGTTTGCCGATTTTGCCGTGCCGTTGGGGAACCGTGTCGTTATAACCAATGTCGCCCGGCTGTAATTCACGTAACAGGATGTTCCCGGGGTGCGGATCAGCGTGGAAAAAGCCGTCCTCAAAGACTTGCTTCAAAAAGTTCTGGACCAGGGTGTGGGCTAAGTACCGCCGTTCATCATCGTACTGGTGATCATCCTCCTGGTCCGCGGTCACCACTTTGGCCATGAAATGCTGGATACTGGTCCCCGCCATGTACTGGTTAACGAGGACTTTCTGGGTACTATACTTACCGTAGACCCGGGGAACCCGAATAATATCGTTGCGATTATTTAAGCGGTAAAAGCGGGACCCGTTTTTGACCTCGATACTCGTATCCAGTTCGTTAAAGAGTGAGCGCTTGATTTCACCGACCATTTCCCGTAAGTCGACCACCGACGATTCGGGAATGTACCGTAACAGTGGCAACGCCCGTTCAAATAGCGAAATATCCAGTGCCACTTCGGCGTCAATGCCGGGGTGTTGCACCTTCACGACCACTTTTTGACCGTTCAGTAAAGTTGCGTGGTGGGTCTGACCCATGGAAGCCGATGCAAACGGTTCGTGGTCAAAACTGGCAAACATTTCGTCCATTTGTTTGCCCGTCTGCCGCTCAATCGTTCGCTGTACGACCGCGTAGTCGTCCGCCTTAACGTTATCCTGCAATTTTTTAAACTCGTTGGCGAAGTCCGGTTTGACAATGTCCGTTCGTGACGATAAAATCTGACCAATTTTAATAAAGGTCGGGCCCAGCTCTTCAAAGGCCGCCCGAACCTGTTGGGGATTCTTTTGCCGCGCTAAGTTGCTCAAAACATTATACCGGCGTAACACCCCAACAATCGTCCGGAACCGGGTATGTCCATTTTGATTTTCCTGCCACTTTGGTCGTTCGGTGGTTGCTTCATCCGTTGTGGTCATTTGACACCCCTCCCATCCTAAACGTTCTTATAGACCCTATTATCCAACATTCAGTCCCAATTCGCACTAGCAAAGCCAAAGTTTTCGAAAAAAGCATTGACAAATAATTGCCACCGTTGTAGATTAAGGGCACATTAAAAAACGGTTAACAAACACGTTGATGAACAAAGTAAGTTAAACAAGCACGCCTAGAGAGTGTCGGTCTGGTGCAACGGCATCCTGCTTCTTTAATTGAAAATCAGTTCTGAGTGGCAGTGGCGAACGGTTTCGTAGTTGCTGTTGGGAGCTCCCATTATCGAGCGCGAGTATCGCGAGTGGCCGGCCACTTGCCGTACTTGTCAAGGCGATTGCAGCAATGCGGTCGTAAAGCTAAGGTGGTAACGCGTGGTAAACGTCCTGGTTTCTGAGTCTAACTCAGAGAGCGGGGCGTTTTTTGTTTAACCAAAACAAATGAGGAGTGTTGTTTCATGCTGGATAAAGTCCAAAAACGATTTTTAACAAAACGCGATTACGTCACTTTAAGTTCCATGATTTTTGCCCTATTCTTTGGCGCTGGCAACCTGATTTTCCCACTGCACCTCGGCCAACTGGCTGGGAGTCACTGGGGCGTAGCGGCCATTGGTTTTCTCGTCACGGCCGTTCTGTTACCCCTGCTGTCCGTTCTAGCCGTCTGTGTGACCAAGTCCAAGGGCGTCTACGACATTGGTAAACCATTGGGGGCAACCTTCGCCGTCGTTTTCATGGTCCTGATTCACTTCACGATCGGACCATTCTTCGGGACCCCGCGGACCGCGACCGTTTCGTTTACCGTGGGGCTGTCATCGTTTTTCCCGGCTAAGTATCAATCGCTGGGACTACTAGTTTTCTCCGCCGCCTTTTTCGGTTTGGCCTACTACCTCTCCGTTGAACAGAGCAAGATCATGGCCCGGGTCGGCAAACTACTCAACCCACTGTTTTTATTACTACTCGTCGTGGTCTTTACCGTCGCCTTCAGCAGTCCCCTCGCCCACGCTGGCAGTACTAGTGCCACGGCCGCCTACCAAAGTGCCGGCTTCGTTAACGGCTTTTTACAGGGCTACAACACGATGGACGCCTTAGCCGGGCTAGCCCTCGGGGTCACCATCGTCACCGCCGTGAACTTCATGGGCCAAACCGACCCCAATAAGGCGGCCTGGGTCACCGCCCGCGCCGGGTTCTTCTCAATGGTTTTTGAAGGCCTGATCTACGTCTTATTGATCCTCCTCGGTGCCCAGTCCCTCGGTATGTTTAAAGTTTCAGCCAATGGTGGGATTGCCTTTGACCAAATCGTTAACCACTACATGGGGACGGTCGGCCAGGCGGTCCTCGCTGTTTTGATCATCACGACCTGCTTAACGACCGCCATCGGGTTAGTCGCCGCCTTCGCGCAGGACTTCCACAAACACTTCGGCTTTTTGAGTTATAAAGCCTGGTTACGGATCACCTGCCTCGCTTCATTTTTGACCGCTAACGTCGGCTTAAACCAAATCATTGCCTGGTCCACGCCGGTCTTAATGTTCCTTTACCCGCTGGCTATGGCCTTAATTTTCTTATCGATCCTGTCACCCTTATTCCACAAATCCACCGTCGTTTACGTTTGGGTCGTCGTCTTTACGGTCGTTCCCGCCGTTTTCGACATGGTTGCGGCCTTCCCCGCCGTGGTCAGCCAGAGCGCATTTGGTCAGGCCATGGCCCACGTCCAAAGCTACTTACCACTCGCAAGCAGCGGTATGGACTGGTTAGTGCCCGCCCTCGTCGGCGCCGTCTTCGGGACCGCCCACTACCTGGTCTTGCAACGGACTAAGGCCAGTACGCCGACTTCACTCAACGTACCGACAAAACGGTAATTGCTCCTAAGTTTAAAAGGGTCGTCTGGTTCGGATTAAGTGAAATCAACTGATTTTTAACACCCGTTTCGGCTCCATTATCCCTAACAACCAAGCGAGCAGGCTACTCAGCCCTGATTGAGTAACCTGCTCGCTTTAACGTCCCAGACGCTTTTAATTTATTTGGCTTCACTGTAAATTAACACACCGTACCCACTAAGCGTCTGCATTCCCCGCACAGTCTGGCCGTCTAAGGCGTTGTTCAGTGGTGTCGTCAGCGTCACTTGGGTCGGCTCGTGACTGTAATTAATCACAAAATAGACCCGCTGCGTGGTACTTTCACGAACCTGAATGGCCACGTTTTTCGTTGACTTTTTAATCGGTAACTTAGCCTGCAATTGCAATTTTTGAACTAGCCGGTGGTAAAAACTCTGTAAAAAGTCGGCATCCGTTCGGCAAGCTAAGTAGTACGCGCGTCCGGTACCGAGTTCGTTCTCGGTAACCGCCGGTGTTCCCGCGTAAAAATCCTTTCCGTACGTGCCCAGCGTCTTAGCGGTCGTTAGCGTTACTAAGTCGCAGTAATCCTGGACTTGATACTGGCGGTTAAAAACGTTGACCGCATTGCGCTGACTAGGGTACAACGTATCGGTCTCCGTCACCTTTAACCCGTAAGTCGTGATCAAGTCGGCCATGCCAGCTCCCTGATAAGCTAAGAAGTTTTGATCGACCACGCCGCTCACGTAAGTCCCAACTAGGTGACCACCATTTTGCACGTAGGTTTTAAGCTTAGTTGCAAAGGCCGGCGCCATTAAAAAGTGCATCGGGTCGATCACTAAGGTGTACGGCGTTAAGTCGTCGTGGACGCTGACTAATTCCACGGCGATATCATGTTCCCAAAAGTAGCGGTAATGGGCTTGGATGGTCGCCCAATAGCACTTCGTAGCGTTTGCGTACGCCCGGGCGTCGTCTAACGCCCACATGTTGTCGTAATCAAAGACAATGGCGACTTTGGCCGCTTGGTGCTGGGTAGTCTGCAACCCCTTCAGCCGTTGCAGAATCTGCCCAACCCGGGTGACGTCCTGAAAGGTTCGGGTGTGGCTGCCGCCGCGATTACTGATCACGGCGCTGTGGAACATTTCCGACGCGCCCCGGGACTGGTGCAGTTGAAAGTACATGACCGAATCGGCACCGTGTGCCACCTCTTGTAAGCTCGCCATGACGTGCATCCCCGGACGTTTAGCGTGGTTGACCGGGTGCCAGTTGACCATCGAGGGGGTGTTTTCCATAATTAGGTAATTTTGGTGCTTTAAACTGCGCATGGTATCATTCATCAAACTCGTCTTAAGTGCTAATTCAGCCGTCGATTCGTAGTCGTTACCCCAGTTAGGGTACGAATCCCAGGAAACCACGTCCACGTGTTGCGCAAATTTCTGGTAATCCAGGTCGTAAAAGACGTGTGATTCGGGGGGATTGCCGCCCATGAAGTTCGTTGTCACGGGAATTGCCGGGTTAACCGCCCGTAACGGCGCCACTTCCGCGTCAAAAAAGTTGATCGTTTGGTCCGTGACGAAGCGCCGCCAATCCAGGTTCAGACCGGTGACGTTCTGATCTCCTTGAGTCATCGGAGCTTCGACTTGGGACCAGTCGGTGTACTCGTGACTCCAAAAGGCTCCCCAGTACGCGTGGTTAAGCCGGTCTAAGGTTTGGTACTTCGCCCGCAGCCACTGCCGAAAAGCCGCCTGACAAAGGTCACAGTAACAAGCCCCGCCGTATTCGTTGGAAACGTGCCACATGATCAAGTTTTTACGGTACCCGTAGCGTTCCGCTAATTTTTGATTGATTTGGCGAACCTTTTCACGGTACACCGGTGACGTGTAACAGTGATTATGCCGCTCACCAAACCGGTTACGCAGCCCATTTGCTCCAACCCGCAAAACCTCGGGGTACTTCTCCGCTAACCAGCGGGGCCGGGCACCGCTGGGCGTTGCTAAAATAACGTTCATCTTTTGCGCCGCGGCCCGGTCAAACATTTCATCCAACCAATCGAAATTATACTGGCCCTCCGCCGGTTCTAAGCGGTCCCAAGCAAACACGCCCAGTGTAACCGTATTCAAATGTGCGTTTTCAAAAGCTTTAAAATCCTGGTCAATGACGCTCGGCTGGTCCAGCCACTGGTCCGGATTATAATCGCCACCGTGTAAAAATTGAGTTGGTTTAAACATTTCAATCACCATACTTTCCGTTCTAATTTCAAAAAAAGCCCCGCCACCCGTTAAAGCAGTCGGAGCCCGTTCTTATTTTGTACTATCACGTTCAACTAAACTGGTCCCCAGTTCAACCCGTTGGGGTGTCGTACGCCCTTCCAAGCGACTCACAATTAGGTCGACCGCCGCGGTCCCCATTAGTTCCGTATCAACGTTCACGGCACTGAGTTCGGGATAAACGAAGGTGGCTAAGGACGTGTTATTAAAACTAAACAGTTTGACCCGTTCTGGCACCTTGATCCCGGCGGACTGCAGCGCTTTAAGCGCACCGGCGGCCATTGGATCGTTCGCGATGAAAAAGGCCGCGGGCAACTGATCACCGAGTGTTTTAATCGCCTTTTGCATCATTTTGAATCCCGATTCACTCGTATAATCCCCCTTAAAAACAAACTTCGGGTTATACGCGTGGCGCCGTTCCATGGCCGCCCGAAAACCAAGCATCCGGCGGTCAACAACTTCTAATTCGTGGTCGGTCGTCATTTCAGTCCCGTGGATAAATCCGATGTCGTGAATATCACGGCCCCAGAAGTAATCCACGACCTTTTCCGTTGCAATCCGAAAATCGGTCACAACACTATCAAAGCCACCGTCAAACTGGTCATCATCCACAAACACTAAGTTATCCGTAATCGTGGCCATGTTATAAACCTGTTTGGGACTAAACTTCCCAATGGCAATGATGGCGTCAACGTCGGTATCGAGCTTCCGGACGTTATTCTGGAAGATCCGGGTCACTTCAAACTGGTGTTGTTGCCCCCGCTGCTCGATTCCCATTCGAATTGACATGTAGTACAAGTCGTCCTGTTCTTTGGATTCCGAATACCACTGGACGATTGCTAGTTTTTTGCGCGCAACCGGCGTAGTCCGGCGCTTACTCTTGGAATACTGCAGCTGTTCAGCCACCGCAAAAATCCGTTGCCGCGTGTCGTCGCTCACGGAAAGTGACTGGTCCTTATTTAAAACCCGCGATACCGTTGCCAGTGAAACACCGACTTCCTTCGCAATATCTTTTAACGTTGCCGCCATTCAATAGGCCTCCCTGATTTAAAACATTCGTATTAAGCTTTTTTAAGGACGGCAATAAACCGGTCAAAGGCCGCTAAACCAGCGTCATTCCACTTAAAGACCCCAGCATCCGCTAAGACGCGGGCAAAGACGTGGCCCACTTCACGGTCTACAATTTCCGTTACATTGTCATCGTTAAACTGATACTTTGCCTTTAACGCATCCGCCCACGGCTGGTGCATGGCTACCATATGATTATGCCGGCCTAACAAGTATTTTGCAACTTCGGCCAGTTCAACTTTTAGTCGGGCGGGTAAAATGGCCCGGCCCATAACTTCGATCAGACCGATATTTTCCTTTTTAATGTGTTGAACGTCCTGGTGCGGGTGGAAAATGCCGTCCGGAAATTCAGCCGACGTCTGGTTATCCCGCAAAACTAAGTCTAAGACGTACTGGTCACCGACTTTACGCGCAATGGGGGTCGTAGTGTGATGCCGGGTCCCGTCCGTGTATGCCCGGACGTCCACGCTTTCATCCGAATAGTCTTTCCAAGCGTCATGGACCTTTACCGCAGCCGCGACTAAGGCGGCCGTGTCGGTGCTGCTTAACCGGAGGGTGGACATTGGCCACTTAACAATTCCGGCCGTGACGCCCGCTACGCCAACGTCAACCTTTTTAATCACCGGTGCCTTCATCATCGGGAACTCGTGCCGCCCCCCCTGGTAATGTTCGTGGGACAACATCGAACCACCCACGATTGGTAAATCGGCGTTACTTCCAACGAAGTAGTGTGGAAACTGTTTAACAATTTCAATTAAATTAACGAAGGTTTGCCGGTTGATCACCATCGGCCGGTGCACCGCGTCTAAAAAGATCGAATGTTCGTTAAAGTAGGCGTACGGAGAGTATTGAAAACCCCACGGCTCACCGTTGATCGTCATTCGAATGATTCGGTGATTACTGCGGGCCGGGTAGCCTAAGCGTCCCAGATAACCTTCATTTTCCATGCATAGTTGGCACAGCGGGTAACCATTTTGCGGTTGGTTCCGGGCCGCCGCAATTGCTTTCGGGTCCTTCTCCGGTTTGGATAAATTAATCGTAATTTCCAAATCACCAAAGTCGGTGGCCGTGTTGAAAACCACGTTTTTCGCGATGGCCTTCGTTTTAACGTAATCGTTGGCCCGACTCAGCTGGTAAAAATAACGCGTCGCCGTTTCCGGACTAACCTGGTACTTATCCCAAAACGTCTGGTTCACCACGGAAGGTAACGGGGTCACTAAGTCCATTAACTGGTCACTTAAAATTTCCTTGGCCGAGGGCGTTGCCTCGATTTGACCATTCTGGACAGCCGTTTGGACTAACGCCGTCGTTAAACTGGCCAGTTTTGAATCGGCCGCCGCAACCGGAGTCCCCTCACCAATGAGTGCTAAGACCCGGTTAGTGACGTAAATCCGATCCATTGCCGTGTACGGTGACGGCGACGCAATCACGGCCGTCACAAATTGTTCCAACGTTGCCATTAAAATTACCTCCACGTTCAATTATCTCTCAACCTATGCTTTTAAATTTGTTAATTCCCGGGGACCGTCCGCAATTTCCGCAATGTAAAAGTCCGCGGCGTAACCAATGGTCTCTTCGTAGACCCGGCCCACGTTTTTCTTAAAGGCGTCGACCTGGTCCTTAGCGACAATCGCAATGGCACAGCCGCCAAAACCAGCCCCGGTCATCCGGGCACCCAAAACGCCGGGCTGTTGCCAAGCCGTTTCGGCTAACGTGTCGAGTTCCTTACCCGTCACCGCGTAATCATAATGTAGTGAAACGTGCGATGCCGTGACTAGCTGACCGAAAGTTGTTAGGTCGTTAGCGGCCAACGCCTTGGTCGCCCGAATTGCCCGCTGATTTTCAAAGACCGCGTGGCGGGCGCGGCGAATCAACGTATCGTCGTTGACCAGGTAAGCCGCCTGGTCAAAGCCGTGTTCGTCAAGGTCCCCGAGGGAGTCAATCGGAAGTTGTTTCTGTAACCGGGCCAAGGCCGCTTCGCACTCGGAACGCCGTTCGTTATATTTTGAATCCTGTAATTCCCGGCGCTTATTCGTATTCATGATCACAATCACGTTATCCCCGAGTTGGACCGGCGCGTACGAATATTCCATCGTGTTGGTATCTAGTAAAATCGCCTGGTCCTTTTTACCCATTCCGACCGCAAACTGGTCCATAATTCCCGAATTAACGCCAATATAGTCGTTTTCAACCTTCTGTCCCAGTTTAACTAATTCCAACTGACTCACAGTTAGGTTAAAGGTACTGCGCAAAATCGTCCCCATCAATAATTCAATGGAAGCCGACGAAGATAAGCCGGCACCGTCGGGTAAGTTGCCGTGAACAAAGAGATCAAAGCCGTGTTCAAAACGAGTTCCACCCTTTGCTAACTCGTACATCATTCCCTTGGGATAGTTTGTCCAACCCGCCGCCTTCTGGTAGTCCAAGTCATGAACATCAAACGTTACGATCCCCTGGTCCGGAATATTTGCTGAGTACATCCGTACCGTTTGATCCGTCCGGGCCGCGTAAACGCCGTACGTTCCAATACTAATGGCACACGGAAAAACATGGCCCCCGTTATAATCCGTATGTTCACCAATTAGGTTGATCCGTCCGGGTGAGAAAAAGACCCGTTCCGGTTCACGGTCAAAAGCAGTTTTGAATTCTTGTTGTAAGTTAGCGACTTCCATAGTTGGAACCTCCATGTTCACTTTACTAAAATTTTACTAAATTAAATGTAAGCCTTTTCATCCAGCTTGTCAACTACCTTTCCGGAAAAGGTGAGGACTTTTTAGCTAATTGGTCAATACCAATTAACAGTAATCCGGAAACTTGTTAAGGTTACAGGAAGCGCTACCAATACCGATTAAATGGAGGATTCAACTATGATTTTTTTGAACGCACCCGTTGCTCAAGATCAAATTATCGCGCTCTTAAATAACTACAACCAGGACGACGTCACCTTTGAATTCGTTGACAAACAGGGTATGAAGCTCCGGTTTAAAACCAACATGGCCGACCTCGAAGCCGCCGCAAAAACGGCTAAAGCCGCCATTAAAGCTGAAAACTGGGGTAGCGTTCTCTACTTCCAGGCTGGCGTTGAGTAAAAAATCTAATACAAATATTTTTATATTGTGTTATGATAGAAATAACTATTAGGTACAGTAAGGGCCGCATCTTCGG
>NZ_QWZQ01000026.1 GCF_003885105.1 Lactiplantibacillus garii
GTCTCAATGATTATTAATACAATATAATTTGATAAAAATAAATATTTATACACAAATTGAATAAACCAACGCTCTTAAAATCGCCCGTAGCGGGGCATCAGACTAAATTGACGGGTGGTCGTTTGCATAAAAATAATTATTAATCAAAATCAAATTAGCGATTAAAAATCGGCGAAACTGTGACCAAAGTTTTAATAATCGGGGAAGGCCGTTCGCGGGACCTTGCGTTTTTTTTAAGGCAACGAAGAAACGCTAAAGTTCACGGAAAACGGCCCCACCTTTCCCGGTTATCAGTTAAGATGGTGGCACACTTTAAATTTACCGAAAGGAGCGTGGTGCGGATGCGTTGGTTACCACTTGTCATCATTTTAAGCTTAGCCGGATTAGTGGGGGTCCGGTTGGTGCACAATAACCGGGGGACGCGTCAGTTGACCTGGCGCCTGCTGATCCTCAGTTACTTTACCGGTCTTGGGGTGATCCTCTTCACCCCGTTGTCCTTTGACGGCACCGCCGTTTACGTCATGCCGGCGGGAACTGGGCAAGTCAATTTGACCCAGCTCAACCTGTTGGACGTCGGTTTTGGACAAAACATTATTCTGACGATGCCGCTGGGCTTATTAATCAAACGGGCGTTTCCGCGCGCCAGTCTCCTGACGGTCGGGGTGCTGGGGTTGATGATCGGCAGCAGCATTGAGATCACCCAACACTACCTGTCCATTTACTGGCTGATCAACCGCAGCAGTGACATTAACGACGTATTAGCCAACGGCATTGGCGTCGCGCTTGGCGGATTGGTGATGGCCGGCGTGGCCCACGCTTTCCCGCGGACCCCGATGAAACACGCCTTGACGACGGATTAAACGCAAAATAAACCGGATGAGACCGGGATAAAACTATAAAAATCGCCAATGACTCACCATCAATCTGAGTCATTGGCGATTTTGGGTTGCCGCGATGCCCAACCGTTTTTCCGGTAGTTGACAGCGCTTAACTAAATCGACATACTAGGGTTAACTAAGTGATTAAGCTAATAAAGGAAGCGGTTACGATGAGTAAGGTATACATTGCGGGACGAATTCCGAAGGCGGCCGAAGCGACCCTGCGGCAAGTCGAGTTAGACGTGGACGTTTATGATGGGGAGCAATTGATTGATCCGCAGACGCTTCGCAGCCACGTCGCCGACGCCGATTACCTAATTACGCCCTTATCAACGCCGGTGGACGCGGCTACCTTGGCCCACGCCCCCAAACTCAAACTGATTGCCAACTTTGGTGTCGGCACCAGCAACATTGACGTGCAAGCCGCGCTGGACCGGGGGATTGCGGTGACCAACACCCCGGACGTGTCGGCGGTGGCGACCGCGGAATCGACGGTCGGTCTGATCGTTAGTTTGGCTCACCGGATCGTGGAAGGCGACCAGTTGATGCGCACCCGCGGCTTTAACGGCTGGGCGCCGCTATTTTTCTTAGGCCACGAGTTGCAGGGCAAAACGCTCGGGATCGTCGGCCTGGGCCAAATTGGGCGCGAAGTTGCCAAGCGGCTGCACGCCTTTGACATGCCGATCGTGTACTACCAGCGCCACCGCCTGCCGGTCGAACAGGAGGTCCAGTACGGGGCCCGCTACGTTTCCTTCGACGAGTTGTTGACGCAAGCCGACGTGGTATCACTGCACCTGACCAATAACGCGACGACCCGCCACATGATCGGAGCGGCTGAATTTAAGAAAATGAAACCCAGCGCGCTCTTCATTAACGCGGCGCGCGGTCAGATCGTCGACGAAGCGGCGTTGGTTAACGCGTTGACCGCTCACGAAATTGCCGGGGCGGCCCTGGACGTTTACGAGCACGAACCGGCCGTGGAACCGGCGTTAAAACGCATGGCCAACGTCATCCTGACGCCGCATCTAGGCAACGCGACCGTCGAAGCTCGTAACGCGATGGCGGCCATCGTGACCAATAACGTGCTGGCCGCGGAAAGTGGTCGCCCGCTGTGTCACCTGGTGACCGGGGTGCAGGGCATCGACTGAGATCGAAGCGGGGCGGGAAACCCGTGCGCGGCAATTTTTTTGCATCGGCGGCAACCCGCGTCACGGCGCGTTCGCTGGAAGAACTTTTCATCAAAAGCGTAAATAATTGAAACTTAGCCCTTGCAATCGTTTTCGGTAACCGCTATACTTGCTAATTGTAAATAAGGATTGTTACCGCTATCAATGGTAGTGGGCAAAACCTAACGTTTTCCAACCGTGGTACACTAGGTGTATCAGAATTGGTGAACTTTAGGTTTTTTTCTTTATTTAGGTATGAGAGTCGAGGAGCGTGCGCATGCGAATCAAAAAAGTTTTTAACAACAACGTGTTACTGGCTGACAAGCAGGGGCGCGAAGTTGTCCTGATCGGTAAGGGGATCGGGTTTCAGAAAAAAAGTGGCGCGACGGTTGATGAAACCAAGGTTACCAAGGTTTACACGCCGGCGGGCGATAATTGGATCGCCAATTTTCAAACGCTGATGGCTGACATTCAGCCGGAATACTTCGAAGTGGCATCGCAGATCATTGAGTCGGCCGAACAGCAGTTGCAAACGACCTTTAACGTTTACCTGTTGATCTCGCTGACCGACCACATCCACTTCGCCGTGTACCGCCACTTGCACCAGATGGATATTCGCAACGAGATCCTGTGGGAAACGAAACGGATCTACCACCGTGAATTTCAGGTCGGCTTACAAGCCCTTGACCTGATCCAAGCCCATTTTGACGTCCAGTTGCCGGAAGACGAAGCCGGCTTCATCGCGATGAAGTTCGTGGAAAATAGCATGACGAATTCCAACGCGGACCAAACGCTGGCGATGACCAAGCTGATCAACGACGTGTTAAACATCGTGAAGTACCAGCTTTCGTTGACCATGCCGGATGACAGCATCAGCTTGCAGCGGTTCTTAGTCCACCTGCGTTTTTTCGCGGAACGGCTAACGCTCAAACAACCGGACCGTTATTCGGGCAACGACGATAATTTTTTGTTTGAACACTTGTCAAAGCAGTATCCGCGGGCCTTTGCCTGCGTGCAAAAGATCGCCTTGTTCGTTAACAAAACGACCGAACAAACCGTCTCGGTCAACGAGCGGATCTACCTGATCATGCACGTGCAGCGGATGTTAAACGAGGCCCAATAAAATATCGGGATTGTTACTATTCAATTAGGCAAAACCCAAACAGTTGTGAACCGCACCTAAACTAGGTGACGAGCGCACGCTGTTTGGGTTTTTGTGTTTTTTAAGGAGGAACCTTTCATGGACTATTCAGCTTTAGCCCAAGCCATCTTAACCAACATTGGTGGCAAGGACAATATTAGTAAGGCGTGGCACTGTGCCACCCGCTTACGGTTTAATTTGAAATCAACTGACCAGGCCAACACCGAAGCCATCGAAAATTTGGACGGGGTGATCACGGTCGTTCAAAGTGCCGGCCAATACCAGGTCGTCATTGGTAACGCGGTCGCCAAAGTGTTTGCGGCCTTAGCGGAACTGGCCGGGTTAGATAACCCGGACGCCGCGTCCACCAGCGCCCAACCGGCCGAACCAGCGGAAAAACAGAACGTGCTCAACCGCTTCATCGCCTTTATCTCCGGCGTCTTTTCACCGTTCTTGGGGGCCTTAGCCGGTGCCGGGATCTTAAAGGGGTTATTAGCCCTCGCCGTGGCCTTTAACTGGATCGCCACCAGCAGTGGTCAGTATAAGATCTGGTACGCTGCCGGCGACGCGCTCTTCTACTTCCTGCCGGTGTTCTTAGCCATTACGGCGGCCAAACAGTTAAAGGTCAACCAGTTCGTGGCGGTGTCACTGGGGGCGGCGCTACTTTACCCGACGTTGGTGACGGTCATGAGTCAGTCCACCACGCTACACTTCTTCGGTATTCCGGTGATGCCCACGACGTACACGTCGACGGTCATTCCGATTTTACTGACCGTGTGGGTCTTGTCCTACTTGGAACCGTTGTTGGATAAGTGCTTCCCGAGTTCCATTCGCAACATCTTTACGCCGCTGTTTTCACTGGTGATCATGGTCCCGTTGACCTTACTCGTTGTTGGTCCAATCGGTGGTTTGATTGGGAACGGGTTAGCCACCGGCGTGATGGCGATTTACAACTTCATGCCGATCGTTGCCGGCATTATTATGGGGGCTTTCTGGCAAGTCTTTGTCATTTTCGGGGTGCACTGGACCTTCGTGCCGCTGATGATGAACAACATTGCTAAGATGGGTTACGACACGTTACTGCCAATTTTAAGTGCCGCCGTATTATCCCAAGCCGGCGCGGCGTTGGCCGTCTTTTTCCGCTCAAAGGATACCAAGATGAAGGCCTTGGCCGGTTCCTCGTTTGTGACCGCCTTATTCGGGATCACTGAACCGACAATCTACGGGGTCACGCTAAAACTAAAACGGCCGTTCTACTGTGCCATTGCCGGTGGGGCGCTCGGGGGTGCCATTATTGGTGCTGCCGGGACCCACGCCAGTTCGTTTACTTTACCAAGTCTGTTAGCCTTACCGACCTTCTTAGGTCGCGGCTTCATGGGTGAAGTCATCGGTTTATTGGTCGCCTTTTTAGGGGGCTTGTTCTTCACCATGTTCTTCGGGATGGGCAAAGCCACCGCAAACAAACCCGCCGATAACCAAACACCGGTCGCGCACTTGGATAACGATACCATCACCGCGCCGGTTGACGGGACGATCATCCCGCTAACGAGCGTGCACGACGAAGTGTTTGCTTCCGAAGCGATGGGGAAGGGTTTAGCCATCGTGCCGACTAACGGGGAAGTCAAGGCCCCGGTCGACGGGACGATTACCGCCGTTTACCCGACTGGTCACGCAATTGGGATCACGTCTAAGAGTGGCGCTGAGATCCTGATCCACGTGGGGATCAACACCGTCCAACTCAACGGCAAGTATTTCGAGACCTTAGTCAAACAAAACCAGGCCGTTCACCGCGGTGACGTGCTGACGAAGTTTGACGCCGCCAAGATCAAGGCCGCTGGTTACGATACGACCGTGATGGTGATCATCACCAACACCAACCAGTACCAGGCCGTGACGGCGACGGATGCGACCGAAGCCGACCATAACTGGTTATTGAAGTTACAACCAAAGCCAAATTCAAAAGGAGCGACTGTTAATGTATAAACCAAGTTTTCCCAAAACGTTTCCCAAGGACTTTTTGTGGGGCGGCGCGACCGCTGCCAACCAGGTCGAAGGGGCCTGGAACGTTGACGGCAAGGGGCTGACCACCGCCGAAGTCGTTAAAAAGACGACCGACCGCAAACACATGTCAATGGACGACGTGACCACGGAATCGATTAAAACCGCGGTCGCGGATAAAACCGACACCCTGTACCCGAAGCGCCGCGGGGTCGACGCCTACCACCACTACCAAGAAGACATTAAATTGTTTGCCGAGATGGGCTTTAAGGTCTACCGGTTCTCAATTGCCTGGTCCCGGCTGTTTCCGCAGGGCGATGAAACCGAACCCAACCAGGCTGGTTTGGCCTTTTACGACCGGGTGATCGATGAGTTGCACAAGTACCATATCCAGCCGTTAGTCACCTTATCCCACTACGAAATGCCGATCGGGTTGACGCTCAAACAAAACGGCTGGGCCAGCCGCGACACGATTGCCGACTTTAACCGCTTTACGCGGACCGTTTTCACTCACTTTAAGGGCCGGGTCCCGTACTACTTGACCTTTAACGAGATCAACACCGGTACCTGGGGCTTTCACGCGACCGGGGCCATCGACACCACGTTGTCTAAGCACGACCAGCTGCAACTGCGCTACCAAGCCTTACACCACCAGTTCGTGGCCAGTGCCTTAGCGACGAAGCAGCTCCACGAGATCGACCCGGACGCCAAGATTGGCTCCATGCTGGCCCGGATGCAAACGTACCCGGCAACGCCGAACCCGGTGGATGTCCGCGCGGCTCAGTTGGAAGATGACAAGAACCTGTTCTTTACCGACGTTCAGGCCCGTGGCGAATACCCCGAGTTTATGAACCGTTACTTCGCGGAAAACGGGATCAAGTTGGCGATGGCGCCGGACGATCAGGCCACGTTAGCCAAGTACCCGGTCGACTTCATTAGTTTTAGTTATTACATGACGACCGTGACGAAGGCCGACGCCGCCGAGCAGGTCAACGGGAACATGGCCACCGGCGGGCGCAACCCGTACTTAAAAGAATCCGACTGGGGCTGGCAAATTGACCCCGTTGGTCTGCGGATCACGTTGGACGAACTCTGGGACCGCTACCGCAAGCCGCTGTTTGTCGTGGAAAATGGGTTGGGGGCCGTGGACCAGTTGACGGCTGACCGGCACGTGCACGACAGCTACCGGATCGACTATTTACGGCAACACATTCAACAAATGAAGGCCGCCGTCGCTGACGGGGTCCAACTCATGGGTTACACGATGTGGGGACCCATTGACTTGATTAGCTTCTCAACGTCCGAAATGTCGAAACGTTACGGTTTCATTTACGTTGACCAGGACGACGCTGGCAAAGGTAGTTTGGAACGCATCAAAAAGGATTCCTTCTACTGGTATCAAAAAGTGATCAAGTCAAACGGTGAAGATCTTGACTAACTTGTAAACTGATTGAACTGAACGGCCGTTTTTAACTGACTTGCCGCTGGACAACCGCCTACCCGGGAAATGATACTGGGCAGCGTTGTCCCAGTTGGGGACGTTCGGCCGGTTTAAGCAGAAACAAGCAAAGTTCGGTACGGAGCCGGAGAATTGATAAGTTAAAAAGTTGTTCCGTTGGCCTACGATTGAGGCCGTTGGCGGGACAACTTTTTTTGGTTGAACGCGGTTTTTAGATGCTGAGTGGTTAAAGCTTAATTGAAGGTTAGTTTTAAAGTATAATTAACCTAATAGTTTAACGATGGAGGTCAATGGTATGCAGGTGAATGACTATCAGGATTTACGCGTTCAGCGGACCATCAACAGTATCTACGACGCGTTTAAGCAGTTAATTTGTGAAAAGGATTACCAAAAAATTACGGTGACCGAGTTGGCCAAACTGGCGCAGGTTAATAAGAAGACGTTTTACCGTTATTACCCGACTTTGGACGATTTATTGAGCGAATTACAGGCACAATATTCCCAGGATTACTTAAAAGAGGTCCGGGATTTTCAATATCCCCGGGACCTGGCTAAGAGTGTAACGACCTTTTTTACGTACTCGGCAAAGCAGGGGGAAGCTTACGACCGGATCACCACTTGTGCGGTGGGGTCGTACGTGGGGATTCGCCAACAAATGATTGACGAAGTGATGAATAAAACTTGGGGGCAATCGCCGGAATTTAATCAGTTGGCGGATTGGCAGAAACGAATTTTACTTGATTTTGTGCAACAAACCGGTTTAAAAGTCTACACCACCTGGGTTAACCAGGGGCGGGTGGAGCCGTTGGCGGCCGTCATTAACGCCGCGACCGCTTTAATGCAGGGCGGAGTTGAACGGTACTTAAATGCAAATAATTAGCAAGTTACGGTGATTATCGGAAATCTATTCCGCTTAATCACCGTATTTTTTGGTTTTATGCGCCTACTTTAAGGAAAGCGTGGCATATGTCCCGCTTTTGAAAAGATTGCCCATTTTTTCATGACGGCCGCCGTTGCATAATGAATTCATCAACAAACGAAGTAACGGGGGTTATGAAATGACAGCACAAATTAATGAAGAACGGGCGGTCGCCCAAATCGTGCACCAACAAGTTCAGGGCATGTTAACTAAGGACCTGGACTTACTTGACCGAGTGATTGCATCCGACGCTAAGTTCGGCCACATCACGGGTCAGGTACAGAGCAAGGCGGAATGGCTACAGCAGATTCGGTTGGGCCGGATGCGTTATTTCGGCAGCCGGGAAGTGCTGTTTCAAGTTACAATCCACGGTGATCAAGCTCAAGTGGTTATGCGTAACGAATTGGACGCCCGGATTTACGGCTTTCGGAATACGTGGCCCTTACAATCCACGGTGAAATTACTTAAAGGTGCCCACGGTTGGCAAATTGTTGAATCGCGCGCTTCCATGTATTAGGGGGGAAATTATGACAAAAAGAAGAATGGCAATCGCCACGGTGGCGTTGTTGATTGCAAATTTCATGGGTGGTCTCGACGCCACCATCGTTAACACGGCGTTGCCGGCCATTACTAGTGACCTGAACGGAATTCGCCTGATTGGTTGGATCAGTTCCGTCTTTTTACTGGGAACGGCGGTTACAACGGTTTTGTGGGGTCGGGTCGGTGAAGTCATCGGCAACAAGTTAACTTTTCAAATTTCAGTTGTTTTATTTATCGTTAGTTCACTAATTGGCGGACTGTCCACCAACATGTTGATGCTAATTATTGCGCGGGCCTTTATGGGAATTGGCGCCGGTGGGATGGTGTCCATTCCGTTCATCATTTACGCCGACCTGTATGAAAATCCCGCCGAACGGGCCCGGGCGTTGGGCTGGGTGACCGCGTTTTACACCCTCTCAACGGTCGTGGGACCACTAATTGGGGGCTGGTTGGTCGATACGTTATCTTGGCACTGGGTATTCTTTATTAATTTACCGATTGGGATCGTCTCACTACTATTGTTACAGTTCTCCTACCAAGAAGGGGCGCGCGCTACCAACCAAACCCGGTTCGATTACCTGGGGTCGGGAATGCTGATAACGACCCTGGTTGTCCTACTATTCGCCAGCGACGCGATTGCGACGAACGCCACGCAAGCCCTGATTTTATTCATTATTGGGTTAGCATTGATGGTCGTATTCTATCAAGTTGAAAAACGGCAATCGAACGCCCTGGTTCCGACCGAACTCCTCAAGGACTGGCGGATTCAGTCACAAAACGTCATCATGTTTTTGATCAACGGCTTTTTCATTGGTTACAGCGTTTACGCGCCGATGTGGTCGCAGGGGTTGTTAGGAACCAACGCGACGCTCGGTGGTTTAACGCAAATTGCCGGTTCGGTGCTATTACTGATTGGGACCCGCTACACTGCGCATTTAATGGGAAAATTACCGTATAAGCGCATCGTAATGATTGGGAGTTTCAGCGTGCTGCTTTCAGCGCTGGCGATGGCCCTAGCCACCCAGTTCGCGCCGTACTGGTGGTTACTGGTGAGCGGCGGCTTTAACGGTTTAGGAATGGGCTTGTCGTTTACACCGATGCAGGTCTCATTGCAAGACGGAGTTCGCCGGGAGTTGATCAGTGTATCAACGACCTTTGGTTTATTGTTCAGAACGTTGGGTCAAACCTTCATGTCCGCTATCTTTGGGGCGGTGCTCAGTTTGAGTACGGCCAGCCAAGTTGGTGGTCGGGTGACGACCCACATGATTAATCAGTTGACCGATGCGAGTTCGGCGCGGACTTTACCACAAGCTCTGTTACCACAATTACACACCATTTTGTTTAACGGGATTCATTTGATCATGGTCACTGGTTTAGTCCTCGTCGTGGTGGCAATTGTCATTAACCTGACCCGTAAAGAACCGGTTAAACAACCGCGATAAAAACGATAAGCGTCGTTTACGGGCCAAGCGTGGCATAAGCCCCGGTTTTAAAAAAATTGCCCATGTTTTTCGTGGGGAGAACGACCGATAATAAGGTTGTTAATTAAGAAAGGAAGTTACAAATAATGAATACTCAAGAAATTGCGGACCGATTAGCTTTAAAGGAAGTCGTTGATTTATTCTCAAATTATTCCGATACCAAGGAAAATGACAAGCAGGTTCAACTGTTTACGCCTAACGGTAAAGTCAACATTATCAATGACGGCAAGGTAACGTTTACGCTGAACGGTCGTCAGGAAATCTTAAACGCTTTTAGTTCTTCGATGGAAGACTACGTCGCCGTTTTTCACATGAGCGGACAACAAACGGTTAGTTTTAACGATCACACCCACGCAGACGGGGTTGCCTATAACTACGTCACGTTAGTTAAGGTCAATGATCAGGGTCAAACAGTCACGACTAACGAAGGAGTCCGTTATCAGGACAAGTACGAAAAGATCGATGGTCGGTGGTACATCGCTGAACGAAATTCCAACTTTATTTGGCATACCGAGGAGGTTCACTAGCATGAAAAAAGGCTTGATTATTGGCGCGACCGGTTCGATTGGGAGTGCCGTTCGACAAACGTTATTAGCCCAAACCGACGTTCAGTTAACATTGTATTCTCGCCGGGCAGACCGGCTCAAACTTACGGCTGACCGCGAAACGGCCATTGCCGGCAGTGCGACAGATGATGACCAGCTAGCGCGGGCTGTTCGGGGACAGGACTTCGTGTTCGTAGCCCTGAGCGGTGACATGGCGAGCTTCGCGGCCCACATTGTTGCGGTAATGGAGCGGGCTAACGTTCAGCGGCTGATTTTTATCACCACCATGGGAATTTACCAAGAAATCCCGGCGTGGTTGGGTGATTCACCGGAACCGTACCACAACCCAATTTTAAAATCGTTTCGAGAGGCTGCTGACCAGATTGAACAATCGGGTTTAAATTACACGATTATTCGACCCGGCTGGTACACGAATGGTCCGGTTAATTACGAGCTGACCCAGAAGGGCGAACCGTTTGGGGGTCACGACGTTTCACGGGCAAGTATTGCGGCGTACGTCGCTAAGTTAGTGTTGGAACCGACGCGTGATAATCGCGCCAGTGTGGGGATCAATACCCCGGAATAGGAGCATAACTCATGAAAAATGAAGTCACTTTAAATAACGGACTCAAGATGCCTGCGTTGGGATTCGGTGTTTTTCAAATTCCTGATTTTGATGAATGTAAACGAGTGGTCTTAACGGCCTTGAAGCAGGGCTACCGGCTGATCGATACGGCCGCCGCGTACGGTAACGAACGGGCGGTCGGCGCGGCCATTCGTGAAAGCGGCGTTGCCCGCGACGAAATTTTTGTGACGACGAAGCTATGGATTCAAGATGCCGGGGAGCAACAAACGAAGTTAGCCATTCAAGCTTCCCTCGACCGACTGGGGTTGGACTATATCGACCTGTACTTGATCCACCAACCGTTAGGCGACGTTTACGGTTCGTGGCGTGCCATGGAAGCCGCATACCGCGCGGGTCAGTTGAAGGCTTTGGGAGTTGCTAACTTTGAAAACGACCGGTTACAGGATTTAATGATGCATAATGAAATTAAACCGGCAGTCGACCAAATTGAATTGCACCCGTTTTACCAACAGCCGCAACGTGTTCAGTGGTTATTAGAACACGACATTGTACCGGAAGCCTGGGGACCGTTCGCGGAGGGCAAGCAGGGCGTGTTCACCAATCCCACGATTCAAGCAATCGCGACGGCGCACGGTAAAACAACCGGTCAAGTCATTTTAAAATGGTTGAACCAGCGACAAATTGTGGTGATTCCTAAATCAGTTCACGAAGCCCGAATTATTGAAAATGCTCAAATTACGGACTTTGAGTTAACGGAAGCCGAAATGCAACAAATGGCTGATTTGGATGAAAAGCAGAGTTTGTTTGGCAACATTCATGATCCGGAAGCGGTTAAACAACTTGGAAACTTTAAATTTAACTATTAATTGAAGAGTGGCTAAATTTCAGTCGCTACTGGATGTCGATGGGACACTCGGTAGTGACTTTTTTGTACAAAAAAGGGCTCGACCGTCACGCGGCGAGCCCGAGGAGTGAGCGTGAAACAAGGCAAAGATTGATGTCTGCTGACCTTGGCATTGATTGTAGCATACGCCCGTCACGCGTGAAAAACTAGGGTTTACATGCTTTTTACGACTGATTTTTGGGCGTTATGCGGGCCTTGCGGTTAAATAAATGAACTTATAAAACGGGTGATTGATTTTTAGGAGCCGGTCTTTAGTTAAACGCAATGATTGGTGGACCAAGCTTGTTATTGAATTAAAATTGGTGTTGGAGGAATTTGTTACTAACAATTAATTTAAATTTGACGGATAAAGGCGCTCCGCCTGAAGTGAAAGTATAGCCAATTTTGGGGATGCGCTGAACCGCTTAAATACCACGCAACCTTGAAATTGCTAGATACAATTAATAGTCAAATTCGTGCGGACGATGGCGAAAGGACGGCGCCTATCCTGGGACGGTTAATTCGGCAGTCGTTCTGCTATCACGTGTAGCGAACCGGTGGCTGGTCGTGGCGGTGCCATTTTTCTGTGCGGTATTATCACGAACTTGGTGCGTACAACTAAAAAATATGGTTGGCGTTGGCGGGCAAGCTTATTAATACGAGGACTAGCTGCGCAGGACCTTAGTAAGCGGGCGTCCCTTGGCCAGCTCGTCGACCAGTTTATCGAGGTAGCGGATACGTTGCATTAGCGGGTCCTGCACGTTTTCGACCCGGACGCCACAGACGACGCCCGTAATTTTACTAGCGTTGGGGTTGAGCTGTGGAAGTTGGCCAAAAAAGGTGGCGACACTGACGTCGTGAGCCAGTTGAGTTTGTAAGTCGGCATCCGAATAACCACTCAGCCAGGTGATGACTTGGCGTAATTCGGCCTCGGTGCGGTTTTTACGCGTCAGTTTATTGACGTAGGCACCGTAAATGGTCTTAAAGGACATTGTAAAAATTTTTGTCATAGCTGCGGCACACCTCCAGTTGTTTGCTAACAGGATAGCACGGACTAGCCCGATTAAGCGAATTATAGATAAGAAAACGTCCGGTTACGATGGCTCCTCGTGGAACCTCGTGACCGGACGTTTAACCGTTTAACTACAACCTGATTTTAATCCAAAATAAGCCCTATTTATGCGCCGGGTGCCGCCGGAACAACCGACCGGCCGCGGCTAATAAACCCGTGCCGGCAAGCAGTAACCAGCCGATTAACGTGGTTGGCCGCTGCTCACTAGTTTGTGGGAGGGCAGTCGTCGGTTGGGCCGCGCTTGTGGCCGGCCGGATTCGACTAGGCGTGGTAAGTTTGGCCGCTGGCTGCGGTGATGCCGGTTGAGCGGTCGTCGTCGTTGAACGCGTTGGTTGGCTAGTTGTTAAGTGCGTTCTCGGCGTGCTGGTCGTGCTTGCGGTTGCCGTAGTTTGCGGTGTCCCGTGCGCCAGCTTAGTTGGCGCTACCGCGGTCGCAACGGACGTAGCCGGGTTGGTTGGTTGGCCGCCCGTGGTGTTAGTTGACGTTGGCCGGTACGTGATTGTACTCGTCACGTCCGGACTCGTCGCGGCAACGGTGTTGACGGCGCTAGTGGCTGGGCTGGTAGCTTGATAACCACTAATTGTCGGTGCCGTGACGGCCTTAAAGCTGGTAAAACCAGTGGCAATCCACGGCCCGTAAGTAATTTGCCCGGTCACCTCGTCCAGCTCGCCCAGGCGGTCAAAGGTCACCGTTTGGGTGGTAGCCGGTGCCAGGCTCTGCCCGGTCGTGGTTTGGTAACTCGTCGTGTCGGTCACGGTCTTTTGTAAGTCAGCGTCGCTGGGCAAATCCGTGCTACCCGGCGTGAGCGGCCGCAGGACGTGACTGAGTTCAATGGTGTAAGTCCCGGTTGGTGTCGGCGTTTCAAAAATCTGGCCGTCACTCGGGAACGGGTCGGCGACGAGTTGGTAACCGGTGGCCAAGTACTCGCTGATCGGCACGACCGGTGAGTACGGTGATTCACTCAGGTACGGCCCGCTCAGCGTTGTGGTTTGGAGTGTTTTGCCGGTTGTCGTGTCCAGGTAAACGACCGTCCGCTGCAAGGTGTCGGGTACGTACTGGTAATCAACGCTGGTGGGCGTGGTGGTGACGGTCACGTCGTCCGGCAAAGTTGTGGTGGTGTAACCGCTAAACGTTTGCGGCGTGGTGTCCACCGTATCGCCCACGTAGTCCCGGAACGTTTCGGCGGGGGCCAGCGCCTGACCGGTAGTGCTGAGGTAGTTGACGGTCACGGTCCCAACCGCCCGCGGGTCGAACCGGAACGTCAACGTTTGCGGATCCTGAGTATAAGTCCCGGTTGGTAAACTGCTGCGGGTTTGGTCAAACAGGTAGTCGGTCGCCGGCGTCGTCAGGTCCGTTAAGTCAAATTTTTGACCGATGGTGGTCCCGTCAAGGGTGGTCGGGGCCTTCAAAGCTTGGCCGGTCGTGTTGTTGACAAACTGAACCGTCACGCTCGGCGCCGTTTGCCAGTTGGCCGGCTGGTAGACCGTGGTGTCGTAACGGAAGGTCGTCCCGTTAGGATAGTTGATATTGATGTAGTTAGCCGGGTCACCGGTAAACGGGAACATCCCGTGGAACCCGTACTCAAACCACTGACTGCCGCTCGCTGCCGGGTAGGCGGCCGCAATGTTAAAGGTGTGGCCGCTGACTAGTGTGATCGGCGTGAGCGTCGTGTTGGTCGTGCCGTCGGTTGGGGTGGCGGTGCCGTCAAACGTGTCCTGGTAGTGACTGGTGAGGTCTTCACCCTGCATCCCGGTCAGCGGGATGGCCGTAAAGTTGCCGGGTTGCCCAATGACAAAGTTGGTTGCCGGGACCTGGGCGTCGGTGCGCTGACCGATGGCAACGAGGTAGGTCCCCTTGGTAAAGTTAGCCAGTGGAGCGAAGTCGGTCAGCGAGTTATCGTCCAAGTTGATGCTGTACAGGGTGCCGGTCGCGTCCATCGCGGTCAACCACGGGCCTAATTGAGCGAGTTGCGCGTTGGTCATGCCATCGGGGTTGGTCAAATAGTCGTCGTTGCCGCCGTCCTGGCTGGACCCGACCAGTTGAAGTTCGTCGATGGTCGCGGGATTGATCAGGGTCAGCGGCGTCAGGTCAACTTGGCCGAGGTCGTGGTCCATCAGTGAAAAGTCGGAGAAACGGTCCTTGATCAACGGGGTGAGATCAACCTTGGGCGTGTTATAGGCCGTCACGAAACTAATGGTGGCCTTAGTTGGCAAACACTGTAAGTACTGCATCCCGGCTAAGGTGCCGGTGACGGTGAGTGGCGTGTTGTCGTTGCCGATGGCTAAGCTTGTGCCCTTGTAATTGCGAATATCACCGAGCGTGACGTCCCCGGTCACGCCCACCCCGGTTTGAACCGCCTGCTGGATGCCACTGTCGCCAAACGTCACGACGGTGGTGTCGGGCATGGCCGCGATGGCGGCACTGGTACTGTCCGCGGCGGCCGCCATCGCGCTAGTAGAAAGGGAGGTCGCGCTGCTTGGCGCGCTACTGGTTGCTAGCGAATCGCTTGTCGAACCGCTTACTGCGGAACTAGTGGGGTTAGTCACGGTTACCTGGACTGTACTGGTCACGCTGCTCGAAGCAGCCGTGGATTTGACCGCCGTCGCACTGACGGCGCTGGCCGTGGGTGCCGACAAACTAGCTGTGCTGGTAGTGGTTGCGCTAGTAACGGACGGACTCGCGGAAGCCGTGGCAACGGCGGGGTTGCTGGTGGCCGCGGTCGCACTGGCTGGGACCGGGGCACTGCTAGTGACCGCTGGCGCGCTACTCGTTGCCGCCGACGTCGTTAACGTGGGCGCGGCGCTGCTAGGTGCGACCGTAGTCGGCGTGCTGGCGTGGACCGGTTGGGTCAAGAACACGCCCCCGAGGCTGGCACTGCTAAGTAAAATAATTAACGCTGCCGTCCAGCTTGCTGGCGAAGTTTGCCGGTGGTAGCGCCGACTAATGGTTTCAATTTGTTGTAATTTTTGTAAACGCATTCAATAAAACTTCCCCTCGAACCTATTTTTGCTACGTCTCTGGTGTACAACTTTTAACGGGAAACCCCCACTCTGCGGTTCAGAATGGGGCCATTCGTGGGTGATTCGTGCCCGGATTCGGTTTGGAAAGCTAACTTAAATTAACTGGGGGGGGTGGCGGTTAAACGGGCTATTGGTCGGTAAAATGGTCCTGAAAGTGACTGCCATTTTGAGTTAAATATTGCTAAAATAATAACTAGAAAGAGTTGGTGACACCGTATTGAACTGTGAAGGGGGAACTCAGCATGCAGCTGCACCGTAAAGTGGGGAACGTTTTTTTCATAAGTACATTATTAATTATTATCATCGGTTACGCGTTGAATTTAGACCAAGTCGTTCCGCTGCCCGTGATCATTAGTTTGTTAATTGTCCTGTGGTTGGTGATGGGCCTCGGGTGGGATGAACAGGGTTTGTTGAACCAGTACGTGGTCCAAAGGCTTACTGGACACCGGGTCCGCCTGCAGTGTCAACATCGGCAGTTGTCAAAATTGTCGCCAAAACGGGTACTGATCGGCGTGGTCGCATTAGCAGTGACCGTGTACGTGCTACGCGTCTTCACGCTGGATACTAGCTGGCATATTTTGATAACCGTAGTTTTGGTAGCGGGACCGTCCTGGCTAAGTCGGGAGTTGAGCCGCCACTTTGGCTGGATCACGGTAAAATAATTTTGGGCGATATCATATGGATAGTGATGAATATCATAAATCTCAACCTAAACGTCAAGGGAAGGTTGTTAATGTGCGCCTTGTTAAATTAATTATTGATAAAAACGCGGCCCCACCAGTTACTCATTTGAAGTAAGCTGGCGGGCCGCGTTTTTATAACGATTGATGTTGAAGTTAGTCCGCAATCGTATGTGAACGGTGCTGCCCCTGACCGTTGTATGCCTCCACGTAAGTTTGAACGAAGTCGGCTAATTTAACCTGACCGGCGGGGGTGTGGCGGGCCGTTAAGTCCGCGTAAACTTGTTCGGGCTGGCGTTGATAGTGGCTGGTTTGCAGCAGCGCCGCCGCGATTTTAGTGGGAACGCCGTGGCTGGTCAAGTTGGCCAAATACTGGTCGTCGGAAAGCTGCACCCACTTCAGGTCGGGCAAGTTTAGCGCGGTTCGCAGCGCTGCCACAAAGTCGTTACCGGTGAAGGTGTCGCTAAAGGCGTAGTGCACGCTGGTGCCGGCGGGTGTGGCGGTGATCAGCGGGTAAACGACGTTGGCGATGTCGATTGGGGCGACGTATTTTTGTGCTAAGTCTGGGGCGTTATTGGCGTAGATGGCGTGGTCGGTTTGAATACTGGCTACGTTGGCGAATAGGTTGGCGTAAAAACCGGTCGGGCGCACGCAGGCGAGGTTGACGTCCGGGATGGTTTTTAAAATGCCTTCAATCAAATTGTAAGCATGCAGGGAACCGGCAACGGGTCCCGCGTCGGCACCGACACTGCTTAAATCGACCACGTTTTTCACGCCGGCGGTAAGTAACGCCCGTTTCCAAATTTGAGCCTGAGTGACGGCGCTAGCGAACGGATCGTCACCCACGCCGCCGGATAACATTAGATAAACCACGTCCTGACCGCTAAAGGTGTGGGCCAAAAAGGCCTCGTCCTGCATGGTACCCACGGCCGCACGGGCACCGCGGGCTTCAATGGCGGCGCGACGCTGCGAGTTGGTGGTGACGACGGTGACGGCGTGACCAGCAGCGACTAAGCGGGGAAGCACGAGCCGGTTGATGTTTCCTAGCGAACCTAACATTGCAATTTTCATATAAGTAACCTCGAATTTTATAAATTTAGCAGTTAAAAGATAGGACTATCTTTAACGGTTATTATCATAAAAGATAGCTCTATCTTTGTCAACCTTGAAAAAGATATTGTTATCTTTTATACTTAAAATATGAAAAAGAAAGATATGAGTAAACAAGCAAAAATTCAAGACGCCGTGGCGGCTATCATCTTAAAAGAGGGGCCGGCGGGCGTTTCCACTACCAAGGTGGCGCGACGGGTGGGCATTGCCCAGTCAAACGTGTACCTGTACTTTAAAAATAAGCAGGCGTTGATTGACAGCGTTTATCAGCGGGAGACCCAGCGAATCATTAACACCACCGCCTTAGCCGCGCTGGCGGACGAAACGGTGGCTTTACCGGAACGGATTCGGATGTACGTGCAACAGGTCTACGACTATTCACTCGCCCACCCGGACAGCTTGACGTTGTTACAGCAAATTAAGTCGTTAAAGGGTCAGGGGATGGAACTAACGGTGGGCGCGGACGATCCAAATAACGTGGTCGTCCGGCTCTTGACGGCGGGCGTGACGGCCGGGGTGTTAAAGCCGTTACCGGTCAACTTATTTATGAGCCTAGTCTTTGCCGTGATCCACACCCACACGACCAACGTTAAAAACGGGCTGACATCATCAACCGCGGTCAACTTTGACACCCTTTACCCGCTGATTTGGGACGCCATCCGCCTTGGATAACGGGACGGTCGGTACTAAGTTGTATTGCAAGTGAGGAACGTTCTGCATCGGCTACTTAATAAAAACTACTGTAAACCACGCTGATGGCTATTCATTGGCGTGGCTTTTAGTTTGCTAAAAATTGGGCCACTTACAGTAGGTAGCGTCTTCCTTAACCGGGAAGTAGGGTCTCTTAACCGTGGTCTAAAACTAAACTTCGCGTCACGTGACTTAAAAATGAGTAAACCTATTAGTTAAATGAGATTTAGACTTGAAGTTTCTCATTAAAAGCGACATAATTAGCTCTGTTGATGTCATTTTTGTTTAGAAAATAATGAATTTACGGTTAAAACGTTTGCTAATGAAAGTAATTACATCTAATTAATAGACGAACGCAACGTTTAACGAATAAGGGAGCGGTTTGAGATGCGAATTAGTGCAGAAACGGAACGAGAATTTTTACAGGCGGTTTTTAAGGCCCAACATTTTAGTGATCAGGACGGGGCGTTACTGGCCGATACCTTAGTTGACGCCGACTTGCGGGGAATTTCTTCCCACGGGATCCAACGCCTAGCTTGGTATACCCGGATGATCAAGGACCACACCCTGGAACCCGAACAACAACCCAAGATTTTAAAGGAATCGTCAACTAGTTTATTGATCGACGCCAACAAGAGCATGGGCCAAATCGCGTCAGCCTTCACGATGAACAAGTTGATTGCTAAGGCAAAGCAATCGAGCATTGCGATGGCCGTGATTCGCAACTCCAACCACTTCGGGACGGCCGGGTACTATTCCCGGATGGCCGCCAAGCAGGGTTTGATTGGGATTTCAACCACCAACACCCGGCCACTGGTCGTACCAACCAATTCGCTGGAAGCTTTCCTAGGTTCCAACGCGTTGGCCTTCACTTTCCCAGCCGACCCGCACCCGTTCGTGTTTGACGGCGCGACCGCGGTCGTTTCGAGTGGGAAGATTCAAGTTTTGGCCAAAAAGGGTGAACAGATCCCCGGTGACTGGGCGGTTGATGAGAACCGCCACGTCCTCCACGATGCCAAAACGGTTGAAGACAACCTCGCCAAAATCGCCTTTTCCGAGGAACGGCCCGGTGGTGGGGTGTTAACGTTAGGTGGTCAGGACGAAGTCAATTCCAACTACAAGGGCTTCGGGAACTCCTTGATCATTGAATTATTGACCGGGATTTTGGCTCAGGGGTCGTTGTCGGCCGATACCAACACCGGGAAACACGACTTCAGTCAATTCTTCATGGTCATTGACCCGGCCTTCTTTGGCGACCTCGACGTTTTAAAGGCCAACGTCACCAACATGTTTGACCGGATTCGCCACTTAAAGCACTTACCGGGCACTAAGATCATGATCCCGGGCGACCGTGAATACAAACACTATGATGAAAACCTCGTTCAAGGGGTTTCAATTGACGAAGCCACCCTGGATGAAATGCGGGCGGTCGGTGATGAATTTGGCGTGACCGTGCCAAGTGAAGCGTCCGTCGAAGACTAATTCAAACCAAATCAAGGACCCGTTGCGAGCAACTAAACGCTCACAGCGGGTCCTTTTTGGTTGGGCTAACTAGATTGAAAACAGGTGGTCGTGCGCGATGCGTGTGGCGGGATCCCCGGCGCGTTCGCAGTAGTCATCCAGCCAGTTCAGGCTGAATAAATTGACGACGGCGGCTAGTTCACGGGCAACGCTGGTGCTTAACCGGGCGGGATGCGCTTTGACAACGGTTGGGGTGCTAATATAACTGGAGTTTTTCATGGTAACGCCTGCCTTCCGGGTCCTTAAGGAAAATCATTATGGTTAAGTCTAACGGTTAAAAATTACGCGCCAGTGCGTAAATTGTGGGGGTTATCTGAACAATTTGTGATGCTGAACGGTTAGTGAGTAAATTTGGCCACTTTGCACGGGTTGCTAACTCGACGACTTGAACTGGTCGCAGACGAGTGAAAAAATGAAAAGGCTTCGTTGACAAGTTGGGGGCTAATTATTAAGCTATTGATGATGCGGCAACTTGGGTCGTTAGCTGGGCTCAGCGACTACTGGAAGCGAATGCTCAGGAGGGCGAGATTAGGCAGCAATTGAAGGCGGCGGTTACGACGTTTAACGGCGAACTGTTCCAGCTCTTGAACCGTTACCCGTGGCTCGTGCCGGCCACGGTCGGGACGTACGGTTTTTGGAAATTTGCCCAGGAATGGCTGGCTCAGCGGTCGGGGACGAAATGATTGTCCCGTGTGGCGACTTTTGCTTAGTGCTAACTTTAACTGCTTAGCATAATTTTTTTAATGTGCCACACCGCTAACTTGCAGTAGAATGACAACTAGTAACGTATAATATAAATAGTTGATGACACTAGTTGAAGTGAGTAAAGCCATTCCACGGGGTGGTGGACTTAGTTTAGTAAATTAGCATAATTAACAATTAATGGACGGGGGTCGTGACATGTCGGTAGGATGGTTATACGTTTTAACGTATATTTCGGGAACGTATGAATTTCTTTTTATGATCATTACTTTCCGGGAATACTTAACGTGGAAAATTGGGTTAGTCTGGTTCGGTTTAGTGGTCGGGGTGTGCTTAGTGCTGTTTCCAGCCATTAGCAGCCTGTTACCGGGTGTGCCGCTGGTGTTCTTCTACATCATCCCGTTAGTCGTGACAACGACGGTGATGAGTTCCAAAATGTTGCAGACGAACTGGTTATTGATGTTACCACTGGCAATTTTTCTAAACGCGGCGAAGCGGTTGATTGGCGCCATCTTTGGCAACCTGGTGAAATATTTAACGCAGTCCACGTCACCGATGCTCACGCAGCAGGTGCTCCATTTACAGCGGGTCGAGGATCTCAACTTGTTTTGGGCGGTGGTGATCGGGCTACCGTTCATCATCATTTTGGCGTTGGCGGCCCACCACTGGGTCGTTAAAGTTTCGGCGGCGGACTTTTTGCGGCGGACCCGGGTGGAGCGGAGTGACTACTTATTAGTCAGTTTGTGTTTCATTATGTATATTTTTGTGTACACGTTTGCCATGGAGTCGTCGATCACCAACCAAACATACGCCGCCATCGTTGCCAGCATTGTTTTTGGCGGGGTGGGTCTTTATTTGGTCTTGAATAAGAGCTCCCGGTTGAACGACCAGCAATTAATGGACTCTTTAGGAAAGTATAACCAACTACTAAGTCACCACAACCAAACGCTGCACCTGTTTAAACACGACTACGAAAACATTCTACTCAGCTTAGCGCACTTCATTGAAACGCGGGATATTGACGGTTTGAGCCGCTATTTTAAAGCTGAAATTGAACCGACTAAGGAATTATTTGGTGAAAACACGGGCTTAAGTAGTCTGCGGTTTTTGGAGATTCCCGAATTAAACGGCTTGATCTATTCCAAGTATGACGAGGCGCTGGCCCGCCACGTGGACCTGCGGATTCTGGTGTTGGAGCGGGTCAAATTAGTTGATCAGCCGCTCGTGCCGGTCATCCGGATCTTAGGGAACTTATTGGACAACGCAATTGACGCGGCAGAAAGCGCGGACCACGTCGTCCGGTTGACGATTGACCCGAGTACGCCGAACCAGTTGCGTTTCAGCGTCCAAAACCAAGTGGCTCCCGGCACGGACGTGGACTTGCAAAAACTAAGTAAGAGCCGCTATACGACCAAACCCGGCCACCTCGGTTACGGCTTACAGAGCATTCAATCGTTGACCAACGCGCACGTTCAGGTCCATTACCAAGTGCAGGACCAAACTTTTAGCGCCACCTTGACCTTGACGGCTAGTCACTAATTGCCAAGTGGGGTTTACTTGCCATATAATTTAAATAATAAGAGCGGTAAAGGCTGACGATTGGCAAGGGGGATGAGCGTATTGGATTACACGAAGTTATATTACCGGCAAGCCTATTCCGCGTACTGTTTTTTGGCGGACTTGCCCGAAGCAACGGCGAAGTTTCAAGCGGACCGCAAACTCCTGTGGGCGTTAAACGACGGGCCAACGGCGGATGCGGCCCAGCGGGTGGCGCTAGAACTGACGGATAACGTTGCGGCGTTAGAGGTGGATGACCACCGGCATTCGCCGGCAGCGGTTCAAACCATCAACTTGCAACGGGACAACGCAACGCAGGGGCTTAACCAGCTCGCCCGGCTATTCGGTGCCTATCCCGCTAACACGGTGATTGGAACGCTGGATAACTGGGACTGGCGGTAAGGATTGCCGCGTCGTTAAGTAATTATGATTTTGGTTGATAATAGGAAAAACAGGCGCGTGAGGGTCCAACACCATCACGCGCCTGTTTTTTAAGTTGATCACTGGACTTGGTACCGGAGCACGGTCCTGAGGCGTTCCGGGGCGACCCGGCGCGCGTCCGATAAGTAAATTTCACGGTGGACTTTGCTGACCCGGGTCAGTCCGCGCTCGGCCACCAGCTGGTCGATCTTAGCAAAACTGGCCGGTTCGTCGTCGTAGCGGCCCACGTGCAAGACTTCGGCAGCTTGCATAGCCGCAAACCGTTTGAGGCCGAGGTCCTGGGCTAACGGGACGTCCGGTTTGGCTTGAACGGTCGCTAAAACTGAGTTGATCAGGTCGGTGGGGACGAAATCCGGCACGCGGATCATCAGGTCGTAACTGAATTCGTTTTTGTCAAGGTGGTCGAGTTGTTGGCCCTTACTCGTCAGTGACCAGACGCCTTCCAGCGGGAAAACGACGTAATCGTTGTACGGCAGGTCGCCGGTGGCCGTCTTTTTAAAGGTCATCTTGATGCCGTACGCCGCGGCGTAGAGGGCTTGGACTTGTGCCTGAAACGCCGGGTTAGTGTTCGGGTTGCCGGTACCGTGGAGGCTCACAAAACGTTGTGCCGGCACGTCGAGAATTACCGGGGTCGTTTTGGGGAGGTAGCGGGCTTTTTCCAGTTTGCGCCATTCGTATTTCATTTAAATCAGCTCCGTTTCACGAAAAATATATTGGTTATTTTTATTATACGTGAGGGTCGCTACCAGGTGGTAAGTAGTTGGTAAAAAAGTTTTAGTTTAAAAGTTTAAGCTTTTAAACGTTTGAACGATGTGCTATACTGCAATTGTTCAAATCAATTAATCAACATTGGAGGAATTGACAATGACAACTAAACCAGACGCAGCACTTGGTAAGGCAATGGAAACGCGGCAATCTGTTCGGAATTTTGACCCGGACGTGCGCATTCCGCATGCTGAGGTGACAGAGATGATTCAAGAAGCGATTTCCGCACCGTCCGCTTGCAACTTACAATCGTGGTATTTTGCCGTGGTGGATACGCCGGCGGGTAAGGAGCAGTTACGGTCGTTTTTCCTGCCATTTAATCGGCCACAGCTGGACACCGCTTCGACGATCGTGATGATTTTTGGTAACACTAAATCGCACGAGGCTTACCGGGACTTGTGGCAAAAGGCGTATGAAAATGGTCAAGTCACCGCTGAAAAGCGTGATGAGATCCTCAAGACTTTTTTACCGTTTTATGAAAGCGCTACCCAAGACTTCCTGAAGAATGATGCCACCGTTGACGCGTCGCTAGCAGCGATGCAGCTGATGTTAGCCGCGCAACTGCACGGTTACGTTACCAACCCAATTGGCGGCTACGATCCAAGTAAGGCGGCGATTGCCATGGGACTGGATCCTAAGCAGTACGTCCCCGTGATGGCCGTAGCCATTGGGAAACCAGCACCAGCCGGCAACTTGGGTGAAAATTTAGCGGTCAAATCGATCCGCTACGCGCCGGAACAAGTGATGAAGTTCATCACGGATTAGGTTCAGGGGGCACCCCTTACAATTTGGATCATCGTAAGGCGGGGCCTTATCAAGTCGTTACTTGGTCACGGACGTAACCAGTTTATCAAATCCCTAATGAGGCTGTGACAAAAGTCACAGCCTCTGTTGTATCTCCGTACAATTATTATCGAAACGTGCGCCAAAAGTCAGCGGCCTCCGCTTAACCACGTATGCCAAACAATCCAAGACCAGGATTATTCGTCATACGCCGTTAATGCTCACCAGCTAACCGACTTTTGGCACACTCTGATTTTTAATTTAAATTGTGCAACCGGGAATAATTGACATCACAGCCGAAAGAGGGTTTAATGGTTTAAAACCATTAACGTAAACCAAGCGTTCTCGTAAGGAGGAAACTGAATGTCTGAAGAAACCTTAGCATTATTTAAAACGGGTATTCCGATTTTTACGATGTTAACGGATGAGAACCGGCAAAAAATTTTAGTGATGCTCTGCCAAGTTGATAAGATGAGTGTCTCAGAGATTACGGAAAAACTGGCATTATCTCGGCCGGCAGTATCCCATCACCTAAGTTTATTGCTTAACGCCGGGTTACTAAAAGTGACTAAGATTGGAACTGAACGTTACTACAGCAACAGTATGGGGGCGACCCTGACGCTGTTAAAACGGTTGACCAATTCGTTAGAGGCGGATATTGCTGAGCACAACCGGTAAGCATTGCGTGAAAAAATAATAGCGAGATGTTCAATGGCATTACCAAGACTAAAGCGGCTAGGTAGTGCCATTTTTGTCGTGTTGGCTGTCATGACAAAAAAAGTCCCCCCAAACTGTTCCAGCAGTTTGGGAGGAGACAACGAAACATCAGTTTCGCTAACGATTTTCGTCTTTGATTGTACCAAGTCTGGCGCTGGCATACAATTGTTTTTTGAAGAAAATTGCAATTACGCGCGAACGAACTAAAAATACTGTCAGGGTTATCGTGTCAAAATCAACGGCAACGACTTCGTTAGCTAGTTTAGAGTGATGTTTAGCATAAATGAGTGGCGTGATTAAAGAGCCCGTGAAAACGCTTTAATTTAGTTGCTCACAGCCGCACAAATGGGTGTATAATCAATAGAAATGAGCCAAAACGGAGGAAAGCATCATGACTGAAACCACGGTATGTCAGCAATTTGATCGGGTCGTGCGCCAAATGCCAGCTAAGGAACGGGTCGCGTTTTATCACTTCTGGCAGGCGTTTTTGGACGCGCACTTGGAACGGCTGATGATGAAGTACGACTGTACCGACGTTTACGAATTAGCGACCCACCATCCCGAAGTTTACCGGGAATGGATCGTCCAGTTTAAGACCCTGCTGTACGTGCACGGGGTCAACGAGCACCACGCCGCCGATCTCGGGTACGACGAGGTTGGTAACCTCAAAATTAATAAAGCCCACGGCACGCTGACCATTCCAGTCGGGGCGTAGGGGCAGTCGGTTCGTTTAGCGATACGCTGACGGGCCGTTTTTATTGTTACGAAAGGGCTGGCGGTTGACACGCCGTGAAGCGGCACCGTATACTGACAAAAAGCAATGCAGAAAGGGTGATTTCATGGCAACTTATCAAGTTGATACGCGCGCGGCGACGACCCTTAATTTAGGTGTGGCGAACGCGCCGCATACGCTGACGGCGTTTTTTAACCTCGTGTGCCCCGATACCCTACAGTGGTGGGCGAATAACCACGCGGTCATCACGGACGCGGTGGCGGCGGGCCAGCTGGCCGTCCACCTCAAATTCTGGAATAAACCGAAGGAAGCGTTGGCCAACGGTAACGTCGCCCACCGCTACGTGGATTACGCCCACCCGCAAGCGGCGTTGGCGTTTGTCACGACGATCTTTGACCACCAGGACGACCTACGCGAACTGTCGAGTGGGGACGTGCCGCAATACCTCGAAACCCACTACCAGGTGAAACCGTACGGTAACGCGGCCAGCGTCCAAGCGGCGGTTGACCAAGACGTCGTGACAAACGGCGTTTTAACGGTACCAACGCTGATTCTAGACGATCAAAAGTACACCGGTGACAGTTTGCCGCTGCTTAAACCCGCCTTAGCATAAGCTCAAACCAAAAGGGCCCCGCAAATTAATGCGGAGCCCTTTAAACGTGGTCTAATTTAATTAGTTCGAGCTTGATGAAGATGAGGTTGAAAGGTATGAAGATAAGATATCTTTCAAGTCGCTATCCTTGATAGAAACGTTCCCACCCTTAAGCACTTTAGAAACAACGTTGTGCAAGACGGTTGAGTCGCTCATGTCGTTGTCCCAGATTTGTTGCTTCAAGTCACTGGTATGATCAGACATCTTACCCTTACCAGGGTTCTTGATCATCCGAATGATTTCGTAACCGTTGCTGGTCTTAATGGCAGAAGTGGTGTATTCACCGTTCTTCAACTTGAAGGCTGCGGTCAAGAATTTGGATGAATAGCTGGTGTTCGTGTTATCAAAGGCGGATAATTTCCCACCATCGTTCTTGGTAGTGGTATCAGTCGAGTACTTCTTAGCTAACTTGGTGAAGTTGGCTTGGCTCGAATCCTTCTTCAACGCCTTCAAAACGGTGTCAGCCGTTGAACTCTTGGCAACTAAAATGTGTTGAACCGTTACTTTAGGTTCGTAAGACTTCCACTGTTTCTTCAAAGCGGCGTTCGTGATCTTGACCTTATCCTTAACGGCTTCCTTTAAGAGTAAGTTAGAACGTAATTGTTCCTTGAAGCCCTTAGCCGTCAAACCGTTTTGTGATAAAACGGTTGAGAATGAACTCCCGTATTGGGACTTGTAAGTGTTGTATTGCTTGTCAACGGCCTTACTTGAAACCTTGGAACCGTAGTCCTTTTCAAGAACCTTGTTCAGGATCATTTGTTGCAAGACTTGCTTACCTGAAGAAGTTCCCTTCATACTACTGTAATATTGACTTTCGGTGATCTTACCACCGGAAGTTGACGCAACTGTCTTGCTACCGCAACCGGCCAACGTAAACGTCATTAAAACGCCGGCAAGGGCAATAAGCCATTTTTTCATACCAAAAACACATCCTATTCTTGAAATCTTCTGCACTAGCAGACTTACCAGACTACTATACCATATCTAGCAGGGCTTCTGCAGGTCGTTGCAAATCTTTACAAAATTTTCAGAGAATTCACAACGTCTTCACAAGTGTAACGTTTTAACTAATTATTGCAAGCAATTATTCGGAATTAGCTCGATTTTGCCCGGGTTGGTTGAGCACATTAAAAAGGCCGTGAACACTAGTTGCTCACGGCCTTAACGCTTATTTTGATTGGTCGCCGCTTAAATGGTCCAGCGTCGCTTGCAAGTGGTCGGCGTGTTTTTGCAGCAGGGCGACGTGCGGTTCGATTTTAAACTGAAACTTATCGATGTCGGTCTGAATGTCGTCAAACACTTCGGCGGCGTGTTGCAGCTGCACGCCCAAATTACTGGTCGCGTCACTGAAGTCTTCGCGCGCCGTTTGTAAGTCGTCGGCCGCGTCCAACACTTCCTGGACGTAACTTTTAACGTCGTGGTAAACGTCCTTGGGCGTTTTTTGATTGATCAGCATGTACGCCGCGGCGCTTAAACCGATCCCAATCAATCCGTTGCGAATAAATTTAGCCATTGCGAGGACCTCCTAGTTTTGCAATTCCGCCTTAATGGCGTTTTGTAACCGGGTATAGTCGGTTTCGTCGTACTTTTTGGCGTTGTCCTTGAAAATCATCCGGAAATCATCCTTGTCACTGTAACGCGGAATCAAGTGGAAGTGGGAGTGGAAAACGGACTGGTAAGCCACGGCGCCGTTGTTGTTAACGATGTTCATCCCAATGATCCGGTCGTCGGCCGCTTTGATGGCGCGGGCGATTTCGGGGATGCGGGCGAACACGAGACTGGCTAAATCGCGGTCGTAACCGAAAATGTCGGCGACGTGGGTCTTCGGAATCACCAGCGTGTGACCGGGCGTTCCCTGGGAAATGTCGAGGAAGGCCTTGACCATGTCGTCTTCGTAAACGGTGTAGCTGGGGATGTCCCCCTTAATAATTTTGCAGAAAATACAATCATCATCGAGTTGCGGTTCAAAAGCGTTCATTCGATAACACCTTCTAGTTTAAGATTTAGTTAATTGAAAAGTTGCTTTCATTATACACTAATCCAAACACCGTTATCAAAGGGAGTTGGCACCGGTTGCAGTTGTCGGGGGAGCGCGGTTCAACCATTGGCGCGGCCTATGCTATAATGGATGCACTTAGATGATACAGAAAGAGGTTAAGACCATGGCATTAACGGTGAGTCACTTAGTCGGTGGCTATTCACAAATTCCGGTTTTAAAAGACATTAGTTTTGAAGTTCAACCCGGCGAATTAGTCGGGTTGATTGGGTTAAACGGGGCTGGTAAGTCGACCACCATTAACCACATCATTGGGTTACTCACGCCGATGAAGGGAAAAATTACACTCAACGACGTGACGTTAGCGACCGATCCGCAGGCCTATAAGGCCCAGATTGCCTACATTCCCGAAACGCCCATATTATATGAAGAATTAACTTTAAAGGAACACTTGGAAATGACGATGCTGGCGTACGGCCTGGACCAAACGGCGGCCTGGGAACGCGCCAACGAACTGTTAAAAATTTTCCGGTTGGATAATAAGTTGGACTGGTTCCCGGCGAACTTTTCCAAGGGGATGAAACAGAAAGTCATGATCGTTTGCGCGTTCATCACCAACGCAAAGTTGTTTATCATCGACGAGCCGTTCTTAGGACTCGATCCGCTGGCGGTCCACGACCTGTTACATTTGATTGCGACCGTTAAACAGCGTGGCGCCGGGGTTTTGATGTCAACGCACGTGCTGGACACCGCCGAAAAGGCCTGCGACCGCTTCGTCCTGCTGCATTCCGGGGAAGTCCAGACCCAGGGGACTTTCCAAGAGATCAAGGCCAATTACCCGGACGCCGGGGAGTCCTTAAACGACATCTACCTGAGCTTGACTGGGGTGACCCGTCATGAATGAGTTATACCAACACCGTTTACAACGGCACTTGCGGCAAATGCTGCGCTACTTACGGTTGGTGTTTAACGACCACTTTGTGATTGCGCTGATGTTTTTCGTGGGTGGCCTGGGCTTGACCTATTCCAACTGGCTTAAAACGGTCGGGCCGCAAGATACTTGGATCATTGCCGTTGTGGGGCTGCTGTTGTGGGGCGGCCTCGGCATTGGCCGGGTGGCGACGCTGCTGGAACCGGCCGACACCGTCTTTTTGTTGCCGCGTGAACGCGACCTGCACGGCTACTTGGTGCACGCCTGGCATTACAGCTGGTGGCTGGCCCAGATCGTGCAGGTTTGCTTAGTGATTTTAACGCTGCCGTTACTCGTCCTCGTTGATAAAATTGCCGGCGCGGCACTGGTGGCCCTCCTCGTGACCCAGTTGGCGTTAAAGGATAGTCAGATGACGTTAGCCGTGACCCACCTGTACCGATTGACCGTGACCGCTAAACGCTGGTCGAAACCACTTAACTGGTTAGTCGCCCTCGTGATCTTAGCACTCGGGTTATTAGTGTCGCCGTGGCTCAGCTTAGTGCTGGCGTTAGCGTTGGCCGGGGTTCAGCGGGTTTGGCACAACCGGCTGTGGCCGCACAGCGTGGTTGCTTGGCGCGACGATGTTAAACTGGAAGCCAACCGGATGCTCGGCATTTACCGTTTCTTTAACCTGTTTACCGACGTGCCGATGGTGCAGGGGAGTGTCAAACGCCGGCGCTACCTCGACTGGGTGCTGCGCTGGTTGCCGAAAGACCAGGCCCACGCGTTTGGGTACCTGTTTAGCCGCGGGATGTTGCGCGGGACCGAATTCAGCGGGTTAGTGGCCCGTTTGACCGTGATCGGCGCCATCCTGCTGTATTTCAGCGGTCACGGCTGGTTAGCCATGGCGTTGGACGTCGTTTTTATCTACTTAATTGGGTTCCAACTGTTGCCGTTTTATAAGCGTTACGATAATATAGTTTTTACACACATTTATCCGTTGAGCGCGAAACGGCGCTTGGCAAACTTTCAACGGCTGCTGACAAACGTGTTAAGTGTGACCGGGGTCATCTTTTTAGCGGCCTTCTGGTTAAGTAACGCACCGTTAGTCCAAGTCGGGTTTTTACTGGTGATCAACGCGGTTGAAATCTATCTCTTAGTTGCTTGGTATGCCAAGTTGCGATTAGCTTAAAACGCCGACGTAGCAACGCTTAAAAAGGACTTGACGCGAGCCGGTTTGGTCTTTAGAATGTGATTGTTGAGTAAGTTGAATGAGTAAATAAATTTTTTGAGAGGAGTGGGGCTGATGGATTTCGAACTCGATGACGGCTGGGACATTTATCCGATTTATGGGAATACGAACAAGGCGTTCATGGGCAAAAAAGATCACCAACGATTGTTCCTTAAACGTAACGCTTCGCCGTTTTTAGCGGCGCTGTCGATGGAAGAAATTACCCCGCGATTGATCTGGACAAAACGTATCTCGAGTGGGGATACGTTAACGGCCCAAGAGTGGCTGAATGGTCAAACTTTAACGAAGCAACAAATGCGGCTGCCTGAAGTGGCGCATTTATTGGCACGTGTGCACAATTCCAAGTTGCTTCACCGGATGTTAACCAAGGTTGGCGGTCAGGTCGTCCGACCGCACCAATTTATTCGCGAATATTTGAGCGATTTACCAGATGATTTGCGTCAACACCCGTTGATGGCAAACGTCTTAACTGAATTACAAGGGACCCTGCCGACTTTACCAGTGGCGGATTACCGAGTTTGTCACGGCGATTTGAACCATAAGAACTGGTTATTATCCGATCACCGGCAGCTCTACTTAGTTGACTGGGACTCCGCGCGCTTCGCGGACCCGGCCTCCGACATTAGCATGTTACTGTGCGAATACGTGCCGCTAAGTGCTTGGCAGGCGTGGTTCAAGGAGTACGGCGAAACCATGACCGCGGATCTGCGGACCCGGGTGGTTTGGTACGCTAAAATTAATTTATTATTGAATATTAAGGACAACTACTACCGGAATCAGTACCACCAAATGAATCACGAGATTATTTTTTTGGAAGAACTTTCCCAGTACGAAGTCTAATTAAATGGCAAGCAAAGGTCGCCGCGAGTCCCGGTTGGAATTCGCGGCGATTTTACGGACACCGATAAGGAGTTATTAATAGTTATGCGTGTAAGAAATAAACCGTGGGCGCCAAAGTTAATTGCCGCCCACCCGGAACTGATCACCGAAGACCCGACCCAGTTAAAGGGTCAGTGGCAGAGCCGTTTTGAAAAGGCCCAACCGTTACAAATTGAAGTCGGCAGCGGCAAGGGCCAGTTCATCATCAACATGGCCAAACGCCACCCCGAGATCAACTACGTGGCCATTGAAATTCAAACGTCGGTGATCGCCGTTATTTTGAAAAAATTGGTTGAAGAACCGTTACCGAACTTGCAGCTGGCCCACGCGGACGGTCAGGCCGTCACGGCGTTCTTTGAACCCCACGAAGTCGACCGGTTATACTTAAACTTCTCCGACCCGTGGCCGAAAGCCCGGCACGAAAAACGGCGCTTGACTTACAAGTCGTTTTTGCAATCGTACCAAGAGGTTTTAAAGCCCAACGGTCAAATCGAATTTAAGACCGATAACCGCGGCCTGTTTGAATTTTCGTTGACCAGCATGAATAACTACGGCCTGCACTTTGAACAGGTCTGGCTGGACCTCCACGCGGTCGTGACGCCCGAAGAAAACGTCGAGACCGAATACGAACAAAAATTTAGCGCCAAGGGTCCGATCTATAAGATCATCGCGACTTTCCCGGCGGACAAAGAATAGTGACCATTAAATATTGAAGTTTCCCAAGCAATTTCGGGGAAGCTTCTTTTTGTTTATAAACTGGTCGTTATTATGGGGTAAGAATTTAAAATAAAATGGTGTAAGCGCTTTATATCGTCCGCTCTTTCGGCTACAATGTCGTTAGGTTTATTTTATTTTACATTAGTTGCAATCGAATCAACCTTTGGAGGGAGCGAACACCTTGGAGAGTAAAAGTCAGGTTACGATGACGCGGGGCAAGGCGACGAGCCGGGTTTGGTTAATGACCGGTGCGGCGCTTTTGGCGTGGCAGATCAACCAGCAGTCCGTGCAGGCCGATACGGGGAACGCGGCACAAACGAGCAATGACAAGACGCTAACGGTCACCCAACCAGATACGACAACGGCTGGAACAACCGTGTTGCGTACGGGGCAGACGGCTAGTCCAACTAGTGAAAAAATGAATAATTCTGCAGAAAACGTTACCAACGAAACTGAGCAGTCGGGACAGTCAACACCGCCCGCAACCACGAGTACAACGGATGATGGTACTGGGGCCGACGCTGCGGCCGACCAGGTAAATGCGGATACGGTTAGTGAACAACCGGCAACGAGCGCAGACGCTAAGTCAGCCAATACACCGGAAGTTTCGGCAACAAACGGGGCCACCACGACCAGTGAAGTGCCGGTAAGTGCGACGGATAACCCGTCGGCAACGAATGTTACGCCGACTGCGGCTGAAGAGGAGCCCGTAACGAACAATACCGAACCGGAAGTGACCGAATCAGAGCCAACCGAAGTCGAACCGACTACTCCTGCCGAACCTGAATCCACGACATCGGGGACGTCGTCGGAACCAGTCATCGCAGTGAGTGGGGAGGACGCAACGGTGACGCCAAATGGACTTAAGGGAGTCCAGCTGGCGCACGGTTCCGTGCGACCGTTGATGGCGAAAGCCGCGCTGGTGGCTGCTGAACCCGTAGCGGTAACGGACTACGACGGTTACAACGCGGCGGCAGAAGACCGTCGTGGTATTTGGGGAACCAGTGAATGGTGGCTGGACGAAAACAACGTTTTAAACATTGGTGGCGGTCAGTTAACGGATACCAATGTGAAAATGGATCAAGACGGTAAGGTGACGGACTGGGGGAACATTGGGTGGCAAAAGTGGCTGACTAAGGATCCCACCAAGGACGAAAACTTACTTATTCAGGATGTTAAAATTTGGGACACGGTCCGGGTTGGTAGTGACGCAACCCACCTATTTTCGGGTCTTAGATTAACTGGTGACCCGGAGTTTAATGATGAGAATCTTGACACAAAGGGTACGACCAACATGGCCTATATGTTTTCAGAAATAGCTGGTAATCATTCGTTGCCAACTTCGATGACGGTTAGTTTTGATACGGGTAACGTTACCAACATGCAAGGAATGTTTTCCAACATAAACGGCAGACGCATTATCATTAATATCGATTTTGATACGAGTAACGTTACTAATATGTCCCATATGTTTTACAACGTTGAAAATTTGCATAAATTGTATTGGACTAAAAAATTTAAAACAAGTGCAGTTACAGATTTATCTTATTTTTTTGCTAATTGTGCATTCGTTGTAGAAATGAGTCCGGTTGATTTTGATACCAGTAACGTTACCAATATGAGCTATATGTTTTTTCACACAACTCTTCCCGACGATCTAAGTTTAAGTAGTTTTAAGACGGACAATGTGACGGATATGTCCCACATGTTTGATAGTTTTAGTTACCTCAGTCATAACGCAGTTGATATCAGTAATTTTGACACCAGTAAGGTGACTACCATGGCGGGCATGTTCAAAGCATATGACGGTTTTTATTCTGGGCTTCTTGATAATTTGAATACAACCAGCGTGCAGGATATGTCGGAAATGTTTGCGAACCAAAACTTTTTGGAACAGTTAACTTTACCGACAAGTTTTGATACTAGTGGTGTCCTGGATATGCACGGAATGTTTAGAAATGTTAATCAAATGACGAGCCTAGATATTTCACAACTGGATACTAGCAAGGTTACCGATATGAGTTTTATGTTTGCTGGCATGATTGCTTTAACTGAAATCAATTTGTCACCGCTCAAGACTGACAAGGTTACGAATATGGCCGGTATGTTTATGAATGACTGGGCGCTCACTAATCTGAATGTATCAGATTTTAACACTAGTCAGGTCGTCAACATGTCCCAAATGTTTCTGAATATGACTAGCTTAACGAGTTTAAATGTATCTTCATCTTCATTTGATACTAGTCAGGTCGTGGACATGTCCACGATGTTTGCAGGAATGCCCGGACTAAGGGAACTCGACGTATCATCGCTTATAACAACTAACGTTAAAAATATGATGGGCATGTTTATGGGCGATGCCGGAATTGGTTCATTAGATTTAACCAATTTTCACACGCCTAACTTGACGGATGCCAATGCTATGTTTTTTTTGATGCCAAATTTAACAGACTTGAATTTGACTCACTTTAATCAAAAAAATAGCCGGATAAATTATTGGGATGGTTTGGGAGTACCATTGAAACTAAACGGTATGTTTAGTTTGGATAAAGCGCTGGGGAACTATCTCGTTGATGTGGGAACTTTAACGCCAGAAATACTAGATGTTCCCGTTAATTTAAGGGTACTAACCCTAAGCAAGGATTCCCGGCTAACGTTACCGGGAACTATTAAAACTTTAGAGGATATCTACTATGTATCTGAAGATGATGATATGACCTTGGATAAATTACTTGCTAGTATGGGGTTGACGGACGTTTCCGAATTATCGGTCTTACTGAAAGCGGGTCTAAATGACGCTGAGGGACCAACTGGGCGTTGGATGAATACGCGCACGGGCGAGGCGTTAACGGCGGCGGAACTGACCGCTCGCTACAGTGATGCACAGGCGGATTTGGCGACAACCGATACTTGGACTTGGCAAGCTGAAATTATCGGGCACGATATTACGAAGATTGCCGATGCAACGACCAGCTGGAAATTGGCTGACAGCGTTGTAAGTGCGCGTGATAACGCTGGTACCCCGTTAAATATGGATCAGTTAGGTATTACCATTACGGATTTGATCACTGGTAAAGTGGTGGCCGTTGGGGATGTTCATCCAGACCAAACGGGACGTTACCAAATCACCGTGACTTACACGGATCCAACCAACGTGGTTCAGGCCATTGAGAAGTTCAGCCTGCAATTTGTTGCCAATCAGGCCGCTATCGACGCCGATAATTCGGTAATTACGGTGGGTGAGACCTGGTTGGGTGATAATTTAAAAGCTGCTACCGACGCGGATGGTAGCACGGTTGCTTTGGAACGGATAAATGTAAGCGGTTCCGTAGACGGTCAAACGCCGGGCGTTTACCAAGTGACGTACCAATTTAATGACCAATTTAAAAATTTAGTAACTAAAACGGTGCAGGTGATCGTTAAGGGCTTGACACTGACTGAGGACACTAAAACCGTGTCCACTGATGATCACTGGGACCCGCGGACTAACGTGGCATTAGTTTTTGACGCACTGGGGAACCAACTTGCCGGTACGGACGTGGACGTTCAGTTGATCAACGCGGCGGGTGAAACGGTCGTTAAATTGAACCGTCCGGGCGTTTATCAGGTAGTGTACAGTATTCCGGATGGGACCGGTACGCTCAGTCAAACGGCTACGGTTACCGTTTTGGCCGGAGAAAACTTGGCTAAGCTGCAGTTAAAAGACTCGGCAATTTTCCTTTATCAGTGGGATCAGTGGGACGCGTTAGCTAATGTTGAGAGCGCTACGGATTCCGACGGTACGGTGTTAGACCCGACCACTATTCAGATTACGAACCCGGTAGATTTCCAGCAAGTCGGCACGTACGACGTTAATTACACGTTTGTCGATCTGTTTGGTGAACGCCAAACAGCGACGGCCACGGTCACCATTTTAGCGAACCAAGCGGGTCTGGCCTTAACTACGTCGCAGCAAACTTTCTACGCGGGTGATCAGTGGGATGCAAAATCGTTTGTCACCGCTACCGCGATCGACGGCACGGACGCGACTGCCCAGGTTAAAATTACGGACACGGTTGATCGGCTTACACCGGGGACGTACACCGTTTTATACGGTTATACGGATAAACAGGAAACGCTGCACTCAGCTAAATTAATCGTGACCGTTTTGGCCAACTTAGCCGGTTTAGATGTCAAGGAGCCGACAGTTCAACTTCGCGCTGGTGACAAGTGGAGTGCTATCGAAAATATCAAGCAAGCACTGGATGTAGACGGAACTGATCTTACTGATAAGGTCCACGTTACCGGTAAGGTGGACTTGGCGCACGTTGGCAAGAATACTGTGACCTATGAATTAACCGACCGTCAAGGCAATATCCACCGTGCAACAACAGTTGTGGAAGTGCTAGAAAACTTAGCCGTTTTAGATGTCAAGGAGCCGACAGTTCAACTTCGCGCAGGTGACAAGTGGAGTGTGATTGATAATATTAAGCATGCACTGGACGTAGACGGAACTGATCTTACTGATCAAGTCAACATCACAGGTAATATTGACCTCACAACAATTGGCACGAACACCGTGTCCTATGAATTAACTGACCGTCAAGGCAAAATTCACCGTGCAACAACGATTGTAGAAGTGTTAGAAAACTTAGCTGATTTAAGGGTTAAGGCGACCGAAGTTGAATTACGGGTTGGTGATAAATGGAATGCTACTGAAAATATTGCGCATGCACTGGAAGTAGACGGAGTTGATATTACTAATAAAGTTCACGTTATCGGTACTGTTGACCTCACAAAAGTTGGCACGACCAACGTGACTTATGAATTGACTGACCGTCAAGGCACGAAACATACTGCGACAACTAACATAAATATCTTGGAAAACTTAGCTAAATTAGACGTGAAGGAGCCAATGATTGAACTGCGGGTTGGCGATAAATGGAGTGCCCTCAATAATATTGCGCAAGCACTAGACGTTGATGGAACTGATCTTACTGATCAAGTCAACATCACGGGTACTGTTGACCTCACAAAAGTTGGTGCGAATACTGTGACCTATGAACTGACTGATCGTCAAGGCAATAAATACGCTGTAACCACGAACGTGAAAGTGTTAGAAAACTTAGTTAGTTTAAGGGTTAAGGCGGCTAATGTTCAGCTACGAGCTGGCGATGAGTGGGACGCCCTTGATAACGTCATTCAGGCACGAGATGTCGACGGAACAAACGTTATTGACCAAATTAAAATAAGTAATAACGTTGATTTGACTATTCCTGGTGAAGGGACGGTCAGCTATGAATTTGTTGATCAGCAAGGATTCCAGCATACGGCAACCACGACCATTACCGTTTTAGAAAACTTGGCCAATTTAAACGTTAAACAAGAAACGATTAACCTTAGGGTCGGTGATGTGTGGGATGCACGGACCAATTTGCAACGAGCTGCGGACGTGGACGGGACCGATGTTACTGACCGAGTTGTCATTAGTAGTACCGTTGACACGAGCAAAACTGGTTCAGGCACGGTAACGTACGGGTTCGTGGATCAGCATGGAATCGAGCACTTGATCACGACAGCGGTGACGGTGCTGGAAAACTTAGCCGATTTAAGTGTTCAGGATTCGAACGTTGAACTCCGGGTTGGTGATCAATGGAACGCTATTGATAATATTCAACGAGCCACGGACGTAGACGGAACTGATGCGACTAATCAGCTTACGATTAACAGCACGATCGATTTAACCACGGCGGGTGTGGGTACGGTCACGTATGAGTTTACGGATCAACAGGGCGTTAAGCATCTCGCAACGACTGAGGTACGTGTCCTAGAAAACTTGGCCAACCTAAGCCTTAAGCAGTCAGTGGTTGAACTCCGGGTCGGTGACCAGTGGGATGCAAACGACAATGTTGCTCGGGCTACGGACGTAGACGGAACTAAAGTCACGGTCTCAGTGAACGGAACAGTTGACGCAACGGTTGCTGGAGATTACCGGTTGACTTACAGCTTTGTGGACCAGCAGCAAAAACGGTGGACGGCCACAGCCGACGTGCGCGTTTTACCCAATGAGGCCCAGCTGCAATTAAACCAAACCGCCGTTCAACTGTCTGTCGGTGATGCGTGGGACGCGTTGGCTAACGTTTTAGTGGCCCGTGACGTGGACGGTAGCACCGTGCCACTTGACCGGGTCCAAGTTAGTGATCCAGTTAATACGGCCACAGCGGGACAGTACCAAGTAACTTACTGGTTCACTGATCAGCAGCAGCGACGCCAAAGTGCCACGGCGACCGTGACAGTGAGTGCGCCGGAAGTACCAGTGGATCCGGATAAACCGGTTGAACCGGAAGTGCCAGTAGACCCAGAAAAACCGGTCAAACCGGAAGTACCAGTGGATCCGGAAAAACCGGTTGAACCAGAAGTGCCAGTAGACCCGGAAAAACCGGTCGAACCGGAAGTACCAGTGGATCCAGAAAAGCCGGTCGAACCGGAAGTTCCAACTGATCCGGATAAGCCAATTGAACCGGAAGTCCCGGCGAACCCGGATAAACCGGTTGTGCCCGAGACCCCAACGGCTCCGGAACGGCCAGTTGAACCAGCAACACCAACGACTTCAACTGAACCCGGTGTGCCCGTAACGACGGTCAAACCGGATCAGCTAAGCGGTACGCCGAAAGCAGCGTCACCGGTCACGACTGAAGCAGTTAGCACGCCGGTTCGCTTGGCCCCAGCACAGTCAGCGCTTCGGCGGGAAAGTAACGCACCTGCTAAAACCAGCCGGGTGACTCGTCAGGCGACGTTACCGCAGACGGACGAAGACGCGCCTACTAGCAAGGTCGGCGCCGTTCTATTGAGCCTGATCGCGTTGCTAACGTTCTGGTTCCCACGACGCAAGCGGTAAACGTTATTTTGATAATTGGATTGTTCATTACGGCGCAAGCAGTGCCAGAAATTTAAATCACGACCAACCGGCAATCATTCGCAAACGAAGCGTTGCCGGTTGGTCGTGATTTGGTTCAACGGAGGTTGACGTCGTTTCAGTCTTAGTGGTCATTTTAAAAGCGTGACCACTATGCTAAACTTTGGGGGACGAGACTTAATTTGGAGGGTGTTAAATGCAAGCAGAACAGTTACCGCGGCGGATCAAAACCGTCTGGTGTTATGCGGCCTTGATCAGTGGTGGGGTCGGCCTACTGATCAGCGCGGCTCTTTGGTTGGCGCACACTTATTGGCACTGGTGGGGGTGGTTACCGGTACTTGGGGTGGTCTTAAGCCTGTTGGACGTCGTGGTCGAACTTGGATTGATTCCGTACCGTTACGCTTTTTGGCGTTACCGAATCACTGAAAACGCGGTGTATTTAAGTAGCGGGGTCTTTTTTAAAAAACAGGTCGCGATCCCAATCGGTCGCATTCAAAACGTGACGTTAGCGGCCGGACCACTACTGCAACTCGTGAAATTACAGGCGGTAACGGTCGAAACGGCCGCGGCGAGCGATAAAATTGACGGGGTCACGCCAGCGGTGGCCGACCAATTGCGTGAGCAGATCATCCGGTTAGCGCGGGAGGCCCGCGATGAAGCCTAAACACTTGGCCTGGCCGGCATTAATTCAATTTTTATGGCGAACGGGCCGCAACTTGGTACTACTATGGGTGCTGGGCTTTTTCCTGCTGGACAAACTCGCCACGGAAACCGCGGTGTTCTGGGGACTGGTCGGCCTCGGGGGACTTACACTGTTAAGCGTGGTGGCGACCGGCGTCCGTTACTGGCGTTTCACTTACCAGGTGACCCCCGCGGGCGTGACGATTCAGCGCGGTTTATTCGTGCGGCAAGTCACCCACATCCCCTACGCCAAAATTCAAACCGTTCAACGCAACCAGTGGTTCTATTTAAGACCGCTGCATTTAGAGCGTTTGACGATTGAAACCGCCGGCAAGCAGGACGACGATGGCGAGGGGCAGTTGGCCGTGGTACCGCAAAGCGTGGGCGATTTGATTGAAGCCTACCGGCACGGTCAAGTTCACCCGGTCGCTGCGTTGGCTCAATCGGCGGATACGGCGCTTAGTCAAAACCCGTCGGAGCCGCGCTATCAAATTAGTTGGTCCGCCTTAAATACTTACGCGCTCAGTTCGTTAGGCGTGGTACCAATCATTTTGGTGCTGGGCTGGCTATACGACAAGCTCACGAAGTTGGCCCCCGAACGCACCGTTGACCAGTTAGAACACCAGTTGGTGACCCTGCAAACGGGGTGGCTGATTGGTCTGGGGGTGCTGGTGCTCGTTTGCGGATTACTGGCGTCCTACGCCACCGTGGTGCAGCGCTACTACCACTTCACACTGGTCAAAACGGCGCAAACGCTCAACATGACCCACGGCTTTTTCCAAAGTAAACGGGTCAGTTTACCCGTACGCCGGATCCAAGCGGTCAAACTCAAACAAAGTATTTTACGGCAATGGTTGCGCCTGACGACCGTTCAGGCGTTGACGGCGGGGCAGGCCGGTGAAGACGAGAATGACCGGGAACTGGTGTTGTTACCGGTGATCAAACCGAATCAGGTGGACGCAACACTGGCACCGTTCATTAGCTGGTGGCCACCTAGTACCGCCTTAATTCCGGTTGGCCGGCTGGGCTGCTGGTTATTCGTGCGCAATAGCTTGCTTCTCTGGGGGTTCGGCTTGGCGGCCCTGACCGGGGTGGTGTGGTGGTGGCTGCCGAACTTACTTCGGATTGTGATGTGGTGCTGGCCGGTCGGGTTACTGATTGCAACCTTGCAGGGCCGCTACGCCGGGCGCAATGCCGGGGTCGCTTTAGCCGGCGCCCACCTCGTTTTACAAACGGGGTCGTGGTTTACCCGCGAACGCTTCGTGGTGCCGCGGGTCAGGGTTCAATCCCTAGAAGTCCGGCAGAGCGTGTGGTTACAGCGCGGCCAGCTCGCGCACCTGACCGTTAAGCTACGGGCGGGCAACGCCGCCAAAACGGTGGAGGTCCGCTACCTGGACAGGGAGACCATTGAAAAAATTCAACGCTGGTACTTGCCAGCGTAACCAAAAAACAGAGTGTGCCAAAAGTCGGTTAGCTGGTGAGCATTAACGGCGTATGGCGAACAATCCTGGACTTGGATTGTTTGACATACGTGGTTAAGCGGAGCCTGCTGACTTTTGAAACCCGTTTCGATAATAATTGTTCGGAGATACAACAGAGGCTGTGACTTTTGTCACAACCTCTGTTTTTTAGGTCGTTTTAAATGAAGGGTGGGTAACCGCTAATTGGCTGGTAGTCGGATTTTTATCTGAGAAAACCAAATTTTTGAAAAAATAATATACAAAAACAGCTATAAAAGCCAATAAGTGTTACTTATTTTTATAAAATGAGTTATACTACGTGTAAGCGCTGTACTAATGAGATATCTTGTTAAATCCAACGATGCGGGAACCGTTTGGTCGTCATTGGTGCGATCAAGTGGAGACGTTGTCAAAGTGGGTGGTCATCGATCAAGGATAAAAATAATTTAAGGTTCAGACACGTGATTGTTTTTAACGGTTTTATGATTCACCGGACACTGCCCGTAAATAAGCAAGAAAGGAACTATCCAATTTTTCTAGATTATGGATAGTGGTGGATAAAAATGAAAGCTAATAATTTGACCCGGTGGGATGCAATTTATGACGTTGTTGTACTCGGATTTGGTGGCGCGGGGGCCACGGCTGCACGCTTTGCGGCGGACGCAGGTTCAAAAGTGTTATTGGTCGATGCGGCGCCGGAGGGCCATGAAGGTGGGAACACGCGTTACGCTGAACAGGTCATCGCTTCTGGTGATGACGTGGAAGGTTTGAAAACGTACCACCGGGCCATGGCTGCACCCCTGGCGATCGATGAGGATCAGTTGGACACCTTCGTTGAGGGGTTGGTCAACATGGGAGATTACATCAAAGACGCGTTTGGGACCGAACCGTACCGTTTCAAAAAGGATCCCAATGCGGATCCATTAGTGAAACAGTTCACGGAGGAATTTCCGGAACTACCGGGAGCGGGTGCTTATGATTTGACGACCGTTCATAAAGGGTTCGGTGACAGTGGATTATGGAAGGCTTTACGTAAAGCCGTCATGGATCGTCAGGACCGTATCGACGTCTGGTACAGTTCCCCGGCCCGCCATTTACTACAAGCCGCGGATGGCACGGTACTAGGTGCACAGATCGAACGTGGACACGTCCTGCGTAATATTCGTGCCCGCAACGGGGTCATCATGACCACCGGTGGTTTTGAAAATAATCAACGGATGATCCAAGAATACTTAGGAGCCGATTATCTGGCACCAATCGGCACGCTGTATAATCACGGCATCGGGATCACGATGGCCCAAGAAGTGGGCGCCGACCTCGCGCACATGCAAAGCTATGAATCGTTAGGGCTACTGCACGGTTTATCGATCCGCACGACGAAGGGTAAGCGCGGCAAGGGGAACATGGCCGTCGTTTGTCCGCCGATCACTCAGGGAAGCGTGTTTGCGATCGGAACGGACGGAACCCGGTACTTTAAAGAAGACGAAGTTAACCGGCATGGTAAGATCAACGATCACGGTACGGCTTGGCGGGCACCGGCGGCTCAAAGCAACCCGTTCCTCATTTTTGATCAAACCAAATTTGATGAGTTACAAAACGTTGACCTGTCGAACTACCCGTTATCATTACGGGGCATCCTGACGCCTGATCTGTTTAAGACCATGACGGAACAAGCAGTCAAGGCTGATTCGGTTGCGGAATTGGCTCATCAAATTGGCGTTTCCGCGGATAAATTGACCGAAACCGTGTCAGATTTTAATTTCTTTGCGACCCATGGAAAAGACTACGCCTTTCACCGTGATCCGAAGTCGTTACGGGCGTTGGATGACGGTCCCTATTACGCGTTAGCGCTGCGGCAAAACATGTTGAATACGCAGGGGGGTGCCCGGCGGAATTCACGGACGGAAGTGCTCGATACGACCGGAACGCCGATCCCACACTTATACGAAGCCGGCGAACTTGGTGCGTTGTTTGTTAATCAGTACGCTGGTGGGGGAAACCTTGCCGAGTTATTGATCTTTGGTAAGATCGCCGGTGAAAATGCGGCCGTGCCGAAAGCTACCACCGTCCCGCTAGCTGAAAACGCGGCGCAAGCCGTTGAAGCTGAAACCACGCCGTCATCGACGGACACGCTGGGGACTGACGCAACCGCACACGAAGACTACCCGTGCGCCCCTAATCAGGCAATCGGTCGCAGTGATGCGGGAATGGGCGGTGAAGTCGTCGTCCGCGTAACGGTCGATGATGATCATAAGCTCGAAAACGTTGAAGTGTTGGAAGAAAGTGAGAGTGACGACGTGGCGTCCGCCGCGTTACAAACGTTACCCCAAGAAATGGTGGCTAAAAACACTTACGAAGTTGACGCCGCTACCGGGGCCTCGCGCTCGAGCCGGGCGTTAAAAGAAGCGGTTCAGCGAGCCTTAGTCAAATTGAGCTAATGATGTGAAAGTGTGTAAAAATAAAGAGATTAGGACATAAGTCCCAATCTCTTTATTTTTGACTCTGAAATAAACCCGATATGATATTTGTATATTTTTTAGCCTATGCAAGACCATTGAATTTAAGATGCTTAAAGAACCAATAGCCAAGAAAGAATTAATTAATGG